>CAIUOG010000053.1 GCA_903900705.1 uncultured Acidobacteriia bacterium
ACGGCTCCGGCAGTTGCCGCTCGGCTTTGTGCCGCTGCTGCTGCGGGAACTGATCGGTTACGACTATAAGTTCCCCATGGAGCGCCGGGATCTGGATCGCCAGCTGAAGTACCTGGCCAGCCTGCCGCCCTCCCAGTTTGAAGCGGCTCTTGCGCCGTTTGCGCAGCTGCGGCTGAATTCCGCGCTGCCGCAACTCGACTGGGTGAACAAGCCGGCCGTCTTTACCGAACAACTCACGGCGCATCTCTGGACCACGCACCAGATTGATGGCTTCCGCAATGCGGCCGTCGAGTACGTGGGGAAAGCGACCGCCGCCTTTCCGGACGAGCCACTGCGGGCGCGCCGCCTGGGTGTGGCCGTCATCGGGCAGGGCGTGGTGGGGGCGAACGATTATCGCCTGTTCCGCAAGCTGCGCCGCGAGGGGACCTACTACAGTCGCGTGCGTCCGGAAGGCGGGCTGGCGGCGATCCTGAATGCCGTGTCGAAGCGCGCGAAGCAACATCCGGAACCCTTCGGACACTGGTACATTGATGGCGCAGCCTGCGTTCCCGTGGCTGCGGAGCCGGTTACCCGGGTTTCCTACACCGCCCTGACGCCTGTCCGCGGCGCACTGCAGGCGCGCATGCAGAAGATCTACGAGGCGAGTGTTTTCGATCCTGAAGCGTTCCGCACGACGCTCGCGCAGATCACGCCCGAAGAAGTCGGTCTGGCCGCGCAGAAGGATGCGGCGCTTACGCGTTTTCAGCTGAGTTTGCTGACCGAGGGATCGGGCACGCAGGTGTTCTCGACTACGTTTGTACAATGGGCCGTTCGGGAGTCACTGCGGCGCGCACAGCCGCTCACGCTGGTGGCGCGATTTGCTCCCCGGCAGCGGGAGAAGCAGATGAATGATTTGCTGGCTGAAGCGTTGCGTAAGCCGGAACTCGACCCTCAGGGCTCACTGGTGGATTCGGATATGGCGGCCTGGTACCACTGGCTGAATCAGCAGCGGCTGCCAGGCGCGGAGCAGTCCGGCTTTCTTGCGTGGTTTGAAGATCATGCTGAGGCAGTGGTGATCGGGCCGGGGTTTGGGAAAGAAAAGAGCTCAGACCAGCCCGTGGAGCTGGAAGAACTGCTGGCCCGATTCTAACGCTACTCGATTTTGAAGGTCGTCTTCCCGGAGCGTTTCCCGTCCGGATTTTCAACCCAGACTTCATGCGCGCCGGCGCGCGCCACCGCAGCGGCAGGAATAGCGGCGCTAAGGCCCGTTGCTTTGCCGAAGACGGTCCGCATCTCTTTGCTGTCCAGGAAAAGCTTCACGCCAGGGCGAAAGCCTTCCCCGGCCACTCCCAGCGCGGATTCTCCATTGGGTTGCACGTTGAAGCCTGCTCCTTTGGCTGCGCTGGCGGGGTAGAGCTGAGTAATGGCCGGAGCCGGGCCCGTCTTGCTGTAGACCGTGAAGTCCATGGGGCCTGAAACGGGCTTTCCTTCCGGTCCTGCCACCGTGATGGGGAAGACACCCGGCGTCTCATACAGTTTTGCCGGAACAGTGGCGGCAGCCCAACCTTGCGAGCCCCCGCCAACTGTGCGTAACGGCTGTCCGTTCCAAAGAACGGTGGAGCCGCCCGGGATAGTTCCGACCACGACCAGCGCCGACTGTCCATCTGGCTGGACGTTAAAGCCGAGCTTTTCTCCGGTGGAGCCGGGTTCGATTCTGTCGAGTTGGACGACCGGGCCACCCGCGGCGGCGCCGGGCGCCACACCCGTGTTTTCCGCAGCGGGTTGCTGTTTGCCGCAACCCGCGAGAATCAGGCCGAAACAAGCCGACAAAACGCAGAGTGATCGGAACTTCATGGGTATCACCTCTCGCCGGGAAGGGGAGACTATTCGGACTCTTTGTTCAGAAGGGCAGACAGTTCTTTGCCGGGTTTGAAGGTTGCGACCTTCTTCGCCGGAACGGCCACCAGTTCGCCGGTCCGCGGGTTGCGCGCCTGGCGGGCTTTGCTTTCGCGAACCTTAAAAACGCCGAATCCGCGCCAGTCCAGTTTCTCTCCTTTTTGAAGGGCGCCGCTCAGGGTGTCGAGAACGGCCTCAAGCGCCCGCTCACTTTCCTGCTTTGTTCCACCAAGGGAACGGCTCAATGCGTCGATGAATTGTGCTTTTGTCACTTCCTCTACTGTACCGCCCCGCCAGACGGAGTGCAGAGCCCTGTCGCACTCAACTCTCTCTACACGCCAGGGCGGTCCGCCGCGTCAAGCCTTATGTGACCCGTCTCCTGGCCCTCTGGCTGCTGCCCGCCCTGCCGCTTTTGTTTGGGGAAAAGCAGCCCGCTTCCATCCTCCAGACAGTGGAGAACCGGTACAACCATGCACAGTCACTGAAGCTGGCCTTCGCGGAAAACTTCAGTGGTTCGCACCGGCCGGCGCAGACGGAAACGGGCGTTTTGTATCTGCGAAAACCCGGTAGGATGCGCTGGGAATATACGGTGCCCGCGGGAAAGCTGTTTCTTTCGGACGGCAAAGACATTCTGCTCTACACGCCGGATGATCGCAGGGCGGAGCGCAGCCGACTCAAAGAATCGGAAGACATGCGGGCGCCGATTGCGTTCCTGCTGGGCAAACTCGATTTCGCAAAGGAATTTCGCAATTTCCAATTCCGCAGTGAAGGTTCGGATACCTGGATTGTGGCGGAGCCGAAGTCGCAGAATCTCGCCTATACGAAGGTGGAGTTTCTCGCGGCGGCCTCGGGCGAGATTCGGCAGGTCCGCATCACGGGGCAGGATCAATCGAAGCTGGCTTTTACGTTTTCGGGTGAACAGCTGAATGCACCGGTCGCGCCGGATCTGTTTGCGTTGCGCGCGCCCGCCGGCGTTCCGGTAGTAGAGGCGGAACGCTGATGGCGCAGTTCATCACCAAGTACGCCGATACGCAGGGCCAGGTACACAATCAGCTGACACAGGGCGGGTCTGAGCATGAGATCCGGGAGCGATTCACGCGCCAGGGCTTTCTGGTTTATTCGGTCAAGCCGAAGGAAGCGGGGCTCAGCCTCTCCGGCGACATCAGTTTCGGCCGCAAGAAGCTCAATCTCGAAAAATTCCTGATCTTCAACCAGCAGTTCGTGACGCTGATTCGCGCCGGTCTGCCAATTCTGAAATCGCTTGACCTGCTGGCCGAACGCCTGACCGACCCGAAGCTGACACCGTATATCAACTCGGTCCGGGAAGACGTGAAGAAGGGCGTTCTGCTTTCCGAGGCCTTCCGCGCGCAGGCCATTTTCCCCAAGATTTACGTGACGTCCATCATGGCGGGCGAGAAATCGGGTAGCCTGGTGGAAGTGCTGGAACGCTATATCACCTATCAGAAGCTGGCGATCGGGGTCCGCAAGAAGGTTCTGGTCTCTCTGATGTACCCGTGCGTGCTGGTGGTGCTGGTGATTCTGCTGATGGTCTTCCTGATTACCTACGTGGTGCCGAGTTTCGCCTCGCTCTACAACAGCATGAACGCGAAACTGCCGGATATCACGGTGTACCTGATCGCCATCGGCACCACGGCGAACAGTTATGTGCTGTTTGGGGTGGCCGGCTTCGCAGCGATGGTGGGCCTGTTTCTGTGGTGGTCCAGGACGGAAACCGCGCAGGAGCAGATTGACCGGGTGAAGATCAAGGTTCCGCTGCTGGGCGATATCTGGATCAAATATCAGGTGGCGCAGTTTTCCCGCGTGCTCGGCACGCTGCTGACCGGCGGTATTCCCCTGGTGCAGGGTCTCGAAACGGCGGCGGACTCGCTGGGTACGCCCCTGCTGCGAAAGACGCTGGAGAAGGCCGGTAAGATGGTGAGGGAAGGACAGCCGCTTTCCTCGTCGCTGGCGGCCACGGGGATTTTTCCCGAGCTTTCCGTGGACATGATCGAGGTGGGCGAGTCGACGGGTGCGCTTCCCGCGATGCTCACGAGCGTGGCGGAGTTTTACGAAGAGGACGTCAACACAAAAATGACGGCGGCGCTCTCTCTGATTGAGCCCGCGATCATGATTTTCATGGGTATCTTTGTGGCTTTTGTACTGATCGCGCTGTATTTGCCGATCTTCTCTCTGGCAGACACTATCAAATGACGCCCGTTCTGAAATCTCCGCTCCCCGCCGCCGGCAACGGCAGCCCCGCGTCCGAGGCGGAAATCGCTCAGGCACGTTCTCTTGCTCAGCGGTATCGCTGCGAATTTGTCGATCTCCGGGAAGGCGCGATCGACCACGACCTGTTCCGTTCCATCCCGGTCGACCTGATGTTCCGCTATAACTTCGTGCCGCTGGGCGCGCAAAACGGGACGCTCGATATCGCGCTTTCCGACCCGCGGAATCTCTCCACCATCGACGAACTCAGCCTGCTGCTGCACAAGAAGTTGCGGGTGCGCGTGGCCACGGCGTCTCAGATTGGCGATCTTCTCAAGAAGACCGAGCAGTCGCAGCGCGTGCTCGAAGAAGTTACGGAAGGCTTCGCGCTCGATGTGATCGGCGACGAAGAGAATTCAGACGAAACGCTTTCGATTGACCGCCTGGCCGCCGGTGACAGCGATATCGCGCCCGTCATCAAGCTGGTGGACACCACCATTTTCAACGCGCTCGAACGCCGCGCTTCGGATATTCACATCGAATCGCGCGACCAGGAAGTGGTAATCAAGTACCGCATCGACGGTGTTTTGCACTACGCCATGCCGCCCATCGCGAAAGACTGGCACACCACCATCATTTCGCGCATCAAGGTCATGAGCGAACTGGACATCGCGGAGCGGCGCGTCCCGCAGGACGGTCGTTTCCGGGTCCGCTACAAGGGTCGCCTGATCGATTTCCGCGTGTCCATCATGCCGACGATTCATGGTGAGGACGCCGTCCTGCGCGTTCTTGACAAGGAATCGATGAGCGAGAAGTTTGCGAAGCTTTCGCTCGATGTGGTGGGTTTCGGGGCGGCGGATCTGGTGAAATTTCGCCGTTATATTGCGGAGCCTTACGGCATGGTGCTGGTGACGGGGCCCACCGGTTCGGGCAAAACCACCACGCTTTATGCGGCGCTGAGCGAGATCAAGAACGACGAAGACAAGATCATCACGATCGAAGATCCGGTGGAATACCAGCTGAAGGGCATCACGCAGATTCCGGTGAATGAGAAGAAGGGGCTGACGTTTGCGCGCGGCCTGCGCTCCATTCTGCGCCATGACCCGGACAAGATCATGGTCGGCGAAATCCGCGACCAGGAGACCGCGCAGATTGCCATTAATTCCGCTCTGACGGGCCACCTGGTTTTCACGACCGTCCATGCCAATAACGTGGTGGACGTGCTGGGCCGCTTCCTGAACATGGGCGTAGAGGCTTACAACTTCGTCTCCGCGCTCAACTGTATTCTGGCGCAGCGCCTGGTCCGCATCAACTGCGAGCATTGCAAGCGACCGGTGAAGTATCCGGAAGCGCTGCTGATCGAAAGCGGATTGGATCTGGAGCAATGGCGCGACCACGAGTGCATGGAAGGCCCGGGCTGTTTCGAATGCGGTGGCACCGGGTTCCGCGGCCGGACCGCGATCCATGAACTGCTGGATCTGAGCGACCGCATCCGAGAGTTGATTCTGGACCGCCGTCCCGCATCGGAGATCAAACGCGTGGCGCGCGAAGAGGGCATGACTTTCCTTCGGGAATCCGCGGTGGAAAAGGTTCGGATGGGGATTACGACGCTCAAGGAAATCAACAAGGTGACGTTTATCGAATGAGCGTGCTTGAACAGATCCGGACACTTCTCAAAGACCCGCCGCCGGAATTTGCATTTGAAATCGCGGCGGACGGCATTACCATGTCGCGAACGCGCCCGCCGGCAACGCTGCAGCATGTGGCGCTTGCTCCAGGCGTGCTGGTTCCGTCGCCGGTGAAGGACAATGTGCTGGATGCCGGCGCGTTTGCGGACGCGGTGTCGCGTCTGGTTCCCGCGGCCTCCGCGCGCGGACGCCGAACCGCCGCGCTGATCCTGCCGGACAACAGTCTGCGGCTCGCGGTGATCGACTTCGAAACGCTGCCGGAGAAGGAAGACGAACGACTTGCTCTGATCCGCTTCCGCCTGCGTAAGACACTGCCCTTCGATATCGATGAGGCCGCTCTTTCGTACCATGTGCAGGCCGGAAAGAAAGTGATCGCCGCCATCGCGCCGGTGGAGGTGGTGGCGCGATATGAAGCCCCGTTCCGAGCGGCCGGGCTGCAGCCGGGTTTACTGACTTCGACATCGCTGGCGGCGCTCGAACTGCTGCCGGTGAAGGGTTCGCTGCTGTTGGCGTTGCTCAGCCCCGGCACACTGAGTGCTTTGGCGGTGAAGGACGGAGTGGTGACGCTTACCCGGGCGCTGGAACTCGCGCCGGAAACCGCGGACCCGCTGGACGAAATCTCGGCCGATCTGTATCCCACGCTGGTGTACCTCGAAGACCAAACCGGCGCTCGACCGGAAAAGGTGATCCTCGCGGGGTTCGGCGACGAGGCGGGTACGGCGGTCACGCGTTTATCCGCGGAACTGGAAATCCCTGTGGAGACCCTCGATGAGCCTCATCCCGGGCTGGCGGGGTATCTGCGGTCGCTCGCGCCTTCCGGCAGAAAGGTGGCGGCATGAGAGTCCCGATTAACCTGGCGCGGGAGCCCTTCCGCCGTGACCGGCCCATCCTGGTGGCCTCGGCGCTCACGGCTCTGTTGCTGCTGGGCTCGCTGATTGTCCTCATTTCTCTGGCCGTTCAGGAAAAACAGGCTGCCCAGGCCGCTCTCGTTGAGCTGAACTCGGTTAATCGGCAATTGCTGAAGATCCGCGGCGAACAGGCGAAACTGGATCGTGACATGCGGATGCCCGGCAACGAAGTTGTGCTCGACCGCAGCATTCTGATCAATACCCTGATCCGGCGGAAAGCCATCAGCTGGACCCGCATTTTCGCTGACCTTGCCACGGTGCTGCCTCCCAACGTCCGTGTGATTGCGATTCGTCCACAGGTAAATTCGCGCGATCAGCTTTCGCTCGATATGACGGTGGCGGCGGAGACGCCGGAACCAGTGATTGGCTTTATCGCCAAACTGGAGGGGTCGGATGTGTTCGGCGCCGTGACCCCCAGCGGCATTACTCCGCCTACGCAGAATGATCCGATTTACAGATATCGCCTCTCGGTGACCTATGCCCAGAAACTTTAAGCTCAGCCTGAGCAGCCTCTCCCTGCCCAGCGCGGCGGCTCTTCGCGAACCGCAGGTGGTAGTGCGTCTGGCGCTGGGAGTCCTGTTGCTGGCGAACCTTGTTGCTGCCGCGTTTGCGTTTCATTTGATTGGCGATTCGCCGGATGCGCTCAATCAGCAACTGGCCGGAGCACTGGCGGATCGCCAGACGTCGCAGTCGAGACTCAATCGAAGCCGCGCGCTGGCGGGTAACGTCGAAAAGGGTAAGGGGGAAGGGGAGCGATTTCTTTCCACCTACATGACGACGCGCCGATACACGTTTTCCACCATCATCGGCGAGATTAACGAGACTTCCAAAGCCTCCGGGATGAAGATGCAGGATGCCACTATCGCGCCGCTCGATCCCATTGAAGGCAGCGAAGACCTCGACATGATGACGATTTCGGTGAATTTCGAAGGTGGGTATAACGAACTGGTGAAATTCGTCAACCTGCTGGACCGGTCAAAGCGTTTTCTGATTATCGAGAGCCTGACCGTCACTCCGCGCCCGAAAGGGGATGTTCTGGCAGTCAACGTCCGCCTGAATACGTTCGTCAAAGATGACAGGGACGGTACCTCTTGAAGCTGGGAGCGGAACCAAAGAAAGTTATCGCGCTGTGCGTCCTGCTGGGGATTGCGGGCGTCGTCTATTACATGAACTCGTCCGATGGACCAACCCCTGCTTCGCAGCCGGTGGCGGTATCTGCGCAGGCTCCCGCCGCGACAACTCCCGCGCCCGCCGCAGCGCAGGCGGCTGGCATAACCGCACCCGCCACGGCGACAGTGGAGCGGCGCAGGACCACCAACGGCAGTCTGGTGAAGGAGTTCAAGCCCGCACTGGGTGTGAAAGATCCGAAGGACCGTCCCGACCCGGCCACCATCGACCCGGCCATCCGCTGGGACCTTCTTGCGAAGGTCCAGAGCATCGAAACCGGCCCGCCGGGGCGGAATCTGTTCCAGTTTGGCGTGGCCCCGCCGCCGCCCGCGGCACAGATTAAGTTGCCTTCGGTGCCGCAGATCGCCATCAACAAGCCGCCTACTCCGGTGCAGCCCTCCGGCCCGCCGCCACCAGCGCCGAAGCCACAGGCGCCGCCGATGACGTTCAAGTACTATGGCTACAAAATCTCGAAAAGCGACGGCCATAAGGCCGCGTTCCTGCTGGATGGCGACGACATCCTGATTGCCGGGGAAAACGACACGGTCAAGAAGCACTATCGGGTGGTAAGAATCGCGAATACGTCCATTACGATCGAGGACACGGATTTCAAGAGCACCCAAACGTTGCCCATCCAGGAGAATCAGGCGGGATGATCTCTCGGCGCCGCGCAAAATCGCAGGCTGGGTATGCACTGCTGCTGGTCTATTCCATGGCGGCGGCTGTCGCCATCATGCTGTACATGCAGGTGCCCCGGATTGCGTTTGAGGCGCAGCGCGACAAAGAACAGCTTCTGATTGACCGGGGCGAGCAGTATTCGCGCGCGGTACAGCTTTTCGTTCGCAAATATAACCGCTTCCCGGCGGATGTGGCGGCACTCGAAAACACGCAGAACATCCGGTTTCTGCGCAAGAAATACAAAGACCCCATGACCGGCAAGGACGAGTGGCGGGAAGTTCACGTCGGACCGGGCGGCGTTTTTACCGATTCGCTGGTTTACGGAAGCAAGAAAAAGGACCAGAACGCGCCGCAGACGTTTATTGCGGAGATGCAGCAGATTGGCGGCAATACTTCGGGCGGCCCGGAAGGCGTGAATCTGGCGCTGCGCCGCCGCCCCAGTGATCAGCCGGGTGCGCCGGGCGATCCGAACGGGGCCGCTGGTGGCCAGTTTCCTGGGAATGGCCAGCCCGTTGGAGCGCCTGGGTCCGGGCCCGTAATGGTGTTGCCGGATGGCCGTATTGTACCGGCGACGCCGACCGGGCAGCCCACTGTGCCTGGCGGTCAGCCCGTGCCGGGACAAACACTTCCCGGGCAAGGCTTGTCGGGACAATTCGGTCAGTTGACGGGGCCAAATGGATTCCCGGGCGGCGGGCAATTGCCTTCCGGACTCGGCGTGCAGCCCGGCGTGGATCCCAATCAAGCAGGATTTGGGCAGCCCGGCTTCAATTCACAGCCCGGTCAGCCACTGCAAAACGGATATCCGAACGGATTTCAGAATCAGCCGAATGGTCCTCCGGGCGGGGCCGCGAATCTGATTAATCAGATTCTTACCACACCCCGACCGGGCGGATTGAACGGTACCGCCGGGAATACGGGCACTCCGGCGGGGCAGGGACTTGGTGGCCAGACAATTGGCGGCGGATTTGCGGGCGTTGCTTCCAAATACGAGCAGGAAGGCATCAAGGTCTATCGCGAGCGCACTTCCTACCATGAGTGGGAATTCGTTTATGACATGACAAAAGATGCGTCCAGGGGCGTCGGAGCCGGAGGCCAGACGCAGCCAGGGCAGCAGGGCTTACCGCAGGGCCAGCCGAATTCTAATCCGGTCCAGGGGACTTCCGGCGGTTTTCCGGGGTTTCCGCCCAAGCAATAAATCTCAACGCTTCCGTTCCTCCTGATCCCGTCTGCACCCAGGCCGCATAGTACTCCGTCATAACTTCAGTATTTATCCTGTGCAATATATTGATTCTTCCGGCACGCAAAAAATGTTTCGCGGTGCTAGAATTTGGTTGTGTGTTCCGGAAACAGAACAGAATCGGGTGTTGGGCCGTGCGGGAGCCATTTCTGATCCCGCTTGTGTGTAAAGGGAATCATTCCACTCTGTTCCGGATACAAAACTAAGACGGGAAATCTGGCGAACGTCGCCATGTAAGGAGAATCATGGATATTACGAAAATCCTGGAAGATTTGCGCCGGGAACACCAGCAGTTGGAAGAGGCCATCATGAGCCTCGAGCGTCTTGCTGCCGGCGGTAAGCGGAGGGGCCGTCCTCCGGCATGGCTCGCTGCGGCGCAGCAACCGGCGTCGGCGCCGGTGCGTCGCGGGCCCGGGCGTCCGGCGGGAAGCAAGAACAAAAAGCCGAAGAAGAAGACCGCTCCGGAATCTACGGAAAACGCCTGATTTGCAGGCAAGGTGCAATGAAAAGGGCCGCGCAGAGACGCGGCCCTTTTGCATTCCTGCCGGATTCAACTCTAACCAAATATCGGCGGCGCCGAATATCCGAAACCGCTCAGGTTCGGAAAAACATAATCCAGATCCGTTTTTGCCGTCAGTCCGAACCACTTCGCCAGCGCCGCGCCGTACTGGTCAGTGGAAGTGGTCGGAACCCAGTTTCCGCGATCTCCGGAATCGTCCGGACCCTGCAGAATCAGCTGCGGGAAGGCCCCGAGGACATTCCCACCTTTTACTGCCCCACCCATGATCAGAGCGTGCGATCCCCACGCGTGATCGGTGCCGGCGTTGCCGTTGGGCTGGAATGTCCGGCTAAAGTCGGATTCCGTGAAGGTCGTTACGTTTGGCAGGACGCCGAGGGTTCCGAGGGCTGTGTCGAATGCCACCATGGATGCGGAAAGGTCGGCGAAAAGAGCCGCCTGTTGGCCCGCCTGCGCCGAATGGGTGTCATAGCCGCCCTGGCTGCAGAAGAATACCTGCCGTTTCGCCCCCAGCGCGGAGCGGATTTGAATGATCTGTGCGATTTGCGCGAGTTGCTGGCCAAGCCCGGAATTCGGAAAGGTTGTGGTCAGCGGACTGGAGCTTTTGATCGCAGAGTCGATGGCGGACGCAACCGCCATTGCTCCGTTTGCTGAGTTCTGCGCCGCCTGAATCAGCGCGACGCCGCTCTTCAGGCTCAGCATCTGGGTCAGCGCGGCAGTCCGGGGATCGCTGAGTCCGGTCAGCGGTGAAAACCCGGAGGTGCCCACCGTGGATGGTTTGGTCGATTGGCCCACGATCTGCAACGAACTGCCTGAAACCGCGATGGCGGGCGGAATCTGCAGATTCGTATTCAGCTGGACAATCTTATCCGCCAGCCGTCCCTGCCAGCCCGAACTGCCGGCCGGACCGCCCTGCGGTACCGCATTCTGCCATTCGGTCTGCTGGTCGGAGTGCGAGAAAAGGTTTACCGGCAGTTTCACGCTCGACAGCAGAGGCTTCTTCGAGACCGGATCGTGGGGCACCTGCTGGACCAGCGTTCCCACGTTGGCGAGCAGGGCCAGGCGGGGGTTGGTGGGGTCGTTATACAGCTTGCCCAGTCCGGCCATGGAGGGGTGCAGCCCGTAATTGAGTTTTGTTGCCGGGTCCGCGATCGGGACCAGACTGGCTCGTGGAATAGCGAGACCGCCGCGCACAGCCGAATATTGCGTGTAGGTTGCGGTGTCGTTCGGGATCAGCATGTTGTTGGCATCATTGCCGCCGAACAGGAAGATGCAGACCAGGGCTTTGTAGTCGCCGGGGTCGGCGATTTGCGCGCTCAGCAGTCCGGCCTCCCCAAAAGCGGCGGCGGCCCCGATGGCCGAAATGGTGCGGCATCCGTAACGGATGAAATCGCGCCGGGATCTCAGTTCTTTGAATTTCATGGTCGATTTCTCCTTTACCGTTGAACCTGATACTGCGGCGCGGCGGCCGCCACATAGAACCCGTCCCGTACGCGGGTCAGGTGATCGGCAGACGCGTTGATTCCGGCCAGCACCGCGGTCTTCTCGTCCGCAGTCATTTGTCCGCGGTATAAAGCCTGATCGATGGCATCCAGAACCACCGCCTCATTTCCGGCCAGATCCTGGAGGTTTCCGAAATCCACCCGGATATTGCCAGACACCGCGTTCACCGTCGCCCGATACGCAAAGTTGATCGCACCAAAGGCCGTTTCCGCGTTGACCAGCTGGAATTCCGGCGCAACGGTGACGGTGACAGCCAGCGGGCTGGGGAAATTGGGAACCGCAACCTTAAAGAAAGGCGAGAAATAACTGAAGACGCTGGGCGCGTCCAGCACGTCCTGGCCCATGGCCGCTGTCTGTCCGCGGACACCGGTGGCGTCGCCCGTGACCGTCGCGTTCAGTGCGCGCAGCAGGGTTGTCGCGTAGAGGACAGGTTCCCGCAGTTTTGACGTGGGCGGCGCAGCGGGGTCCGTGCCCATGGCTTCGGAGTCTGTCAGGATCGCCCGGATCACCAGATCCAGCCTGCCACCGCTGCTGGAAAAGACGTTGGCGACCCGCCCCACATAGGCCGGGGAGGGATTGCTTGTGACCAGTTCCTGGATCAGGCGGTAACTGATGAAAGGCGAGACATTGGTCTGTTTCGTCAGGCAGTCGAGTGCCAGTTTCAGGTCGTTGGCGGCGCTGCCGCCGGCTGGGATAGAGCAGGCCAGAGGCAGATTGATGTTCTTCGCGGTCGTATCGTGATAGGCGTCAAATGGCACCATAGCGCCGTCATAATATTCCGGATTATTCCAATGGCTCGCAAAGCCCGGCACCGGGGGATATGTCCAGCCGGTAAAGACCTTGGCCATTTCGGTCACCGTGGACTGGTCATATTCCGGAACCGCGCCGGGAATTGGCACCCCGTTGCCGTCCAACTGATTCAGCCCCACGGTGAAGAGCTGCATGACCTCCCGCGCGTAGTTCTCATTGGCGACCGTATTCCGCACCGGATTGGCTTTCACGTTATTCACCATGTCGAGGAAGAATCCCATGGCAGGGTTCAGCGTGATGTCGCCCAGCAGAGTCCGGAAATTGCCGAAGGCGTCAGCCAGCAGGACGCGCTGGTAGCTCACCATCTGGGCAAAGTGCGTGTCCTTCTCAGCGGCAACCACGAGAATGTGGCCCAGCGCGAAGGCAACGCGCTGCCGCAACTGATCCGACCCGGTCAGCGCGTTGGTAAAGAAGGCGTCCTGCAGGCGACCTGCGCCTTCATTCGGGTCATTCGGATCTGGTAGGGCTGTCGCCGGCAGGGCCAGTTGTTCCTGAAGCCAGGCATCCCTGCCGATGGCCTGCAGATGCGCCACATCGCCGGGTCTCGGCCCCCAGGATGCCATCTCCAGGAAGCGAACCGCGTCCGCATAGCTCATTTTTTCGGCGGCCGGAGCGAGGCGAACCGGGACAGCGACCGGCGCGGACGTTTCTGAACCCGGGTTGGGGTTGATCACCTTTACGGATGCCACGCGCCCCAGCGGCATGCTGATCGCCGTGCTTGCCGTCAGCTTAGTATCGGAAACAAAAGTTGTCGTCAGGCTGACGCCGCCAAACGAGATGACCGAGCCTTTTGCGAAACCGGCGCCAGTCAGGGTAATGGTGGTCGTGTCGAGGTGAACAGGATTCGGCGTCACCCCGGTGATCACGGGGAGTCCGTTTTCCAGCGTGAGCGTCACGCTCGCCGACGCCGTCGGGTCCGCATGGCTAACGGCGGAAACGGTCAAAACCGGATTCACCGGCAGCAGTACGGGAGGCGTGTAGAGGCCCTTGTCGTCAATGGTTCCCCATGTGGTGTTGCCGGACGTCACGCCGTTGACCTTCCAGGCAACCGCCTGATCCGTGTTGTTGGCCACGTGGGAGGAGAACTGCCTTGTCTGGCCTATGCGAGTGGTCTGTTTATCAGGAGAGACGGTTACTGCAACTGGCGCCAGCACGGTCAGGCTGCGAGCGCCGGAGACGGCGTTCGGACCGGGGCTGGACACCGTAACCGCGATCGTCTTCCCGGCAGCCAGCGCGGATGTCCCGGCGATGGTTAGTTTCGTGGATGAAACGAAGGTGGCGGGCACCGCAACGCCA
>CAIUOG010000054.1 GCA_903900705.1 uncultured Acidobacteriia bacterium
AGTGAACGCCGTAGGTTTGGTGGCGGTCCGGCGGCACGCGATTTGCTTTGCGCCAGACAATCAGTTTGGAGGCGGACTCGTACTCGCGCTCCGGCGCGCCGCGATGTTCAACGGCGGCCACCTTCGTTTCCGGGAACTCAACAATTTCCACGTTCATCGAGTTACCTGCGGAAGTGCGATCAACGACCATTATCCAGCCCTGGAGTTCATGACTCGGGACCAGGGGCCTGTTCACGTTTTGTTGCACGCCCGAACGAAATGTGATCTTGTGTTTAACATGCAACTCCCAACCTGGCGCGGTCCCGCGCTTGCGGTCCTTGCCGCCGTCGCGGTGACGACGCGCGTCACGGGCCAGAACGCCGTCGACACCAAAACCTGGACCACCGCCGAGGACCATCGGAACATGTTGGAACAGCTGGGCATCCGGGCGCTCCGGCCCGGCCCCAGTGGCGCCGACGCGGCGCCGAACCACGCCAATTACGACGAAGCTCTCGCCAATCCCTATCCGAACCTGCCGGACGTCCTCACACTCCGCAACGGTAAGAAGGTCACTACCGCCCGGACCTGGTGGAATGAGCGCCGTCCGGAGATTGTGGAGGATTTCGAGCGCGAGGTGCTGGGGCGTGTTCCGAAAAACGCGCCGCGCGTGACGTGGGAGGTCACCAAAACAGCTGAGGCCACGGTTGGCGGGCACCCCGTCACCGCCCGGCAGTTGCTGGGCCACGTGGATAATTCCGCATACCCCGATATCAAAGTCGACATCCAGATGACCCTGGTGCTGCCCTCGGCGGCCAAAGGGCCAGTACCGGTGATGATGATGTTCGGCGGGCGAGGCATCCCCGAGGTCGCCTTCCCCGCCCCCGTCTTTCCGGGCCGGGGACCCGCACCTGCGTTCACGCCACCGCCCATGGCGGATCCGCCCGCGCTCGAACAACTGATTGCCGATGGCTGGGGTGTTGCCGGCGTCAATCCTTCCAGCATTCAGGCCGATCATGGCGCGGGGCTGACGAAGGGCGTAATCGGGCTGGCAAATCAAGGCCGGCCCCGCAAACCTGAAGACTGGGGAGCACTCCGCGCCTGGGCGTGGGGCGCATCACGCGGTCTGGACTATCTGGAGACGCAGAAGACCGTCAACGCGAAGCAGGTTGGCATTGAAGGCGTCTCCCGGTACGGCAAAGCAGCGCTGGTCACTATGGCGTTTGACACGCGTTTTGCCGTGGTCCTCATTGGCTCCTCCGGTGAGGGCGGGGCCAAACTTCACCGCCGCAACTGGGGTGAAGCGGTGGAAAATCTTACCGGTTCCGGCGAATACCACTGGATGGCCGGGAATTTCCTCAAATATGGCGCAGCGGAGGCATCCTTCGGCAGTAAGAATGCGGGCGACATTCCGGTGGACGCCCACGAACTGCTTGCGCTCTGTGCGCCCCGGCTGACGTTCATCAGCTATGGCATCCCGGAGAAAGGCGACGCCAAATGGCTCGATCACCAGGGCAGTTTCATGGCGGCGGTTGCTGCGCAGCCGGTCTTCCGCCTGCTGGGCGCGAAAGACCTCGGAGTGCGGGAAGATTACCGCATCGCGAAGATGCCGGCTGTCAATGTCGCGATTCTGGATGGGCAACTTGCCTGGCGGCAACACGACGGAGGACATACCGACGCGCCCAACTGGAAGTACTTCATCCCCTGGGCCGATCAGTTCCTGCCGCACAGCGCGGCGAAAGCGAATTGAATGAGGGTCTTTTTCACCGGGCTGGCAACGGCATCGCTGCTGTGCGCCCAACTAACGCCCGCTGACAGACCCGTACCGCGCACCGATCCGAACTCGCAGCTGGCCCATGAACAATTGCTGACTAAACGGACCGTGGGCCGGATCGACGTGTATTTCGAGGGGGATTCCATTACCCGCCGTTGGGGCGCGACCGACTATCCCCAACTGCTTGAAAACTGGAACCGGCATTTTCACGGCTGGAATGCGGCCGATTTTGGCTGGGGCGCGGACCGGGTGGAAAACATCCTTTGGCGACTCGAAAGCGGCGAGTTGGATGGCGTGAATCCCCGGGTGATTGTCCTGCTTGCCGGAACGAATAATGTCGGAAATACAGTGCCGGCGGAGGGCGTTGAGGCGGCGGCGGCAAACGTAACGCGCGGACTCGAAGCAGTGGTTCGCCTGATGCGGGCGAAAGCCCCGGACGCGGTGGTGATTCTGACCGCCATCTTCCCCCGCAATGACAACATGGCCGTGATGCCGGAGATTGACCGGATCAACGCGAACCTGGCAAGGCTGGCGGACGGGCGGAAGGTGCGGGTCCTGAATGTGAACAGCCAGCTGGCGGGACCGGACGGAGTGCTGCTGGAAGGCATGATGAACGCCAGGGACAAACTGCATCCCACCGAGAAAGGCTATGAGGTCTGGGCTGCGGGACTGGAACCGCTGCTGACCGAAATTCTGGGCCCGCGCGGAAGCGAGGACCACGCACCGCCACCAACAGGCGACCCTTCGGCGAAGAAATAACGTGAGTGCGCAAAGGCACAACCGGGATTTCCATATCCGGGCGGAGCGCGGCTACACTTGAGGGACCGGGAACCACATCATGCCCCTCACGACCGACGAAAAACTGCTGGCGCTGAGCCGGGAAGTTCTGCAGGGTTTTGAAAGAGCGTCTGGCGGAATCCATCCGGGTTTCCGGCCTGCTCATGCGAAAGGCGTCCTGGTATCGGGCGTTTTCACGCCGGCGTCCGAAGCGGCGGCTTTGACGAGTGCCCCGCACTGCGCGGCACTCTCCACACCCGTTACACTGCGTTTTTCGAATTTTGCCGGAATTCCAAATGTGCCGGACAATGATCCGCGGGGGGCGAGCCCGCGTGGCTGCGCGATCCGTTTCCATCTGGCCCCGCACGTGCACACCGACATTGTGATGCACTCCATTGATGACTTCCCGGCGCGAACCGTGGCGGAGTTCATGGGCTTTCTCAATGCGCTGCTTGCCACGGAGCCGACGGGACCACATCCGAATCCAATTGAGCAGTTCCTCGGTAGCCATCCCGCGGCATTACGCTTTGTGCAGACCCCGAAACCGATTCCCACCAGTTTTGCCAGGGAGTCGTTCTTCGCGGTCTCCGCGTTTCGGTTCACGTCGTCATCGGGGACAAGCCGGTTCGGCCGTTACCGGATGCTGCCGGAAGCGGGCAATGAGTACCTGGACGCTGCGGGAGCAGCGGCGCAGAGCCCGAACTTCCTTTTCGATGAAATTGGCGCGCGCCTCGCCGCCGGGCCTGTGACGTTCCGAATCGCCGTGCAACTGGCGGACGTTGGCGATACAACGGATGACGCGACCGTGCGCTGGCCGGAAAGCCGCAAACTGGTGGACTTCGGCGAGATCCGCCTCACCGGCGTCTTGCCGGATAATGCCTCGGAACAGCAGCACATCATCTTCGATCCGATTCCGCGCGTGGAAGGGATTGAAGCTTCCCCGGATCCTTTGTTCGAACCGCGGGCAAACATTTATCTGATGTCCGGACGCCGCAGACGGTCAGATCCCGCTACCGGTTGAGGCCCCGATTACGAGGCTACCAGGACCGGCATCGAATGCTCGGCGGCAAACCGCAGAACCGCACTGGTGACGGGACGGTTCATTTCCGACTCCGCGACCGGATTGGCCGCGACATGAAAGATTCCGCAGCAGCCCCGCCCCGCGTCCTCCAGAACTTCCCGGTCATCAGGACGCCCTTCGACGAAGCGGAAGCGGGGCCGCGACAGCAGGTGCCCAAAGCTGTCGAGCGATCCTGTCGCGAGACTGCCGACGCAGTGCACCGCATGCCCTTTCTCCAGCAGATACTCCGCCAGATGTCCGCCCACGAAGCCCGCACCGCCGGTAATCAGATAAGTTTCCATCTTCCTGCCTCTATAAACGCTGTTGAAGCCGGAAACCGCTCAGTTATCCGGCCCGGCCATTCCGTCAATTGATTAGTGGCCGTGAAGGGGAAAATTCTCATCGGGCATTCGAAATTCCGGTCGGAGCCAGGCACCGTGCTACCATCGGATTTTCTGGTAGAGGTGCGGCGGCCATTAGCAGGCGCACGCGATTCCCGCGATCACGGGAGACGCGTCTGCAAGGGGTCCTCCGCCGAAATCGGCAAGGCGGATCGGCCTGACCGGTTGGTGAACGGGGCTAAATCCCCGTCACTGTCACTGCAAGGTTATTCTGTCCAGGACAGATGCCGCCTTCGGTGGAGCGCTATCGGGACAGTGAAAACTTCGCCTCTCACTTTCCTGCCTGCGCCATCTCTGCAAGACCGGTCTAAATTTATGGACGTCTTTGAGCTGACGCGCACCTTAATCGATATCCCTTCCGTCACCCCGGAAGAACTGCAGGTTGGAAACTACCTTTACGAGTACCTGGAAGGCTTGTGCCGCCGTTTTGATGGCTGCGTGGAGCGGGCAGAGGTGGAACCCAACCGCTATAACGTCTTTGCCTGTTTCGGCCAGCCCATCGTCACCCTGTCCACGCACATGGACACCGTTCCGCCGTTCATCCCTTCGCGTGAGGACGACGAATTCATCTGGGGGCGCGGCGCATGTGACACAAAGGGCATTATCGCCTCCATGCTCAAAGCGGCGGAAAACCTGCTGGAGCAGGGTACGCGCAATATCGGACTGCTTTTCGTGGTCGGCGAGGAGCGCAACAGCGCCGGGGCGTATCATGCCGCCGCCAATCCGCGCGGTTCAAAGTACATTATCAACGGCGAGCCGAGTGAGAATCTGCTCGCGCTGGGCTCGAAAGGCGCGCTGCGCTATGAAGTGGTGGGGCGCGGCAAAATGGCGCATTCCGCCTATCCGGAACTGGGCGAAAGCGCCATCGACAAGCTGCTCGACGCGCTCAACGCCATCCGCAAGGTGGAACTGCCCGTCGACCCCATCCTGGGCCCCAGCACGCTCAACATCGGCACCATACACGGCGGCCGTGCCCCGAACGTGATTCCCGACGAGGCGCGGGCCGAGATTTTCATCCGCCTGGTCTGCGACTCCACTGCCACCCGCCGCGCGCTGGAAGCGGCCGTGGGCGACACCGCGGAGCTTAACTTCGTTCTCGAAATTCCCGCCCTGCATCTGACTCCGGTGGAAGGCGTTCCAACCACCGTCGTCGCATACACGACGGATATCCCGGCCTTTGGCGGCAAGTGGGGACAGCCCCTCCTGCTGGGTCCCGGCACCATTCACGTCGCGCACACCAAAGACGAGCGCGTCCCGAAACAGCAGTTACTCGAAGCAATTGAACTCTACCAGCGCCTCGTAATTCAGTTACAGGCACAAGAAGCGACAGCACAATGACGAAAATTCCCGTAGGTATTCTGGGCGCCACCGGCATGGTGGGACAGCACTTCATTAAGTTTCTCGACGGTCACCCGTTGTTTGAACTGGCCTGGCTCGGCGCCAGCGAACGCTCGGCAGGAAAGAAATATACCGATGCGGCCAAGTGGCACCTCGGCGGCAGAGCGCCGGAATCCGCCGCCAGGCTGACCGTGGAAGACGCGAAGCCCGGCAACGCGCCGCAGATTCTCTTTTCCGCGATGGATGCCTCCGTCGCCACGGAAATCGAGCAGGCGTTTGCGAAGGCCGGCCACACGGTGGTTTCGAACTCACGCAACCACCGCATGGACGCCGACGTTCCGCTGCTGGTACCGGAGATCAATGCCGATCACCTCAACATTCTGCCGCTGCAGAAGCAGTTGCGCGGCTGGAAAGGCCAGATTGTCACGAACCCGAACTGCTCCACCATCGTGTTGACGATGGGCCTTGCGCCGCTCGCGCAGTTCGGCATCACGCGCATTGTCGCCACCACGCTCCAGGCCGTTTCCGGCGCCGGTTATCCCGGCGTGCCGTCCATGGACATTCTGGGCAACGTGATCCCGTACATCGGCAACGAAGAAGAGAAGATGCAGGAAGAGACCCAGAAGATCATGGGTTCGTTCGCCGTGGATCGCATCGCCCCGCTCACGGCCAGGGTGAGCGCGCATTGCAATCGCGTGGCCGTGGTGGACGGGCACACCGTCACGATTTCGGTGGAATTCTCTGCGAAGCCCACGGAAGCCGACATCCGCAACGCATTCGACACGTTCAGCGCCGTGCCGCAGCAGCTCAATCTGCCCAGCGCGCCGAAGCAGCCCGTGCAGTACATGGTGGAAGCCGACCGGCCCCAGCCGCGGAAAGACGCCGAACGCGACCGCGGCATGGCCGCCTTCGTGGGCCGTCTTCGCCCCTGCCCCGTCTTCGACTGGAAGTTTGTCGCCCTGGGCCACAACACCATTCGGGGAGCCGCCGGAGCCGCCGTTCTCAACGCCGAACTGATGCAGGCACAGGGCCTGCTCGATTAGTCACTACCAACGGACGCAGCCACCATGATTGTGATGAAATTCGGCGGAACCTCCGTGGAATCCGCCGTTGCTATTGAACGGGTCGCCGGGATCGTAAAGGCCCGCGCCGAACGCCACCCCATCGTGGTGGTTTCGGCCATGGGCAAGACCACGAATAAACTCCTGGCAATCGCCAACGCCGCCATTGCGGGCCGTCGCGAGGAATACATTCGCCAGATCCATGATCTGCGCGATTTCCATTCCCGCGAGGCCCGCCAGGTGGTGCCGCTGGCCGAACGCGCCGACCTCGACCGCACCCTGGACGAACACTTTCAGGAACTGACGGAACTCGTCAAAGGCATCGCCGTGATCGGCGAACTGACCCCGCGCTCCATCGATGCCATTTCGAGCTATGGCGAGAGGCTGTCGAGCTACATCGTGGCGCTGGCCTTCAATCATTTCGGCCTGCCCGCGGTGCATCTGGATGCGCGAAAAGTGATCGTCACGGACAAGCGGCACACACATGCCGGACCGCTTTTTGCGGAAACCTATCGCCGCCTCGAAGCCACAGTCCCGCCGCTTGCCGCCGAAAAGGTGGTCGTGATGGGCGGTTTCATCGGCTCCACCGAAGAGGGCGTCACATCCACGCTGGGCCGTGGCGGGTCGGACTTCACGGCGTCCATTGTGGGCGCGGGCGTGAATGCCGAAGAGATCCAGATCTGGACCGACGTGGATGGCATGCTCACGGCGGACCCGACTATTCTTCCCGGCGGGCATCGCGTCAAGACCATCTCGTTCGCCGAAGCGGCGGAACTGGCTTACTTCGGCGCGAAAGTGCTGCACCCCGCCACGGTGATTCCGGCCGTGGAACGGAATATCCCGGTGATGATTCTGAATTCCCGCCGCCCGGATGTGCCGGGCACCCGGATCGTGGGCGCGGCCGTGCCGTGTAAGAACGCGGTCAAGTCCATTGCGTGCAAGCGGAAGATCACGCTGGTCAACATCAATTCCAGCCGTATGTTCATGGCGCACGGTTTTCTGCGCCGCATCTTTGAGGTCTTTGATCGCTATGAGACGTCCGTCGATATGATTGCGACGAGCGAAGTCAGCGTCTCTCTGACCATTGACAATACGGAACACCTGACGCGCATCTGCGAGGAACTGGGCGAATTCTCGGAAGTCTCCACCGAACCGGAGCAGGCGATTGTGTGCCTCGTCGGCGAGAATATCCGCTATACGCCGGGCGTGGCGTCCAAGGTTTTCCATGCGCTCGAAAGCGTCAATATCCGCATGATCTCGCAGGGCGCTTCGCTGTTGAACCTTAGCGTGGTGGTGGCGGAGAAGGATCTGCGAATTGCGGTGGAAGCGCTGCACTCGGCGTTCTTCGCGGAACTGGATCCGGAGGTATTTGA
Source organism: uncultured Acidobacteriia bacterium (assembly GCA_903900705.1). GTDB lineage: Bacteria > Acidobacteriota > Terriglobia > Bryobacterales > Bryobacteraceae > BOG-234. The sequence continues at coordinate 7,761 of CAIUOG010000054.1, forward strand.
ATAATGAAGATCGCCATCGTCGGGTACGGCAAAATGGGCCGGATTATTGAGCGCATCGCGCTGGAACGCGGCCATGAGATCACGCTGAAGCTTGACGAGTTCAACAACTCGAACTTCGAAGGCATTACGGCGGAGAACCTGGTGGGCGTGGATGCCGCCATTGACTTCTCCATTCCCGCGGCGGCCGTGCAAAACATCGAGCGGATTTCGGCGCTCGGCGTGAACCTGGTGGTCGGCACCACGGGCTGGCTGGAACAGATTGAGCACGTCAGAACGGTGGTCGCCACGGCCGGTACGGGGCTGGTCTGGAGCCCGAATTATTCGGTGGGCGTCAATGCCTTCTTCCGCATCGTGAAGGAAGCGGCGAAGCTGCTTTCCGGGGCGCCGGAATATGAGGCGTGGGCCTGGGAGATTCACCACTCCGCCAAGAAGGACGCGCCATCCGGCACGCTCCTGAAGCTGGTGGACGAGATGCGGAAGTCCGGCTATGACCGCACCATTGACACGGGTTCCAACCGGGCCGGAACCATTGCCGGCACGCACGAGATCGGCTTCGATTCCGCCGCCGACACCATCACGCTGCGGCACACGGCCCGCAGCCGCGAAGGCTTTGCGCTCGGCGCGGTCAAGGCGGCTGAGTGGATCGCGGGCAAACAGGGTTTTCACGAATTCAGCGATATTTTGTTTTAAAGGGTTTCAAATCTCAGGGAGGTGGTACATGTTTACAGGTTGCGGCACGGCCATGGTCACGCCATTCCGGCGGGACGGCAGTTTAGACGAAGTCACCATGCGCGCTCTGGTGCGCAGACAGATTGAGCACGGTATTGATTTTCTGGTCCCCTGCGGGACCACGGGCGAAAGCCCCACGCTGACCCGCGAGGAACATCTGCGCGTGGTCGCGATCACGGTGGAGGAAGCGAAGGGGAAGGTTCCGGTTCTGGCGGGCGCCGGCGGCTACAACACGCGGGAAGTGATGGAACTGGCGCGCGAGTGCCAGAGCCTCGGCGCGGACGGCATTCTCTCCGTCACCCCGTATTACAACAAGCCCACGCAGGAAGGCCTCTACCAGCACTATAAGGCCATCGCGGAAGCCGTCACCGCCCCCATTGTTGTGTACAACGTGCAGGGCCGCACCGGCGTGAATGTCGAGACCGCCACACTGGCCCGCCTCGCTCAGATTGAAAACATTGTCGGCGTGAAAGAAGCCTCCGGCAATATTTCACAGATGGCCGACGTCATCCAGCGCGTGCCTGAGGATTTCAGCGTCCTCTCCGGTGATGACGCCATTACGATTCCCCTCATCGCTCTCGGCGGCTGCGGCATTATCTCTGTGGTTTCCAACCAGATTCCGCACGTGATGACGGAACTCACCCGCCGCGCCAGCCAGGGTGACTTCGCCGGCGCGCGCGAACTGCAGCGCCGCTTCCTGCCGCTCATGCAGATCAACTTCGTGGAATCAAACCCCGGCCCCGTGAAATGGGCCATGCACCGCATGGGTCTGCTGGAGCCGAATTTCCGCCTGCCCATGGTACCGCCAACCGAAGCCAGCCGGGCGAAAATTGAAACTGTGCTCGAAGCAGCCGGACTGCTCGCACCCGCGGGAGTCAACTAACTTGCCGCAACTCACCTTTCAGCAACAGATTGAACAGCTTTTCGACAACAAACCCGCCGAATATACGCCGGAGCACTTCGCTCTTTTCGCCCGTTTCAAAGCCGCTTTGAATGCAGGTGAAATCCGCGCCGCCGAGCCGGACGCTTCCCAGGCGAGCGGCTGGCGTGTCAACGGCTGGGTGAAAAAGGGCATCCTGCTGGGCTTCCGGATCGGCTCCATTGTCGATATGTCGATTGATCCCGCCCGCCAGCCGTTCCTCGATAAATCGACCTATCCGGTCCACCAGTTCAAACCGTCCGATGGCGTTCGCATCGTCCCAGGCGGCTCCAGTATTCGCGACGGCTGCTATATCGGCAAGGGCGTTACCTGCATGCCCCCCATGTACATCAACGCCGGCGCCTATGTAGGCGACGGCACCATGGTGGATTCCCATGCGCTGGTGGGCAGCTGCGCGCAGATCGGGAAGAACGTACACATCTCCGCGGCCTCCCAGATTGGTGGCGTGCTGGAACCGGTGGGCGCGCTGCCGGTGATCGTGGAAGACGATGTCCTGATCGGCGGCAACTGCGGCGTCTACGAAGGTACCGTGGTGAAATCCAAAGCCGTGCTCGGCACCGGCACGATTCTGAACCGTTCCACGCCGGTCTACGATCTGGTGCGCGGCGAAGTCTATCGCGCAACGGATGAGCAGCCGCTCGTCATTCCCGAAGGGGCGGTGCTGGTGGCCGGTTCAAGGGCCGTCACCAGCGGGCATGGGAAGGACTGGGGCATTTCCATCTACACCCCCGTCATCGTCAAGTATCGCGACGAGAAGACCGGTACGAAAATCCAGCTCGAGGACCTTCTTCGTTAGTTCCCGGACCCGCGCTCAGAGCGGCTTCCTGCGCTGCCCCCACGTGGGCGGCGCAGGTTCCGTGGAGCGGCGTTCCACGGGCTTTTCCTTCAACATCCGCAAACCTTCGGCCACGGCGCGTTCAAGCTGCGGATCCCGGCCCCCGATCACATCTTTCGGCCAGTTCTCCACATCCACGTCCGGCGCCACGCCTTCGTTCTCCACGGCCCACTTGCCGTCCCTTGAAAAGAAGCCGCCACGCGGCGCAATCATAGTGCCGCCATCCACCAGCACCGGCGTATCCGCCGTATGCACCAGTCCGCCCCAGGTGCGTTTGCCCACCAGCAGTCCGATCTTTCTCAGCCGGAACATGTAGGGCATGAGATCGCCTCCGGAACCCGCCATTTCATTCACGATCATGACCTTCGGGCCCCAGATGCCGGCCGCCGGACTGGTGAACGGATAGCGGTCGCCCGCCACATTATTGAAGTAACCATCGAAGTCACGCTGCAGCACGTCAATGATGTAATCGGCCGCGGAGCCACCGCCGTTAAAGCGCTCGTCGATAATGGCGCCCTGCTTATCCTGCTGGGCGAAGTAGTAACGATTGAAGCTGGCGTAACCGGGCTGGCCCGTATTGGGCAGGTATACGTAAGCGAGCTTGCCGCCCGAAAGCTTTTCGACCATGCGCCGGTTCTCTTCCACCCAGGCGCGGGTTCGCAGTGTCTGTTCGTTGGCCACCGGCGTCACAGTCACCTGCCGCGCGCCTTCCATAGCCGGGTTGCGGTTGACGGTGAGCACGGTCTGTCGATCCGCCGTGCCATCCAGCAGCCGGTAGATGTTGTCCGGCGCGCGCAGTTCCACGCCGTTGATGGCGACGATGTAATCGCCCGCCGAAATATCCACGCCGGGCGCTGCCAACGGGGCCTTCAGGTCCGGATTCCAGCTCTCGTTGTCATAGACGCGCGTAACTTTGTAGCGCCCGTTTTCGATGGTGAAATCCGCGCCCAGCAGGCCGCCGGGCGACGAGGGCAGCGCCGGAATGTCGCCACCGCGCACATAGGAGTGGCCGATGGAGATCTCGGCGCCCATGGTGTCGAGCAGGTAGTTCAGGTCGGCGCGATGGTTCACATGGGGCAGCAGTTGCCCGTACATTTCCTTCATGTGCAGCCAGTCTGCACCGTGCATGTTCGGCACATAGAGGTAGTCGCGCTGATTCCGCCAGCCTTCGTAGAAGATCTGCCGGAACTCCTCTTTCGGTTCAAGGTACATGCGGAGCGTGGCGGCTACCAGACCCTGGCCCGCTGCGGGAGGCAGCTTGTCCGCGTCCACCAGATAGAGGCTGGGGCGCGGGGCCGCGCCGCGTCCGGCGGGCGTATCGGCGCGGTAGACCAGCTTGTGGCCATCAGCGCTCACGTCGTAAGCCCCGACCGCCGGCACAAAGGGCGAGACTTTCCGGTCACTCAGGCGGAAGCGGCGCAGCGCGAAGGAGGCAGCCGCCTCCTCCCCGCCCGCGCCGGCTTCGAGGTAGTACACGGTTCCCGCCACTCCGGAGCGCAACTGGGAATACCTGCGCTCCGGTACGGCGGCAACGGCCAGGATGCGCTTCTGGATGCCTTCAAAATCAATCTGGACCGGGACGGGCTCCCGGGAGCCTGCTGCGCCGGCCGCGGCAGCGCCCTTTTCCTCATCGCTCTCCGGCAGCAGCGGGCTGGGGTCGCTCTTCTTCAGGATGGCCAGGTACAGCCCGAAATTCTCGTTGTGCTCGTAGCTCGTCATATCGAGCCACTGCGACTGCAAGCCGAGGTTCGTCGAAGCAAAGAACCACAGGTACTTGCCGCTCGCGTCCCACGCGGGCCAGACCGCGTCCGCCAGCCCGTCGGTCACCTGCCGGGACTCCCCGGTTTCCACGTTGCTGATGAAGATCGCATGGTACATCGAGCGCAGGCGGCTGGCATACGCAACCCATTTGGAATCGGGACTCCAGACCGGATTCAGTGTGCGCGTGGGCACCATCCAGGGATCATTGCCGATCACTTTCGCTTTACCGGTGGCAATATCCAGAACCCACACCTTCAGGTTTGTGTCGCTATAGAGCAGCTTCTTCGAATCGGGCGACCAGGAGGCGGTGTAGTAGTGGTTCGGGTGTTCGAGCGCGATCTCGCGCGCCGGCGTCAGACCGTCCTGCGCCTCTATCACAAGGCGGTACTCGCCGGACCGGTCGCTGAACCACGAGATGAATCTTCCATCGGGCGACCAGGCCGGTTCATGCTCGGCGGAACCGCTCGAATGGCTCAGATTTCGCACGTCGCCCTTCTCAGCCGGAATAGTGAAAATCTCCCCGCGCGCTTCCACCAGAATTCGCTTTGCGGTGGGCGAGAGATGGAGGTTGCTCATGCGGCTGGTGACGTCTTCCCAGCGCGGCATCATCCACGGGAAGTCGCCGGTGGAGGTGATGTTGACCACATGCTCGCGCCCGGTTTTCGGGTCGAGTTCATGCACATAGCCGGCCTGTTCGAACACCATCACGCCAGAGCCGGTATCGAGCGTCTTCACGTCGAAGTCGGTAAATTTCGTCACCTGCGCGAGTTTCTTCGTTTTGGTATCGAATGACCACACGTTGGCAATGCCATCGCGGTCTGAAATGAAGTAAACGGTGTCGCCGAGCCAGGCGGGATCCATATCTTTCGAATCGGTCCACGGTGGCGAGATCAGGTCGAAGGTCTTGAGATCCACAATCCAGATGGGTCTGTTCTGGCCGCCGCGATAGTTGCGGCGCTCCTCGTCCCAGGAGTTGTTCATGCGGTAGGCGACGTGAGTCCCGTCGGCGGAGATTTTGCCCTGATAAGCGCGCGGCAGGGGCAAGGGCTGTTCCACGCCGCCCTCGGCCGGAACGGTCCAGAAGCGGGGCGCCGCGGTGGGGGCGGCGGAGGCGCGGGCGGAGGCGAAGATGATGTTCTTTCCGTCCGGAGTCCAGCCCTGCACGGTATCCGCGCCAGGATGCCAGGTGAGGCGCTTCGGCTCGCCGCCCTCCGCCGGAATCACCCAGGCATCCACATTGCCCGCATATTCGGCGCTGAAGGCCAGCCACTTTCCGTCCGGCGAGAAGTGCGGATTGGTGGCCTGCCCCTGAAAGGTTGTCAGACGGCGGGCCACCCCGCCGGAACGCCCGACCGTCCAGATGTTACCCGCATAAGCAAAAGCAATCTGCGTCGCGCTGACCGTTGGCATGCGCAGCAGCCTGGTGGAGGATGTGTCAGCGGCGTGCAGCGCCGGGGCGGATAACAGGAAGCAGAGGGAGAGCACGACGCGACTGGTCATTTGATAAGCGAATATAGCATCCCGGGCATGGGGGAAACCTCCGGATTGCTACCATCAAGTTACAAATCGCTGTATCAGGGAGTTATAAAACACATGCTTATTAACCGCATTGGCCTATTTCTAATACTTCTCGCGATGCCGGTGTTCGCCCAGGATTCGGGCACCATTTCCGGCACCGTAACCGATGGCTCCGGCGCGGGCGTTCCAGGCGCGGCCGTTTCATTCACCTCCACCGAACGCCATGTTCTGGTCCGCGCCACCGCCACAGACGGCAGTGGCAACTACACCGCGCCGGCGCTTCCCGTCGGCACCTATTCCGTTCGCGTGGAAGCCAAAGCTTTTAAGGCCGCCATCCGCGAGGATGTGGTTCTCAACGTGACCGATTCGCTGACCGTCAGCTTCCGTCTGGAAGTGGGCGACGTCACGCAGACGGTAACGGTGGAGGCGCCCTCCACGCAGGTGGAACTGCAGAACGGCTCCGCGCAGGGCACCACCATCAATGGCACGCAGATCCGCGAACTGGCGCTCGTGACGCGGAACTACGAGCAACTGGTGGCTCTGATGCCCGGCGTCAGTTCGGCATCCGTTGACCAGTTGTATGTCGGCACTTCCCTGCCCTCCGGTCAGACCGCCACCATCCCGTTCGCCATCAATGGCGCGCGGAACTCGTCAAATGCCTGGCTGGTGGATGGCGCGGACAACGTGGATCGCGGTTCCAACCAGACGCTGCTGAATACGCCCAGCATTGACGCCATTGCCGAATTCAAAGTGCAGCGCAGCGGCTATTCCGCCGAAGCGGGCCGGGCCGGCGGCGCGCAGATTCAGGTGGTCACCAAGTCCGGAACCTCCGCGTTCCGCGGCGATGTGTATGAGTTCTTCCGCAACGACAAACTGGCGGCGAACAACTTCTACAACAACGCCACCCTCGTGAATCCCGGGCCCGATGGCAAAGCGAGGGTTGCGCCGCTTCGTTATAACGATTTCGGCTGGACCCTCGGCGGCCCGCTCTACATTCCGAACCACTACAACAAAGACAGGAACAAGACCTTCTTCTTCGTGTCTGAAGAGTTCCGTCGCGTGATCACCTATGCGACCGGTACCGCAACCGTGCCCACCGCCGCACAGGCCGCCGGGAATTTCACCACGCCGGTCTGCGTGGCCTATACGGGCAGCACCTGTAACCAGACCGCGACGAACATCAGCGCATTCAACCCGGTGGCGAAGCAGTATCTGCAGGACATCTATTCGCACATCGCGCTGCCCACCGGTACCAACACGCTGGTTTCCCTCTTCCGCAACGTCTACAACTTCGAGCAGGAACTCTACAAAATCGACCACAATTTCGGCCCGAAGCTGCAGGTTTCCGCCCGTTTCCTCCGCGACCAGATTCCAACCGTGGAACCGCAGGGCCTCTTCTCGCTGGGCTCTTCGATTCCGAATATCGGCATCACCAGCACGAACGCGCCAGGACACAACTGGAACTTCCACGCCACCTCGGCGCTTTCACCCACCTGGGTAAACGAAGCGGGCTACAGCTACTCGTTTGGCGCGATTCTGAGCGATCCCACCGGCTACATCAACTCGAAGGCTTCAACCGACATCAAGACCAATCTGCCCTTCCCGGTCACGCTGTCCCTGGTGCCGACGCTGGCCTTCTCCGGCGGCACGTCGATCCTCGGCTATGGCCCTTACCGCGACTACAACCGGAACCATAACCTGTTCGACAACATGACGAAGATCCTGGGCAGCCACACGCTGCGTTTTGGCGGGAGCTTCAACTACTACCAGAAGACGGAGAACGCGGCCACCGGCAACCAGGGCACGTTCAACTTCACCCCGGCCAGCGTGCCCACCGGCACGTCGACCTTCGCGCAGTCCTTCGCGAACTTCCTGCTGGGCAACGTGGCCACCTTCACGCAGTCTTCTGAAGACGTCACGCCCGATATCCGCGCCAAACAGTGGGAAATCTATGGGCAGGATGACTGGCGCATTCTGCCGAACCTGACCATCAACATCGGTATCCGGTATTCGCACTTCGCCGAACCGATTGACGCGAAGCATGAACTGACCACCTTCAACCCGGGCCTCTACAGCGCCGCGGCCGCGCCCACGCTGACCGCCGGTGGCCTGCTGCCTTCCAACGCGCAAAACTACCTGAACGGCATTGTGATTAACGGCCAGAACTCGCCGTTCGGCCAGAAGGTGGGCAGTTCGGATTCCCGCAACGTCGCCCCTCGCTTCGGCATTGCCTGGGACCCGTTCGGCACCGGCAAGACTTCCATCCGGTCCGGCTACGGCCTGTTCTATGACGCCACGCTGTACGGCACATTCGAACAGAATATCTTCGCTAATCCGCCTTATGTGAATGCGATTTCCATCTCCAACGTTTCGCTCGACAACCCGGCGGCCGGCACTGCGGCAATCAGCACCACGCCCAAAGCGTTGCGTGGCACGCCGACGCAGTTCAGCACGCCTTACATGCAGCAGTGGAGCTTTGAGGCACAGCGCCAGATCCGTCCGGACTTCCTGCTGAGCGTGGCCTATGTCGGTTCCAAAGGTACGCACCTGCTCGGCATCGTGGACCTCAATCAGATCCAGCCGAACTTCGCGTACACCTCCGGCTTTGCGCCCACCACCACGAACTATACGTCGAGCGCCGCGGAACTGCCGCTGAATAACCTGCGGCCGTACAAGGGTTACAACGCGATTAACGTGGTGGAGCCGTGGTTCACGTCGAACTACAATTCGCTGCAGATCTTCACGCAGAAGCGGTTCAGGGGTGAGAACCAGATCTCGGCCTCATACACCTGGTCGAAGAACATGACGGACAATGGCAGCGACCGTTCCAACGCGCCGCAGAATACTTACAATTTTGCAAAGGGCGAGTATGGTCCGGCCACGTTCGACCGCAAGCAGGTGCTGAATCTCAACGGCATCTACCTGCTGCCGTTCTTTGCCGCACAGAAGGGTCTTGTGGGGAAAACACTGGGCGGATGGCAGGCTTCCACCATCGCCAGCTTCTATTCCGGTCTGCCCTACACGGTCACCACGTCGAGTTCCGATCCGGCTGCGCTCGGGCTGATCGGTTCAAGCGCCTCCAGCGCGCGCCCCGACCTGCTCTGCGATCCGTACGCAGGCTGGACCAGCACACGCGCCTCGTGGTTCAACACGGCCTGCTTTATCAATCCGCCCGCCGGTCAGCATCACGTGGGCAACGAAGGCCGCGCGGTGCTGCGTGGACCGGGCTTCCAGGGCTGGAGCATGTCGCTCTCGAAGAACGTGAAGTTCGGACCCGAGAACCGCTATCGCTTCCAGCTGCGCGGCGAGGCCTCCAACGTGTTTAACCACACGAACCCGAGCCTCTTCGGCTCCACCAACAACACCAGCTCGCTGTTCGGGACCATCACGGGCTACCGCGACCCCCGCATCATCCAGCTGGGCGCAAAGCTGTATTTTTGAGTCCCGGTCAGTCGACGAGCGATTCGAACTTCTGAATCGTTTCGAGTATGGCCTCGCGGAGCGGCGTGCGGGGAATTGCACCGACCGTTTTCACCAGCGCCTCGTCGCTCATCCGGTATGCCACCGGTACCTCTGGCCCTTCCACGGAAATCAACTCCGTCGAGCCGGGCCGGATCTCATCAAGCAGCAGCCGGAGAGCCTCCATCTCAATCACTTCGCCGCGCAGGTTGAACACATGCGCGCCCGCGGTACCGCTGAAGAGGCACTGGATAAAAATATCCGCTACATCGCGCACATACTGCAGATCCATGTGGCCCGAGAGGCGAATCTGAAAGGGCTGCTTCCGCGCCACGGCGCGCATCGCAAGCGTGGGGTCGGCGGTGAGGCCGGCGTCGCGACCGGGGCCGAAGACGGTCCAGGGGCGCAGACCGATGCTGGAAATCCCGTCGCTCGCATAGAAGTTCCGCGCGTTCGCTTCGTTGGCGGCCTTGAAAACGCCGTAGTGGGTGGAAGGCTTCAGAGGCATATCCTCCGTCAGCGGCCCTTCCCCGTACTCGTCGGTAGGCCCCCAGACGGCGGAAGAACTGGCATAGACAATGGGAACGGGGCGGCCGGAATCACGCACGCCTTCGAAAATATTGAGCGTGCCGATCACGTTGATCATGCCGCCCGCCACCGGGTTCTTCTGGCAGAACGGCATCAGTACGGCGGCCAGATGAACAATGTGGGTGAAGGCGCCTTCGGCAATCAGTCTTTTGACGGCTTCAGTGTCTTCGATACGGCCGATGCGGCGGTCCACTTTCGCAACCAGGTCGGGGCTGGATATCATCTCCAGACGCGCCGTGGAATCGTTGCTGTCGAAGGTGACCACCTCGTGATCCTGTTCCACCAGACGGCGCACCACCCACGCCCCGATACAACCCTGCGCACCCGTTACCAGCACTCTCATAAGTTCAACACGCGATAATACAGTACGGACTTTTATGAAGACGCTCTGGGTACTCTTCGCGGCGGTGGCCGCATATGGCCAGATGGCCGATCTGGCGGTCACAAACGCGCGCATCTACACGGTCAATCCGAAGCAGCCAAAGGCATCCGCCCTGGCCGTGCGCGGAGGAAAGATCGTCGCGGTGGGGGACGATGTTTCGAAGCTGATCGGGCCGGGCACCAGAGTGATCGACGCGAAGTCGGCGACCATGATTCCGGGCCTGATCGATTCGCACGGACACGTGGAAGGGCTGGGCTCGTTTCTCGAAAACCTGAATCTGCGGGGCGTGGCCTCTGAGCAGGAGATCGCCGACAAAGTGCGGGAAGCGGCGAAGACGGCGAGGCCCGGCGAGTGGATTCTGGGCCGCGCCTGGGACCAGAATCTTTTCCCCACGAAGGACTTCCCTTCCTCCGCGTCCATCACGGCCGCGGCGCCGAACAACCCGGTTTCCCTCACCCGTGTGGATGGCCACGCCAGCTGGGTGAACCAGAAAGCGATGGAGATTGCTGACCTGAACGCGGCCACCAAAGACCCCGATGGCGGCAAGATTCTGCGCGATGCAAACGGCAAGCCCACGGGCGTTCTGATCGATCGCGCCCGAGCCCTGGTGGACCGGAAGATTCCGGCCGCAACCGCGGATCAGGTGGAGCGCCGCATTCAGCGCGCGCTCGAAGAATGCGCGCGGCTGGGGATCACGACCGTGCATGACGCCGGTGTCGGCGCAGCTGGTATAGACGCTTATCATGCGCTGGCAAAGGCCGGCAAAATGCCGATTCGCAGCTACGTAATGATCGGCGGCGTGGGCCCCCTGCTCGATTCGTGGCTCGCGAAAGGCCCGGAAATCGGGGAGTATCTGACCATCCGCAGCATCAAGCTGGTGGCCGACGGCGCGCTGGGCTCCCGCGGCGCGGCCATGCTGGAGCCCTATTCCGATGAGCCGGGCAACAAGGGACTGCTGATCGTGAAACAGGACACGATCCGCGAGGTTTCGGAAAAGGCGCTGGCGCGCGGCTTCCAGGTCAACACGCACGCCATCGGCGACGCGGCAAACCGGGCGGCTCTGGACGCGTATGGCGCGGTGCTGCGCGGGACCAACGACAAGCGCTTCCGCGTGGAACATGCGCAAATTATCGCGCCCTCGGATTTTGAGAAATTCCGGAAATATTCCGTGCTGGCGTCGATGCAGGCCACGCACGCGACCAGCGACATGCCGTGGGCCGCCACGCGCATCGGTCCGGAGCGCATCCGGGGCGCTTATGCCTGGCAGACCCTGCTGAAGCTGGGAGTTCACCTGCCAAACGGTTCGGATTTCCCGGTGGAGAATCCGAGCCCCCTCTGGGGACTGTATTCCGCTATTTCACGGCAGGATCACAGCGGCATGCCCATCGGCGGCTGGTTTCCCGATCAGCGCCTTTCGCGGGAGGAAGCGCTGAAAAGCTGGACCATCGAAGGCGCGTATGCGGCATTCGAAGAAAACTCCAAAGGCTCCCTCGAACCCGGCAAACTGGCGGATTTCATTCTGCTGTCCGACGACGTAATGACCATGCCGCTGGCGGATATCTGGAAGACGCAGGTGAAGCTGACCGTGGTCGGCGGGAAGATCGTCCACCAGCAATGATGGCTTTGCTTGCGCTGCTGCTGGCGGCTATTCCCACAACAAACGCGATTCCCACGCCACAGGCCATGCGGCTGGAACCGGGCGACTACCGCTGGGTCCCGTTCACCGTGAAGCAGATTCCCACGGAGGCGGACTGCAAATTTGAAGTGCTGCAGGGCGGACCGACCGTGCAGCTGGAACTGCTGCCAATGGGTGAATTCCGGGCGTTCAGCCGTGGCAAAGAGCACGAGACGCTGGCGGTTTCGCCGCAATCGATGAAAGGCGCTTTCCGGCGCATGATCGACCGGCCCGGCCAGTATGCGGTGGTGCTGAAGAACAGCTCCAAAACCGAAGCCGTTACCGTATCGCTCGAGTTCAGTACCGATCTGAACCCGAACGCGAACGTGGTCGCGCAGGAACTGCCGCCACACAAGCGCCTGACCGTGATTCTCATCAGCTTCGGCGTGTTCTTTGGGATGGTGAGCTGGTCTGGTGTCCAGCTGATTCGGGGCCTTAAGTCAGGGCGTTGATCGCGAGCACAATCCCGAAGCCCACCAGGCCGGAAATCAGCTTCAGTACCGTCCATGTTTTCAGCGTTTGTTGCACCGTGAGCCCGAAATACTGGTTCACAATCCAGAAGCCCGCATCGTTCACGATGGAGAGCGATGTGCCGCCACAGCAGAGCGAGAGATACATCAGGTCCGGGCGGTACCCCGGCATGACCTTCACGATGGGCGCCAGGATGCCGGCCGCGGTGATGATGGAAACTGTTGCCGAACCCTGCGCCACGCGCAAAACCGCAGCCATCAGGAAGGCCACAATTAAGGGGGAAATGTGAGTCGCGGCAAGCATCTTTCCCGCCATGGCGCCGGCGCCGGTATCAACGATGATCTGCTTCATCGCGCCACCCGCGCCCATGATCAGCAGCAAAGATGCCGTAGGGCCCAGAGACTTGTTGGCGAGCGTGGTGATCTGATCGCGGCTCAGGCCGCGGGCCGTGCCGAGCAGCAGCATCGCGCCCACCAGCGTGACCAGCAGCGCCGAAAACGGATGCCCCAGCAGCCCGAGGATTTCGTTCTTCGGCCAGATGGTGGCCAGCAGAATCAGGATCACCGGCAGCGTGAGCAGCAGCGTCACGACGAAGACGGAGGGCGGATTCTTCACCTGTTCCGGCGCTTCGGGGGCGGAGGCGGGAATCGGCACCGTGATGCGATGGGCGATCCACTGGCCGTACCACATGCCGCTGATGAGAGTCATGGGAATGGAGAGCAGAACGCCGTAGAGAATCGCGTGGCCGAGGTCCGCGCCCAGCAACTGCGCGGCGGCGGCAGGGGCCGGATGCGGGGGCACCAGGGAGTGCAGGATGGTCAGCGGGGCCGTCATCGCGAGGCCGTAGACCAGCAGAGAACGCTTTCCTTCCCGGGTCAGGCTGTAAACCAGCGGCACCAGAATAATGAAGCCCACTTCAAAGAATATGGGCATCCCGACCAGAAAGGCCGCCACCATCAGAGCCCACGCCGCGCGCTCCTGACCGAACTTCGAAATCAGCCAGTCCGCCAGTGCCCGGCCGCCGCCGGAATGTTCCAGATACGCGCCGATCATCGCGCCCAGACCCAACACCACCGCAATGAAACCCAACGCGTCTCCAAAGCCCGCCTGAATGGACTTCAGCACCACGGCGGGCTTCATGCCGGCGGCCAGTCCCATGGCGAACGCGGAAAGCAGCATGGCGAGGAAGGCATGCATGCGCACCGCCAGAATCAGGAAAATCAGCAGGGCAACGGCAGCGAAGGCGAGAAGGATGAGATGCAAGGACTCATCCTCTCATGAGGGGTGGGGTCATGCAACTGGAATGCGGTATAAACTGTCGGATTGAGACTCGCCGCACTGTTCCTGCTTCCGGTTTGTCTGGCTGCCCAGACGAAGTACGACCTGCTTCTGAAGAACGGCCATCTGATCGACGCGAAGAATCATATCGACGCGGTGCGCGACGTGGCCATCAAAGATCATAAAATCGCCGCTGTGGAGGCCGCGATTCCCGCTGCGTCCGCCGGAAAAACCATCGATCTGAAGGGCCTTTACATCACGCCGGGTCTGGTGGACATCCATGTTCACGTCTACGCCGGAACCGGCCTCAAAGGGGCGTATTCCGGTGATCTCAGCGTCTACCCCGATGGCTACACCTTCCGCAATGGGGTCACGACCGTGGTGGATGCGGGCAGTTCCGGATGGCGTAATTTCCCGGACTTTCTGGACCGCGTGATTACGCGCTCGAAGACGCGCGTGCTGGCGTTTATCAACATCGTCGGCCTCGGCATGAGCGGCGGAAACACGGAGCAGGACACGAACGATATGGACGCGAAGGCCACGGCGTCCCGGGCCAAAGAGCACCCGGACGTGATCGTCGGCATCAAGACCGCGCATTATGCCGGGCCGGAGTGGATCCCGGTCGATCGCGCTCTCGAAGCCGCCGCGTCCGCAGGCATCCCGCTGATGGTGGATTTCGGGGTCTTCCGCCCGGAACGCCCTTATCAGGAGCTGGTACTCAAAAAACTGCGCCCCGGCGATATTTCCACGCATATGTACTTAGACATGGTGCCGATGCTCGATGACCAGCAAAAGCTTCTGCCCTACCTGCCGGAGGCCCGCAAGCGGGGCGTCCTGTTCGACGTGGGCCATGGCGGCGGCAGCCTGCTCTTCCGGCAGGCGGTACCGGCTCTGCAACAGGGCTGGATTCCGGATTCCATCTCGACTGACCTGCACGTCAGCAGCGCGGCCGGTGGCATGAAAGACATGCTGAATGTGATGTCGAAGTTCCTCAACATGGGGCAGTCTCTGAGCACGGTCATTGCGGAATCCACGTGGAAGCCCGCGCAGGAAATTCACCGCGAAGAGTTCGGGCAAATGAGTGTTGGCGCGGTGGCGGATATCGCCGTACTGAAGCTGGAGCGCGGCCGGTTCGGGTTCATCGATTCCTATGGCGCAAAGCTCAACGGCACACAGAAACTGTCCTGCGAACTGACCATTAAGGATGGCCGCGTGGTGTATGACCTGAACGGGCTTTCGCGCGACGACTGGAAGACGCTCCATAAGAACTACAAGGCCCAGGGCGCGGACGTCTGGGACGGTACGCTGAATTCAACGGTTCGAAATCGCAAGTAAGCAGGAGAGAAGATATGGATCGCCGGAAGTTTTTATCTGTTGCCGCCTCAGCGCCCGTGGTGGTTCCCGCCGTGATGGTTCCCGCTGTGGTCGCACCCTTTTGCGGACCGGTCTTCGGCGCCTCGCCCAATGCGTTCCCCAGGTATAAAACGGTCACGCGCTATAAGCCGCAGACCGTGCCGGGCATGCCGGGGCGGTACCCTGGCCAGGTGTTCAAGGTCAGCGCCGAAAACTCCATCGACACGACAACGGAAAAAATTAACGTTCCGGTGATGAAGGAAATGATTGCGCAGGGCATGCGCGGTCTTACCGGCATGAAGGACGAGCGGGACTCCTGGCGATCGTTTTTCGACCCGGCAGACATCGTCGGCATCAAGGTGAACTGCTCCGGCGCGCCGCTGGTGATGTCGAGCCCGGAAGTGGTGGCGGAGATTTGCCGCAACCTGATGAGCGTGGGGGTTCCGGCGAAGAATATCTGGGTCTACGAACGTTTCCCCGAACAGATGGCAACCGTGAAATACGAGGACTACGTGCCGGCGGGAGTGAATGTGGACGGCATCGAGAAGACGCGCCAGTCGATCCTCGGCTATGACCCATCGACTTACGTTGAAGTCGATTTCTTTGGCGAGGATGACACGCGTTCCATGCTGGTCCGCCACGTCACGCAGCGGTTCACAAAAATCATCAACGTGCCGAATATGAAAGACCACGGCGCGTCGGGCGTCACGGGTTGCCTGAAGAACATCGCGTACGGCAACTTTTCGAACGTGGCTCGCTCGCACCAGTTCTCGAAGACGAATACGCTGTCGTTCATCGGCACGCTCGCGTCCACGGAACCGCTGCGGTCGAAGGTGACGCTGAACATCATGGACGGCCTGCGCGGAGTCTGGCATGGCGGACCGTTCCTGCATGACAAGAAGTTCCGCTTCTATCCGAAGCAGATGATGTTCGGCACAGACCCGGTCGCCATGGACCGGCTGCTGCTCGACGTGGTGGAAGCCAGGCGCAAACAGGAAGGTGCGATCTCCGTGTGGGACCGCTCCGCCGCCAATGTCCGCCCAGGCTTTGATAAAGACCCGAACGCCAACAACTTTGTGCGCGAACCGGGCCACATCGAGTTTGCGGCGGCGTTGGGCCTGGGCACTTATGACGTGAAGAAGATCCAGCTGAAGGCGGTTACGATCTGATGCTCTTACTGGTTGCGGCGGCCCTGCCCGCCTTGTTGGGGAATCAGACCCCGCCGGCGGGTTGCATCGCGTTGTCCGGTCCCAAAGTCAATTACCGTCCCAACGTGGCGCGGGCAACCTCCAGCCCGTGGGTGGATTCCAACGCCTGGCGGTTTGCGCGCGATCCGCAGGGCAAATTCTGCATCGCGGCAGATGGCAAACTCTCCGCCCTCGCCGCCGCCGAAGCCTTTGCCTACGGGGTGACGGCTTTCATCAAAACCGCCGCTGATGGAACAGGCCCCTTCGGCAGGATGCTCGACTTTCTGCGCGCTCTGCCAGCGGCCGATTATCCCGTGATGGCGAATATCGGAGTCGTGGATGATCGCAGTCCGCAATCCGGCGAACTGATGAACCTGTTGTCCCGCCGGAATCTGCTCTATCGGGTGGAGAAAGCCGCCGACCCCCGACTGCCGGTTAACGTGATCAAAGTGGAAGCGGGCGATCCCAGCAAACAGGCCTATCAGATTCGGCAGGATTTGACCGATGAAAAACGCCTGCTGCGGGTTTATGGCTCCGAGGTGGTGATCGGACGGCTCACGGGCGACGGCGCCCATGCCCGCGTGCATCTGGTGAATTACTCACAGCGGCCTGTGACCGGATTGCGCGTGCGCGTCCTGGGAAACTATCCCAAATCAAAGGCTTATATTTTTGGCGCGGACGGCGCGAAGCTTTCGGACTTCAGCTCAGACGCGGAAGCGACGGAATTCACCGTGGTGGAGATGAACGAATACGCGGTGATTGACCTCGCGAAATAGGCTGCGATCCAAAGACTCCGAAGGCCGGGGATAATAGAGCGAATGAGTTCCTCCGCCACCCAGCAGACACCCCAGCACACGGCTCAGTCCGGCCTCAGCCAGTCCAGGCTCGAATCGCTTCTCGAATCCGCGAAGCTGCTCAGTTCCCACCTGAATCTCGACCAGTTGCTGGGCCACCTGCTGCGCACAGCGATGGGGCGCTATCTGATTACGCGCGGGGTAGTGGCCATCCGGACTGAAGCTGGTTGCCGGGTGGAGGTTTCGCGCGGGTGCGCGGCCCTGAAGAAGGGCTCAGATTTTACCCCGGAAGCCTCCCTGGCCGCCGGCCTGGAACTGGTCTTCGATATTGGCGCGGCGGAAGCCCCCATCGGCACGCTTGCGCTCGGCAAACCGGCACGCGGCCCGCTGGACGCCGAAGAGACGGACTTCATCCGGGCGCTGCTTGGCCTCGCCGCCAGCGTCATCGCCAACGCGCTCTCCCACGGCGAAAGCGTGTCGCTTAACCAGGAACTCGATCAGAAAGTACAGGAACTGCGCGCGCTGCTCGACCTGGTGCGCGGGCTTGCCGCAACGCTCGATCCGGAGGAAGTGGCCCGCCTGCTGCTGCTCACTTTTTCAGGTCGCTGGGCTGTCACCAAATCCGGCATCGCTGCGTGGAAGGAAGGCCATCCGCCGGTCCTGCGCCAGCGCGGGCTGAAGCTTGATGCCCTGGAGCACCAGCGCGAAGCGATCGGAGCCCTGCCGGACGCCTCCGTGCTGATGGCGGAACAGGCCGCGCGGTTCGGACTGCCCGCAGGTTCCATGATCATGCCCGTGCGCTCCGGCGGCGAAACCTGCGGCGCGGTGGTGTGCGGTCCCCGCATGCTGGGCGCGGCATACACGAATGACGACCTCGAATTCGGCGCGGGCCTTGTTGCCCAGGCCGCGGTCGCGCTCGACAACTCGTGGCACTTCCGGGACACCATCGGCAAGAAGCAGATGGAAAAGGAACTCGCGCTCGCCGCGAGCATCCAGACCGAACTGTTCCCCAAGCAACTGGCGAAGCTCTTCGCCACCGACGTCGCCGCGCGGAATCGCCAGGCAAAGCAGGTGGGCGGCGATTATTACGACGTCATCCACATGCCGTCTTCGCATCCCACCGAAGAACATCTGGTCTGCGTGGTCGATATCTCCGGAAAAGGCATTTTCGCTTCCCTGCTGATGAGCAATATCCAGGCGACCCTGCGCGCCCTGGTGTTCCGCGAGAACTCGCTCCCCATCGTGGCGCAGACCGCCAACGACCTGCTTTACGCCACCACGCCGTCCAACCGTTACGCCACCGCGCTGCTGCTGATTTACGAAGCCTCCACCGGCGCGTGCCGCTGGGTGAACTGCGGCCATACGGACGGCATTATTCTCCGGGCCAATGGCGACGTGGAGATGCTGGCCTGCAGCGGCATTGCTCTGGGTCTCTTCCCTGCCCGCACCTACGAGGAACAGACCTTCGAACTCCGCGCCGGCGACCTGCTGGCGATCTATTCCGACGGAGTCACGGACGCGCAGAATGAAGCGGAAGAGGACTTCGGGACAGACCGCCTGGTGGACGTCCTCAAACAGCACGGTTCCCTGCCCGCGGCCGATGTGGTGGAACGCGTCTTCGAGGCGATCGACGATTTTGCCGGCAGTGCCCCGCAGTTCGATGACATTACCATGATGGTTATGAAACGCGGGGCCGGAAACATGGCATAATGAGCCGATCCGGACCATGCTGGAAGTCATCCTGAAAGCGCTGTTTCCGAATGAGCCGCCGTCGAGTGTCCGGCGGCGCATCAGCACGTTCGCCATCCTGTTTTTCCCGGCGGCGCTCGCAGCGGGCCTGATTCTGCTGTATCACAACACGCCGCCAACGCCTGTGCCCGTCACAACGACTCGCGACAGCAGCGTGCGGGCGGCGCGCCGTTTCCTCCTTTCCCGAGGCGTCGACACCGAAGGCTGGGACGTGACCACGAACTTCAGCACGGATGACAGCAAGCTGAAATTCCTCAACGCCAAACCGGAACGGATCAAGGCCTGGAACTACGCGCCGCCGGTCTACGGCACCGTCAGGCTGCGGGACCCGAAGAAAGGTCGATCCGCCGGGGTCTATGTTTCGCTGGATAACAAGATTCTGGGTTTCAACATCGAGAAGGCTGGTCTCCCCGGAACCAGTGCGACTCTGACAGACGCAGCCGCGCTGCAACTGGCGAAGTCAGGACTGCCGCAGGGAATCCCGTTCGCCGAACCGGGTGTGGAAAGAAACACAGTGGGGGGCCAGGAAGAGCGTACATACTCCTTCCATTCCGCCGCGATTCCACAGGCCGGCATCGCCACCGAAGTCACGCTGCTGGGCGACAGGGTAGTCCGCATCAGCTCAACGCTCTCGCCCGACGAGGAGCAGGACGGGACGCCCGGTGAGCACCTCCAGGCGGCGCTGAACGTCCTCGGGATCTGCTTTCTCTGCATTGTTTCCGTCTTCAGTTTCTATCGTTACGCCAACCGTATGATCCAGCAGGAGGTGTCCCACAGCCGCAGCATTATCGTGGCTCTGCTGTGCAGCGTTTTCTGCGTCCTGATCGGCTTCAACGCGGTGGTGAACAGTGATTCGGTGGAGATTCCCGTAGCTATGGTGGTGGCCATCTTCGCTGTCCTCGGTGTTTTCGGCGGAGGCCTGCTTGCCGCCGCCTATGGCAGCGGTGAAGGCGATGTTCGCGAGGCCTACCCGGGCAAGCTCACCTCACTGGACACACTGCTTACCGGACATATCTTCTCGCGAAACGTCGGGCTTGCAATCCTGATTGGCCTCGTTTGCGCAAGCTGGCTGCTGCTGGCGATGGGCATTCTGACCACTCCATTCCGCACCACCTTCCCGCAGGGCTCGGCCAGCATGGCGGGCTCATTGGTCCGGCTCGGCTGGCTCATGCCGATGGTGGTGTACAGCCTGCTGGCGCTCTCCTTTTCCGCCGCTGGTCTGCTGCAGCCCCTTGCGTTCGCGCATCGGTACCTGGCCCACAGACCGCGTCTGCGGCTTCCCTTCCTGCTGGTCTGCGCCGCACTGGTCTCCATGCTGCGAACGCACTCCGGGTCCGCCACGGAGTTTCTCCTCGAAACCGCCGTATTTGTGGGCGCGCTGCTGATTCCGTTCTTTGCGCTCGATCTGTTCGCGGCGCTGGTCTGCATCGGCTCGTTGTCGGCCTTCCTCGGCGTTGTCGAGAGCGTGGTGGCGGCGCCCGGCTACTCGGAAATCTCGGTCGTTATCCACGCACTGACTACCCTCGGCCTGTTCGCCTTCGCTATCGTGAGCATCCAAAAGGGCCGGGAGTATTCCGATGAGCAGGTCCGCCCCCTGTACGCGCGGCATATTGCGGAGCGCAAGTCGCTCGAAGCGGAGGTTTCGGCCGCCCGTGAGGCGCAGTTACGGCTGCTGCCGGAAGCCGTGCCGGACTATGCCGGGCTGCACATCTCCGCAGCCTGCATTCCAGCCGAAACCGTAGGCGGCGACTTCTACGATTTCTTCCTGCTGGGCGACGGGCGGCTCGGCATCTTTATCGCCGAGGGCAATAACCGGGGTCTGGCGGCCGCTCTGACCATCGCGCTGGCGAAGGGCTACCTCATGCACTGCGTGGAACGATACAGGGAACCGGTGGAGATCCTTTCTCACCTCGAAACCGCCCTCGCGTCAATCTTTGCGGCCGGTGGCGCTTCAGCCACAGGCATCACCGACTTCGCCTTCGCTTCCGTCGACCCGGTGGCGGGTGAAATCCGCTACGCGCGGACCGGTGTCTACCCCAAAGTGGTGGTTGTCTCGGAAATCGCCGCCGCGGCCACCGAACGAATGGCGCCGGTGCGAGGCAGGAGTTCTCCTCTGGTCGAAGGTCGGGCGCGGCTGGAACCCGGCGACCATGTGGTGCTCTTCACCGATGGCATTGGCCGGCGGCTGGCCCTCGGGAACAGGAAGCCGGAGCAGTTCATAACGTCAGCCGCCGCGCGCTTCAAGGGCAAAGATCCGGCGGGCAACCCGGCTGAGGCCTTTCGGGATCACTGCATGGAGGCCACCAAAGCGTCCCTGGAACCAGATGATCTGACGATGGTGGTGATCCGGGTCGCTTCGCGCGCACAGGCCGAAGGCTCCACCGCTCTGGGGGTGGTCGCATGAACCGGCGCTGGTTCACCGCCGGGCTGGCCTTCCTCGCCGGCACACTCTGGCTGCTGTGGGCCTTTCCTCGCTTTCACCCCTCCACCCGCCTCGGCCTTCGCTATGACCGCCAACAGTATCTCGCCAGGGCGCGCGGCTTCGCTGCCGCCAATGGCATTTCCACGAAGGACTGGAAGGGCTACGCGGTCGCTGAAACGCTGATCCGGAATCAGGAACTCCAGATCAGCATGCCCGGCAGCAGAATGGCGAAAGCGTTCCCCGATGCGCAGATCAAGACCAACTTCCTGCCAGCCTCCGGCTCCGGCGCGACCGTCACGCTGCGCCCCGATGGCCGCCCCCTCGGGTGGAAGCTCCCGGTACCGGATGCCGCTTCAAAAGCCACGCCCAAAGACGAAGGCCGCAAGGCGGATGTCCACAAGCTGATGGAGAACATGACCGGTGACAGCGTCAGTGATTTCACCCTGATGGCGGACGGAGTCGCCGGAGACGACGGCATGGGCTATAAATGGCGGGAGGGCGGCGCCGCCATCGGGAATCCCCGCGTGGATCTCGAAATCATCTCGAAGAACGGCATCATCTGGGAAGCGAAATCGGACTATCAGATACCGGAGTCCATCTCGCGTCAGTTCAAAGCAAATACGCCTCTGAAGATCACGGCTGTCGTGATCTGGTCGATCGCGCTTTTCCTCGGAATCCTGATTCCGGTGGCGCGTGAGGGCGGCGGTCCCACCGCGAGAGCCCTGAAAGACCGCGTGCCCATGTGGCTCAGCGGTTGTGCCGCTCTGACGGTACTGCTGTCAACGCTCATCGAATGGGATGACGAGATGGTGAGGGCAACCGGAGCTTCCGGGCTGGCGAATGAGATCATCTCGATGATCCTCGTGCCGGTATTCATCGGCCTGATGTTCAACATTGTAATCGCCGGCACCGTGCTCAGCGCCCGCATGCATCCACTGAAGGTTCGCGGCTTTCGTTTACTCGGTACCCGGGCTTTCTTCAGCACCACCACGGCAACGGAATTACTGGGAGGCGGTCTGTTCGGACCCCTCCTGGCCGGTCTCCCGCTGCTGCTCAGCGCCGTGTTGCACCTTCCCCTTTTTCAGGGTTACGACGATGGCCTGCTGCTCAACGAAGCCGCCGTTCCGGCTGCTCTGCTGAGCATGATTTCCCAGCAACTCCTCGGTGTGATCGCCTTTCTGGGGCTGATGATGCCCCTCGCCATCCGGTTCAGTTCGGGCCGTAAGACGCAGAAAGCAAAAGCCTGGCTGCAGCCAGCGCTGATGATGCTCTTCGCCGTCCTGACGTTCGCCATGCTGCAGTCGCCGTTTCGCGGAGCCGAGGGCGCGAATGTTCTGGCGGCTGCCCTCAGCGGACTAACCACCATCTATCTCTACTTCCGGTTCGGCATGCTGGGCGCGCTTGCCGCGCAGGCCTCGGCCAAACTCTTCACCTCGGCGGGCGCACTGCTGGTACAGCCGGCGGCGGGGCTGCAGTCGTCCGGTTGGGGCATTGTGGCGGCCGGGTTCGGGCTGGGAATCGTTCTGCTCGTGGCCTCGATCAAGGCGCCCGAAGCCGTCGCGGAACTGTACGGAGAATCCGGGGCGAAGATGCAGACGCGTTCCCGGCGCGAGGAACTACTGGCGGAATTCAACGTGGCCCGCTCGGCGCAGCAGCAGATGCTGCCGGCAAAGCCGCCGGTGCTGGCGGGCTACACAATTGCCGCCTCCTGTGACCCCGCCAAAGAGGTTGGCGGGGACCTCTATGATTTTTTGCGCCTTTCCGATGGCCGCTGGGGCATCGGCGTAGCCGACGTCTCCGGCAAAGGCGTCCCGGCGGCGCTCTACATGACCCTGACGAAGGGGTTGCTTTGCGCGGCGGCGCAGGATTCCGGTGATCCCCGGCAAATCCTCGGCTCCGTCAACAAGCACCTGCGGACCGTTACGAAAAAGAAGATGTTCGTCACCATGGCGATGGGCGTTCTGGAGCCCGAAGCCCGCACGCTGGAGTACGTCCGCGCCGGCCACAACCCCGTGGTGTGGCGCAGACACGCGCTGGGCGAGACCAGATGGCTCGGCGGACCCGGTATCGGTCTCGGCATCGCGGGACCTGCGCTGTTCGCGAAAACGCTGGCGGCGGAGACCATCGAACTGGAACCGGGCGATGCCCTCGTCTTTTATTCCGACGGCCTGACCGAAGCCATGAACGAAGAACTGGAGCAGTTCGGTGAGGACCGTCTCGCCGCGGCGGTGGAACGCGCCGACGGCTTACACGCGGAAGCCACGCGCGATAGCATACTGAAGGAAGTGAGTGCGTTTCTGAAGGGCGGGCATTCGCAGGACGATCTCACGATCGCCGTTCTGCGGGTGAATCCGGAAATCGGTTCAGACGGGAGAATATAACGGGTGGCAACAAATTTCACGGTACAGCGGAGCACCACCGGCAACATCGTCGTGCTGGCTCTGAACGGCTTTCTCGACGCCCACACCGCGCCGGAGTTTGAGAAGGTGGTGCAGCAGGAGTTCGATGGGGGCAACGTGCGCCTCATTGCCGATTGCGGCGAGCTGACGTATATTTCGTCCGCCGGCCTGGGCGTTTTCATGAGCTTTATTGAGGATATCCGGGAAGCCGGCGGCGATCTGAAGATCTGCAATCTGGCGCCGAAGGTCGCACAGGTGTTTGAAATCCTCGGCTTCGATTCCATCTTTGAGATGGTGCCCGCGGTGGCAGACGCCGTGAAGGGTTTTGAAAATCCCGCCAAAGAGGTCTGAACCACATGCCATCGATCGAGCGCACATTTTCACTGCAGGTGCCCTCCAACACGGAGAATCTCGCGATGATTCGCGACTTCGTGAATGGCATCGGCACCCGTGCGGGCCTCCCCGCGGCTGACGTGGCAAAGATTGAACTGGCCGTGGATGAGGCGTGCGCCAACGTCATCGAACACGCTTACGGACCGGAAGTCACCAAAGAGGTGACCGTCAAAGCAACCATCGACGAGGAAACCGTGCAGATTGAGGTTGTCGACACCGGCAAGGGCTTCGACCCCGGGCTGATTTCGCAGAAGAATCTGGAACAACTGGTGGCCGAACGGAAGAACGGCGGGCTGGGCATGCGCCTCATGAAGACGTTGATGGACGAGGTTCACTATGAAGTGATCCCCGGCCAGAAGAACGAACTGCGGATGGTGAAACGGCTAAAAAAATGGTGAAACGGCTGAAAAAATAAGGCCGGCCGGAGGGTTCCGGCCGGCCCGATTAAGCAGTCCCCGAATCGTTACGCCTTTTTCGGCGGCTGTACCACAGCGATATGCAGTTCTTTCAGCTGCTGCGGGCGCACCGTGTTCGGCGCGTTCATCATCAGATCTTCCGCGTTCTGGTTCATCGGGAACATGATGACTTCACGGATATTCGGCTCATCCGCCAGCAGCATCACGATGCGGTCGATACCCGGCGCAATTCCCCCGTGCGGTGGCGCGCCGTACTTCAGCGCATTGATCAAAGCCTTGAAGCGCTCATTCACTTCATCCTGACCGTAGCCGGCGATCTCAAAAGCCCGGTACATGATGGAAGGCTGGTGGTTCCGGATCGCGCCGGAAGACAGCTCATAGCCGTTGCAGACAATGTCGTACTGGAAGGCCTTGATGGTCAGCGGGTCCTGATTGTTGAGCGCATCCAGACCACCCTGCGGCATCGAGAACGGGTTGTGGCTGAAGGCGATCTTGCCGGTCTCCTCGTCGAGTTCATACATCGGGAAATCGACAATCCAGCAGAAACGGTACACGTTCTCTTCGAGCAGGTTGAGCTGTCGGCCCAGCGAATCGCGCAGGCCGCTGAGGATCTTGCACATCTTCGGCTTATCGGTATCCGCCAGGATAATGATGGCGTCTCCGGTCTCCGAACTCGTGTTCGCAATCAGCTGCGCCGTGCTCTCGGGCGTGAGGAACTTCGCGACAGGCCCTTTCAGAGAGCCGTCCGCTTCCACAGTGAGCCACGCGAGGCCCGCCGCTCCACCGGCCTTGGCCTGTTCTTCCAGCTTGTCCCAGAACGAGCGCGAGCGGTCAGAGGTTTGCGGCAGGCGGATGGCGCGGACGGTTTTCCCGGCAAACGCGCGGAAACCGGAATTCGCGAACATCTCGCTCAGGTCCACGATTACGAGCGGATTGCGAAGGTCCGGCTTGTCGTTGCCATACTTCAGCATGGCGTCCGCATAGGTGATGCGCGGGAACGGAGCCTGCGTGATGGTCCGGGTGGGGGCGTATTCCGCAAACAGCCCGGTCATCAGCTTCTCAAGCGCGGCGAAAACATCGTCCTGCGTGACAAAGCTCATCTCCACGTCAAGCTGGTAAAACTCGCCCGGCGAACGGTCGGCACGGGCATCTTCGTCGCGGTAGCAGGGGGCAATCTGGAAGTACCGGTCAAAGCCGGACACCATGATGATCTGCTTGAACATCTGCGGCGCCTGGGGCAGCGCATAAAACTTGCCGGGATGGCGGCGGGCCGGCACCAGGAAGTCGCGCGCGCCTTCGGGGCTGCTGGCCGTGAGGGTCGGCGTCTGGAATTCAAAAAAGCCCAGATCCACCATGCGCCGCCGGATGCTGGCGATAATGCGCGAACGCAACAGAATATTCGCGTGCATCTTTGACTTCCGCAGATCGAGGAAACGATACGTCAGGCGCAGTTCCTCGGGAACCTGCAGTTCCGGGAAGATCGAAAAGGGCAGCGGTTCGGTGGCGCCCAGAATCTCGGCATCCGTGATTCGGACTTCGATCTCGCCGGTCGGCATGGCCGGATTGATCGCGCCATCTTCACGCGCCACCACCTTGCCATCCACCCGGATCACCGTCTCTTTGGGGAGCGCGGAAACCGTCTCATATGCCGGGGAGCCCGGTTCCAGCACCAGTTGGGTAACGCCGTAATGATCGGCCAGATCGATGAAATAAACCCCACCGTGATCGCGGCGATTGCGCAGCCATCCTGAAAGACGGACTTCCGTCCCGGTCTGCGCGCTTCGCAGTTCGCCGCATGTGTGAGTTCTGTACCTGTGCACTTTGCCTCGCTGAAATGGGGTAGACCGCCGGGCGAATGTGCCGACGGTCGATTACTTCGGTAACTTCCTATTGTATTCTCTGCAGTAATTGCTCGCGGTTCACCAGCTGTTGCTCGCCGGACTTCATGTCCTTCAGCGAGTACTGCCCGGCCGCAATCTCGTCATCCCCCAGGATCACGACAAAGCGCGCGCCCAGCTTATTTGCCAGTTCCATCGCCCGCTTGAGCTTCCCGCCCGCCAGCACTTCCACCGATGTGCCGCCGCGACGGATATCCCGCGCCAGCGCGCCCGCGTGCTTCAGGGCGGCCTCGCCCAGCGGGGCGAGGAACACGTCCAGAGGCGCATCCTGCGTCTGGTCCACCGTCATCACCAGCCGGTCTTCTCCAATCGAAAAGCCGATGCCCGGCGAGTGCACGTTCGAACCAATCGACTCCGCCAGACCGTCGTAACGCCCGCCGCCCAGCACCGAATTCTGCGAGCCCAGATTGCCGTGCGTCACCTCGAAGGTGGTGCGCATGTAGTAATCCAGACCGCGCACCAGACGGGGCTTCACTTCGTAGGCAATGGAGCGGTCGTCCAAAAAGCCCTTTACCGCCGCAAAATGGGGCGCGCAGACCTCACAGAGACTGTCGAGAATCGATGGCAACTGGTCAATCGCCGGCTGATCTTCCGGAATCTTGCAGTCCAGCACGCGCAGCGGATTGGTCTCCGCCCGCCGCTGACAATCGCCGCACAAGCCCGGCGCAACCGGCTTCAAAGCTTCAGTCAGCTTTTCCACAAACTTTGGACGGCAGTTGGGGCAGCCCACGGAATTGATCAGCAGCGTGAAGCCGCTCAACCCGCACCGGGACAACATTTCCACCACCATCTCGATCACTTCCGCATCGGTGAACGGCGAGTCCGAACCAATGGCCTCCGCGCCGATCTGGAAGAACTGGCGATAGCGACCCTTCTGTGGACGTTCGCGCCGGAACATCGGCCCGATGTAGTAGAGCTTCTGCACGCCGGGACGCTGGTCCAGCCGGTGCTCAATGTAGGCGCGAATCACCGACGCCGTGTTTTCCGGGCGAAGCGTGAGCGAAGTGCCGTGGTCGTCGAAGGTGTACATCTCCTTCGACACGATATCGGTTTCCGTACCCACGCCACGGGCGAAAAGCTGCGTTTCTTCAAGGATGGGCGTGCGGATTTCCTGGTAGTTGTAAGCGCGGAAGACCTCACGCGCAATACGCTCCACGCGGTTCCAGACTGCGGTATCGGGAGGAAGAAGGTCCCGTGTTCCTTTTACGGCTCGAATCATTAGAAGGGGAATTCCGATGCTATCACGAAGGGGAGTTTAGTGGCCTATCCCCATGATTGCTTTGGAGATATGTGAAAGCGTTCGCGGCTCGGAAAAATACAAAACCCCGCTCCAGGAGAGCGGGGTCTGTAAATCCACCCGGAGTAGAAAGGGACGATCGCTTATGATCATCTCGCTTCTTGTCTCAATGGGCTGACGCTTTTTCTTGCGCTGATCAGGAAACGCCGATGGAAGCTGAAATTCGCAACGCCTCCCGGAGTCCCCTCACCCAAACGCAGCCGGCGGCGGCGGATCTTCCGGCCGGCCCGCATTCGAGAGCGGCACATAAATCAGCGTAAGAGCCAGAATCGCCAGCACCACCAGCCCCGCCGTGTAAGACGGCACCTTAAACAGCTCCGGAATCTTAATATCGAAGAAGTTGAAGGTCGCCGTCACCAATCCCATCAGCGCCTCGCCCGCAATCAGCCCGGAGGCCGCCAGCACCCCCACGCTTTCAATCCGGATCTTCTGCGCCTCATTCATTTCCCGGCGTTTCGCCAGCGTATCGGTCACCCAACGGACCATCCCGCCCACAAAGATGGCAAACGTCGTACCGATCGGCAGATACATGCCGATCGCCACCAGCATCGGGCTCTTCACACCGATCATGATCATCGCGATTCCCATCAGAATCCCGCAGATAATCAGCGGCCAGGCCATATCGCCACCCACAATTCCCTGCGAGAGCGACGCCATCAGCCCCGCCTGCGGCGCCGGAAGCGCCTTATCGCCAAAGCCGATGCCGCCCGCGTTAATGTTGCCCTGGTGCAGCACCAGCAACGGGAAGTACATGACGGCGCTTGCCAGCACCACCGCAATCAACTCCACAATCTGAATGCTGCGGGGCGTCCCGCCCAGAAGGTAGCCGACCTTGAAATCCTGCAGCAGCTCACCCGAAACCGCGCTCGACACACAGACCACCGCCGCCACTCCCAGCACCGCAATCACTCCGCCCGTGCCCTTTACGCCCAGCGCCACCATCAGCAGCGCGGCAATAATCACGGTCGAAAGGGTGAGTCCGGAAATCGGATTGTTCGACGAACCGATCACCCCCACCAGGTAGCCCGAAACGGTGGCGAAACAGAAACCCACCACCAGCATCACGACCGCCGCCACGCTGCCAGCCACAATGCCGCCCGAAAGCCAGGAGTAAAGCACGATCATCAGCCCAAACACCACGAAGATGCCGGCCAGCACTACGCGCGAACTCATGTAGCGTTCCGTGCGCGCCGTCGTTTCCGCCGGCGCGGCGCCGGTTTTCATCTCCTGAAAAGCGCGGGCCAGGCCCGCAAACAGCGACTTCCGCATCTTGAAGAGCGTGTAGGAAGCGCCCGTCAGCATACCGCCCACCGCAATGGGACGAACAATAAACCGCCAGACGGAATTCGCAATCGCCAGCCACGATTCATCGGTCGCGCCCGGCGGCAGAAACGCCTGCAGCTGCGGTCCCAGGAAATACATCAGCAGCGGGATCAGCAGCCCCCAGGCAATAATGCTGCCGGAGAAGTTCAGGGCCGAAAGCGTTGGCCCGATCACGTAGCCCACGCCGATGTAGGCGGGGCTCACGGTTGGCCCGGAAAATACCGTCACGCCGCCCGTGGCGAGGAAATTCTTTGACCCGGGCGCACCCATCCGGAGCGAGGTCTTGCCCAGATTTCCCACGTGGATGAACCAGTCTTTATCGGTGGCAAACCCGTTGAAAGCGCCCGCCAGAAAGATGCCCGCGCCCATCGCCATGTTGTAGAACAGGAACTTCGCCGCCTGGGCGCCCATCTGCCCGGCCTTGTGAATCTGCGAAGCCGCCACCGACTCCGGGAATGGCAGGTCCGGATCTTCCACCAGCACCCGCCGCACCAGCGACACAAACAAAACGCCCAGAATACTGCCGATCATCATCAGAGCTGTGGATTTCCAGTACGCCGTGCCCGGCGAGAAATCCATCCACGAATGCGAGATCACAAACGCCGGGATCGTGAAAATCGCGCCCGCCGCCACAGACTCCCCGATGGAACCGGCCGTTCGCGCAATGTTCTCTTCGAGAATCGACCCCTTGAACAACCGCAGCACCGCCATGCCAATCACGGCCGCCGGATACGTGGCCGCAATCGTCTGGCCCGCGCGCAGGCCCAGGTAGGCATTCGCCGCCCCCAGCACCACGCACATCACCAGCCCCAGCAGCACCGCCCGCAGCGTGAATTCCTTCATCTGCACGTTTGGCGGAACAAACGGCTTGTGTTCGTGCGGCTTTTGAGGCGTCATGCGAGTCTGGCCTTTACTTTCTCACTCAGGACTTTCCCGTCCACGGTCTTGCCGGCAAGCTTCGCCTGGGCGGCTTTGATCACCAGGCCCATCTGCTTTGCCGAAGTGGCGCCGGTCTCGGCTACCGCGGCGTCTACAGCCGCGTCCATATCGGCATCGGATGCGAAGGCGGGAAGGTAGCTTTCAATAATCAGCCGCTCGGCCTCTTCTTTCACGGCCAGCTCTTCGCGCCCGCCGGTCCGGAACATCTCGGCGGATTCCACCCGCTGCTTCACCAGACTCTTCAGAATCTGCTGTTCGGCGGCTTCCGTCAGGGGCTTCGAAGGATCCACCACGGCGGCCTTCTGGAGGGCGGTTTTGACCATCCGGACGACCCCTAAACGCAGCTCATCCTTCGCCTTCATGGCTGCCACAAGGTCTTTCTGTAACTGGTCGAGTAAAGGCATGTCTTTGATATTGTAAAGACTTTACTTCCTTCTCATGTATATTCGCAAGCAACGTTTGCTGACGCCAGGCCCCACCCCGTTGTACCCGCCGGCTCTGCACGCCATGATGGCGTCGGACCTCCACCATCGCACCGAGGAGTTCCGCAACGTTTACAAGTCCGCTCTCGCCGGTCTGAAACAGGTTTACGGCGCCCCCGGCGACGTTCTTTGCATGGCCGCCTCCGGCTCCGGCGCCATGGACGCCTCCGTCTCCAATCTCTTTTCCGCCGGTGACAAAGTCATTGTTTGCACCGCCGGCAAGTTCGGCGAACGCTGGGTGGAAATCGTGCGCGCCTACGGCCTTGACGCGACCGTGCTCGAAGCTCCCTACGGTGATGTGGTCACGCCGGACCGCCTCGAAGCCGCGCTCAAGGCCGAACCCGCCACCCGCGGCGTCTTCGTGCAGGGCTCGGAAAGCTCCACCGGCGCACAGCATGACGTGGAGGCCATGGGCAAACTCGTCGCCGCTACGGATGCGATTTTCGTGGTCGATGCAATCACTGGCCTCGGCACCATGCCTCTCGATATCGAAGGCTGGGGACTCGACGTCGTGATTGGCGGCTCCCAGAAAGCCTTCATGATCCCGCCCGGTCTGGCTTTCGTCTCGCTCACCGAGAAGGCCTGGAATCACGCCAAAACCGCCACCCTGCCCCACTACTACTTCGACTTCAGGAAGGAAAAGAAGAACGGCGACATCGGCGAATCCACCTGGACCCCGGCAACTTCACTCATCCTCGCGCTCAACGAAGCGCTCAAATATGTGAACAGCATCGGCATGGCGAATCTGGTGGCAAACGCCCAGTTGCTGGCGCACGCCACGCGCGAAGCCTCCCGGGAACTCGGTCTGCAACTCTTTTCCTCTCGTCCCGGCAGCGCCGTCACGGCCATTCGGCCACCCGCTGGTATGGATTCGGGCGTCATCGTCAAAGGCTACAAGCAGAAGTTCGCCGCCGTCATCACCGGTGGCCAGGGCAGCATGAAGAACGAACTCTTCCGCCTGGCGCATCTTGGCTACTTCGACTTCCCCGATCTGTTCAGCGTCATCGCCGAACTCGAACTCATCCTCCGCGCCAACGGTTACCCCGTCGAACTGGGTCGGGGCGTGGCCGCTGTCCAACGCGTTTACGAACAGGCTTCCGCTACGAAAACAGCATGAACATCGTCATCGCAGAACCCCTCGCACAGGCCGCCATCGACTTCCTGAAGTCCCGCCCGGGCTGGAACGTGATCGTTTCGAACCCACGGGAATACACGCAACACCTCGCGAACGCCGAAGCCCTGCTGGTGCGCAGCGCGGTTCGCGTGACCGAGTGGGTGATCAAACAGGCGCCGAAGCTCCGCGTCATCGGGCGCGCCGGTGCGGCGGTTGATAATGTCGACCTCGCGGCGGCCACCGCGGCGGGCGTTCTGGTGATGAATACGCCCGGCGGCAACGCGGCTTCGGCGGCGGAACACACCATCGCCCTCATGCTCTCCATGGCGCGGCATATCCCGCAGGCCAATGCCTCCACCAAAGCCGGAAAGTGGGAGTACAGGAAGTTCCTGGGCAGCGAATTGCGCGGCAAAACCCTGGGTGTTATCGGTCTGGGCAGCGTGGGCCGCGAAGTGGTCAAACGGGCGCGTGCCTTTGAAATGCGGGTGGTTGCGCATGACCCCTACGTCACCCCCCAACTCGCCAAAGACGCGGGCGTGGAACTGGTGCCTCTGGCCGACCTCTACCAGCGCAGTGATTACCTCACGGTCCACGTCTCACTCACCGCCGAAACCCACAACATCCTGAACAAAGAAGCTTTCGCGCAAATGAAACGTGGCGCGCGCATCGTCAATTGCGCGCGCGGCGAACTGGTGGATGAAGCCGCCCTGCTCGAAGCTCTCCAGTCCGGCCAACTCGCCGGCGCCGCGCTGGACGTCTTCGAAGAAGAGCCCGCCGGCCCCGGCAATCCGCTCTTCGCCATCGACACCCTGCTCGCCACACCCCACATTGGCGGCGCGACGGAAGAAGCGCAGGAAATCGTGGGACTTCGCATCGCCGAACAGGTGGTCGAATACCTGCAAAACGACGTCGCCATCAACGCGGTCAACATCCCTTCCCTTTCCGCCGAACAATACCGCTCCGCCGCGCCCTTCATCGATCTCGCGGAAAAACTGGGCATTCTCGCCGCCTATCTCTCCACCGGCAACCCGAAACTTCTCCGCCTGACCTATTTCGGGCGCGTCGCCGACATGAACACCATCCTGCTCCGCAATGCCGGTCTGGCGGGTGCGCTGAATCGCTCCGCTGCCATCAAAGCCAACGTGGTGAACAGCAGGCAACTGGCGGCGGACCGCGGCTGGAGCGTGGCGGAGGTCCACGACAAAACCCTCGCGCACGCCGAATCCATTCGTGTCGAACTCGAGACCGATGCCGGAATCACCGCCGTCGAAGGCGCCGTCGTGATGGGCAAACCGCGCCTGATGCACGTGGACGGCATTTACTGCGAAGCCCCGCTGAATGGCCCGCTGGTCTGCGTCGAGAGTACCGATTGCCCCGGCGTAGTGGGACATCTGGGCACCGTGCTCGGCTCGAACAACATCAACATCACCAACTTCTCGCTGGGCCGCAGCGAATCCGGGAAGCCCTTCGAAGCCATCTCGATCATCTCGACCGGCTCCGTGGTTCCCCAAAGCGTCCTCGATCAGATCACAGCCAACCCGGCCGTGAAACTGGCCCGCTCTGTCGTGATTTCGTAAATTACTTCGCCGCTTCGGCCACGGTCTTCAGCTGCGAAAGGCCTTTCTCGAAATCCGGTCCGATCATCTTGTCCATGCTGGAGAAAAGGGCAATCGCCTTCAGAGCGAAATTGTTTTGCCCCGTCATCGTCCACGATACGGAACTGCCCGCGCCGTCGGGCCGAATTGAAAGTTCGGTCCGGCTGCTCGATTCATAGGGCTTGGTGAAGGCGAGATCGATGCTCACCTTGTGGTCCGTATCGCTCCCGGCGATCTTCATCATCCCCTCGCCCGCCGCCGCATTGCCGGCCCACTTGTACACCGCGCCCACACCGGCGGCGGGCCCTTCATACGTCTTTTTCATTGCCGGGTCGAGCTTCTCCCAGGGCGACCACTTCGCCCAGTTGTGGAAATCATTGACCTGCGCGAAAACCACCCCCGGAGCCGCCGCAATACTTGTCGAACGGACCACCGTATAGGTCGCCGGCTGCATTGCAATCAGGACGACCACAATCCCCACGGCGATCAGAAATGCCACCAGAATCTTCAGAATCATACGGTCAGAATCTCCGCCCCACCTGGAAATCAGCGCGACAACCCCGGTCTACCCAGATGCCGCGTTCATCAAAACCCCAGCTCACATTAAGCCGGCACTCGCCTTCGCCCTGCGGCCGGAGCAACAATGCCCCCCGGCTCGTGTTGGCCTCACAAAAGCGGCGGCGGCCATCGGAGGCGCACGAAATCACTTCCGTCTCCCAGCGCCGTTCCCGGTCGTCCCGGTAATCCCGCCGCTCCGGCTCGCGCACAGAGTCCGGATAGGCGGGGCGCACGCCCACCTGCCTGTCCGGGCCCGCCTCGCGCCATGTCAGTTCGAACCGGTAGAGATCCCGGCCCCCCTTCGAATCTTCGATCCGCACCGCCGCAACACCCCGGTTTTGTCGCGGATCACCCGCCAGCGTCACACGCCCCCGGCCATCGATGCCCCGGAACCGAAAATCCACGGGCTCCGCAGGCAGTGGCTGGTTGCATTCCAGACGCCGCCATTCCGCCGGTTGCCCCGACAATGTCAACAACCGACCGCTGTCACGCGTGATTTCCACCACCGCGACACCGTCAACATCCACCTCAACCAGGCATCGCCCGGCGTCACCCCTGGCCCCGGTCATCGAGGCCCGGAACGCCCGCTCCACATTCTGTGCCGAGGCACTCACGGCCAGCACAAATGCCGCCGCCAGAACTATCCTTTGCATCATCGTTATCCCCTCCGCCACTTGATCATACGCCAATTAATCTGCCTCAACGAAACGCGTGGAGGGCAAAGCGGCGCGAAGTTTCGCCATCCCTTCCGGCGTCACACCGGTGTAGTTCACGTTCAGTTCTTTCAGCCCGGTCATACCGCTCAGCACCGGGATACTCGCGTCGGTCACCGAACAACGCGAAAGCCAGACAACTTCCAGATTCCGCAGGCCCACGATCGCCGCCACACCCTCGTCGGTCACCATATGAGCGCAGATATCGATATGCCGAAGGGTTGGAATACCCGCCATCGCCGTCATGCCTTCGTCGGTTATCCGCGGGCCCAGCCAGAGCGTTTCGAGCGGTAATCCGGCCAGCAACTTCACACCGGCGTCCGTCAGCCCCGTCATGTGGATCTCCACCTTGCGGAGCGTCGGAAACCTGGCTAAGGTAGCCGCGCAGGCATCACCCACAAACCGGCTGCCTTCCAGACGGATATCGCGCAAAGGCAAGCCTTCGAGCGGACTGAAATCGCCCCGAATCCCCGTATAGGGCAGGATCAGCGTATCCAGCGCCCGCATGTTCCGCAAATAAAGCAACACCCCGTCGTCGATCGGCATCTCCCCCAGACACAAATGACGCAGCCCGGTCAGCCGGCTCAGCGGCTCCAGATCGGCATTGCGAACCGCACCACCCCAGATCACCAGATGCTCCAGCGCCGGCATTTCCGCCAGGCCCTCAAGGAATCCGGGCCGAAGGTCGCCGCCCGAAATTTCCACCTTATTCATGAAAAGCCAGCCGCATGACGTCATCCATGGTGCGTGCATAGTGGATCTTCATGTCGCCCAACTGCTCCGCCTTCAGATCTTCCTTCACATTGACCTCGTTCTCGGCGGGCAGGATCACTTCGGTCACGCCACAGCGTTTCGCCGCCAGGACCTTCTCTTTAATGCCCCCCACCGGCAACACCAGCCCCGCCAGAGTAATTTCGCCGGTCATGGCGAGCCTTTCCCGGACGCATTTCCCCGTCAGAATCGAAAGCAGCGCCGTCGCCATCGTCACGCCCGCGGAGGGACCATCCTTGGGAATCGCCCCCGCCGGAACATGGACGTGGATATCGGTCGTCTTGAAAACTTCCGGATCAATCCCCAGCTGCGGC
Source organism: uncultured Acidobacteriia bacterium (assembly GCA_903900705.1). Classification (GTDB taxonomy): domain Bacteria; phylum Acidobacteriota; class Terriglobia; order Bryobacterales; family Bryobacteraceae; genus BOG-234. The sequence continues at coordinate 43,114 of CAIUOG010000054.1, forward strand.
GCATTGGAGCGAACCCACGTCAGCGCCGCCTGCACCGATTCCTGCATCACCGAACCCAATTGTCCGGTCATCGTCAGACCCTTGCCTCCGCCCGGCATCTTCCCGGCTTCAATGAACAGGACATCTCCGCCCACCGGAGTCCACGCCAGCCCGACCGCCACACCCGGCCGCTGCGTCCGCTCCGCCACCTCGGTTTCCGGACGGTAGCGCGGAGCACCCAGGAATTCCTCCACCAGCGCCGGCGTCACTTCGGCTACGGAATCGCGCCCTTCCGCATAGCGGCGGGCCACCTTGCGGCACACCGTCCCGATCTCGCGCTCCAGGCTGCGCACTCCCGCTTCCCTCGTGTAATGACGCACCAGGAACCGGACCGCATCTTCCGCGAACGCGAGCGGTCTGTCGTCGTCCAGTCCGTTCTCAGTCTTTTGCCGCGGAATCAGATAACGGAAGGCGATAATCACCTTTTCGTGTTCCGTATAACCCTGCAACTGGATGATTTCCATCCGATCACGCAGCGCGTCCGGAATCGTGTCCAGCATGTTCGCGGTGGTTATGAAAAGGACGCGCGAAAGGTCGAACGGCTGGTCGAGATAGTTATCCCGGAACGTGGAGTTCTGCTCCGGATCCAGCACCTCCAGCAGTGCCGCCGAGGGATCGCCCCGGAAGTCCTTCCCCAGTTTGTCGACTTCATCCAGAATGAAAACCGGATCGTTCGAACCCGCGCGCTTCAGCGCCTGGATGATCTGCCCCGGCAGCGACCCGATGTAAGTCCGCCGGTGCCCGCGAATTTCCGCCTCATCGTGCATCCCCCCCATCGAGATCCGCTGAAACTTCCGCCCCAGAGCCCGTGCAATCGACCGGCCCAGCGAAGTCTTCCCCACACCGGGCGGCCCGGCAAAGCAAAGAATCGGACCCTTCAGCTTCGGTTTCAGCTGCATCACGGCCAGAAAATCGAGAATGCGGTCTTTTACCTTTTCGAGGTCGTAGTGGTCCTCGTCCAGAATCTCCGCGGCGCGCTGCACATTCACCGCCTCGCCGCCCGAGACATTCCACGGCAAAGACGTCATCCATTCCAGCCACGTGCGCGCCACGTTGTGCTCCGGCGACATCGGGGGAATCTTTGAGAACCGCAGCAGTTCCTTCAGCGCCTCCTGCTTCACCGTCTCCGGCATGCCCGCGGCCTCGATCTTCTCCCGGAACTCTTCGGTCTCCTGCTCCCGCTCGTCCCCTTCCCCGAGTTCCTGCTGAATCGCCTTCAACTGCTCCCGCAGGTAGAACTCCCTCTGGTTCCGGGTGAGCTGCCCCTGCACCTGCGACTGGATCTTCTGCCGCAGTTCCAGTAACTCCACCTCGCGCGCCAGTTGCTGGTTGATAAACTCCAGCCGGGTCCGCGCCACGCTCTGTTCAAGGACAGACTGCCGTTCCGCGTGGCTCAGGTTCGGCAGGTTGCCGGCAATGAAATCCGCCAGCCTCCCGATCTCCGCAATATTCCCTGCCGCCGCCGATACGTCGTCCGAGATATTGGGGCTGGCGGAAATGATCTGCGTAAACTCGCTCAGCACGTTCTGGCGCAACGCCGTCAGTTCCGGTGTCATCTCGGGCTCAATCTCCGGCAACCGTTCGAGCCGGGCCTTCATGTAGGGTTCGGTCGTCGTGTATTCAAGAATCCGCATCCGGGACAACCCCTCGCAAAACAGCAACTGTCCCTCGCGAAGCCGGACAATTTTATGGATGATGGCGACGGTCCCGGTCTGGTACAACTCTCCCGGCGTCGGGTCGTCCGTGCGCGGATCGATCTGCGAAACCACCCCGATCAGGCGGTTTTCCCCCAGCGATTCCACCAGTGCCACCGAAACCGGCCTGCCCACACTGAGCGGCAACAGCGAATTCGGGAACAGCACCGTGTCCCGGACGGCGAGAATCGGCAATTCCTCGGGGACCGGTGACTCCGGCGTCGGCTCGACTACGGGTTCTTCAGCGGACTCGATCCCCAAAACCTCTTCAGTCATTGCCTCCAGCTTAGCCGAACCGGCGGCGCTAACGGGCAGCGGGGTAGCACCCCAGAACGCGGAGCATATCCGCCAGTTCGCCCAGGTGATTCAGAGCGTTGCGGGAAGCCTTGTCCTCCACATGACCCAGAAAATCGAGATAGAAAAGGTACTCCCACGGCTTGCCGCGAAGCGGCCTCGACTCAATCTTCGTCATATTGAGGTCGCGCAGGGCGAAAGCGCTGAGGCACTTAAAAAGCGCTCCCGGAACGTTCTTAACCGTAAATACTACAGAAGTTTTGTACTTATTCGTCTGGATTGGCGCTTCCGGCGCAACATTTCCAGGGCGTTCCAATAAGAAGAATCTGGTGTAATTCGCGCGATCATCTTCAATCGACTTTTTCAGAATCTTCGCGCCGTAGATCTCCGCGGCGGTGCCGGAAGCAATCGCGGCGGCGTCTTTCAGACCCTCTTCTATCACCATTTTTACGCTGCCGGCGGTGTCGTAAAACGGTATTTTCTGACACCCTGGATTGGCCTCCAGAAAGTGTCTGCACTGATTCAGTGCAACAGGATGGGAGTAAATCCTGCGTACGGCGGAGAAGCGTACTCCCGGCGGTGCAATCAGGTTATGTACGATCCGAACGAAGGTTTCTCCGCGAATAACCAGATCAAAACGAAGAAGGTGATCATAGTTTTCGTGAATAGATCCATGTAAAGTGTTCTCTATAGGGATCACAGCGGCATCGCACTTTCCGTTTACCACGGATTCAAACACGTCCTGAAAGGCTGGCAGAGGTACCGGTGTGGCCTCCTCCCCCGCCAAAGACATCGCGGCCACCTGACTGAATGCGCCAAGCTCACCCTGAAATGACACACTGCGCTTCATTCTTCCTCCTGTTCGTTTTCATGCCCGGAACCCTGCGCCCCGCGCTCCGGCGACGACCGCCGCGAAGCAGCCAAATCATTCAAAGCAGGGCCATTCCATCGCCGGATCGACTCATCCGGCACACCCAGCAGATCCAGCATCCGATCGACCGTCGAGTCCACCAGATCCTCGATCGTCTGCGGCCTGTTATAGAAGCCTGGAATCGGGGGAGCCACAATCGCGCCCATTTCGGTCAGCGCGGTCATAGTGCGGAGATGTCCCAGATGAAACGGTGTCTCCCGCACCATCAGAATCAGGCGCCGACGCTCTTTGAGGACCACGTCCGCCGCCCGGATCATCAGATTGGAACTGATTCCATTGGCAATAGCCGACATCGTATGGATGGAACAGGGGGCAATCACCATCCCGTCGGTCCGGAAAGAACCACTCGCGATGGGGGCCGAAATATCCTCGAGCGGCCACGAATAGTGGGCCAACGCCTTCAGGTCCGCTCCCAGCCGGCCCGTCTCCAGATAAAGAGTCTTTTCGCCCGCCCGGCTCAACACCAGATGGATCTCCAGACCCTCTCGGCGGCGAAGCCGCTCCAGAAGCCGGAGTGGGTAAATTGCCCCGCTCGCTCCGGTAACACCAACAATTATCTTCAGACTTTACTCCTGTTCCTGACATCCCCGCCGCGCCGGGCCACAAATTCGCCCGGCCAGACGCCCTGAACCTGTTCCATTTTTGGAACATCTGGCCAGGAATTTATTGAACTGAGAACAACATGGGCGCTATAATCCCGTAAGAAGGGGCTGACGCGCATCCGGCGCCCGCCATCCACATCCAGAGACAGGATCATAACATGGAGGACGCGGGGCAGCGGCTGCGGCGGGCCAGAGAAAGACTGGATCTCAGAGTGCGCGATGTCGAGATCGCCAGCCAAAAGATCGCCGAGCGCCACAACAATAAAGAATTCATTGTCATGATCAGCCGCCTCTCGGATATCGAGAACCACGGCACCCTTCCCTCCATCTACCGCCTCTACTCTCTCTGCTGCATCTATCGCCTTGATCTCCATGAAGTTCTGGGCTGGTTCGGCGTCCCGGTGGCCTCCCTCGCCTCCGACGCCGGCATGATCCCCATCGGGAAAACGCACTCCGTGGACTTTGACCCCGACGCCGCCGAAGTCCTCCTGCCCATCTCGCTCAACCCCGGCGTCGACCTGAAACGGACCTTCTTTGTCAGTGAGGTCGTGCAGCGCTGGGGAAAACTTCCCCTCGCGCTCGTCAGCGGCGCCGATATCCGCCGCTACCGCTACGGCTTTGTCGGAACAGACGACTGGAGCATGAGCCCCGCCGTTCCCGCCGGCTCGCTTTTGGTTATTGACGACACGAAACGCCGGATTCAACTCAACGGCTGGCGAAACCAGTCCGAGCGCCCGATTTACTTTCTGCAGAACCGTGAAGGATTTTACTGCCGCTGGTGCAGCGTTAAAGACGGGATTGTCAGCCTGATTCCGGATCCTTCGTCGGATGCCCCGGTGCTTTCGTTTCCCGTGGACGAGATCGATGTGATCGGTCAGGTTGTCGGCCTTGCCCTTAGTCTGGATCCCGAGAAGCGACGCCGTAATCGGCCCTGAGCAACTCCAGCACGACGCTCAGATCGGAATAAAACAGCTTTCGCTCCACGTCTCTCGATTCCGTCGGAACCCACACCGCATAAGGCTCCAGCGAAAGCCACGTCGAAATAATCTCCCGCTTATCTCCCTCCAAACCGGCCAGATACTCTTCCAGTTCAGCTTTCTGCCGATCGAGCTCGTAGCAAAGCCACTCCTGAAACACCTCCAGATGGCTGTGCCGCAGAAGCTTATCGGTCTCCACCGCACCCACCCGCTCGGCGAGACCGAAATGTTCATAGATTCCCGTGTTGGTGTTGCGCAGGGAGGCCAGATAGGAGAGCCGCCCGATCATGGCCGGAATCGCCGACAGCGTTCGCCGCCAGGATTCGTTGAGGGCCGCCGCCTTGCTTGGAGTCATAGGGCTGGGGTCATATTCGACAATAGAATTGTACAACCAAAGGCGATCAGCCTCCTACTACATCCGTCGCAAGCCTAACAAACAGAAACGCTTCCGGATTCCCGCCGCCATTAAGCCCGGAAGGAAAATGCGGATCGTTCCGGATACCAGACTTTTTTGGTATTTTGAGCACATCCTGCGCATAGTTTCCTAGACTTCTTGTAGACCCTTCGCCGGGCCGACAGAAACGTAAACTTCCTTTTGGAGCCTGAAACCATGCGCAAATTCATCATGATCGTCACCCTCGCCGTCACCTACCTGGCAGCCACCGGATCGGCCAAGATTCCCCCGCCCCATTGCGACCCCAACTGCCCCTGGGTCAAGTAATCGTTCAGGTCGCTGCACACCGGACCTCACTGAGACCGGGCCGAAGGTCCCGGCGACAGCCAGGAAATGTCATTTTCCTGCGTCCATCGTTCCGCCTGAAACGCTGTGTCTGAGTGCCACGTCGTGGCGTACATTCAGTCCACCCGTTGATGTTACGATCAAGAACGTTGAGTGGCGCGTAAGCAATGACTTCGGAAAAACTCCTCATGGTGTTGCATGCGGGCGCGGCGGCGGCAGCCGCCGCCCGTATGCTGCAACTTGGACTTGCGAAGCGCCAGACAGCCATCTTTTGCTTTCTTCTGCTGACTGCGGTCTCCAACGCCGTGGTCGCGACGATTCCATTCGAATCGAAGACTTACTTCTATAGTTATTTGTTCATCCAGCCGCTGACGGTTTTCGTTGAGGCCTGCGTTGTCCGTGAACTGTTCTCCCTGACCATGACTTCCTGGCCAGGCATCCGCGCTGCCGCGCTTCGCATGATGTACTGGACAATCTCGGCTTCCATCGCGGTTTCTCTCCTGCTCACCGCGCTGTTCTGGGGCGGGGGCGCTAACGGACGCAGCAACTTGTTTTACATTCTTCTGATTGAGCGCGCCTCCCAGTTTGGCCTTGCGGCAGTCGTAATCTCACTGCTCCTTTTCCTGTCCCATTTCCCGCTTCAGCTTCCGCGCAACATTACTGTATCGAGTTACTTTTTCGGCAGCGTCTTTCTGGTGGAGGCTGCCGACAGGCTGATCGCCACAATATCCCCCCACCTCTTCTCCGCGCAGGCGGAAATGGGAACTCTGATTGTTCTCTGCGTGTTGTTTACAGGCTGGGCCGCTATGCTTCGCAAACACGAGGCCGTGCCCGCGCAGGTTCGCTTTGAATATCCCGCGGACCGCGAACTGTTGATCCAGCTGGAACATCTGAACCGCACCCTGTCCGGCGTCGGAAGACGGTAATAGCCCGTATTTTTTAAATAACTTGCAATAGACCCGAAAGATCGGGTATTCTCAAAGACAATTCAATACTGGAAGGTGCTGGACATGGTTTTGTTCGCGTCGTTGCTGATTCTGATCGTAAGTGGCATGCTTGCCTTGCATTTGTACACGAGGCTCCGATACGTTCAGGCGATGGCCCTCAGCTCCGCGCCGCTGCCCGCCGAAGGTCGTTACCGCCCGATGCTGCGCCTCCTGTCAGCGAATGACATTGAGCTGGTCGCCTCCAACAAAGCTCTCTGTAACAAGCTTCGGAAACAGCGCCTTTCGCTGCTGCAGGACTACCTCGGCTGCCTGACAAAGGACTATGGCCGTCTTCTCGCTGGCCTGCGCGCGTCCATGGTGGCCTCCAACGTGGATCGGCCCGATCTCGCCGACGCGCTGGCAAAGAACCAGATGCTCTTCGTCATCGCGGTCTGTCGCATTGAATATCGCATCTGGCTCTATCGTTTCGGCATCGGAACGATCGATGTTTCGGGTCTGGTGAACGCCATCGATGCGCTTCGCGCGCAGGTTGTCGTCCTCCGGCCGGCGATGCAGGCTGCGAGATAAGTTCCCTTACAAATCGGCTTCACTCGCCAGACTGGCGAGAATTCCAGCGGCATACTCCGGGTATGCCGCTTTTATTTTGAGCGCCCCCCGAATTCCTTCTCCGCTCACGCTCCGCCCACTGGTCTGAATTGCGGGCGCCGGATTACCCTTCCCCTGCACGCCAAGCAGCCGAACGCACCAATCCGTGATGTTATCTGTTGTCGCAGGCAGATGGTCCGCCAGCGGCCAGGCGCCGGTCAACTCGGAAAAGACTCCCGCTTCCAGCACCGCTGCCAGGTCGTCCACATGCACACGGCTCACCAACCCGGCGCCCGCGGCACGGGGAGCCTTGCCGTCCCGTACCCGCAGATGGATTCCCCGCCCCGGCCCATAAATTGCCGCCGGACGGATAATCAGCGTAGACCAGTCCTGGGAACGCAGCCAGTTTTCCTCTTCCACCCGCCGTAAACCCTTCTCTTCATTGGGCGAAATGACCGAGTCCGAATCCACAAATGTCTGCGGACCATAAACACTGGTAGAAGAAATGTAAAGAACCCGGCGCGGCCGCAGCGCGGAAATATACTCACGAAGGTGGCTATTTTCCGGCTCCGGCAAGGGAGGAATTGTGTGAACAATCACCGACCCGCGCGGCAGAAATTCATCGGGCTTATTCCCGTATTCCGCCAATCGAAGACCAATTGACGCCAAAGCGGAATACCGGGAAATGCGGCGTGCCGAGGCAAAAACAGGGGTTCCACGCAGCAAAAGTCGCCGCGCCAGCCGGCAGGTTGTGAAGCCCAGCCCCATCAGCACGACGGGGCCGGGTCCGGAATCAAACGCGGCGGAGCTTGGTAACCCGTCCAACCTCAACCCATTCCACAACGTAAATATCGCCCTTATGGTCGAAGCAGGCGCCGTGCGGCGCCACAAACTTGCCCGGCGTAAACTTGTCGCGCGTCATGGTCCGCGTCTTCTTCCATTCGCTGGCCGAGTCGTCACCCAGGTGTTCAATCACCTTGTTGTTTTTGTCAAGCAGCGTGACGCGAGCCCCCAGATCCGGAATCACCGTATCGCCCGTCTTGTGGAAGGTGTTGAAATGACAGGGCTGATTCGTGCCGTCGATAAAATCGACATGCTTGCCGTCAAGCGTAAACCGCTGAATCCGGTTGTTGCCGCGATCCGCCACCGTCAGGATCGGGTCCTTGCCGCGCGTGTCCACGATGATGCCGTGCGGACAGTTCAGCTTCCCGGCCTCTTTTCCCAGACCGCCGAACGTCCGGATGTACTCGCCCTTGCTGTTGTACTGGCAGATGTAGCTGGAACCATAGCCGTCGCCCACATAGATGTCGCCGTTCGGGGCAATCGCCAGATTCGTCGGGCTGTATTTGATCTTTTTCCCGTCCGCGCCCGGCTTGTAGGCGTCCGACTTTTCCGGATAGCCGATGCTCCAGACCTGCTCGCCCTTCAGCGTGGTCTTGGCCACCGTGGCGCGCTTCGTGTCGCAAAGGTAAAGAAACTCTTCTTTGCCTTCCTTATGGATATGCAGACCATGTGCCCCGCCCATGTAATCCGCGCCCCAGCTGGTGACGAACTTGCCCTTGCCATCGAACACGACCATCGCGTTGTGGCTGGTGCTGGCCTTGTTGACGGTGTGGTGGATATAGATATGACCCTGCGCGTCCTCACAAACGCCGTGGGTATTGCCATAGGCGATGTCCTGCGGCAGTTCACCCCAGTCGTGGGTCACCTCATAGGTGTGAGCTCCGGAGCCGATGACCGGCTTTTTCGTGCCGGATTTATTGCCGGCTCCCAGGATCATCGGCACAGCAAGGCCGGTGACAAACGTACGGCGGGTGGTTTCACGCATGGGTATGAATTTATCATATTCCCCGCAATATCAGAGCAGTTCCCGCTCGATGGACCGCACGATGCCGCCCGGCTCCGCCAGCCCCGCCGCGACCATGGCGTTCGCCCTCGCCTGCGTATCCGCCACCGCGTACATGCGGAATTCGTCGGCATTTCCGGAAGGCCGGAAATGGGCGACTTCGCCATTCCGGAAGATGATGCGCACACCATCGGTATAGTCCAGCCGCTCGATGCCGCTGAAGCTGTCCTCCGGTTTGAAGAACTTCTCCAGCTGCCGGATAATCGTCGCCACCGCCTCCGAGTCCTGCGCCGTCAGCAGTTCCACGATCCGGAGCCCGTTCGCCCGGGGGAAGTTCCGCAGCAGCGCGGCCCGGCTGAAACGCGGCGGCAAGGTGTCGAATAACTCAGGCAGAGACAGCCCCTTCTCCTGCGCCGAAAACAGCACGCCCAGAATCGGCAGAATCGCGTCGCGCGTCGCCAACGCCGTGAGTGTGTGACCATTCCGAGTCACATCCGACCCCAACAGGAAGCCGCCATTCGCCTCCCAGCCGCAAACCGTTTTCCGCCCCTTCGCACGCGCCACCGCCATCCCGGCAATCACAAAAGGCGAACCGATGCGCGTTTTGGGCTCCAGGGCTCCCGAAAGAGGACCCCGGTCAATCGCGTCATTACAACTGATCGGCACCACCACGGCGTCCGCGCCCAGGTACTCCGCCACCACCATGCCCACTAAATCGCCGGCGAAAAAACGAACCCATTTCTCTTCAATTCCGAGGATCAGCGGCCGGTCGCTATCTCCGTCTGTCGAAACAACCGCCCAGACCGGACCCGAGCGAAGCGCTTCGTCGGCCAGCCCCTGCATCACACTAAGCTGTTGATCATCAATGGCTTCCGTGTCGATCGCCACGAAGCTTTCACTCCGGCCGCGGACCGTCACCTCCGCCCCGAGCCGCTGCAACACTTCGACCAGCAGATCGCGCCCCACGGCCGAATGCTGGTAGACCAGAATCCGCCGGCCCTCCAGAGTCGTGCCGGCGAAGAACTCGCAGTACCGGTCGATGTAAGCCTGCCGCGCCGCGCCGTCCACCGGCGGCAGCTCCTGATGGCCCGCCTTCAGCATCCCCCACGCATCGAATGCCGAGTCCGCCGCCGGCTGTCCGTAAAACCGTTCCCGAGTTGCCGCCACCCGCTCCCCGATGGGCGCTTCGCTCGTCTTCATCAATTCCCCGATGGACGTATTCAGCTTGTGGCCATTCAGATCAAACGGGATGTGGCTGCCTGTGACCATGATGCTGCCCCGCCCCCGCGCCAGCGCGTAGCAGGTCAGCGCGGGCGTCGGGATGGCCCCCAGATTCACCGGCATCATCCCGGCATCGCGCACCGCCTGCACCACGGCCTGGCAGAGTTCGCCGCGCCCGTGAGCCCCGCCAACCGAATTCGCCGGATCAAACCGCGTGGAACTGGGGCGCAGATCATGGGCGAAATAGAACTCTTCGCCCCGGGCAATCCCCCCTTCCGCCCGGGTAAGCGACTGCAGGTATTCGAGTTCCCCGGTCACGTTCAGGTAAACTTCCAGTTGCGTGAGATCGATCACCCGTCCCCGCCGGCCACTGGTGCCGAAACGCAGGACGACGGGTTCGTAAGCGAGAGTTGAGCGCAGGTTAGACAATACGAAGAGAAGTATAGCGAGAGGGAAAATGAGAATCGACGCCCACCAGCACTTCTGGGACATCACCAAACTGGACTACCCCTGGATGCCCCCTGGCGAATCCGTGCTGCGCCGCAACTACCTGCCGGCCGACCTCGCTCCCATCCTCGAACAACACAATTTCGATGGCGCCGTGGTGGTGCAGGCCAATGTGGTGATGGAAGAAACCTGGTGGCTGCTGGACCTCGCCGCTCAGAATGAGATCATCCGGGGCGTGGTCGCCTGGGTGGATCTGACCGATCCCGGCGTCGGGCACGTTCTCGACCAGTGCCAGCGGCACCCGAAATTCAAGGGCGTCCGCCACATCGTGCACGATGAACCCGATCTCCACTGGCTGCTTCGGCCGGACGTCCTCAACGGCCTGCGGGAACTGGCCCGACGCGATATCCCCTACGATCTGCTGCTGCGCCCGCCCCATCTGCCGCTGATCCCCGAACTCGCCAGCCAGGTTCCGGGTCTGCGCATGGTGATTGATCACATCTCCAAGCCCCTGATCGCATCTCATGTGATGGAGCCATGGGCCGCCGATATCGAGCGCGTCTCGCGGATTCCCGGCATGCACTGCAAACTCTCCGGCATGATCACCGAAGCGGACCACCAGAACTGGACCCCGGCCGACCTCACGCCCTACGTCCGGCACATTCTGCGGCTCTTCCCGCCGGAGCGCCTGATGTTCGGCAGCGACTGGCCCGTCTGTCTGCTCGCCGGCTCCTGGAAGAAAGTACTGGCCGGCTTCACACAGGCCTGCGGCCCCATACCGCAGCCGGAACGCGAAAAAATACTCGGCGAAACCGCCACGAAATTCTATAACCTCTCATGACGACAGACCGCCGCAAAGCGAATCTCGAAAGACTGCGCCAGGAACCGTTCGACGTTCTGATAGTGGGAGGGGGCATCAATGGCGCAGGCATTGCGCGCGATCTGATGCTCCGCGAGGCGGGCCTCCGGGTCGCGCTGGTCGAGAAGCATCATTTCTCGTCGGGAACCAGCGGGAAGAACTCCCAACTGATCCACGGCGGCCTGCGCTATCTGAAGTACTTCGACTTCGGTCTGGTAAGCGACGCGCTGCATGAGCGCGCCACGCTGCTGAAGATCGCGCCCGGGCTGGTGGAACCGCTCGAATTTCTGATCCCCTGCTACGGCCCGTATGACCGGGCATTTTATGGCGCGGGGCTGCTGCTCTATGACGCCCTCGCCGGCTCCCGGAATATCGGCCATCACCGCGCTCTCAGCGCCGAGGCCACCCGGAAGCTGGAACCGCATCTTGCCGCCGAAGGCCTGCGCGCCGGGCTGCTCTTCTTCGACGGCAAGGTCCACTCGGCCCGCCTCGTGATCGAGAACATTCTGGATGCCGAGGCGCGCGGCGCATGCGTTACGAACTACACGGCCGTCCGCTGGGATGCCGACGGCATTACGGCGCGGGACATGCTCTCCGGCGAAACCTTCCCCGTGCGTGCGCGCAGGATCGTGAACGCCACCGGCGCCTGGTCATCCGGCGCGCCGCTGCGCCTCGTGCGCGGCTCCCACCTGATCTATCCACGCATCCAGCAGGGAAGCGAGGCCATTGCGTATTTCGATGAACAGGGGCGCATCATCTTCCTGATTCCCTGGGGCGAAAACAACGACCTCACGCTGGTCGGCACCACCGATATCGACCACCAGACCGGGCCGGACGCCGTCCGCATCTCAGACTCCGAGCGTGAGTATCTCCAGGCTATTGTGCGCCGGCTCTATCCCGACTTCCGCGGCGAACCGCTCACCAGCTATAGCTCGCTGCGCCCGCTCATCGCGGAATCCGGTCGCTCCGCCACCGCCACCAGCCGCGAACACCGCATCTGGGAGACGGCGGACGGGGTGCTGCACATCTCGGGCGGCAAGTACACCACGTACCGCGAGATGAGCGAGGAATTGGTGGACACGCTGCTGCGGGACATCGCGCCGGGCCGGGACCTGCCCTGTCGCACGGCGTCGACCGTCCTGAACGTCCTCACGCCGCCGAAGGCTATGCCCGCGCGCGTGCGGATGGCGGTGGAGCGCGAGTTCGCCCGCAAACTGCGGGACATACTCTACGTCAGCACCTATTGGGGACATGAGCGGCACATGGATCGCGCCTGGCTGGAACCCATCGCGCGGGAGGCCGCCGGATTACTGGGCTGGAGCGAGGCGGAGACAGAGGCCGAAATTCAGTACTGCCTGGAGAATCAGGGCTGAGCAGGGCTGTTTAGTTTTCGGTGGGTATTTTTTCGGCGTGGTCTACCACGAGAGTCTCGACCGGCAGTTTTCGCGCCGCCAGGTTTAGGCCCAAATCCTTTAAGGCGGAAAAGGCGGAATTTGTCTGATCGTCAGCAGGATTTGCGCCGCTCTCATCCAGTTCATGCCGGGCCGATTTTAGCCGTTGAAAGCCTGCAAGGTCTTCCGGCGAAACATCCAGTGAGATGTTGTAAAGGCCGGTTAAACCGGTCCGATTCAGAACGGGCCGGTCCAGAAACGCGGAAAGCATGTTGGCCAGAGAACTCAGTGTTTTCGCCTCCATGTGGCCGTTGGTGGCGAACCGGGTTCTGTCCGCGCTGGCGGGGTCAGCGTCCTCCGCGGGCTTGAGCTCGAAATCTCCACCGTTTGGGGCGTCGAGGTGAAATTGAGCAGTTTTCCACCTTCTTCGCGCACATTGAAGAGCACGGGAAAACCAAGGTCGTTCTTCGCCGGATCAGGGGTAGCCCGATGGTTAGTCCTGGTCGTCTTGTTCTGTGGTACCAGCATCGGGGACGAGCGGAACATCCCGACCCGCGAAAAAATCTCTCAACCGCGCGACGAGAATGGAGGTCCTCATTTCTCCGGCTGCGAGTTTATCCGCGAACTGCCTGCCAGGATGCAGCACATCCCATGATGAGCGGTACTGCGTTGAGCGGCGCATGCCCGGATCTTTGTTTCCAAATCCGTCGATGACCAGATTCCAGATCGGCTTGAATTGCTCGATCATCATGTTTTCGCCAAGCGGTATCCAAATGTCATCGACCACGAGGGAGCGAAAACAGAAGTCGGCCAGATTCAGATTATTTGCCTCGTCGATGGACGCCGCATGCTGCCGAAGCCGGTCCCGAAGCGCCCTGCCCTTCGAAGCGTCGAAGGCGAGGCCGCCTTTGCGCGCACCTTTCGGCGCAGCCTTGCCGACATAAATGGGCTGCGCGAAAATACCGTTCTGATTCTTTGTCGCGACCGGTAAATAGGGTTCAAAAGTACCCGAGTAGTAGATCGCGTAAACCCCTGCGCCAGGGAGATCGGCGACGTTCTGAAGCGGCGCGACAGGACTGAGCAGGAGGGCCTCGGCAACGCTCCGACCCAGATTCATTTTGTCGAGAGGATTGTAGGGTCCGCTCATCTTAGCCTTCAGACTTGAGGGAGAGCAGCGTCCTGGCAACCGAATTAGCGACAACCTCCGCCAGGCGCACCGGTACCGCGTTGCCCAGTTGGCGCATCGCCTCCGTCCATGCGCCTCGAAAGATGTAATCATCCGGGAACGTTTGCAGGCGCGCGGCTTCACGGACCGTGAAATACCGCAGGGAGCCATCGGGCCGCGCGAGCATATTCTCCCCACCCGGTACGCCATGATCTCCGGCCTTGAGGGTCTTGGCGGGCTCATCCAGGGGACTACCGGTATGGCCGGGATAGCTGCGCGCGCCCGGGTTAAACCGATGATTCGGAATCGTATTACCGGGGAACTTTTCGGGATCGGGCAAGTCGCTGATGGCGTCTCTGACCGTGAGCCAGGGAACCACCTGGTCCCCGAAGAGATCGCCGCGTCTCACTTTTTCGACACGGGCGCCGAGACGCTCTTCGAGATTGGGGCGGTCTTTTTTCGCGACCCGGTGCCTTTCCCAGTAGTCGCCCGTGATCCATTTCGCCTTTATCAGGGCATCCTCCGAATGCGTTTCCTGTGGAAAGCTCCATTCGACGCCAAGATCCGCGCGGAAACCAACGATCAGCACTCGCTCCCGCTTTTGAGGTACCCCGTAGTCTGCCGCGTTCAGCAATTCAGAAACAACGTGGTACTCTGATCGGCCCCGGCTGGACGTTTCCTGCTTTTCGAGCCGCCTGCAATGATCGCGCCACGCTTCGTCTTTCTTCCGCAGAATGCCCGGGTAGCTGAGTTGCAGTCGAATGTACTCAAAGTAAGTCGCGAATGTCTCGCGCTTTAGCCCTTTGACATTTTCAAAAATAAACGCCTTCGGGCGAAGTTCGCGGACCGCGCGCACGGCCTCGGGGAACATATCGCGCTCATCCATGTAGCCCTTATGTTTGCCACCCATGGAAAACGGTTGACACGGGGGTCCCCCGGAGACGACCATGATGTCACCGCGAAGCGTGTCGTAGAGGAACTCGCGCACATCCATCTCATGCAGGGGCCACTGATCCACGTGGCGCGCATGATGTCGCTGATTCTCTCTGAAGGTTTCGCATGCGTCGGAATTCCATTCAATCACCGCCGCGTGATTAAATCCGGCCTTGGCCATTCCGATAGCCATGCCTCCCGCGCCGGCGAACAGTTCAACACTCCGCATCGAGAAATCTCCTCACCACTCTTTTCAGTCCCTCAGCGTTCCGCAGTTCGCATTCCCAGATGGTCAGCACCTTCCAACCCTCCCGAGCAAGCGCCTTCCTGTTTCTATCGTCCCTTTCGCGATTTCCCTCCAGCTTGGGGCCCCAGAATTCCGGTCTGGACTTTGGCATGCGCGCGAGCCCACAGTCTCGGTGCCGATGCCAGAAACAGCCATGAACGAAGATAACCTTCCGCCGCGGGCGGAACACGAGATCGGGACAACCGGGCAAGTCGCGCGCATGCAGGCGGTAACGATAACCGAGCGAGAACACCAGCTTTCTGACGGTGAGTTCGGGACGGGAATCCTTCGCGCGGACGCGCGCCATAACTTGTGATCGTTCGGACTTCGAGATAGAGTCCAAAAAGCCCAGCTCCCCTGCACCAGAACTTAATTATGCACCGCGCCCGCAGCGCGCGCAGGGTAGCGGCCGCAACACCAGCGCACCCTTACGATTTCTCCCGAAGGCCCCGCGCAAACGAACTCCCGCGCCCGAATTCCGTCTCGAAATCCGCCCGCAGTGCCTGCAGCTTCCCGATATACGCATCCAGCGCCGCGCCAATCGCCGGCGCGTTCGTCTGCAGAATATCGCCCCAAAGCTCATACGAGCTCATCGCCAGACGAGTCATATCCATCAGACCCGGGCCGGCCACCTGCGCCGAATCCGGAGCCTGATCTTGCAGAACCGCCGCCAGCGCCGTGGAGGCCAGTTGTGGCAGGTGCGAACTCCAGCCTACCAGCCGGTCATGCTGCGCCGCATCGAGAATGATCTCCCGCGCCCCGAACAAACCAAGCCATTTGCGGAAAACGCGCGCAGTCGGGTGATCCGGTTCGCCGGTCAGAACCCAGGGGCGTCCGCGAAACAACTCCGCATCGGCCGCCGCCGCGCCACGCAGTTCCTTGCCGGCCATAGGATGCCCGCCCAGAAACGTGCAGCCCGCAAGACTCCGCGCCGCCTCTTCCGCGATCACCTGCTTCGTGCTGCCCGCGTCCGTCACCAACGTATCCCGGCGCACTATCGGACCCAGTTGCCGCATGGTTTCGAGGATGCCGAAGATCGGCTGCGAAAGGAAGATCAGGTCCGCCGTGGCCGCCGCCTCTTCCAGCGTTACCCCGCCGTCAATCGCGCCGCGTTCGAGCGCCTGGTCCAGACTGCGCTGCGAACTCACGCCAACAATGCTGCCCGGATACCCCGCCTTACGCAACGCCAGACCAAACGAGCCGCCGATCAGGCCGACGCCCACGATCGCGACTTTCCGCATTAAACGCTCCGGCCGACCGCCGTCGCAATCAGACGCAGTTGCCCCATCAGTTCATTCAGCTGCGCCGGGTACATCGACTGCGCGCCGTCGCTCATCGCATGGTCCGGATCGTGATGCACTTCCATCAGCAACCCGTCAGCACCCGCCGCCACTGCGGCGCGCGCCATGGGAGGCACCAGATCCCGGCGTCCGGTGCCGTGCGAGGGGTCCGCAATCACCGGCAGATGCGACAGCTTCTGCAGCACCGGAATGGCGGAGACGTCGAAGGTGTTGCGGGTATAAGTCTCGAAGGTCCGGATGCCGCGCTCGCACAGCATCACGTCATAGTTCCCGCCGGACATGATGTATTCGGCGGAGAGCAACAGTTCTTCCACGGTGGCCGCGATGCCGCGCTTCAGCAGCACCGGCTTGCGAATCTTCCCCAGCGCCCGCAGCAGATTGAAGTTCTGCATGTTGCGCGCGCCAATCTGCAGAATGTCGGAGTACTGCGAGAGCAGCGGAATCTGCTCCTTCTCCATCACTTCGCTGATCACCAGCAACCCGCGCCGGTCCGCCGCCGCGCGCATGATCTGCAAGCCCTCTTCGCCCATGCCCTGAAAGCTATAGGGGGACGAACGGGGCTTAAACGCACCACCGCGAATCACCTTCGCACCGGCATCGGCCACAATATCGGCCGAACGCTCAATCTGCTCCTGGCTTTCCACGCTGCACGGGCCCGCCATCACCACCACCTGCGAGCCGCCGATCTCAACGTCCTTGATCCGGATGACGGTGCCCTGCGGCCGGAAAGCCCGGCTCACCAGCTTATACGGCGATACGATGCGATGGACTTCCTTCACCCCGTCCATCTGCTCCACCACCGCGGTATCGAAACTGTCTTTCCCGCCGACGCCGCCCAGCACGGTGTGAATGGTCCCCGTCGAGCGGTGTACGTCGAATCCGTCCTCAATCAGGCGATCGATAATCTTCTGGACCTGGGCTTCCGTGGCCCCCTGCTGCATCACAACAAGCATTGATTTCTTATGAACCTTTTTCTTCCATGCGGACCTTCTGCACGCGTCGCATTTCGTCTATAATCCGCTCGAAAATACGTTTCACGGCATCGTCCGGCAGAGGCCCTTTGTTATTCGACGTCACGTTCAGAAAAACCAGTTCCTCACGCTTCGGCTCGTAAATCGCCATCTGCGACTCTTTTTTGATTCGACCCACCTGTTCGACGATGGAAGTCCTTTCATTCAGCAACTCCACCAGCCGGCGGTCTACGTCATCGATGCGCTCGCGGCAATGGGCGAGAGCGCTTAAGGGATCACCTGACATCGACATTTAAGATATCGCGGCCTATGCCGCCGGGCCCGCCAACGGACCGCAGAGATCCCGCAGGAAGCCTTCGAGTTTGCTGGAATCGGAGTGAATCTGCCGTACAATCGCGCTGCCCACCACCACCGCTTCCACCTTGCCCGCGAGCGACGCCACATGCGCCGGTGTGGAGATGCCGAAGCCCATGGCGAGGGGCAGTTTCGTAATGGCGCGCATGCGGTCCACCAGCGGCATGGCGGAGGACGAAATATTGTCCTGCTCGCCGGTGATGCCGGTGCGCGAAACCAGATAAATGAAGCCGCTCGAATACTCCGCCACCAGTTTCAGGCGTGCGTCCGTACTGGTGGGCGCGGCGAGGAACACCGTATCGAGGCCCGCGTCTCGCATCACCTTCACGTACTCGCCGGCCTCTTCCACGCTCACGTCCGTCAGCAGGCAGCCGTCAATGCCGGCAGCCTTCGCGTCCTTCGCCAGACGTTCAAACCCGTAGCGAAGCGCGGGGTTCAGGTAGGTAAAGAGCAGCAGCGGTATCTGCGAGGTCTGCCGGATCTCCGCGGCAATCGCCAGCACCCGCGCGAGGTTGGTGCCGGCTTTGATGGCGCGGTCGCCCGCCTGCTGAATCACGGGGCCATCGGCAATCGGGTCGGAGAACGGCACGCCGAGTTCAATCAGATCCGCTCCGGCCCGTTCCATAGAGGCCACGAAGCCCGCCGTCGATTCCGGATTCGGGTCGCCCGCCGTCAGGTACGCAATCATGCCGGTGCGGTTTTCCGCCCGGAGCCTTTCAAATAACTGAGCGATGCGGGTCACGCCTGGTCCATTTCCTTCAGATTTTCTCTGTAGATGTCGATATCTTTGTCGCCGCGGCCAGAGAGGTTCACGATGAAAATCTCGCCGGGGTGCTCGGGCGCAATGCGAATCGCCTCCGCCACCGCGTGCGCCGATTCGAGCGCCGGAATAATGCCTTCCGTGCGACTCAGCGTCACCGCGGCCGCAATCGCCTGGTCGTCCCCGCAGGAGCGATACTCGGCTCGGCCCAGGTCATGCAGCCAGGCATGTTCCGGCCCCACCGAGGCATAATCCAAGCCGGCCGACACAGAGTGCGTCAGCGCGATCTGCCCATCCTCATCCTGCAGCAGATAGCTGCGTGTCCCCTGCAGCACGCCGGGCGAACCGCCGGAGAAGCGCGCCGCGTGCAACCCGAGTTCCGCGCCGCTGCCGCCGGCCTCCACGCCGATCAGTCGCACGCCGTCATCCTCAATAAACGGATGGAAGAGACCGATCGCGTTGCTGCCGCCGCCCACGCAGGCAATGGCGACATCCGGCAGACGGCCTTCCGCCTCCAGAATCTGCTCGCGCGCTTCCTGGCCGATCACGCGATGGAAATCGCGCACCATCGCCGGATAGGGATGCGCGCCCAGGGCCGAACCGAGCAGGTAATGCGTGTGCGAAACGTTCGTCACCCAGTCCCGCATGGCTTCGCTGATGGCGTCTTTGAGAGTCCGGCTGCCGGAGGTGACGGGGACAACGGTCGCGCCCAGCAGGCGCATGCGGAAGACGTTGAGGCGCTGCCGCCGCATGTCTTCCTCGCCCATGTAAACGGTGCAATCGAGCCCGAACAGCGCGCAGACCGTGGCCGTGGCAACGCCATGCTGACCGGCGCCGGTTTCGGCGATAATCCGCTTCTTCCCCATGCGCCGGGCGAGGAGGGCCTGGCCGAGGCAGTTATTGATCTTGTGCGCGCCGGTGTGCAGCAGATCTTCGCGCTTGATGTAGATCTTTGCGCCGCCCAGTTGCGCCGATAGCCGTTTGGCAAAGTAAAGCGGCGTGGGGCGGCCCGCGTAGGTCTTCAGCAGGTGATCCAGTTCGGCGTGAAAGGCCGGGTCCAGCCGGGCCTCCGCGTAGACATTCTGCAGTTCTTCGAGCGGCGACATCAGAACTTCGGGAACGTAACGTCCGCCGTAGGGTCCGAAATGCCCCCCTGCATCGGGTTGAGTAGAGATCATTGGTTGAGAGCTGCCTTAATAAACGATTTCATTCGGGCGTGGTCTTTCCGGCCCGGCGAGGCTTCCACGCCTGACGCGATATCCACGCCCCAGGGCTGCGCGCTTTCGATTGCCGCCCGCACGTTTTCCGGCGTCAGACCGCCCGCCAGAACCACCGGTTTCGAAACCGCGGCCGCCAGCGGCCAGTCGAACGCGCGGCCCGAACCGGGTCCATCGAGCAACAGCGCCTCGGCCGGATAATCGGGGATCGCCGTCATCTCCGGCAGCACGCGAAACGCCTTCCAGACCCGGATGCCCTGGCCGGGATGCGCTTCCGGAGTCTCGCTGCCGTGCAACTGAGCGACATCGAGCCCCAGTTCCGCCGTCAGGTGTTCGATCCGCGCCGGGGCTTCGTCCACGTACACGCCCACCTTCCAGATGTTCGCGGGAACCTCGCCGATCCACTCCGCCAGAGCCTCCGGACGGACGGACCGGGGACTTCGGTCATAAAAGATAAACCCCAGCGCCCGCGCGCCGAACTCCACCGCGGCGAGCGCATCCTCGCGATTCGTAATGCCGCAGATCTTCACGAACATCAGGCCACCAGTTCCCGCAGGGCCCGCGTCGCGTCCCCTGATTTCACCAGATGCTCGCCCACCAGGAACGCGTCAAATCCCGCTGCCATCAGTTGACGGACGTCGGCGGCATGGAAAATCCCGCTCTCGCTGACCTTCGTGACCCCGGCGGGAATGCGCGGGGCAAGTTCCACGGAGGTATCGAGCGAGACATGGAAAGTGCGCAGATCCCGGTTGTTGATGCCGATGATTTCCGCGCCGGACTTCACGGCAAGGTCCACCTCGGCAGCGTCATGCGCTTCCACCAGTGCCGCCAAGCCGAAACTCGCCGCCAGTTCGCGGTAATCGCGCAGTTGCGCCTCGTCCAGAATCGCGACAATAAGCAAAATCGCGTCCGCGCCGTGGGCCGCCGCTTCCACCACGTGATACTCGGAAACCGTGAAATCCTTGCGGATCACCGGCAGGGAGCAGGCGGCGCGGGCGGCATGAAGGTCGGCCAGACTGCCCTGAAAGAAGTCCCGGTCCGTGAGCACGGAAAGCGCCACCGCGCCACCCTGTTCGTAGCGGACGGCGAGTTCGGCCGGCCGGAAGTCTTCCACCAGGACGCCTTTGCTGGGCGAGGCCTTCTTGATTTCCGAGATCACAGCGGGCCGTTTGGAGCGCAGGGCGGCGGCGAAATCGCGGCGATTGGCGCGCGCGGCTTCGGCCATTTCGCGCAAAACGGGGAGCGGAACAGAGGCCTCCCGCAGCTCCTCGCGTTTGCGGGAGACAATACGGGCCAGGATGTCCGGTGTCGCGGGGGTCAAAATTCATCGTATCGCAGGCGTGCCCCCGCGCCTTCGGGTAAGCGAAACTAGGAGGGTATGCCTACACCGTTTGAAAGTGCTTCCCTGTTACTGACCCTGTACGATCAGCGCCGTGAAGATAAGCTCCGCCAGGGCCGCGACCACTTCTTCGGCTTCGCGCCGAAGACCTTCGAAGAATTCATGGGCGGCATCTACGGCCCCCACAGCGGTCTGATTCGCATGGTCATCAGCTACTGGGACATGGCCTGTTCTTTTGTTGTCAACGGCGCAATCGACGAGAAGATGTTCCTCGATGCGGCCGGCGGCGAGTTCATTATTGTCTTCGGCAAGATCGAGCCGTTCCTCGCGCAGGCCCGCGATGCCTTTGGAAACGCCGGGTTTGCGGCGAATCTCGAAAAGGTGACGATGGGCATGCCCAACGCCCGCGAGCGCGTCGACACCACCATGTCCCGCATCAACGCCATGCTCGCGCAGCGGGCGGCTTCACAGAACTAATCCGCTTCCATACGCCAGCCGGCCTCCGCAAAAGCTTCGGGCGCAAGCGTGAAGACGATGTGGACGCCGGCCGGATCCTCCGGAGCAGCAACGGCCGCATCGGAGATTCGCCCCGCCAGTGGCTCCACCAGAGCCAGATACCGCAGCGTCGCGTAAACCTCCCGCTCTTCCCCGCCCTGCGACCGCAGCGTCACGGCCAGATCCCGTTCGGAAAGATTACATACCAGATAAGCGCACTGTTCGACCGCCCGCTCAAACCAGTCATTCCGATCAGCGGGGATTCTCCGATCCAGATAGATCTCCACCGCGCGCAATTCGTCCCTGCTGAACTCCCGCACCTGCAGACTGCCGGTGTGCGCGGTGCTCTTCCAGTCCACCAGGCGCGCGCTGTCGGTCAGCTCATACGGACGGAGACGATAGAAATCGAGGCCCGTACCGCGCGATTGCGCTTCCACCTCCCCGGCAATCTGCTCCAGCAGCGCCTCCGCCTTCGGGTGCGGTTCGAGCGACGGATACACAATGGTTTCCCGATGCAGTTCCACGCTCGCGCTCTTCCGAAGAAAGCCAAAAGGAAACTTTGTCGAAAGCACGAAGAGGTTGTCATGGTGCCGTCCGCGCCAGGGGAACGTCACCGGCACGTTCGCGTCCATGGCGGTGCGTCCGGGAATCAGGGGGAAGTAAACAGGCCCGGTGAGAATCGACGGCGTATCGTTCAGCGGGTCTTTTCTGCCGGAAAGCTCAATGGAAAATGAGGGCGTCAGGTACTTCAGGTTGGTGATCCGTACAACCGCGGGAGTCCTCGCCTTCGCCGACACATGCTCCGGGAGAATCAGTTCCAGTTCGAGGCCCGCCAGCACCAGCCGGCTGATAAAGCCGGAGACCAGCAGCAGGGCCAGCATGGAGGAAAACACCAGAAACAGCAGGTTATTGGCTGAAAGGAAAGCGCCCGCGCCGGTGAGCAGCAGAGCGAGAAGGAAGAGCAGGCCACCCCGCGTGACGCGATGCCGCATACGCCGGTCAGACAGGCGTCGAAGAGTGCTCCATGCGCGGCGCAGGATCAAAATCCATTATGATGCTGAGTGATGATTCGTTTTACCGTTCTTCTGATGGCATCCGCCCTGCTGGCGCCCCAGGCGTTACCCGCCGCGGACTGGAAGCAGCTTTTTAATGGCAGGGATATGAATGGCTGGGAACACGTCGGACCCGGTCAGTTCGTCATGGAGAACGGGCTGCTCAAGACCGAGGGCGGCATGGGCCTGCTGTGGTACAAGGGCCAGAAGTTCGGCAACTGCACCCTGCGCGTGGTCTTCAAGACCGTCTCCACGCCGGGCGCCAATTCGGGTGTCTACATCCGAATGGAAGAACCGCCCAAAGACCCTTGGTATGGCGTCCACAATGGCTTTGAAGTGCAGATCGATGGCCAGGCGGACGACTGGCATGCCACCGGCGCGATTTATTCTCTCTCGAAGATTGAAAAGCGCGTGCAGAAGCCGGCGGGCGAGTGGAACACCATGGAAATCACGCTGAAGGGTTCTGAGACCATCGTGCGCCTGAACGGCGAAGTGGTGAATGACTTCAAACAGGGCGGGCCGGTGCCGGACCGCAAACAATGGTATGAACCCGTGCGCGGTCCCCGGCCCGACCAGGGCTACATCGGCCTGCAGAATCACGACGGCAAGTCCGTCGTGATGTTCAAAGAAATCTCCGTGAAGCAGTAATTTACAACGTGAGCGTGACTTTGCTCAGCGTGCGCGGCTGATCCGGGTTGAGGCCCTTCTCAGCCGAAAGCGACGCCGCGAAGAGCTGGGCCGGAATAATGTACGGAATCGGCGTGTAGAGTTCGGCAATCTTCGCCGGAATCGTCATCGCCCTGGCCGTCAGCCGGCCGACAGCCGGATTGCCTTTGTCCGAAATCACCACGGTCTCGGCTTTGAGGCCCTGCAGCTTCACAAGCATTTCTTCCATCGACTTCCATGTCGGCCCGGAAGGCGCGAACAGAAACGCGGGGAAGTTCGGCTCCACCATCGCGATGGGACCGTGCAGAAAATCGGCGGAAGAGAAGCGCTCCGCCACCACATAGCTGGTTTCCATCATCTTGAGCGCGAATTCGAAGGCGTTGGAGTAGTTGAGGCCCCGGCCCACCACCACCGCATGGTGCATGAAGCGGTAGCGTTCGGCCAGCGCGGCCACCTCACGTTCCAGCGTAAGGGCGGAAGCCGCCAAGTCCGGCACGGCTTCGAGGTCCGCAATCCGGATATCCCCGCCCAGCGCGTAGGCCAGCAGGTACAGCATCATCAGCTGTCCGGTGTAGGTTTTCGTCGCGGCGACGCTTTTTTCCCGGCCTGCCCGCACCAGAAAAACGTGCTCGGCGATCTCCGTCATCGAGCTTTTCGCCTCATTCGTGATGCCGACCGTCACAGCGCCCGCCTCCCGGGCATGCTGCAGCACCACGTTGGTGTCGGTCGATTCGCCCGACTGCGAGATCGCCACCACCAGCGCATCCTTGTAATTTACGCTCTTTCCATAGACGGTATGGATGGAGGGAGCCGCCAGCGAAACCGGAATTCCCGTCGTGATTTCAATCAGATAGCGCCCAAACTGCGCGGCGTTGTCCGACGTGCCGCGCGCCGCCAGCACCACCAGCGACGGCTTTTTCTTCGCCATCAGCGCCCGGAACTTCTCAATCTTTTTCAGCTCCGAAGAGAGCGTGCGCGCCAGCGTGACCGGCTGCTGCCGGATTTCCTCAAGCATTCTCGACATGAAGTTTCAGTTTACCGCCGCCACGGAGGGCAACTCGATGGACATATAATCGAAACAGCGGATGAGCGCACCGGTTTGCCGGGGTTCCGCGTCAAAGACACTATATGAACAGCCGCGGCAAATTCTTTGTTGTATTGTCCTCCACCGTCCTGGTGGCAATCCTGCTGGTGGGTGGAGTGGTTACGAAGGGCGCGGCGCCGGATGACGTCACCGCGAACAACAACGTCTATCGCCATCTCTCCGTCTACTCCGAAGTCCTGTCGCGGATCAAGAGCGAGTACGTCGAAGAGCCGGATATGAGCAGCGTCACGCTGGGCGCGATGAATGGCATGCTGGAAGCCATCGATCCCTACGCGAGCTACCTCAACACCAACCAGTACAAGGAATATCTCAAGAATTTCGACTCCTACAAAGGTGACCTCGGCATGGTGCTGGCCAAGAAATACGGCTACATCACGGTGGTTTCGGTGGTCCCGGGTTCGCCGGCCGATAAGGCCAATCTGACCACGGGCGACTTCCTTGAATCCATCAAGGGCGTGGCCACCCGCGACATGCCTCTGGCCTACGCGAAGCTGCTGCTCAAGGGCGACGTGAATTCCACCATCGAACTGTCGGTGCTGCGCCGCAAGCCGGAACCGCAGAAACTCACCATGACGCGCGTGGCTGTTGTTTACCCGCCGGTGGAATCGAAGATGCTGCCGGATGATGTCGGCTATGTGAAGGCCTCCACGCTGGTGAGCGGCAAAGTCAGGGAAGTCGCAGCGGCCGTCGCCGCACTGCAGAAGCAGGGCGCGAAGAAGTTGCTGCTGGACCTTCGGTACTGCGCTGCCGGCGGTCCGGACGAAGGCGTGGAACTGGCGAACCTCTTTGAGAGCAAGGGCCTGATCACCTACACGCAAGGCCAGAAGTATCCCCGGAAGAACTACGATGCGGATCCGAAGAAGGCCATCAGCACGCTGCCGCTGGTGGTGCTGACCAATCGCGGCACAGCCTCCGGCGCGGAAGTCGCGGCCGTCGCGCTGCAGAAGAGCAAGCGGGCAACCGTGGTCGGCGAGCATACCTACGGCGATGCGTCCATCCTGCAGCCGGTGACGATGGACGATGGCAGCGCGGTCATCCTGTCGGTCGCCAAATACTACGGGCCGGATGGCAAGTCGATTCAGGACAACGGACTGACGCCGGATGAGCAGGTTCTCGACACCGAATCCATGATGGGCGATCCCGACGAAGATGCCGACCAGGCGCCTGCGGCGGCCAAAAAGCCCACCGAAGACCTGATCATGAAGAAAGCGCTCGAAGTCATCAAGACCAAAACCGCCTGATTTTACGGACACAAACAAAAACCGCTCCCGACGCCTCAACAGGCCGGGAGCGGTTTTTGTTTGGATCGGGAACCGGAATTACAGGGTCTTCAGATAGGCCAGCAGGTTGGCTTTTTCCGCGGCAGACAGCATGTCCTTATAGGCCGGCATACCGTTGCCGCCCTCGTCCACCTTGCCCATCACGTTTGCATCGGTCGCCGGCTTGCCGCTGCCCAGCTTCCGCTTGGACATGCCCTTGAGGCCAGGACCCATCTTCTTTTCGGTGCTGTCCGCGTTGTGGCAGACCGAGCACTGCTCGAAGACTTCCTTGCCTTTGGCGGCATCGCCCTTCTGGGCATACATGGAAACGGACCCGAACAACAGGGTGCACGCGATAGCTAAATATTGAGATTTCTTCATGATGGCGTCCTTGACTCCCTTCATTAGTTTACCCGAATCCAGGTCCGCGTAAAGAGGAAGGTTGATAATAGGAATTCTTGTCCCCGGTGTCGAAACTACGCGCACTGCTCTTCTCCGCCCCCGCCATTGTGGCCGCCACGATCCTGATGGCAACCATCTCGCTGATCTGCTCGCTGTGGGATCGCGCGGGAACCACGCAGCACAATGTGGCGCGGGCCTGGGGCCGCATGCTGCTGGCGCTGGGCTTCGTCCGCTGCGAGGTCCACGGTCTCGAAAAGCTGGATCCGAAGCGGCCATACGTTCTGGTCTCCAACCACGCCAGCTACTTCGATACGCCCGCCATCCTGACCGCCATCCCGCTGCAGTTCCGCTTCTTCGCCAAGGAGGGCCTTTTTTCCGTCCCTTTCATGGGCTGGCATCTGCGGCGCGCCGGGCACCTGCCGGTGGTTCGTGACGACCCGCGCGCGTCCATCCGTTCCATGTCCGAAGGCGCGCGCATTATCGCCGAACGAGGCATCTCCGTCCTGCTGTTCCCCGAAGGCGGCCGCTCCGAGCAGAACATGCGCCCCTTCAAGGAAGGCGCGGCTTACATCGCGATTAAGGCCGGCGTGCCCGCCGTCCCCGTCGGTCTGGTGAACACCCGCAACGTGCTCCCCATGCACTCCGGCATCGTGCGTTCCGGCGTGGTGAAACTCTACATCGGCGACCCGATTGAGACCAAAGACCTGAAGATCCAGGACCGCGGCAGACTCAACCAGATGCTGCAGGACCGCGTCGCCGCGCTCGCCGGTGAGACAGTTGTGACTCCCGTCAAGTAAACTGGGTGGCCATGAGCGCCTCCGTCGCCGTGCCCGTCGCGGCCACCGTGCCCCAACTGCTGCGAAACGCCGCGAAACTCCACGGCGACCGGCTTGCCCTTCGCCAGCCGCGCGGCAAAGAAGTTCGCACCTGGACCTGGAATGAATACCTGAGGACGGCGGAAGAGATTGCCGGGGGACTCCGCGCTCTGGGCATCCGGAAAGGCGACCATGTCGCCATCTGCTCGGAAACCCGCGCCGAATTCTACCTCGCCGACCAGGGAATTCTGATGGGTGGCGCAGTCGCCGCCGCGCTCTACCCCAGCTACCCTCCCGAGGAACTACGCAAGACCATCGTCAATGCGGACGCCACCGCTCTTTTCGTGGAAGACCCGAAAATGCTGGCGAAACTCCGCGCCGCCGATGCCATTCCGGTGGAAACCGTCATCCTGATGTCCGGCACGGCTGATGGCGTCCTCACGCTTGAAGACCTTAGCCGGCACGGTCGCTATTCCGCCGAGGTTCACCCGGAAGACAACGCCATTCTGTATCTGACCTCCGGCGCAACCGGCGAGCCAAAGATGGTGATGGTCACCCACGGCTCCCTCGCCGCCAACGTGAACATGGCGCCGAAGGTGGTGCCGCTCAACGAGAACGACATCACGGTGGCCTTTCTGCCTTCCGCCCACATCGCGCAACGGGTGGGCGTGGAGATGCTCCCCATCCGCACCGGCACGGCCGTCTCATTCGCCGAAACTCTGGCGAAACTGCCGAATGAACTGAAGACCGTACGGCCGACCTTCTTTCTCGCGCCGCCCCGCGTCTGGGAGCGGATGTACACCAGTATCCGCGCCGAGGTGCTCAGGAAATCGCCGCTCGCGCAGAAGGCTTTCTATACGGCATTGGGCGTGGGCCTGGGCGCGGCGAAGTACAAACATTCCGGCAGGGCGGTGCCGCTGCATCTTTCCCTGCCTCTGAAGCTGGCGAACGGCCTGATCTTTAACAAGATCCGGGAAAGACTCGGGGGACGGCTGACTCTGGCGGTTTCCGGCGCGGCCCCGCTCGGCGCGGACCTGATGGAGTTCTACGAAGCCATCGGCATCCCGCTGATTGAGGCTTACGGGCTCACCGAAGGCGGCGTAGTTTCCATCAATCCGCTGGACGCCCCGCGTCCCGGCAGCATCGGCAAAGTCCTCCCCGGCGTTGAAGTGAGGCTCGCGGACGATGGCGAACTGCAGGTCCGCAGCGCCGCACTATCGCGCGGCTACTACAAAGACCCCGACGCCACCGCCGAGCTTCTGGAAGACGGCTGGCTGCACACCGGCGACATTGCCGGCATCGATTCCGAGGGCTATATCCGCATCACGGGCCGCAAGAAGGAACTGATTGTTTCTTCCAACGGGAAAAAGATCTTCCCGGCGCGCGTGGAGGCGATGTATAAATTCGAACCGCTGATCAACCAGGTGTTGCTCGCCGGCGACAAACTGCCGCACCTGGTCGCGCTGTTCACCCTGCACCCGAACGTGGCCGAGACCATCCCGGGCGCGAAAGAAGCCGGACTGCCGCTGCACGAAGCGCCCCAGGTGGTGGGCGAAGTGCAGGCCATCGTCAACCGGATCAACAAACAGCTGGCTCCGTTCGAACAGGTGAAGCGCTTCCGCATTCTGCATCGCGAACTGACCATTGACCACGGCGAAGTCACCGCCACCATGAAGGTTCGCCGGAAGAAAGTGATGGAGAATTTCAAAGCCGAACTCGACGCCCTCTACCAGCTGAGCGCTTCCGGCCGCGGCGGCGAGTAGGCCGGGTTTACTTCGCCTGCGCGATCAGATTGGCCACCTGCGACCCGGCGGTGACCGGCTCCACGAAGATGATGTGGTGCGCGTTGATGGTCATCTTGTCCGGCCCGTGCCATTCCTTGCCCCGCTTCACCAGGATGTTGCTGGTCTGCTTCGTCTCCGGATTCGAAACGCTCTGCACGTAAAACACGTTTTTCAGCACAGGAAAGTCTGATCCCAGGCCTTCCAGGTTGCCGAAGAAAACCGCGCCGGAATCAAGAAATACCGCCTGGTAACCCTCCGTTTTTATCTGAGCGGATTTTGCGGTGGCGCCGCAGCCCGAAAGACTGGTCAAAAGCAGGAAGGCCCCGCAGAGTGCGAATGCCGTTTTGGTCCGAAGTGTTTTCATGTGATCCTTTAAATTGTAGTGCGCGAATTGTAGTGCGCAAACCACGTGCCGTTCGGCTCATTGAATTAGCACTCCCCGGAAACATAATCTGAATCATGATCGAAACAGGCTTACAGGACCAGGTTGTTGTGGTAACCGGAGGTTCCGCCGGCATTGGCCGGGCCACCGCGCTTCGCTTTCAGCAGGAAGGCTGCCGCGTCTCCGTCTGGGACCGCACGCCCCCGCCGGAAGGCTTCACCGGCGATTACCAGGTGGTGGATGTGTCTGACGCCGACAGCGTTGCCGCCGCCACCCAGGCAGTGGTCAGCCGCTGGGGGACGATTCGGGTGCTGGTCAACAACGCCGGCATCCTGCGCGATGCGCAACTGGTGAAGGTCAGGGACGGCGTGGTGGTTTCGTCGATGAGCGATGAGGTCTTCGATGCGGTGCTCGACGTGAACCTGCGCGGCGTCTTCGTCTGTACGCGTGCCGTGGCGCCGGTCATGATTGGGGGCGGAGGCGGTGTGATTCTCAATGCCTCCAGCGTGGTGGGTCTTTACGGCAACTTCGGTCAGACCAACTACGTGGCGTCGAAAGCCGGCGTCATCGGGATGACGAAAACCTGGGCGCGGGAGTTGGGTAAATACGGCATTCGCGTCAATGCCGTTACGCCGGGCTTCATCGCCACAGAGATGGTGAAGGCCATGCCGGAAAAGGTACTGCAGACGATGCGGGACCACACGCCGCTCGGCCGCATGGGTGATCCGGCTGACATCGCCAACGCCTACGTGTGGCTGGCCTCTGATGCGGCATCCTTCGTCCACGGCGCTGTGATCCCCGTCGATGGCGGCATTGTTGTGGGAACATAGAGAACACTGTTTTCGTTTCTGTTATTCGGAGAATTTCCATGAGATTTCACGCCCTCGCCATCCTGCTGGCCGCACCCGCCCTGTCCGGAGTAGTCTTCGCCGCCCAGCCGACTTTTTACAAGGACGTTCTGCCCGTTCTGCAGCAGCGCTGCCAGGAATGCCACCGTCCCGGTGAAGTGGCCCCGTTCGCCCTCCAGACCTATGAACAGGCGCGGCCATGGGCCAAGGCGATGAAGGAAGCGCTGCTCAGTAAGAAGATGCCGCCATGGTCGGCTGACCCGCACTACGGGAAGTTCTCGAATGATCGCTCCCTGACCGCCGCCGAAATCAAGACCATTTCCGACTGGGCCGACAGCGGCGCCAAAGCCGGCGATCCGAAAGCGGCCCCGAAGCCCCTCGCCTTTACTCAGGGCTGGACCATCGGCAAGCCGGATCAGGTGTTCGACACCGGCTATGACTTTAACGTGCCGGCGCAGGGGAGAATCGGCTACACCTATTTCGTGGTTGCGACCAACTTCACCGAGGACAAATGGGTGAAAGATCTGGAAGTTCGTCCCGGCAATGTCGCGGTGGTACACCATATCGTGCTTTACGCCCGCCCGAAGGGTTCGAAGTTCGCCGGCAATGCGAAGCCGGGTTCCGCTCCCTTCACTGAACCGGACGACCCCGAGGAAGCCACCCGACCCCATCCCGCGGAAAATGATCGCGGCATGCTCTACGGCATCAACGGGGGGGCCTATGAGATGGTCGGCGTTTATGTTCCGGGCGGCATCGCGTATAAGACGCTCGACGGACAGGCCAGACTGATCCCCGCCGGTTCCGATCTGATCTTCCAGATTCACTACACGGCGAATGGCAAGGCGGGCAACGATCGCAGCAAGGTCGGCATGACCTTCGCGAAGGAAGTACCCAAAGAACGCGTGATCAACACGTTCATCATGAACACCTCGCTGAAGATCCCCGCCGGCGACGCGAATCACCAGGTGGACGCCAAAGTCACCCTGCAGCGCGAAGCGAAACTGCAGTCGCTGTTCCCCCACATGCACGTGCGCGGCAAGTCCTTCTCCTATACGGCAACCTACCCGACGGGCGAAACGGCAACACTGCTGAGCGTGCCACGTTACGACTTCAACTGGCAGCTGACGTACGCGCTCGAAAAGCCTCTTGTGCTGCCGAAGGGTACAGTGCTCAAAGCAACCGCCGTCTATGACAACTCCGCTAACAATCCCTTCAACCCGGATCCGAAGAAGGAAGTCTACTGGGGTGAACAGACGTGGGAAGAGATGCTGGCGGGTTTTGTGGATCTGGCGATTCCGGCCAATGTGAACCCCGTGGAACTGGTCCGTCCGTCCAGACCGGCCGCGCCCAGCGGCGCGGGGCAGTAACGCCGCTCAGCCGGCAACCGGCAGTCGGGCCAGCGCCCACCGGGCATGTTCTTCCACCAGCGGCTCGCCGAAAGTGGTGAGCTTTTCGAGCGGAGCGCGGAACTTCGCGAGACCACTGTTGCCCATGGCAATCGCGACATTGCGCAGGAAGCCGCGATATTTGGCGCGGCTGACCGGGGTATCGCGGAACATCCGGCGGAACTCCGCCTCGGTCAGTTCACTCAGGCGCTCCAGTGGTGGCGCGACCAGATCCGGACGCGCGGATTCCGGGCCGACCGCTGCACGCCGGTTCCACGGACACACGTCCTGACAGATGTCGCACCCGAAGACATTCGAGCCGATTCCGGCCCGGTGCGGCTCCGGAACCGCCGTGCGCAGTTCAATCGTGAAGTAGGAAATGCACAGGCGGGCGTCCAGTTCGTAGCGGCCCGGCCCATCATGACCAGGCGGTGACGGCACGAGCGCGCGGGTCGGGCAGGCCTCAATGCACCGCGTACAGGTGCCGCAACGGTCCGGCGCGGGCGCGTCCGGTTCCGCTTCGAGTGTGGTCAGCAATTCACCCAGCAGGAACCAGGAGCCGTGTTCCTGGTTGATCAGGCAGGTGTTTTTTCCGATCCAGCCGAGGCCCGCCTCCCGCGCGAATGATCGTTCAGCCAGAGGAGCGGTATCGACGCAGGCTCTCCACTGGAAGTCTTTTTTCAGCAACAGCTTACGAGCTAATACCTCAAGTTTTGCCCGAATCAGGCCATGGTAGTCTTCGCCCCAGGCGTAGCGCGCGATCCAGGCGCGCTCGGGGTCGGAAAAGGCGGTCGAATACGGCTCCGGACCGTTGTAGAGCAGGCCCACCGAAATCACCGAGCGGACACCCGGGAGAAGGTTTTCCGGATGCGACCGGAGGTCGGCCCGGTGGTCCGTCAGGTATTTCATTTCGCCTGCCAGTCCGCGTGCCGCCCAGTCCTGATAACGGGCGAAATCGGGCGTCTCTCCGGCGCGCGCCACGCCTGCCAGCTGGAACCCGACTTCGGCAGCTAACTGACGGACATGATTGCTGTTGAGGGTCAACGCTACTCCCGTTCGCTGAAGGTGATACCCGTTCAATGTAACAGTGCCCCGCCCGACCTGTTTTCGGCGCAGTTCAATGAAAAACTATCGAACCGTCGCCGCCCGCCCCCTAATCTATGAAGTTAGGAGAATCCCGACACGAATGCACAAACCTATTAAGTACGCAGAGAAGGCCGCGACACTGGTTGCCGGCGCCGCATGGCACGTGTTCAACACGTTCAACTCTATCAATCGGAACCCCTCTTTTACTCCGAAGTGGTCCGATAAGCCCCTGCTGAAGTCGTGGGAAAAGGAAAAGCCGACCCTCGGCTGGCCCCGCACGACCGATTCTCTGTGTCCGAAGTGCGTTCCCGAGATCCGCAACAAAATCGTCGCCGGTGATGTGCCGGTTGAGATCCTCCGCAACGAAAAGGTCGGCGAAATCAAAGCGCAGATCATCGAGCGTGACGGCAAAATCCTGATGGTCAAAGAATGTCCCACTCACGGGAAGTTCGAAGACATCATGTCGATCGACACCAAATTCTCCGAACACATTGAACGCGTGTTCCCAGGCCGCGACATCCGCGCCCACAACGACAAAGGCCTCCACAACCACGGTTCCAGCACGGTGACGCACGGTCGCGGCTCGGTTCTCACGATCGATCTGACGAACCGCTGCAACATGATGTGCGACCCCTGCTTCATGGATGCCAACCAGGTCGGTTTCGTCCACGAACTGTCATGGGAAGAAATCCAGACCATGCTGGACAACGCGATCTCCATCAAGCCACGCCGCCAGATGTCGGTGCAGTTTTCCGGTGGCGAACCCACCCTGTCGCCCCACTTCCTGAAGGCTGTTTCCTACGCCCGCAAGGTGGGTTATAACAGCGTGCAGGCCGCGACCAACGGCATCGAGTTCGCGAAGAGCCCGGAATTCTGTCTCGAAGCGGCCAAGGCCGGTCTTCGGTATGCCTATCTCCAGTTCGACGGTGTCGGCAATGCTGCCAACTCGCACCGCGCCATCGGCAACCTGTTTGACGTGAAGCTCCGCGCGATCGAGAACCTGCACTCGAACGGTGTCGACATCGTTCCGGTGATCACCATCATCAATGGCGTGAACAACGAACAGGTGGGCCGCGTGATTGAATTCGCGCTCGCCAACCCGAAGAAGATCTCGTTCCTCTCGTTCCAGCCGGTGTCTTTCACGGGCCGCGACGAAGAGATCACCCCGGAACGCCGCGCCGCACAGCGCTACACGCTTTCGCACCTGGCGCACGACGCCAAGAGCCAGATCGGCATGGGCGAACCCGCCCGCGACTGGTTCCCGATCTCCTTCATGAGCACCTTCTCCGACTGGGCCGATCTGATCCATGGACCGCAGGCGGAATGGGGCCAGTTGAGCTGCGGCTGCCACCCGAATTGCGGTACGGGCATGGCCGTCATGATCGACAAGGAAACCCGGGAATTCCGCCCGGTGACCCAGTTCCTCGATATGGAGCAGGTTGCCAAGGACGTCCGCTCGGTGAACGACGCGGCCCGCAGCAAGTTCTGGTCGGTGGTGGGTCTGGGCCTCGCGCTCGCCCGTAACTACGATCCGTTCCAGTCGCCCACGCACTTCAAGATGAAGGACCTGCTGCAGAAGTTCGACAAGACCTTCAATGCGACGGGCCGCAACTACGGTAAGGTGGGTCCGGACCGCACGCTGGCCGACATCGAAAAGCGCCGTCAGGACCGCTGGAACTTCCTCTTCATCGCCGGCATGTGGTTCCAGGATCTGTTCAACTACGACTTCCGCCGTACCGAACAGTGCATCATCCCCTACGCCACGCAGGAAGGTGAAATCAGCTTCTGCGCTTACAACACCGGCGTGGGCTGGCGTAACATCGTCGAGAAGATGCACATGACCGCGACCCTCACCAAGTGGTACGAGGAACGGGGCCGTCATGAAATCATCGCCGGCGGCAAGAACGTCAACCTGCCCTCGAAGGAACACTCGCTGGTTCTCAACATGGATGCGGTGAATGCCGATATCCAGCACGATCTGGATTCGCAGGGCATCGCGAAGACGGCTCGTGAAGAGAAGATCCGCGCCCGCAACGCCGAGATGGCGAAGAAGGCCGCCGAAGATGCGCGGATGGCAAAGCTGTACCGCGAAGTCGTGCTGAAGGAGAAGCCGGTGGAAGCCGGATTCGTTCCGCTGAACACATTGACCGGCGGCATTACTCCGGCCCCCGCTCCGGCTCCGGCCCCGGCGGCGAAGAAGGACAGCAAGGAAGAAGTCGGCAGCTTCGGCGATTAGTTCGCAAAGTTGTGATCCAACAAAAAAGACCGCCGGAGCAATCCGGCGGTCTTTTTTGTTGGTATTGGCACCTGGTCGTCCGGCGGCAATACGATCACCGTGATATACAATCATTCGTGCCTGAAAAGACAGCAGCGCTAACGTATTTCGGAGAAGCCATCTCACGCCTGGAGCACCTGCGGCAGACGCAGTCGGAGGTGATCCAGCAGGCTGCGGACCTCTGCGCGGACCGCATCTCGAAAGGAGGACTCATCTTCCTTTTCGGCAACGGCCATTCCCGCATGATGTGCGAGGAGATGACGCCGCGACAGGGCTGCTTCCCGGGCTTTGTGGCGCTGGTGGAACTGGCGCTTTCCAACCACGCGAATATCGTGGGCGCGAACGGGCTGCGCGCGCCGCTCTATCTGGAGGGCTACGAGGGCTACTCGGAGCAGATCCTGAAGGGCTACAAGTTCGGCCCGCACGACGCGTTCATCGTGATCTCGACCAGTGGCATCCGACCGGTGATCGTCGAGATGGCGATGGGGGCGCAGAAGCGCGGACTGCCGGTGATCGGCATCGTCTCGAAAGCCCACTGCGAGAAGGCGACGGCGGCCCATTCGAGCGGCAAGAAACTGGTGGACTGCGCCGATATCGTGATCGACAACCAGTGCCCTCCCGGCGACTGCGTGCTGGAACTGGAAGGTCTCGAATGGCGGACCGGTCCGGTATCGACTGTTACGGGCGCCATGATCATCAACATGATCCGCTGCGCGACGGCGGAGGGGCTGCTGGCGCGCGGGATGAAACCGGTGCTGCTGCCGAGCCATCAGTTCGTGGGCAACACGGGCGCGGCGCTGCAACTGGAAGCGTTCTACGAGGCGTACCGGCAGAGCCTGCGGCATCTGTTCGAATGAGCGAGGTCCTCTTCATCACGGGCTCCACCGGCATCGCGGCCGCCACGGCCGAGATGTGGCGGCAGACAGACCCGGTCTTTGTGATGAGCAAAGAGATGGCGGACGTCCGCGATGAAGTGGCGGTCCGGCGCGCGGTCCAGGCCTGTCTGGAAGCGCATGGGCGCATCGACGCGGTGTTCAACGTGGCCGGCATCAGCGCACGCGCATTCGGGGACGGGCCCCTCCATGAGTGTTCCGACGCCGGGTGGGACGAGGCGATGGACGTGAACGCCAAGGGCACGTTCCATGTGTGCCGCGAAGTGCTGCAGGTCTGGGTGGAACAGAAGCAGACCGGCGTGATCCTCAATATGGGCAGCGTACTGGCGAGGCGTCCGGAAGCGGGCGGCTTCGGAACGGTCGCGTACGCGGCGAGCAAGGGCGCGATAGAAGCGATGAGCCTTGCCGCGGCGGCGTACTATGCGGCGGCGGGCATCCGGATTAACGTGATTGCTCCGGGGCTGGTGCGCACGCCGATGAGCGAGCGGGCACAGGCGAACCCGGAGATCCTGCGGTTCATTGAACACAAGCAGCCGATCACGCACGGCATGCTGAGCGCGGACGACGTGGCCCGAATGGCCGTCTTCCTGCTGCGGAAGAATTCCAGCCCGGTGACCGGGCAGGTGATTACGGTGGATGGAGGCTGGTCAGTCGTATGAAAAATGTACGCATCGGGCTACTCGGTTCCGGCTTTGTGGCCGATTTTTACATGCAGGGCCTCGCGAACGTACGGGATCACGAGGTGGTGATCAACTACTCGCGTTCGTTTGAACGGGCGCGGCTGTTTGCGGAGCGCTGGGGCATCCCGGAGTTCACTAATTCGCAGCAGGTGGTGATGCGGGACGACATTGACCTGTTCATCATTGCGCTGCCGAATGAGGAGCATCTGCCGGTGTCGCTGGCGCTCTCGGTGGCGAAGCGGAATCAGGTCTGCACGAAGCCACTGGGGCGCAACGCGGAAGAGGCGAGACTGATGTTCGAGGCGGCGGTGGCGTCGGGTGCGATCCACGGCTACGCCGAGACGGAGGTCTTCGCTCCGGCGGTGGTGAGGGCGAAAGCGACGATCGAGCAGGGCGGCCTGGGCAAGGTGCTCTGGGTGAGGTCGCGCGAATCGCACAGCGGCCCCCACAGTCCCCACTTCTGGGACATCGACAACACGGGCGGCGGGGCGCTGAACGACCTGGGGTGCCACTGCATTGAGGCGGCACGGTATTTCTTCGGCAAGCAGGACCGCGTGACCGAGGTGATGGCCTGGGGCGCGAACCTGCTGCACAAAGACAAGACAAAGGGCGAAGACAACGCGCTGCTGCTGCTGCAGATGGCGAGCGGCGGCGTGGCGCATTGCGAGCTTTCCTGGACGACGCAGGGCGGTCTGGATCTGCGCAACGAGATCCACGGTTCCGAGGGATCGATCTTCACCGACGTGACGCGGCAGACGCCGCTTGCCGCGTTTACGAGGAGTTCCGCCGGGTACGTGGTGGAGAAGGCGGACATCGATTTCGGCTGGACCCGTCCGTTGCCGGAAGAGGCCTTTGCGTACGGGTATCAGGCCGAGATGAAGCACTTTGTGGAGTGCGTTCGCGACGGCGTGATGCCCCGTGAGACGTATGAGGACGGCTATGTGGTCAATACGATTCTGGATGCCGGCTACAGGTCGATGAGGGAGCACCGATGGGTCACCGTGAACTACTAACCACCGTCATTGGCAGCTACCCGTTTCCGGGGTGGCTGGAGTATGCGACATCGCACCTCGAAGAGTTCGGCGAGGCCGACATTGAGGAGATGCGGAACGATGCCGTGATCGCGGCGGTCCACGATCAGCTGGCGGCGGGGCTCGATGTGATCACCGACGGCGAGCAGACGCGGTATGACTTCAACCTGTCGTTTTACGGACGGCTGGAAGGGATCAGCGGCAAGCCGTTTTCGCCGCGGCGGTTCGGCCCGCCGGCGCACGATCAGCGCGGGAAGTACGCGGTGACCGGGGCGATCCGTTCGGAACACGGACTGGGCGCGGTGGCCGAGTTCGAGAGACTCCGGCGGATTGCCGGAACGCCGGGGCCGGTATTGAAGGCAAGCGTACCCGGACCGTATACGCTGAGCGGACGGATCGACGCGCCCGACCGCTGGAAAGTGACAGCGGAACTGCTGCCGATTGTGCAGCGGGAACTGGTGGCGCTGGTGGCGGCGGGCTGCACGGAGATCACGCTCGATGAGCCTTCGATGAGCTGCTATGCGCACAAGGAAGACCCCACGCGGTTTGTGGAGATCTTCAATGAGACGGTACGGCCCGTGGTGGGCAAGTGCCGGCTCTCGACGCATCTCTGCTTCGGCAACTACAAGGCCAGGGCGGTGGGGCCCCGGCAGTATGCGCCGCTGTTTCCGGCCTTCCTGGGACTCACGGTGGATGAGATCCATCTGGAGATGGCGAGCCGCGAGTTTGCGGAACTGGAACTGATCCGAACGATTGCCGAGCGCGGGATTGATGTGGCGGTCGGAATTATCGATGTGAAGAGCTATTACATCGAAACGGTGGCCGACGTGACGGCGCGGGTGCGCCGGTGCCTCGAATACGCGCCGGCGAGGCAACTGGCATTTGCGCCGGATTGCGGGCTGAGCCAGACGGCGCGCTGGGCGGCGAGGCAGAAGCTGATCAACATGGTGGCCGGAGTCCGGGCGGTATGATCCGCGACGTGGAGCGGTGGAACGTTCACGATGACGGCTTCCGGCTCTGGTGGCTCGGACAGAGTGGCTTTCTGCTGCAATGGAACGGCGTTCATATTCTGCTTGACCCATACCTTTCTGACTCCCTGACGAAGAAGTACGCAAATACCGATAAGCCCCATATCCGGATGGAGCCGATTGTGGTGGAACCGGCGCGGCTGGGGTTTGTCGACGTAGTGACGTCGAGCCACAACCACACGGACCACCTGGACGCGGAGACGCTGGGGCCGCTTTGGGGCAGGCCCCGGATGCTGATCCCGGAGCTGAACCGGGCCTTCGTTGCCGACCGGCTGCGGGTGGAGCCCGGGGTGCTGACCGGCCTCGGCGACGGCGAGAAGGTGGAGCTGGCGGGCGTCCGTTTTACGGGCGTGATGTCCGCCCACGAAGAGCCCTCGCCCGCTTATATGGGCTACGTGCTCGAGTTCGGCGGCTGGACCGTGTACCACAGCGGGGACACGATACTGTACGACGGTCTGACAGACCGGCTGCGGCGGTTCCGGATCGACATGGCGCTGCTGCCGATCAACGGGCGCGGCCCGGAACGGCGCGTGGCCGGGAACCTGTGGGGGCGGGAGGCCGCCCAACTGGCGAAGGATGCCGGAGTGAAAACGGTGATCCCGTGCCACTACAACATGTTCACGTTCAATACCGCACCGCCCGATGAGTTTGTGGCTACCTGCGAGGCAATCGGGCAGGGTTACCACGTAATGCGGACGGGCGAACGCTACTGCGCGCCTTACCGCACCCTCAAATAATCCGGCAGGCGCTGTTCGGTGTTGCCCAGGGCTCTGGCAAGGCTGAGCTTCGCGAGGTTGTGGGCGAAGAGCGCGGTGATGGAGTCGAGTTCAGCCGAGGCCAGGGCTTCAGAGGCCTGGGTGACTTCGAGCGATTCGGTGACGCCCGCTTCGAACTTTTCGCGAGTGAGCTTCAGGTTTTCCTTTGCCAGCTCCTGGTTGTTGCGGGCGAGTTCCAACTGGCTGGTGGCGGCCTTCAGATCGAGGCAGGCATTGCGGATATCGCTTTCGATGCGACCACGAAGATCCTGCGCTTCGGCACGCCGCTGGTCCAGCGTGGCTTCCGCCTGGGCGATGTCACCGGCGGCGCGGCCACCCTGCCAGATGGGGATTTTGACGCTGCCGACCACGGTATAGGTGTGTTCGGCCTGGCTGAAGCGGCGGCCGATTTCTCCGAGGTCGGCTGAGACGGCGAGGGAAGGCAGGCGTTCGGCGCGGGCGGCCATACGGGCACGTTCGGCGGCTTTGACCTGGGCTTCGGCGGCTTTGAGATCGGCACGGGCATCGAGCGCCTGCTTCACGGCTTCTTCCACACCGAGTTCGGGCGGCGCCCAGTAACCGACGGTGTCTGTGATCTGAAAGTTGTCGTTGGCGGGAAGGCCGGCGAGGCGGGCGAGGTTGATCTTCTGGCGCGCGAGATCGTTTTCGAGAGTCGCGATGCGCTGCTGCTGGGTCTGCTGCTGGACGAGGCTGCGGTTCACATCAATCTGCGCGGTGACACCGGCCTGGCGGCGTTCCAGCGTCTGCTGGTAGAGCGCTTTGGCGGTGGCGAACTGGGCCTTTGCGGATTCGACGCGGGCGGCTGCGGCGATGACCTGGAGGTAAGCGCCGGCGGTGGCGAGAACGACGATATCCCGGGCATCCTTTACGGCCTGCTCATTGGCTTTGACGATCTCTTCCGAGGCGCGGTGGTTGTTGAGCGCGGTGAGATCGACGAAGTTCTGGGTGAGGGTGGCGCGCACGTCGAAGTAGTTGATGGGGCCGACGACGGCGGGGATGCCGGGGAGTTTGATGCCGAGGACCTGGAGATCCTGCGTGAGATAAGTCTCGCGGATCTGGCCGTTGAGGTTCGGCATGAGCGCGCTGCGGGCGACGCGTTCCTGGCCGCGGGCCTGGCGGACGGCCTGGGCGAGTCCGGTAGCGCCGAGGTTATGGGTGAGAGCGCGGTCCACGGCCTCTTTGAGAGAGAGCCTGCCGGAAAACGGACGGTCTGTGGCGCCGGAGGAACTGCCGGCGTACGAGCCGGTCACCTGCACACCCGTATTGATGGTGTTGACGCTGGTGGTAGCGCCGGGGATGGGGCTCTGCGTGGCGGTGACGGAACCCGACTGGCCGGTGCGACCGGACAGGGGCAACTGGACGGCAGTCTGTGAAAAGGCCGGGATGGCGAGCTGTATTGCGACCAGGATGGCGAGAAGTTTCTTCATAGTGTTAGCCGAGTTGCTTACGGAATCTCCAGACGCTGAAGGACATCATGACGAGGGTAAAGATGATGAGTGCCAGAAAGTTGGGCCAGACGGTTTCGAGGCCGCTGCCCCGGAGTAAGACGGACCGCGAGATGATGCCGAAGTGACGCAGGGGGTTGATGACGGTGAAGGGCTGCAGCCAGTGCGGCATGGCTTCAATGGGAGTGAGTGAGCCGGAGAGCGTGGCGAGCGGCGGGTTGACGAAGAAGGCCATCAGCTGCGACTGCTGGGCGGACCGGGTGAAGGTGGCGATAACGGTGCCGATGCCGATGCCGCACAGGACACAGAGCTGCGCGCCGAGCAGGACCAGCAGGAAGTTGCCGCGAAACGGAACACCGAAGACCACGCGGATGATGACGGTGGCGAGCAGAATCAGGCCGCAGAGCAGGACGAAGAGCGGGGCGATTTTGGCGACGATGATTTCGGTGGTGGTGGCCGGCGTCATGAGGAGCTGTTCGACGGTGCCGTTTTCGCGTTCCTTGATCATGGCGGAACCGGCGATGAGTGAACCGTTGAGCATGAGCAGAACGCCGAAGGTGCCGGTGACGATGAACCAGGCGGAGACCAGGCCGGGATTGAAGAAGAAGGCAGGGTGCAGGATGACGTTGCCGCGCGGGGAGGCGGGACGGGGCGCGGTGAGGAACCGCGGGTGCAGGTTCCAGCTCTGGAGGACGCCTTCGGAATAGCCCTGCGCGATGGCGGCGGTGTTGGCGTTCATGGCGTTGAGCAGGATCTGCACGGTGGTCTGGCGGCTGCGGGCGAGATCTTTGGCGAAGTCCGGGGGGATGACGAGGCCGGCGTCAATCTCATTGCGGGAGATGGCGTCGCCCATTTTGTTGGCGGAAACGTAGGTACCGCCAAGGCGGAAGGCGCGGCTTTCCGTCATGCCGGCGATGAGGTCGCGGCTCTGCGGCGTGTGGTCGAGATCGACGATGCCGAGGTTGAGATTGTCGACAGTGGCGTTGAGAGCGAAGCCGAACAGGAGAAGCTGCATGGTCGGCGGAATGACGAGCGAGATGGCCAGGCGGCGGTCGCGCCGGATCTGGGTGAACTCCTTGCGGATGAGCGCGGGGAGCACGGAACCAAAGATGGATTGAAAGATGCGTTGAAAGAGACTCATGCGCTTAGCTGCATCCTCCGCATGCGTTTCCAGGCGAGGGTGTAAAAGAACGCGCCAATGATGGCGATCATGAGGACGTTGAACCACATGGCGGGCCAGCCGCCACCCTGGAGCAGGGCGTCCCGCACGATTTCAATGTAGTAGCGGCCCCAGACGATGCTGGAGACCCAGCGGATCTGGATGGGGATGTTGGCGACCGGGAAGATGAGCCCGGAGAGCAGGTAGACGAGCAGGAAGCCGCCGACGGCGACGGCCTGGATGGCGGCGGCCTGGCTGGGGATGGCCGCGCCCAGCATGGCGCCGAAGGTGGCTACGCAGAAAGCGTAGAGGATGGTGCCGATGATGAGCGGGGTGGGGTCGCCCACGATGCTGAGGTCGAAGAAGAGGCGCATTTCGATCATCAGCAGGAAGGTTTCAGCGAAGGCGATGAGCATGAAGGCGAAGATTTTGCCGAGCAGGAACTCATGCGCCGAGATGCTGGAGACATAGACCTGCAGGATGGTCTTCTGTTCGCCCTCTTTCGACATGGCGAGAGCGGCGAGAAGGGGCGGGAACATGGAAATGCCGAGGACGAAGATGCCGGGGCCGTAGAACTTCTTTGATTCGCGGCCCGGGTTGTACCAGAAGCGGATATCGGCTTTGACGGGTACGGGGCGCGGGTTGTTGACGGCGTTCCAGGCGGCGGTGATTTCGGCGGCGTAGCCCTGAATGAGGCGGGCGGTGTTGGCATCGGCGGCGTCAATGAGAAGCTGCGTTTCCGTGTTCCGGCCGCGTTGCAGGTCACGCCCGAAGTGTTGCGGGATGACGAGGGCGGCTCTGGCTTTGTTTTGCTGAAACGCCAGGGACGGGGCGACGGTGGCGGGCCAGGAGTTGACGAAGAAGGTTTGGGAGGCGCGGAAGGCGTCTATGAAGCTGCGGGATTCGGCGGAGTTATCCAGATCCTGCACGACGAGCGGCAGGTCTGTGGCCGTGAGAGAGATGGCGGAGCCGAGCAGGATCAACAGGAAAAGCGGCAGGATGAGAGCCAGGGTAACGGCGAGCTTATCCCGTGTGATCTGAATGATTTCCTTGCGGGTCTGAGCAATGATGCGTCGCATACTAATCCTCTTTGGGCACCTAATCCTCTTTGGCAACCTTGCCCTGTTTGCGGGCTTTTTCGACAACGGCGATGAAGACGTCTTCGAGGGACCAGGTTTCCTCATGAACGTCCATCACTTTGATACCGGCGGCGGCGAGTTTGGGAGTGACGTCATGGGCGGTGATGACGTGGAGACGATCCCCGAACAGTGAGATGCGCCAGCGCTCTTCGGTTTCCCGGAGCAGGTCGGCGGCTTTCTGGGGCTGATCCACAACCATTTCGAGGAGCTTGCCTTCCTGTTGGGCGCGGACACCGGAGGGAGTACCTTCCGCGACGATCTCGCCGGCCACCATGAAGCCAAGGCGGTTGCACTGTTCGGCCTCTTCGAGGTAGTGGGTGGTGACGAGGATGGCGGTGCCCATGTCCGCGAGTTTGTTGATCATGCGCCAGAAGGCGCGGCGGGCGAGGGGGTCGACGCCGGAGGTGGGTTCATCGAGGAAGAGCACGCCGGGTTCGTGCATGATGGACGCGCCGAAGGCGACGCGCTGTTTCCAGCCGCCGGGCAGACTGCCGGTGATGAG
Source organism: uncultured Acidobacteriia bacterium (assembly GCA_903900705.1). Lineage (GTDB taxonomy): Bacteria > Acidobacteriota > Terriglobia > Bryobacterales > Bryobacteraceae > BOG-234. Next base: position 86,219 of record CAIUOG010000054.1, read on the forward strand.
TTTTTCTTTCCCTTCGAGGCCGGAGAAGGCGAGAACCCAGCGTTTTTTCTCTTCAATTTCCTCCGGAGGCACGCCGTAGACGCCGGCGAAGAAGCTGAGGTTCTCATCGATGGAAAGATCGTCATAGAGAGAGAACTTCTGCGACATGTAGCCGATGCGGCGGCGGACTTCCGGGGAGCGGAAGGCGCCGCTTTCGCCGGCGAGTTCCATGGCTCCGGCGCTGGCTTCGAGCAGGCCGCAGAGCATCTTGATGGTGGTGGTCTTCCCCGCCCCGTTGGCGCCGAGGAGGCCGTAGATTTCGCCGTATTTCACTTCGACGCTGACGTCTTTCACGGCCAAGAATTCGCCGAAGTGTTTGGAGAGATTCTTTGCGCCGATGGCGGTTTTGCCTTTGAGTTCGCCGTGGGGGTGTTTGCCGGGATACGGGGGCGCGGCGACGTCCTGCCCGATGGCGCGGAGGGTGGCGACGAAGGTGTTTTCGAGCGTGGGCTGGTCGACGCGGAAGATATCGACGGTGAGTCCGCCGTTGCGGAGAGTGGATTCGACGAGTTGGCTGCCGGCGGCGGCATCGGGGACGATGACATCGAGACGGTCGCCGAAGCGTTGCACGTCAAAGATGATCCTGTGGTCGGCAGACTGGACGGAGAGGAGTTCCTCGGCGCGGCCGAGGTTGTCGGTATGGACTTCGAGACGCTTCGCGCCCAGGTGTTCGCGGAGTTGGGCAGGGGCGCCGATTTCGCGAATCTCGCCGAGGTGCATGAGGGCGACGCGGTGGCAGCGCTCGGCTTCATCGAGATAGGGCGTGGCGACCATGATGGTGAGGCCATCGATGGCGAGGTGGGCGAGAGTGTCCCAGAATTCGCGGCGGGAGACGGGGTCGACGCCGGTGGTGGGTTCATCGAGCAGGAGGACGGAGGGCTGGGCGACGAGGGCGCAGGCGAGGGCGAGTTTCTGTTTCATGCCGCCGGAGAGACGACCGGCGAGGCGGGCGGTGAAGCGGTCCATATCAAACATGGACAGGTATTTGTGGCCGCGCTCCTGAATGTCTTTGGCGGCGATGTGGCGGAGGTTGCCGATGTAGCTCAGGTTTTCGGCGACGGTGAGGTCGGGATAGAGAGAGAAGGTCTGGGTGAGGTAGCCGGTCTGGCTGCGGGCTTCGCGCGCGGGTTTGCCATAGATGGCGACCTGGCCGGAGGTGGCTTCCATGACGCCCGCGAGGATCTGGAAGGTGGTGGTTTTACCAGCGCCATCGGGACCGATGAGACCGAAGATCTGGCCCCGGGGGATATCGAAGGAGATCCCTTTGACGGCCTGGGTATCGGGCTTATAGGTCTTGACGAGGCTGGCTACGTGGATTGCGGAGGCCCCGGCGGCGGGGGTCACGGGAGCTTGATCTCCGCATCGGCGGGCATGCCGGGTTTTGCGAAGCCGAAGCCGGCTTTGAGCTGGAGTTTCACGCCGACGACCTGTTTGACGCGGTCATCGCGGAAGTAGGTGTTTTCGGGGGTGAAGGTGGCCTGGGGGTCGATGCGGGAGACGACGGCGTCGAGGCCCTGTTTGGTGTTGGAATCGAGGTAGACGAGGGCGGACTGGCCGAGTTTGACTTTGCCGATCTGGCCTTCAGGGATGAAGCCGCGGAGGTAGACCTTATTGAGGTCCAGGAGGGTGACGAGGGGGGTGCCGGCCTGGACGACTTCGCCGGGTTCGGCGCCGCGGGTGATGACGGTGCCATCGAACGGGGCGTAGATTTCGAGATCCTTCAGGTTTTCCTGGGCTTCGACGAGCTGGGCGCGGGCACGGGCGGCGTCCGCCTGCGCGCCGGCGATGAGAGGTTCCTGCAGGGCGATCTGTTTGCGAATTCCGGCGGACTGGGTTTCGCGAATGCGGGGCGTGGTGAGGCTGGTACCGGCCATGGTGAGGGAGGCGCGGGCGGAATCGACGCGTTTCCGCGCGGACTGGACGGCGGCTTCCTGCGTTTCCGCGGTGGATTCGGCCTGTTTGCCCTGGCGTTCGGAGACTGCGCCGGATTTGGCGAGTTTGGTGTAGGCGTCGCGATCAAAGAGGGCGATTTTGAGAGCGCCTTCCTGCTGGGCCAGTTGGGCCTGGGCGGCGGCGAGTTCGGCCTCGGCCTGGCGGACGCGACCGCCGGCATCGTCAGAAGACTGGCCTTTTTCGAGTTCCGAACCCTGCAACTGTTCCTGCAGGATGGCGATCTGCTGGCGGGAGGAGCGAACGCGGGCGTCGGCTTCGGCGACGGCGGCCTGGGCCTGATCGACACGGGCGCGGACCTGGCGGTCATCGAGGCGGGCGATGAGGTCGCCAGCCTTCACGGTGTCACCCTCGCGGTAGCGGATTTCGACGATGCGGCCCGCGATTTTGGGGGCGATGGCGGAATCGTCACCCTCAATGCGACCGGTGAGCTGCACGCGGTCTGTGGGGACGGGGGGCGCGGAGAAGAAGTACTTCCAGACGCCAAAAGCAATGCCGGCGATGAGGAGGAGCGGGATGAGCTTTTTCATTTCGTACTTTCCTGTGCAAAAGTCCGCAGGGCGGCGAGAGAGAAATCGGTGATGTGACGGGCGATCTGGTCGAGACGGGCGTCCGTCATTTCGAGATCCGGCCAGACACGGGAGATGACGGGGCGGGCGTGGGCCCAGTGGACGACCTGGGCGATGACGCTGTGGGTGCTGAGGCGGACCACGTCATGATGCGGCGGCAGGCCGACGATCTGCGCGATGACGCCGCGCAGAACGGAGTAATTCGGGCCGATGGCGAGTTCCACGACGCGGTCCAGACCGGAGGTGGGGTGGGCCATTTCATGGGCCATGATGCGGACGTGCCAGTTGCCGCGTTCGGCGGCGTGGGCCATGCGGCGGAGCATGCCGTTGACGATCTGGTGGAGCGCGATTTCGGGAGTCTGGCTTTGTTCCGCCAACTGGCGAAGGTCTGCCATTTTGGCGACGCAGATGGATTCAAGAAGGACGGCGTCATAGAGGCCCATCTTGTCGCGAAAGTGGTAGTTGACGGCGGCGATGTTGGCGCCGGCGCGGGCGCAGATTTCGCGGACCGTGGCGGCCTGGAAGCCGTGTTCGGCGAAGACCTCTCCGGCGGCCTCGACGAGACGGGCGCGGGTGGCGTCGTGATCGTGCGGCGGCGGGAGTGGGAGGGCGGTAGACATTCGTACTCCGGTTTGAAGCATCAGATTAAAACAGTTGTTTGAGAGGTGTCAAGTCAGGCGGCCATGGTGCGGAGGGGCGGGGCATTTTGGCCGCAACAGCGTTTGTGTTTGCGGCCGGAACCGCAGGGACAGTTGGCATTTCGGGGTGTCGGGCGGCTGACCGCCGAAGGACGGGGGGTGATGGGGGGACTGGCGAAGCGTTCGGGGGCATTCGGGGTCGCTTCGTTTTGTGTTTTCGGGTCTTTGGTTTCGGGCGCGCCGCCTGGCTGGCCGGCGGTTGCTGGTTCTGCTCTGGCTGCTTCTGATTTGGCTTTTTCTGCTCTGGCGGATTCTGCTCTGGCGGCTTTCGGCGGGAATTCGTCTGCCCTGGACACGTCCGGGATGCCCTGGCTTTCCATGGCGATGATGCGGTTGGTGGCTTCGAGGGTGTTGACTTTGGCGGTCTGGAGTTTTGTGCGCGCATGATCGTTGATGCCGGCGATGACGTCCCGGAGGGAGGCCAGGCCGAAGTGGGAGGGGTCGTGACCGGGGTTCAGGACTTCGGAGCGGAGGTGGCGTTCGGTCTGGAGGTTGCGGAGGTCGGCGAGGGCGCGGCGCATGGCGGACTGGGCCTGGCCGCGGGCGCGGTCGACGGAGGACTGGACGGCGAGGGCGGAGGGGTAAAGCATGGGGTCCAGGAAGACGTCCGGGGGCGCGGTGGGGTAGAGGCCTTTGACGAACTCATGGTGGACCAAAGCGAGGAGGCTGCCTTCCGCGTGGGCGCAGCGGCGGAGACGCCAGGCGCAGCGGACGACTTCGGTGGCATGGAGTTCTTCGACCAGGCCGACGGGATTGAGGGAATCCCAGAGTTGGGCGCAAACCTGGTTATATTCGTCCCGCTCATGGGGCTGGACGCAGTTTGTGGTGGAAAAGAGGCCGAATTTCAGAGCATTTTGGGAGGTGGCGGCTTTACCGGCTTCGGTGCGGGGGCCGGTGGAGAGTTTGGCGTTGGCGCGATTGGCCTGGGCTTTGGCGGCGGAGGTGGACATGGTTTGCTCCTTTGTGTGTTGGTTGCGTGTCGGGGGCCTGGCGGGGCGGGCCGGGCGATAAAAAAGCCGGCTCGGCGGCCGGCTTTTTGGGGTTTGGCTGGGGACGAGTGGGTCCCCGGCTGGAGGGTAGCATGGGTGTCAAGGGTTTTGGGGGGGGAGGAGCGGCCACCACACTGATTCTACAGACTTTCTTTTTCTAATTTGGCGGAACTGGAGGTGGAAGAAAGGGAGGCCCCGCAGGGCCATGCCGCTGACGTTGCCCCTACCTAGGGCAATATCATCTGCATCGATCCCAAAGACGTCACCGCGTGGCCGAATGGTGTGCCGGGTCGGGCGCGCTATCCGATCAAGCGCGAGAGCGACGTGGTGATAGAACGTGGCGACGCGTTGGCGAGCTATTTGGACCGCCGCGCGGATAGTGACCTCGCCAACCTCGAAGATGCCGAGCGCTTTGAACAGGTTGGGGCCTACCTCCTCTCAACCTTTTTACGGCTTGGCTCGATTGCCCAGGCCAGCCTCGCAAAGCGCCACACAGCAGCGATCATTGCTCGTCTCGACGAGAGCCTCGCTGCGATTGCGGCCAAGATTGAGATCGGCCCCGACCTCGCCGCGCGGCATCCCGGTGTCAGCGCGCTCGGACTCCAGCACCTGCTGGAAGCCTTCCGCCGGTACGACGGCGATGTCGAGAACCTGCTACCGGCCGCCGTTGATAGCCAAGACAGCTACGACCGGTTCGTCACCATCATGAAACGGATTAACCAGCATCTTTTTCCTGCGTTTCTTCCCGACGGCTTGATTCCACTCCACGCGCTGATCCTAGTGCAGTGGCTCAAGGGCTACTCGCTTGCGTCGATGATCAGGCGGAACATCGATTATCATCGCTCTCGCAGCAAGAAATACAACCTGCCGGTTCTGATCCGGCAAACTATGGAGTTGGTCGAGCAAATCGCTCGTTTCCGCGCGCCGAAATACTTCTCGGCCTACGTTGACGTGCTTCACGCCCGCCTTCACGAGATCAGTCGCTTCGACCTGATTGAGGTGGACGAACTAGACATCGGCACCCAACTCGAGTTCGGCGTCTCATCTCGCACCCTGCTCTCACTAATGGAGCTTGGGGTTTCCCGCATGAGCGCGGTTGCCCTTTACGAGAAAATAGCCCGCGACGATCTCAGCCAGCAGGCCTGTATTGCCTGGGTAATAGAACGGGACTCGCAATTCGAAGGAATGGGAATTCCTGCTATCATAATGCGTGAAATTCGTGCCAAGCTCTTGCCGACGGGCGGTCCACTCCAAGTCCCGACATCATGAGCAGTCGAGGAGAATGAGGTGCCAGCCAAGCCGATCACTATTGGCCCGCTGAACTTCGCCAATCGAGGCGACGCCAACTCCTTTCTTCGAACCATGCTCAACCGCTACGATCTCGGCGACAGGGTCAACGCTGCCGATGAGGACGTACTCCGCGGGGCGCTTGTGCTTCATCCCGAGGCGGACCAGAAGATCGGCTGTGGTGTAGCACACTTCAGCGTCAGGAGCGCCGACTACGGCACGAGGTGCTTCTGGATAACTCGATTTGATGGGACAACGGAGAAGTTCTCATACAAGACGTGCATTCGCGGCTGAGGGTGGGCCATATCATGTGTGCCCGGCGCAACTCCTACCTGCCACACTATGCGACGCGAGCAAAACACAACGTGCGAATTGATTGCTGCGGTGAGTGACGTCTTGGAAGGTTCTGCAGTCGTCCATACCTCTGAATTCATTTCACAAGAAGCGATTCGTACCGATCAGCGAGCGAGTCCCGGCCGATCCGCTCCGAGTAGCTGTTGGCATATGCACGCATACAATGGCCCCAAAGGGCGTTGCAGGAAGTGATCGAACTTGGCCGAGAAACGCCCGAACCATTGAAGTGGCGCGTCGTTGTCCCCAAGTCCCGATCTGGGAAGTCACCTTGACGCCCTGTCGGCATCTCGGTGAACTACCCCGCACCAAAAGGCCCGAAACGGCGTTCCCGAAAACGTCAAACGCCAAGCTCCTCGGCCGGTGCGGGCTGCCTCCAGAGAGATTTTCTGCGGCGGACGCGGTCCGGAACTCTCCGGCGTGTCGATGGTTGAGGGAGGGCCTCCCCGGTGCGGAGCGTGCGCCCCATCCTGACAAATTACCGGCGCCGCCGAGAGGGGAGTCGATATATGATTCACCCATGTTGGTTGAGCGCGGATGAGACAGGCTGAGGAGCGGAGCAGGAAATGACGTGGAAGAGTTTTGCGTTTTGTGCGGTGTTCTGCGCGGTTTTGTATGCGGATGACCCGGTGGTTCGGGTGCAGGGCTATGTGATGGAGGGGCCGCGCAATGCGGCGGATTTTCCGAGGTGGATCGAGGATGTGCGGCGGTGGCGGATGGAGTACCGGAAGCGCATCGGGTATGACGGCTCGGAGTATGCGCGGCCGGAACTGCGGTGGACGCAGAGCAGTTATATGCAGCCGCAAATGATGGTGGAGGACCGGTACTTCTACGATCCGGTGAGCGGCAAATATACGGTCGACAGGTACCTGGATGACCTGACGAAACGCTATGGCGGAATTGACGCGGTGCTGGTGTGGCATACGTACCCGAATATCGGAATCGACAATCGGAGCCAGTTCGACCATTTCCGCGACCTGCCGGGTGGAATCGCGGGGGTGAAGCAGATGGTGGCGGATTTTCACCGGCGGGGCGTGCGGGTGCTGTTTCCGATGATGTTGTGGGACCAGGGCACGCGGGATTTCGGCGTGGCGGAAGCGCAGGCGCTGGCGGAGGAACTGGCGGCGGTGGGGGCGGACGGGATCAACGGCGACACGATGCAGGCGGTGCCGCGCGAGTACCGGGTGGCGTCGGATAAGACGGGGCATCCGCTGGCGTTTGAGCCGGAGCATCTGGGTGTGGACGAGGCGCTGGCCTATAACAATCTGAGCTGGGGGCAGGCGGTGGCGGCGGGGAATCCGCCGGGTCCGGGGGCGGTGGCGGTGCAACTGGTTTCGAAATACAAGTGGCTGGAGCCGCGCCATATGGGGAATATTTCGGACCGGTGGCAGCGGGATAAGAATATTGATCTGCAGTTTGCGTTCTTCAACGGGATCGGGATGGAGACGTGGGAGAACATCTGGGGAATCTGGAACGAGATTACGCCGCGGGATGGGGAAGCGATCCGGCGGATAGGGCGGATTGAGCGGAAGTTCACGGAGAATCTGAACAGCGCGGAGTGGACGCCGCATACGCCGGTGCTGCAGGCCGGGATTTACGCGAGCAAGTGGCCGCTGAGCGGGCGCACGGTGTGGACGCTGGTGAACAAGAACGAGTTCGACGTGAACGGGGAACAACTGGAGGCGGAAGGCGGGGGCGCGCGGTATTTCGATCTGTGGCAGGGCGTGGAATTGACGCCGGTGATGCGGGGCGGCAAGGCGGTGCTGCGTTTTCCGATGGAGGCGAACGGGTTCGGGGCGGTGCTGGAGTTGCGCGCGGGTGCGGCGGCGCCGGAGCTGGACCGGTTTCTGGGGGAGATGAAGGGTCTGGCGGCGCGGCGGCTGGACAGTTTTTCGGCGGCGCGGCGGGTTTTGCAACAGACGATGACGCCGATCGCGCGGACGAAGCCGGCGGCGAGCGCGCCGGCGGGGATGGTGAGGATTCCGGGGGCGGAGTTTCCGTTCGTGGTGAGCGGGATTGAGATTGAAGGGGATAACCAGATCGGCGTGGATGTGCAGTATCCGGGTGAGAGCGTGGCGCGGCGGGATCACCGGATGCGGATTGCGATCCCGACGTTTTACATGGACCGCTATCCGGTGACGAATGCGGAATTTCAGAAGTTTGTGGAGGGGGCCGGGTATCGGCCGGCGGACGAGCATCATTTCCTGAAGGACTGGAAGAACGGGAGGTATCCGGAGGGTTGGGGAAACCGGCCGGTGACGTGGGTTTCGCTGGAGGATGCGCGGGCCTATGCGGCGTGGGCGGGAAAGCGGCTGCCGCATGAGTGGGAGTGGCAGTATGCGGGCCAGGGTCTGGATGGGCGGCAGTATCCATGGGGGAATGAATGGAACGCGGCGGCCGCGCCGAAGCCGGACACGGGACGCGAGATGCGGGGGCCGGATGAGGTGACGGGGCATCCCGGGGGGAGGAGTCCTTTCGGGGTGGAGGATTTGACGGGGAACGTGTGGCAGTGGACGGACGAATATACGGACGAACATACGCGGGCGGGGATTCTGCGCGGCGGGAGTTATTATCAGCCGCAGGGTTCGCACTGGTATTTTCCGCAGGGCTACAGGCTGGGGGAGCATGGCAAGCTGCTGATGATGTCGCCGGGGAAGGATCGGGCGGGGACGGTGGGTTTCCGATGTGTGGTGGACGCGCAATGAGGCTGGCGGCAAAGGAGCGGACATGTTTGTAGTGACCAGCGTGGGGACGGCGATTGTGTTTTGTGTGATGACGATGCTGGGCTGGGGTTCGTGGGCCAACACGCAGAAGCTGGCGGGGCGGGACCGCTGGCAGTTTCCGCTTTATTACTGGGATTATGCGCTGGGGGTGTTTGCGCTGGGGCTGGTCTCGATGATGAGCCTGGGAGGCGCGGGGTCGGTGGAGAACCTGCGGCAGGCCGCGCCGGAGACGGTGGCGAGGGCGGCGGTGAGCGGGGCGATTTTCAATGCGTCGAACATCCTGCTGGTGGTGGCGATCGATGAGGCGGGTATGTCGGTGGCGTTCCCGGTGGGCGTGGGGCTGGCGCTGGTGATTGGCACTGTGGCGAGCTATGTTCAGACGCCGAAGGGGAGCGCGCCGCTGCTGTTCGCGGGGGTGACGCTGGTGGTGTTCGCGATGATGGTCTCGGCGCTGGCTTACCGGAGACTGCCGCGGAAGCAGGGGTCGGGATGGCTGAAGGGGGTGGCGTTTGCGGTGATTGCGGGACTGCTGATGGGGTTGTTTTATCCGCAGCTGGCGGGGGCAATTTCGCCGTCTTTTCAGGCGAGGCCGATTGAGGCGGGGCTGTTGACGCCTTATACGGCGCTGTTTTTGTTTGGTATCGGGCTGCTGGCGAGTAATCTGGTGGTCAATACGCTTTTTATGCGCGCGGGCGGGGTGAGTTATGCGGATTATTTCCGGGGGAGTTTGAGGCTGCACTCGCTGGGGTTTGCGGGCGGGGTGATCTGGATGCTGGCGCTTTCGGCTAACATTCTGGCTTCGGGCGTGGCGGGTCCGGCGATCTCTTATGCGCTGGGGCAGGGGGCGACGCTGGTGGCGGCGGTGTGGGGTGTTTTTATCTGGAAGGAATTCCGGGCTGCGCCGCAGGGGACGAACGGGCTGATTGCGGCTATGTTTGCGGGATACGCGTGCGGGTTGATTTTGATTGGGATGGCTACGCTTTGAGGGGTTGGCCGCCGGCCGGCCGTTCGGTGGCCTTATCGCGGTCGAAATACAGGCTGGCGCCGGGTATCTGATGAGGTTGGCTTACCGCTGGTAATTCTGAAGCTTATGCAGGTAGAAGCCGAGAGGGAGAAACACGGCAACCAGAGTTACCGGCAGGAACAGCGTGCCAGGAGTTGACGAGCGCCCGGACGCGGTATTTACGAGGATCCATTCGATATAGACAAAGATCAGGACGATCACCAGCTTGAGCGTGATCGCCAGACTTTGCAGGAGACGCCGGACCTCCGGCGCGTCCCGATCAATGGATATCGGCAGGTTGATGAGGCTCTGGTAGCGGGACGCGAGTGTCATCAGGACGTAGATGCCGAGGGCGACGATTGGAAGTTGCAGGAGGCCGGTTCGCTGCGCGGCCAGGCCGATGATTGCGGCCAGAGCCGCGAAGGCGACCATTTCCATGATCCAATCGGACGCTGATCTTCGGGGCATTTGTTATGAGTTTGTCATTTCCGGCGCGCGAATGGAAACCATGACCGGGCGGAGCGGGATGCGGGCTCCACCCGGACTGGTTTGCGCGAGGGGTTACATTTTGGCTGCGCCGGTTTGTTTGATGATGTCGGCGATGGCTTTCATGCGATCCGAATCGGGGCCGTTTTTGACGGTGGCGGCGTCCTTTTCGAGTTTGGTTCCGATGGCTTTGAGGTCGGCCAGTTCCTTTTTGCCGTTGGGCGCGGCTTCCACTTTGGCGATGGCGGCGGCGAGGGCGTCGATGCGGGCGGGCGGGAGTGAAGTGCCGCGTTTGAGCTGGTCGATGTAGGCCCTGGCGACGACGAAATTGGCGGGCCAGACGATTTTCGGCTGGTTCTGCACGTTGAGGGTGTCGAAGTGCACCTGGTTGGAGGCGTCGATTTCGTTCTGGGTGAGGAACTTATTGGGAACGAGCTTGAAGACGTCAAGACCGCGGGCGATTTCGGAGCCGTAGATGTAGCCGTTGTACCAGTAGGTGGACCACTGGCCGCCCATGGCGCGTTTGGCGGGGTCGACGGGGCCGCGATCGAAGTAGCCGACTTCGAAGGGGTGGGAGACGTCTGTGAAATCGACCATGGAAATGCCGCCCTGATACCAGGACTGGACGAGGATGTCGCGGCCGGGGATGGGGACGAGAGAGCCGTTGTGCGCGACGCAGTTTTCGAAATCGGTCTGCGGCGCGGGCATTTTGTAGTAGGAGGAGAGGGTGAGTTTGCGGTCTTTGAGGGAGAAGATGGCGTCCGCGCCCCAGTTCATGGGATCGGTGACGCGGCAGCGGGGCTGGCCGCCTCCGCCCCATTCGTCAGTGAAGAGGACTTTGGTGCCGGCGTTGTTGAAGTTGGCGGAGTGCCAATAGGCGTAGTTGGGATCGCTGACGGCGAAGATGCGGACGGGGTTGACGGGATTGGAGATATCGAGAAGGATGCCGTTGCCGGAGCAGGCGCCGGCGGCGAGGCCGGCGGAGGCAAAGATGGTGATGTCGTGGCACTGGTTGGTGACCGAGGTGGTCTGGGTGTTATCGCCGTGGTTGCCGCCCTTCCAGAGGCCGTCGATTGCGCCGGACTGGACGTCGGTGAAGATGCGGGGGCTGGAGACGATTTTGGCGAGTTCCGGATGGGCGAGCGGGACCTTGATGATGTCGATGCGGAAGAGGGCGGTTTCGGGGTTCTTATCGGGGTCGCCGCCGACGCAGCCGGGGAGTTCCTCGGCCTGACGGACGGGGCCGGTGCCGGAGATGTAGATGTAGACGTTTTCCTTGTCGTCGGGCGGGACGAGGAGGGAGTGGGTGTGGGAACCGCGGCAACTCTGGACGGCGGCAACCTGTTTCGGGTTGGAGAGGTCTGAGATGTCAAAGATACGGACGCCGCGGAAGCGGTCCGGGCTGGGCGGTGTGGGCGGGCGCTGAGGGCGGGCGGCGGGAGCGCCGGGCGCGGCAGGGGCGGGCGGCGGCGGGGGCGGGGGCGGAACGTAGCCGGGAGGCGGGGGCACGCCCTGGGCGCCGCAGTCGATGCGTCCGTTCATGGCTTCGGCGGACATGAAGAGGAGATGGCCGTAGACGGAGACGTCGCCCTGGCCGCCGGGGCAGATGAGGGAGGCGCGGAGTTTGGCCTGCCGGGGGTTATCGACGTCGTAGAAGTTGACGCCGTTGTAGTTGCCGACGAAGACGTGGTTGCCGCTGAAGGCGAGGTCGGAATTGGTGGAGCCGTAGGGGGAGGGTCCGGGGCCGCCGCGACCGCCGGCTTCGGCAGCGGGGGGCGGGGTGGGTGTTTCGCCGGGGGCGAAGCCGGGGGGCTTGGGCAGGGAGGTGAGACGCTCCAGGCCGGAAGCGGCTTCGCCGGCGTCGTAGAGGCCGCCTTTGAGGCCGACGCGGGGGTCGTCTGAGCCGGACCGCGCGTTCATGGGAACGGTGGAGGGCGGCGGGGTCGGGATCTTTTCGGGGGCCGGGGGCTGCGCGGGGGCAGGTGCGGGGGCCGGGGTCTGGCCGGCGCAGAGCAGGGCCAGGGACAGGGTTGCGGCTGCCCGCCAGGTGTTTTTATAAATCACTTTTTCTCCTTCAGAAGACCCTTCATGATGTTGATTTCGGCGGTTTGGGTGTTGTCGACATCCGTCGCGAAATCGAAGAGCACGGCGTCCTGGCCAGCTCCTGGCGTTGCGATGAGATCCTGCACCATCGTGAGGGCTCCGGTGTGGTGCTGGATCATGCCAGTTAAAAAGAGTTGATCGAAAGCGGGGCCGGCGGCCTGGCCGAGGGCGTGCATTTGTGCGGGCGTGAGCATGCCGGGCATGAGCATGGGCATGGAAGCGCCGTCCATGGCGGGGGCGATGGGGAAGCCGCGGTCGGTGAGCCACTGTTTCATGAACTTCATTTCGTCGGTCTGGGAAATGCTGATGCGTTTGCCCAGTGCCTGGAGGGATTTGGTGCGGGTGCGGGTGCGGAGGAGTTCCGTCATTTCGACGGCCTGGGAGTGGTGCATGATCATGCCCTGCATGAAGCTGACGTCAGCGGGCGAAGGCGGGCGGGCGGGGATGATGGCGGCGGAGGCGGAGAGGGCTTTGCTGTTCTGGCCGGGTGCGCCGGGCTGAATGATGGGAGGGTTGGTGGAGGCGGAGGGTCCCTGGCCGGGTGCGGGCGCGGTGGCCAGGAGGATGAGGACACCGGGGATAGCGCAGACGCGAAATGCCATGAGCAACTATACAACCCCGGGTTTTATGGGGTCAAATCCGGCATGAAACCGCGGCGGCTGTTGGTGTGGACGGGGAGTGTTATGTTGATTCGTGGTGAAAAGAGGAAAACGGATCCGGCTGTTATTCGCCGCCCTGATGGTGTTGGGAATTGTGCTGCGCCTGGCGCATCTGGGGGATGTTTCGATCCGGACGAAGGATGAGCAGACGTATGCGCGGTACGCGGCGCGGATCGCACAGGAGGGACCGGGCGCCAGTCCGGCTGTGTTTGCGGGGGTGGTGGCGGATCCGGAGGGGCAGAGTTTGCCGGCGCCGGTGCGGGTGGCGCATACATTCCTGCTGGCCGGAATGATGCGACTGATTGACGACGCGTCCGGGTATGGCGCCGGGGTTGCGTTGTCGTGGATCGCAAGCGTGTTGTCGATGGTGCTGCTGGCCTGGATGGGGCGGCGTTTTTTCGGACCGCGGGTGGCGTTGACGGCGGTGTTTTTTCTGGCGGTTTCGATGGAGGAACTGACGCTTTCGCGGCGGGCGTGGCAGGATGCGTCACTGGGCTTGTTTTGCCTGCTGGGAATGTATTTCGCGATGGAGATACTGCGTTCGCCCCGGAGGATCGCGCCGTATGCGGGGTTCCACCTGACGTTTCTGTGGTGCACGCTGACGAAGCAGACGGGGTTGCTGGTGTATGTGGTGGCGTGCGCGGTGGTGTGCGGCTACCTGATTCTGCGTGACCGGGACTGGAAGCGGGCGGGCGGTGTTGTGCTGGCTGCCTCGGTTGTGTTGGTGGCCGCCTGGGAGTTGCTGGCGATGGCGGCGGGAGGACCGGCGGAGGCGTGGCTGGCGCTGCGGCGGTCCGTGGTGTTCGGACCGGCATCGGAGGCGTACACGCTGGCGTGTTGCGAAGGGCCGTGGTGGCAGGTGACCTGGGCGCTGTTTCTGGGCAATCCGGTGGTGGTGGTGATGGCGGTGGCGGGAATTGTGCCGGCGGCCATGCGGTTCCGGCGCCGGGCGGCGGCGGTGCTGGCGGGGGCGGAACTGTTGGCGATGACCGGATTTATCAGCCATAACCATCATTTGCAGAATCTGCGGTTCACCGCGCCGGTGCACGGGGTTCTTTGCCTGCTGGCGGCCGGCGGGATTTGGTGGCTGGTGAGAATGGCGGGGCCGCGGTATCGGCGGACACTTTCCGGCCTGGCGGTAATCGTGATTCTGGCTTCCGGGTGGCGGGAATACCGTAATTTCGAGAAGGTTGCGGTCGAGGGCGCAAACCTGGATCTGGGAGTGATTCAGATCCGGCAGATTCTGGAGAAGTGACAACCGCTACGGAAGCAGTTCTTCGATGGACTCGCAGGTGAGAATGCGGAGCGAAACCTGCTCCAACTGCGACGGCGTAAGCGCAGTGAGACGGGCGGCGTTGAGGGGGTCAAGAGGGCCGAAGCGGGCCTCCACCTGACGAAGTACCAGCTTGCGCTCCCCTTCGTGCAGGCCTTCTTCCCTGCCCTGTGACAGGCCTTTGCGGAACTCGCGACCGAGGACTTCGTTTTCGAGAATGTCGATGTGTAATGGCATGCGTTTTGTCTCCTCTTCCACAACTCCGGCAAGACGCCGCAGACCGGCCAGCGTCATGAGCGCGGTGAGCGCCTTTTCACGGTCGACCGGCGTGCACTTCCCGATGCGATTCAGCACATCGCGGACGGCGGAACGCTGATTGCGCAGACGTCCGAGCACCGCAAGTATATTGTCACCCAGATCAGGGCTTTCGAGCAAAGCGTCGCCATCGAGGTCTTTGGCATCGACGAGACGGAAGCGGAAGTTGAGGTGCGGGGTTTCGATGCGGTCGGTCATCCGCATGGGGTCGAAACCAACGTAAAGCAAGACCTGATCGGGAATCAGTTTATAGCCGAGCTGGATGGTGAGGTTGTATTCCAGCATCCGAAGAGGCGCGTTTGGTTCGTTCTTCGTCATCAGTTCGAGATGGAAGAGTCCGCCGGAGTAGCGCTCGCCGACGAGGTCGGGACGAAGGGCTTTGACCTGGGCCATGTCGACGTTCAGCCACCGCGTTACCGGAGAGCCGCTGAGAAGAGTCATGGTGCGGACGGCCCCCTGCAGAATCTCCTTCAGGACGACATCATTGTGCTGCATCGAAGAGGTAGTGGTGACGGGCGGGAAAAATTCTCACGATTTCTAAGCAGCCCCGCGGACTGATAGAATTCTGCGTGATGAAGAAGCTCTTTTCCGTCCTGTCGTTTGGCATTTTGTTTGGCTCCTGCGCCGCGTTTGCGCAGCCACAGGCTGCGACTTTCGGTCCCGATTCCACGGTTCAGCCAGGAGTGCCGCAAGGCAGGCTGACCAAAGGAGTGCTGCCGCCGGGAAAGATTTATCCGGGTGTGCCGCACGATTATCAGGTTTACGTATCGGCGAAGGTGGACGCGGCGAAACCCGCGCCTTACATGATCTTTCTGGATGGCAGCGGCTATGCGGGCAATGGCATGCGGATTCCGGTGGTGCTGGATAATCTGATCGCGAAGGGCGAAGTGCCTCCGATGGTGGCGATTTTCGTGAACCCCGGGGTGCTGCAGCCGGCAAAGCCGGAGACGCAGCTGGCGCGGTTCAGCCGGGACTGGGAGTACGACGACGTGCGCCCGAACTTCTCGCGCTTCCTGCTGGAAGAGCTGATTCCGGAAGTTGGCAAGACGGTGAAGCTTTCCACGAACCCGGATGATCATGCGATTGCCGGCACGAGCACGGGGGCGGTGGGAGCCTTCATGGCCGCCTGGTACCGACCCGATGTGTTCCACCGGGTGTTGTATCTGATCGGCACGTTTGTCGATATGCGGGGAGCGAATCAGGCGCCGTTCTGGATCCGAAAGCAGGAGCCGAAGCCGATTCGCGTGTTCCTGCAGGACGGCAGCGCGGATATCGACAGTTATGCGGGCAACTGGCCGCTGCAGAACCAGTCAATGAACGCGGCTCTGAACTTTCAGGGCTACGATCATAGATTCGACTATTACGAAGGGGAGGCGCACAGCACGCGGAAATCCTCTGAATTGATGCCGGATATTCTGCGGTGGCTGTGGCGCGGGTACCCGTCGCCGATTACGCAGAGCACGCCGGAACTGGTGCCGGTACCGGCGGGACGGGGCGGCGCTGGACGGGGCGGCGCTGGACGGGGTCCGGCGCGCGGACCGATGTTCCGGCAGCCTGCTTACAACGTGGTCTCGCCGGAGAAGCAATGGGAAGAAGTCACGGGCGGGTACGGCGCGGCGGCGGCGGTGACGGTGAGCAAAAGCGGTGACGTCTATTTCGTGGATGCGAAGGCCAATAAGGTCTTCCGGATTGGCTCGGATGGAAAACCGGTGGTTTTCAAACAGAACGCGGGCGGCGCACGGGCGCTGCGTGGCGGGGCGGATGGCCGGGTTTATGCGATTCAGATGACGGGGCGGCGGATTGTGTCCTGGGGCGCGGACGGCGCCGAGAAGGTTGTCGCGACCAATGTGGACGGGTTTGACCTCGCGATGACCAACGATGGAAACATTTACTACACCGACCCCGTGCACAAGACGGTGGTGCTGGTGGACGCCAGGGGCCAGAAAAAGACGGTGTATTCGGGCGGAGGGATTGAAGCGCCGACGGCGCTGGCTCTGACTCCGGATCAGGCGTTCCTCAACGTGCAGGACGCGAAGACGCGCGAGCCATGGTCGTTCCAGGTACTGGCGGATGGCACGCTGACAAACGGAGCGCCGTTTTTCCGGATGGAGACATCCACGCAGAACTCACTGGATACGGCGCTGGAAATCGCGGTGGATAATTCGGGAAATATGTACCGCGGGACGCTTCTGGGGATTGAACTCGAAAGCGCCAGCGGGCGCATGGATATGATTCTGAATCCGCCGAAGTATGGCAGCGTGGTGAGCCACGTGGCGTTTGGCGGCACGGAACGGGACTGGCTCTATGCCGTGGAAGATGGACGCCTGTACCGGCGGCAGACGAAGCGTAAGGGTTCGGTGGCGTGGGAGCCGGTGAAGCCTCCGCAGCCCTCGTTATAAGTGGGCCGGAGTACCCGGGCGTGGAAGGCCAGACCGGAGCAATCACGGTGCTTCGCAGAAGTGTTCGAAAACGGCCGGAGCGTGGTTTTTGTGGATGAAAACCGGGTGTTTTGGAGTACTATCCTGATAAGACGCATGGCGCAGCAGGAATTATTCGCATCAAAAGCCGTGTCACCGAACAGGAGGAATACATTGAGACTCGTTACCCGATTGGCTCTTAGCCTGGGACTTACCGCCGCCGCCGCAATGGCGCAGCCGGCACCCGCCGCCGTTGTAAATCCGGCCAGCAATATACCGGCAGGCCTGCCGAATGCCGGAATTGCGCAGGGCTCTATTTTTGTCGTCTATGGAACCGGGATGGGGCCGGGCGCGATTGCTCAGCCTTCGGCGCTGCCTCTGCCGCCCTCGCTGGGCGGCACCTCGATCAGCGTCACGGTGAACGGCACCGCAGTGACCGCGCCGATGATTTACAGCCTGGCGTCGCAGGTGGCGGCTGTGCTGCCCTCGAATACGCCGACGGGCACCGGGACCCTGACGGTGACATACAACGGCGCGAGCGGCTCGACGCCGATCACGGTAGTGCAATCGAATTTCGGAATTTCGACGGTCAATCAATCAGGCGTTGGCGCGGGCGTGGTGACCACTCCCGGGTACCAGTTGATTACGGGCACAAACCCCGCGAAGCCCGGCGACACCGTGGTGCTGTGGGGCACGGGGCTGGGGCCGATTAACGGCAGCGACGCTTCTCTGCCCAGCGGTGGCGATCTGGGGACTCCGATCACCATCTACGTTGGCAGCGCGACCGCCAAGGTGGTTTACCGCGGCCGTTCCGGCGCGCCGGGGCTGGACCAGATCAACTTCGTGATTCCCTCCGGCGTGACGGGCTGCGCGGTGTCGCTCGCTCTGGTGACGCAGGGAGCTTCGGCGGCGACGGCGAGCAATACGACGACGATCCCGATCTCCGCGGACGGCGGCCCGTGTTCGGATGCCAACGGCATTTCGCTCTCCGGCCTCACGGGGGCTCTCTCGAAGGGGTCGGTGGCGATCGGCACGATCGGACTGTTCCAGTCGAGTTCGACGATCTCGATCTCGATTCCGGGCGCGCCGACGTTCAACCAGACGGTAACGGCGTCGGGCGCATCGGCTTCGTTCTTCCGCTACAGCGCCTCGCAGTTTACGCAGAATGCCGGGAGCATCTCGACGTCGGCATCGGTGGGCAGTTGCACGGTGACGACGTTGCGGGGCTCTCCGTCTGCTGGTTCCAGCATTCCGGCAGCCGCTACCTATACAGGACTGGACGCGGGCAGCTCGATTTCGCTGAACCTGCCCTCGGGTTCCGCCGTGAGCCTGACCGGGGTACAGGCCGCGGGCAAGGGCATTTATTCGTGGAGTTCGCAGGCCGCGCTGCCCGCCGGAGTTTACAAGGCGAGCGGCCCGGGGGGAGCGGACGTGGGCGCCTTCACGGCGAGTCTGAACTTCGGGCAGCCGCTGAACTGGACGAACCAGTCCGCCCTGGTGGCCTCCGGAGTGAATCGCGCCAAGCCGTTGCAGGTGACGTGGACGGGTGGAGACCCGGCCGGGTTTGTGGAAATCTACGGCTATTCGACGATGGTGACGTCGGGCAATAACAGCCTGGGCGCACTTTTCACCTGCATTGCACCGGCGGGACCGGGGAGTTTCCAGATTCCGCCGCCCGTGCTGCTTTCGCTGCCGGCGAGTTCCGTGACGAGCGGGATTCCGACCGGCTTCCTTGGTGTGGGCAGCGTGGCGACGCCTGTGCTGTTCAATGCGCCAGGGCTTGACCTGGGCGTGATGTCGGCCAGCAGTGTGGCCGGTTCGCTGGTTGCTTTTCAGTAGGCGGAATTCGCCGTTATCCGTGGCTGAGAAGGAATGAGACGCGGCCGTTCAGGGCCTCCGGGGAGAAGGGCTTTTCGAGTAGTTCGATATCCGATTCGAGCGAGCCGTGTTTTGCGAGGACCTCGGCCGGGTGGCCGGAAATGAACAGTACTTTGAGGGCCGGAGCATGGTGGCGAAGCTGTTCCACCAGTTCCGGCCCGCTGAGTCCGGGCATACTGACGTCGGTAATCAGGAGTTCGAATTCCGGAGACAGCCGAAGCGCCTCATCGGCGCCAGCGGCCACAGTGACCTGATAGCCGCTGGTTTCGAGGACCGTGCAGAGAAAGGTTCGAACAGCCTCCAGATCTTCCACCACCAGGATTCTTGCGGCGTGGCTTGTGACCGGATGGGCGGCCACCGGCTTCGATTCCGCGGGCGGTTCCAGCGTGCGCGGGAACCGGATGTGGAAGATGGCGCCTTTACCGGGGCTGCTTTCCACGTCTATGGAGCCATGGTTCTGCCGCACAATCCCATAGACCGTGGCCAGCCCGAGACCGGTGCCGCTCCCCTGCGGCTTGGTGGTAAAGAAGGGTTCAAACAGGTGGTGGAGCGTTTCGGCGGTCATGCCACCGCCGGTATCGGAAATCCGCAGGAGGACGTTGCCGCCGGAAGACTCCGCATTACAGGTTTCGATCGAGGTTTCGATGGTGAAACGGCCGCCGCGCGGCATGGCATCGCGGGAATTGGCGGCGAGGTTCATGACGATCTGCTGGAGTTGCGTGCGATCCGCGAGGATTCCGGACTGTCCGGGGTCGAGCCGGGTGACGAGTTCCACGTTGTCGCCGAGCAGGCTGTGAAGGAGCCCATCCATCTCGCGGATCAGGACGTTCAGGTCTGTGCTGACCGGATTGCGGACCTGTTTCCGGCTGAAAGCGAGTAACTGCCGGGTCAGCGAAGCGGCTGTTTCACCGGCTTTGCTGATGGAGGCAAGAGGAGAGAGGATGGCCGGCGGAAGATCACTGCGCCGGGAGATGAGCGTGGCATAGCCATTGATGACAGTGAGCAGGTTATTGAAATCGTGGGCCACGCCGCCGGCGAGACGCCCGATGGATTCCATCTTCTGAGACTGTGCGAATTCGAGTTCGAGATGCTTGCGGGCTTCGACCGCCCGCACACTCTCCGTGACGTCGCGAACCGTCACGACGGCAAAGGAGGCCTTCCCTTTGGCGTCGTGAATGAGAGTTCCGGAGATCTCAGCGACGCGTTCCGGCTTGCCGGCTTCGAGGACGCGAATCCGTTCCTGCCGGAGGTTCTCGCCCTTCAGAATGCGGGGCAGAGGCCGGTCTTCGAGGGGAATCGTAACGCCATCCAGCGTTGTGGCTTCCACGGAGGCGATGTAAGTCAGAAAGTTCTGCCCCTGAACTCCGGCCACATAGTGCCCGGACTGGTTGGTGTAGACAAAGTTTCCGGCGGGGTCCAGCAGCATGACCCGGTCACCGAAGTTATCGAGTACGGAACGCAGACGGGCCACCACCGCCGCCAGATCCTGCCGGGCCCGGCGCTGCCAGAACCAGAATGCGATGACCGCGAGGGAGGCCAGAGCCGCGATCAGGAGAGCGATCCAGCGCAGTTGTACTTCGTGTTGTTTTCGGAGGAGTTCAGCGATGAGGGTCGCCTGCGGGGAGGCGACCGGAATCCAGCGGGCGGCGATCAGGGCGAGGGTGCCGTCGACAGTCAGTTCATCGATGCGGCGGCGAAGGCGCTCCGCGACAACGGCGGCGGCTTTGCGCGCCACGATCCGATACTCGCGGTGGACCGGGATGTCGATGACCCGAAGGCTGATGTCGCGGCACTCTCCCGAGAGGCCGAGCAGAAGTTCACGGAGAAAGATGTTCTGGATGATGGCGGCGTCGGCGCGACCGGCGCACACCTGCCCGGTATTCCAGCGGGCATTAGGGCCCCGGTTCAGCAGCGCTCGCGGGTAACCGGCCTTGATGGAAGGGAGTGATGCCTCCACCACTGCGAGACGGCGGCCATCGAGATCGTCCGCGGAACGAAGTGGTGATGAGACCGGCAGCACGGCCACCATTTCGCTCCACCACCAGGGTTTCGAGATGTAGAACTCGCGCAGTCGTTCCGGCGTTAAGGCGCCTCCCGGGATTATATCGATGGAACCTTCGCGGAGGCCCAGATCATTGCTGCCGCGGTCGATTGAAGAGACAAAGCTGAGACGGAGGCCTTCACGGCGAGCCGCCTGCTCAAACACATCCACGGCAAAGCCGTCGAAATGGCCGTGCGCATCCTGAAATTCCATGGGCGAGGCATTGCCCACACCCACCCGAATTGGAGGAGAATCCGCCCCAAACAGAGGAACGAGGCAAAGCAGAGAAACCGTCAGGCGGGAACGCTTCGCCATCTGGAAAAATTGTAGCGCTTTTCACGCCCGGCGACGGCGAGGCTTACATTCTGCTAACTAATTACAGCAACGCCTGACAGAACTTCCGGCAGAAACCGGCCCGACAGAAGCCGGTCACAGAGGGGGCATGGGGTGCGGGATGTTACCGTCGAAGATTTGCCGGAAAGTGCCGAGCAGTTCTTCGTGAATGAGGCCGTTGTCCGTCAACATATGCGGGGAACGCAGATGGTGAGGGCCACCGAACATATCGGTACAGACGCCGCCCGCTTCTTCCACCAGCAGGATTCCGGCGGCCATATCCCAGGGGCTCAGGCCGATTTCCCAGAAACCATCGAGCCGCCCGGCGGCAACCCATGCAAGATCGATCGCGGCGGAACCGCCGCGGCGAACGCCGTGGGCGGTCATGGCGAGTTCGTGAAAGAAGTGAATGTTCGGGTTGGTGTGCCGGTTGTGATTCGGGAAACCGGTACACATGAGCGAGTCTTTGACGGTGGCGGCCTTCGAAACGTGAATGCGGCGGCCATTGAGGAAGGTCCCGGAACCCCGTTCGGCGGAGAAAAGTTCATTGCGGGTGGGATCGAACACCACGCCCGCGATGAGTTCCCCGGCCTTTTCGAGCGCCAGCGTGACGTTCCAGACGGGAAAGCCGTGGGCGAAGTTGGTGGTGCCGTCGAGGGGGTCGACATACCAGCGGTAATCGGACGGGCTTTCATGACCGCCACCCTCTTCGGCGACAATGCCGTGATCCGGGAAGTGCTGTTTCAGGCGTTCGACGACGAGCTTTTCCGAGGCGCGGTCGGCTTCGGTGACGAGGTCAAACTCTCCCTTCATTTCAAAGCGGACGCGGCGCTCAAAGTAGTAGCGGAGCAGACTGCCGGCTTCATGGGCGATATCGACCGCCGTTTCCACAAAAGATGTCATGAGAGGGGGCCTTTTTCGGTGATTTGGCTAAGCTGACTAAACCCGGCTGCCGATTTCGAACAGGTACTTAATATCGTGCTTAAAAATAAAAAGATTGGGCAGACCCGTGCGGGTGATGCGGATGAAGCGCTGGTCGTAGTACTCGACCACGCCTTCCACGGTCTCATTGTCACTGAGTTTGACGCGCACCGGCGTCTTGTGCTCGATGAGCTGCTTCAGGTACTTGATCTCTTCAAACGTCTGCTCCGGCGGACGCGCGCTTTTTGCCTTACTTTCGGCCACGATATTCTTCCTGCGATCCTATTCTGGATAATCTTTGCCGGTTTTTGAAGATTTCGTGGCAGGCAGAGGTTTCCGCCTGGTCATGGTCTCATCTCCCGGCTCGACAGTGATACGCCCCGGAGTGGTGGTCCGGGTCGTTGTCTCCTGCCTTGCCTCTCCATAGTATCCACTGCGCGCGATTACGTGAAGGGCGGGGTCACGAACGGTGACCTGCAGGGCGTGAAAGCGGTCCTTTGTGAGGGGGACGTCTTTGGGATAGAAGCCGAGGAGGTACTGGGTGCGAAGGTCGCGAATGATCTGGTCGAAGGCCTTGTCCATCTCCGCGCCGAGGCTGGGCTGGAAGACGCGGCCGCCAGTGCGCTGGGCCATGGTGGTGAGGGCGTTTTCGCCACCGGTATTTCGTCCGGCATCGTTGGTGATGGGAACCACGAGGATGGGATAGATGACGGCGTCCGCCAGTTGGGCAGCTTCCACGGCGCGCTGAAAATCGGTGTGACTGGTGGTGTCCCCGCCATCGGTGACGACGACGAGGATCTTGCGGCCCTGGCGGTCTTCGATATCCCGGCTGGCCAGAAGAACGGCATCGTAGAGCGAAGTGCCTGCCTCGCCGCGGAGCGCCTTGAGGGAACGTTCGAGCGCCGGGGTGTTGCGGGTGAAGCCGTTCTGTTTCACCACCTGGTAATTGAAGCTGTAGAGGCCCACCGCGTCTGCAGGGTTGCCCTCTTTGAGCAGCGCGCGGACGAAGCGCGAGACCGAATCGGTCTCGTAGCGCAGGTCCTTGGCGGTGGAACCGCTGTTATCGATGAGGATGGCGACGGACAGAGGCTGGTCGGTCTGACGCTCGAAGACGGAGATCTGCTGGAGAGCGCCGTTATCGCGGATCTCGAAATCCGCCTTTTCCGCCGAACCAACGAGCGCGCCGGAGCGGTCTTTCACGTTGGCGAGAATGCGCACGAGGCGCACGTCGACGCGAATGGTCGGTTCTTCCTGGGCGAGAAGAGGAAACGCGAGACTGACGAGACTAAGAACCAGCGCGAGGCGCGTTCTCATCCCAGTCTCCTTCCACCCAGATCTCTCCATCGGCGAAGAATTCCTTCTTCCAGATGGGCACCACTTTCTTGAGCCGGTCGATGGTGGCAAGCGCGGCCTCGAAGGCGGCGCGGCGGTGCGGCGAGGTCACAATGATGAGCACGCTGGCCTCGCCGATTTCGAGAAGCCCCAGACGGTGCAGAATGGCGATGCGGCTGACGGAGAATTCGCTCACCACGGCGCGGCCGAGTTCCGCCATTTTGCGAATGGCCATCGCTTCGTAACAGGTGTAGTCCAGGCGTAAGGTTGTCCGTCCCTGTGTATTGTTACGGACCACACCGTGGAAGGTTACAAGGGCGCCGTCAGAACCCTGGAGCAGGCGCTGCTCGGCATGGCGGGGATCGATGGGATCGTGCGTGAGCAGAAACCAGTGCCCTTCGGGATCGACAATTTCGTGAACAGGCGCCCCGCCGGAGACGGGCGGGAGCAAGGCCACTTCGTCGCCATCCGCGAGGGGTTCCGAGCCGGGAGCGAATTCCTGATTGCGGGCGAGGACAGTGCTTCCGGCGAGGCCGGCGAGGCGTGGATAGAGGGTGGCGTAGTGGTCGAAGACGTGTTTGACGGTTGCGCCTTCGGGGAGTTCGAGGCGGGCTTCGGCGTGCCCGCAGATATCCTTCAACTGCCCGAAAAACAGTACTTTAATCTGCATTCTTCCCCGAGATTGGCCTACTGGAAGCTTAACAAACCGACGTGAAGTTCAGTAGGACCGGAGCGCCGCGGGGTCGGACGGTTGGGCGGGTTCCCTGCCCGCGGCGTAGGCGTCGTGTTCGGTAAAGAGCCAGTGGTGGAGGGCGGCGAGAGTGCGGATCTTGGCGGAGATCGCGAGGACGTTGCGCAGTCCGGCCTGCTCTTTGGCGGTGCGGCTGCGGAGGGCTTCGGGGGACAGACCTGCGTCCGCCACGGTTTCGAAGGTGAGGCGGTAGGGGTCGCCGCTCACGGGCGGCAGCGCGAAGACCCAGCGGAAGATGGCTTCGGTGCGCGGCATGTGGAAAGCGGAATTGATGACGAGGAGGTTGCGGAAACCGGCGGGGTCGGTGTGGATGGCGCGGGCGAACCAGGCGTTGCCGATGGTGTCCCAGGAGGCGGTTTCGGTGAGGATGCGCGTGGCGGGGAAGCCCTTGGCGAGGAGGTAGCGGGCGGCCTGAGTGGATTCGTAGACGGGACGACCGGCGGGGTCGATGGGAAGCGGTTTGTGGGTGGTGGCGGCGCTGAGGGCGAGGATGGCGGCGGTGTTTGTCAGCGCGTGGTGGAGAGCGCGGTCGAAGCGGGGAGTGACCCAGGGGGGCAGCGAGCCGTCTTTGAGCAGGCCGCCGCCAGGGACGAGGATGGCGTCGAAGGGGGGCGTCATTGATGGGGAGATTGAGGGTGGGGCAAGTTGAATGATACTGCGATCAGGGGATTTACTCGCGACGACCAACATTTTCTGCCATGGCCACGATGACTTGTTAGGGCAACTATATACCTGCCGTACCAAAATGTGTTACGATCTCCAGCAACGGAATCGAGATTTCCTAAGCGATCTTCTATCGCTATTGCATCCTCGCGACCGTACATGGAGACCCATGGCGACAATCGCGGTTCACATCGACGAAAGCGGGACCACTACCTCCAAATGGTGTATTGTGGCTGGGCATCTTGGAACCGCGTCTGATTGGGGACAGTTCACAGATGATTGGAATGCAGTCAGAAACCGCCCGGAGTATGGAGGAGTGGTTGTTCATTGCAGCGACATTCTCGCAGGAAGGAAAGGTTTCAAGGATTGGGACGGATTAAAGCGCTACCGCTTCATCCTTCAACTGGTGCAAGTCATAGAGCGCTGGCGGGATCGTATATTCGGATTTGCAGTTGCGATACCTGTTGACGAGTTCGCCAGAATCGTTGGGCCAACTCTTCGCCCGCAACTCAAAGACCCCTACTATACGGCCTTGGGATTGGTATTAACTCGCGTCCTTGAAATGAGCGACGCAAAATTCGATGCGTCAATGGTTACCTGTATATCCGACCAGCGGGACGATGGCTCCAAAAAACGCGGACAGGCAATATATTCTGCTATTCGGGAATCCCTCGGAGAGCAGAAACATCGCCTCGATGAAGAGATCATCTATCGTTCAAAGGAATTAGTGATCCCTCTTCAAGCGGCGGATGTTCTTGCAAACTGCGCCTTCAGGGACCTGACTCATGGGCCGGATGGAGATTTAGCATCAGTACTGATACGCGGCGAATTGAATGTGAAACTTAACCGTTGCTTCGTTGAACAGCCCGTCTGCATTGATTCAGGGGCGATGCATGTGCTGGCAGGCGGTAGAATACTGTCATGAAACCTCACCCGGAAATGATCGAGGGTCCCGAAGCGGAAACGCGGTTTCTGGATGCACTTAAAGCCGTTCTGACGGTTCCCAAGACTGCCGCGCGGAATCCATTCAAGAAGCCGCCATCAAAAAGAAAAAAGCCAGTCACCAGTAAGGCTAACTGAAGCTCCAGGATGAAATGCCCATCATGCAATCTGGAGAACCAGGAAAATGCTCTTCACTGCGAATGTGGGCATGAGTTCATACCCACATTCGTGCGCGCCGGTATGCTGAACATAATCGACAGGGGTCCGAAAGCATGAAATTCGCCATCGCTATGAGCGTCCTTGGCCTGACGTGCGTGGCCCAGACCAAAGCGCCGAACAAAGGCACAAGCTCGGCGCCCAAACAGGCATCGGTTGCCGCGCGAAAGCCTGGAGTCGTTTCAGGTCGAGTCTTTGCAATTACGGCGGGAGGCGACATCAAGCCCGCTCGGCTTGCGAAGGTGTACCTCATTTACAGTTCGATAGAGATGCTTACTGCGTGGTATGACGGACTGAGCACCTACAGGAATCAGTATTTGATTCAACTTAAGGACCCGCAGGGGTTTACGAAAGCGCCGCTAGACAAAGATAACGAAGACGCCTCGTTCCTGGGGGAACTGGCACCCGCTGAGCGGGACCGGTTAGTGGCTCTCTATAAGGGTGATATCGATGCGCACTTAGCTCTGGTCAGTGAGGTATCCGACATTAAGAGATCCCTCGTTGAGACTGCCGCAAAAGATCATTTTGAGCGGTGGTCGTGGACCGATGAACTTATGTGTAGGCGGGACCTTGTGAACTATGACGAGGCCCTGATAGCAGTCCGCCAGTGGCGATGGGAGCACAAAGAATGGGATCAGTTCGTATCCGCGCAAGCGGACGAAGAAGGGCAATTCAAGATAACCGTTCCGCGATCTGGTAAGTATAGGCTGTTTGCGCGGGGTCGAGCGGGATTCAATGAGGCTTTCTGGAGTTCTGGTTCTGATGATGTCATCGTCGCAGCCGGTACTGACACCGTCGTGAAACTGGGCCAGCCCATGAAGTCGTGCGTCGTACTGCGGTGAGTCGTGGCGAATCGCACCCCCTTTAATCCTTCGGTACAATAGACACATGGACGATAGGGTTAGGGCAGCGACGAGGCGTGAAGCGAATTTCAATTGGGTGGAAGCTCGCTCTCAATGTTCACCAGAAAAGGTATTCGCGCAACTCAAACTGTCGATAGCGGAGGACGCCAGAATCAGGACGGAAGCGCTACTGGCGGAGCGTGCTGGTTACGGGATCGATATTGCATCGCAAGGGAATACGTTCATAGCGTTCGTGTCTTACGGAAT
>CAIUOG010000055.1 GCA_903900705.1 uncultured Acidobacteriia bacterium
AATAACTTCTACCAGTTCGGCAGAAACTGGGTACCGCAGTATTCGGTCGGCGTGGGCTGGAGTTTCGGTCGCGGCGAATAGAGTAATAGAAAAGGACCCGGATTTCTCCGGGTCCTTTTTCCTTTTCCAGAATAATTCTTACTGCTTGATGATCTGACCGTCGCGCTTCCGGAGTTCGCCCCAGCCGCCATTGAGGTTGCTCCGTCCACCCACGCCGCTGCTGGGGGCGCGTCCGCTGTCAGCCCCGGACTGGAACGGGAACTTCGCGGCAGCCTTCTCATCCACTTCGATTCCCCAACCCGGCTTGGTGCTGGGCCAGATGTAGCCGTCTTCCAGCACGGGACAGCCGTGAAACACTTCGCGGGAATTGGCATTGAAGGCGGAGTATTCCTGCACGCCGAAGTTGTAGCTGACAACGTCGAGCGTGACATTCGCCATGTGGCCGATGGGTGAGACGTCCCCCGGACCGTGCCACGCGGTTTTCACGCCGAAATGCTCGCCCAGAATCGCAATCTTGCGGCACGGCGTGAAGCCGCCCGCTTGAGAGACGTGAACGCGGATATAGTCGATCAGCCGTTCGGCCATCAGCGGGGTCCACTCGTGCGGACTGTTGAAGAGTTCACCCATCGCCAGAGGTGTGGCGCACTGCTGTTTGATCAGCCGGAAATACGAGATATCTTCGGGAGACAACACATCTTCGAGGAACAGCAGCTTGAACTTCTCCACATCTTTCGCAAACTGCACCGCCTGATTGGGCGTGACGCGCTCATGCACGTCATGCAGCAGGTTGATTTCTTCCCCCAACTGGGTGCGGCAGGCATCGAAAAGCTTCAGCGCGCGGCGAATGTAAGGCAGTGGTTCGAAAACCGCGCCATCGTGCAAACCCTTCACGGCGGGAACGGCATTCGCGCCGCCGCGCCCGCCCGCGCCGTAACCGTCATAGCCCGGGGTATTGACCTGCACGCGGACGTTGCGGAAGCCCTGCTCCATGAACATCTTTGCCTGATCGATGGTCTGCTGGATTTCGGCTCCCGAAGCATGCGTGTAGGCATCCGCCGCTTCCCGGCACTTACCGCCCACCAAATCGTATACCGGCATTTTCGCCATGCGGCCCTTGATGTCCCAAAGCGCCTGATCCACGCCGCTGATGGCGTTGTTCAGCACCGGGCCGTTTTTCCAGTAGGAACTGTCGTAGCAGAGCTGCCAGGTGTCCTCAATCCGGTCCACGGGGTGGTTCAGCAGCAATGGCTTGAGATAACGCTCGACCGCGGGCTTCACGAGATCAGCACGCTGGGTAAACGTGGCGCAGCCGTAGCCATAAAGACCATCCTGGTCGGTAAGAATCTTCACCACCGACAGCCGGACTCCGGCGGGCGCGGTTTCAATCACCTGAATGTCTTTGATCTTCGGCGCGGGCAGGCCGCGAACGGCCTTCTCCACAGCCTGCTGGGCACGCTGCTCGCGGGGCGTAACGAGGCCCGCGAGGCCGGCGGCGGCGATCGATTTCAGCACATTGCGACGCTTCATTGTGTTTTCAGAATTCTCCGTTTGTTAAGACTTTTCGCGGTCCTCCACCAGCGATTTGAGACGAGCGAGTTCCCGGTCAATGCGACGGCCGCGGCTGACCAGCGAGAGAACAAATGCCGTGATGATGATCCAGCCCGCCGAGTACCCGTAGAACAGGAACGTGAGATTCGTAATGTCCATCTGGTTTGAAGACCCCCTGATTCTATAACAGTGAATGCACGAACACGAAAAGCGATAAGTGATAAATCTTAGGCCGCATGCAACTCGCGGCGAAGCGAGTCGATTTCACGCTGGCTGGTTTCCTGATGCATGCGCACCAGCACCAGCGCGGTGCCGATGAGGAACAACGCGAGAATGCCGATGCCGAACGGCGCTTTGAACATGGGCGCCATCTGGCCGGTTTCGAGCACCGGTCCCGGATGCTGCGTGCGGACATTAGGCAACCGGATCGCCATCAACACGAGCGGAATATCGGCATAAGCGAAGATGGCGACAATCGAGGACAGGCTGGCCCGCTGCGTCGGCTCCGCGATTGCAGGGCGGATGAGCAGATAGCCCAGATAGAGCAGGAAGCACATCAGCTGCGACGTCATGCGCAGATCCCACGCCCACCAGATGCCCCACTGGTTGCGGCCCCAGATGCTGCCGGTCACCAGGTTCAACAGGATGAGCATGGTGCCCACTTCAATGCAGGAAACGGTGATCGAGTCCCAGATAAAGTTCTTGGTGGCCAGAAACAGGATCGCCGTAATCAGCGCGACCGTGTAGAAGATATCGGCGTTGATGGCGGCCGGAACGTGGATGAAGATGATCCGGTAGACAGCGCCCTGCATGGCTTCGTCCGGAAGCTTGTTGAAGACGGTGTTCAGATTGAAGATCATGACCAGTGCGCCCAGCAGGCCCAGCAGGTAGACAGCTTTTTCACGCATAGTGGACTCCTCCCAATATCAAAACACTAATACAAAATCGATCAGATAGAGCGCCAGCGAAGTATAGATCAGATCGAAGCCGATCAGCAGGCGCAGCGAAGAAAGATTGTCGCCGGTCATCGATTCGCCGCCCAGCAGCGCGGTGGTGGTGCCCATGGCGCCGATCAGGAGCGGGATCAAAATGGGATACAGCAGCACCGGCAGCATGAGTTCGCGCAGCCGGACGTTGACGGTAACGGCGCTGAACGCGGTACCGACCACGGTAATGCCCCAGGTGGCGAGCAGGATTACAATCGCGAGCGAGCCGAACGACTCGGTCCAGCGAATGTTGTAGAACAGGCCGAAGACTGGCAGCGAGATCATTTCCACAATGATCAGCAGGCAGAAGGCGGCGACGGCTTTACCCAGAAAAATAGCCCAGCCGGGGGCGGGCGAAGAGATCAGCACGTCCAGACAATCGTTCGGAATCTCGCGAGCAAAACCGCGATTCACGATGAGCGCGCCGGCGAAGGAGTAGACCAGCCAGAGCAGACCGCCGGAGATGGCGTAGAGTTCTTCCCGTCCGAGGTCGAAGGCAAAGCTGAACAGCACCAGGATAACGAGTGAGAACGAGGCTGCCGCGTTGATGGATTCCTTGGTGCGCAGTTCGGTGCGGAGGTCTTTCTGCGCGATGGCCCAGGCGGTGAGAAGTCCGTGTTTCATTGCTGGCGTTCACCGTAAGTGCGATAGAGCCAGCCGGGGTCGGCCAGCATCTCCGGCGTTTGCGGCCCTTTGTGGACGATCTGGCCGCGTTCGAGCAGCGCCACATTGGTAGCCAGTTCCATGGCTTCCCGGATCTGGTGGGTCGACATGATGATGGTGGCGCCGTTGTGCAAGGCCGACTGCAGCAGGGACTGCAGGACCGCGATAGCCTTGTCATCGAGCGACGTAAACGGCTCGTCGAGCAGCAGGACTTCCGGATTGTGCAGAAATGCGCGCGCCACAGCCAGCCGCTGGCGCATGCCGCGGGAGAACTCACGGGCCATGCCGTCTTTCACGCGCGCAAGGCCAACCCGTTCGAGCGCGGCGATGGCGGCTTTGGCGGGATCGTCCACGCCCTGCAACTGGCCGAAAAGGGTCAGGTTCTCGTAGGCCGAAAGATCGTCGTAGACGCCAATGCCGTGGCCCAGATAGCCGATACGCCCGTTGATCTTCACTTCGCCTTTAGTGGGTCTGGAGAGGTTCGCCAGGATCCGGAGCAGCGTGGTCTTCCCCGCCCCGTTGCGCCCCAGAAGAGCAAGGCAGGAACCGGACGTGACTTCAAGATCGGCTCCGCGCAGCGCCGGATAGTCGCCGAAATACTTCCAGACGCGCTCAGCCGCGACCGCGAGCATGCTTAGAAGCTTTCGTTTCCTGGACGGGTGAGTAGGAGTCGCCTTCGATCGGGTTGCCTTTGCGGTATAGGATGATGAAGCCGAGGATCAGCATGCCGAGCACACTGCCGAGCAGGTATTTCACCGCGTTCAGCTGCGTACCAAGATCAGAAGCGCCGCTGACCAGGCTGTAGAGCTTGGGCATGTTCATGCCGAGCGCGGGCTGGCCGCCGCCGCCGGAACTCTGTCCGCCCTCCTGCTGCGCGCCGGCGTTGGGATCACTCAGTGTGCCGGTGCCTTCCACCGTGAACTTCATGACGTTCCCGGTCACGCCCCAGATGGTCGCCTGGGTACGAGGCTCCTGACCGAGGTTTTGCAGCGTGTCGCCCTTAAAGGTGACGCCGACGGGAGCGATTACACGGGTGTTCCCACCCTTGGTGATGATTTCGTTTTCGAAAATGCCAGGGCTTCGGAAGGGCATGGACCACTGGAGATCCACGCGGGACTCGCCGGGCTTAATCGGGAAGTCGAGCTTGAACGTATTGGGGCGGGAGCCTGGATCCGGCGCCTTGCGGACCGGCAGACCACCCGGGGCGAGCGCATTCACTTCCACCTTGCCCTGCGCGAGAGCGGGGAGGGCGAACTGGAGAGTGCCGTGATCGGGGTCGTTCCAGGTCGTCTTACCGTCGTTCTTAAAGACGTAACTTTCGCTCACGTTCACGTTGCCGTCGGCCGAGGGTTCAAGCAGGATCATGTGCTGATCCACCTTGGCGTCACCCTGCTTCTTCGAGGATTCGAAGACCGGGATTTCCACGCCGGTACCGGGCGTGCCGGGAGGCAGCATTTTGTTGTACTGCACGCCGCCATAGACGGCCTGCAGGAGCAGCGGTCCCGGACCAGCGGGGACTTCTTTCGTGATCTGGAATTTCCCCTGCGCGTCGGTCTTCACGCTGTCGATGAATTGTGGCCCCTGCTGCGTCGGCTGGAAGAGGGTTACGGTCGCGCCGGCGGCGGGTTTGCCTGTGGTGGAGTTCATCACCACGCCGTCAACGGCAGCGCTGGCCATCAGGCCTGAGAGAAGGAACAGAAGAACGGTAAACTTCATTGCGTCACTTCCATCGGCTTGCCGCATTCGCCACAGAACTTCAGGGCTTTTTCGAAGGTCGCGCCGCAGCTGGGGCAGGAGTTCTTTTTCGGTTCCGGGGCTTTTGGCTCCGGCTTTGGTGCGACAGCCGGTTTGGACGCCGTGGTTAATCCCATCTCCGCCTTGATACGGTCCGTTTCTTCCAGAACGCGCGCGAGTTCTTTCTGCAACTGCAACTTGGAGGACTGATAGTCTTCGTCAGAGAGTTTGTCCACGCGGTACTCGAACTGGAGGTCGCGCAGGTTCTCATAGATCGACGCCTTCCTTTCGTCCAGATGACGGAATGGGGAAACCGGGGTCGGTTTCGGAAGGTCTTTCATTCGGATGAGCAGCAGGAAACCGATCATTCCGGCTCCCATCACTGCTCCAACAATCAGGCTCGGGTCCATTTGCGGGGAAAGTCTTTCAGTCCAGCTTTTCTAAGTCTTTATCGATCTGGGCGCGGTATTTCGCCAGCACCGGATCGTCGTCCAGGTGCGCTCCGGCAGTGGCGGGAGTCAGGTGTTTGGTGCCGCGCAGTTTCTTCAGCACAATCCAGAGGACTCCGCCGCCGGCGAGAAGTCCCAGATAAGGAATTACCCAGAAGAAGGAGTTCGGATCCGCGCGGAAAATTGCCTGGCCGTACTCGCGGATGAAGCTGGCGATCACCTGATCGTCATTCATACCCGCGCGCTGCATCTTGTAGATCTTCGTCCGCGCCGGCTTACAAAAGTGGCACTGGCCCGAAGACATATTGCAATTGACGTTTTCCTGGCAGGCGCCACACTGGCAGGCAATGTGGACGCCGACACGCTTAACGTCGTCACTTTCAATTTCCGATGCCGATTGCGCCAGAGCCGCGACGGCCAGGGCCAGAACCAGCAACGCGCGCTTCAGCAGTTTAAGCTTCGACCGGTGCATTCTTCTTCGCCATTCCTACAACTTCGGTGCGGGCATAAGACCGCGCGACTTTGGCCGGTACCAGCGCCACTAAGGTGCCACCAATCAGGACCAGAACGCCGATCCAGATCCAGTCCACCAACGGGAAGACATAGGCCTGCAGCGTCGCCTTGTCGCCCTGCCGGGCGGCGTAGTTGATGTAGAGATCTTCGTTCAGGCGGCTGCGCAATGCCACAATTGCCGTGGCCTGCTGAGCGGCCTTATAAAAGCGCCGGGTGGGTTCGAGCGTCTCGATATGCTGACCGTTTTTCGAAACGTCCAGAATCGCGGTCTCCCACTGATAGTTCGGCGTGTCGCCCTCGGTCAGATCCATCACCTTGAGGGTGTAAGCGCCCACCTGCATGACGCCGCCCTTATCCACTTCACCCACAGAGGTCTGGTTAAACGGGTGTCCGCTGTAACCGATGAACATGAACACGATACCCATGTGCACCAGATAGCCACCATAGCGGCGCGTGTTGCGATGCGTCAGTTCCACCACGGCCTGGGCGAAGCTGATATTCATCTTTTCTTTGATCGCCCTCGAGCCGCGGAAGAACTCCATCACGATGGTGGCCGCGACGAAGAAGCAGAGGCTGAGCGAGATGATCGAGTAGGCGTACCGCATGCCGCCGGCGAGCAGTGCCCCGGCCACAACCAGCATGCCGATACCCGGAATCTGGAAGTTTTTCCGGATGCTTTCGATTGACGTCCGACGCCAGGCGAAGAGCGGACCAACGCCGGTGAGGAACAGCAGGAACAGGCCGATCGGGACCATCAGGCGGTTAAACCAAACGGCGTCGAGCGAGATTTTTTCGTTCGAGAACTTTTCCGTGATGACGGGGAAGAGCGTGCCCCAGAGGACGGCGAAGCAACTGGCCAGCAGGATCAGGTTGTTAAACAGGAAGCTCGACTCGCGGGAAACGACGCTCTCTAGTTCGGCTTCGCTCTTCAGATAGTTCAGGCGATCGATGATGAGCCAGACCACGGCTGCGATGCCGAGCGCGAGGAACGAGACAAAGTATTTGCCGATGGGCGACTCCGCGAACGCGTGGACGGAGCTCACAATGCCGGAACGAGTGAGGAACGTGCCGAAAATGCACAGGAAGAAGGTGGTGGAGACCAGTACCATGTTCCAGACCTTCATCATGCCCTTCTTTTCCTGCATCATGACCGAGTGCAGGAAGGCCGTGCCCGCAAACCAGGGCAGAATCGAGGCGTTTTCCACCGGATCCCACATCCAGTAGCCGCCCCAGCCCAGAACGTGATACGCCCATGCGGAACCGAGCGCGACGCCGATGCTCTGGAACAGCCAGGTCACCAGAGTCCACCGACGGGTCGTCAGAATCCAGCTGTCACCCGGGACTTTTTCGATCAGCGAGGCAATCGCGAAGGCGAACGGAACCGCGAAACCGACGTAGCCCAGATACAGGAACGGCGGATGAATCACCATCGCCCAGTACTGCAGCAGCGGGTTCAGGCCCATGCCATCGGCCACGGACGTTACAACTTTATCGACGGCCAACACCTGGAAGGGGCTCACTACGAGGGTATTCAGCGTGAGGAAGAACAGCTGAATCGCGGAGAGAATCGCGACCACCCAGGGAAGCAGGTTCCGGTGCCGGCCTCGCGTGGTGAAGATCACAACGGCGCCGTAGGTGGAAAGCAGGAAGCTCCAGAAAAGGAGCGAACCTTCCTGACCACCCCACCAGGCGGCGAACTTGAAGAACGGCGGCATGTCGCGGTTGGTGTGCGAGGCGACATAGGCCATTCTGTAGTCGCCCGTAATCAGCGAGTACACCAGAATGCCGGATGCCACGGTCACGAGGAACCACACGGCCAGCACAGCGCGCTCGGCGCTTAAGGTGAGAAAGGGTTTCCGTTTCAGCCGTCCGACCACGCTCGCCACAATGGCGTAGAGCGAGATACAAAGGGCTAGCAGCAGAGCGAGAGCGCCTACATTTTCCATATGTTCGGTAGATTCCTGGCGGACAGAACTTCTTTAAAATTATAAGGACTTACAGCGCGGAACGGTAGGACGAAGACTGACCTTCAGCGGGCACAATCTTCTTCTGCAGTCCGTCGGGAGCCATGCCGGGCTTCGGCGCATACTTTGAGGCGCACTTGGCCTGCACTTCCTGCGCGTGGAACAGACCATTCGAATCAAGGCGGCCACCGGCCAGCGCCTGCGCCCCGTCTTTAAAGGTATCCGGCAGCGGATCGCGTCCCTCGTAAACCACCGGGAGGACCAGAGATTCCTGCACAAGGTTAAAGCGCACGGTACCCGAACCGCGCACGATGGAGTCTTTCTGCACATCGCCGCCGACGCGAACGCGCCTTGTGGCAGCGTTGTTTCCGAGCTTGTGGAGTTCCGTGATGGTGACGTAGTACGTCTTCGAACTGCTGATGGTGGAGGTAGCCAACCACAGAAGTGAACTGACGATGATCGCCATCAGTGCCGCGAACTTTCCGTATTTTTTCATTGTCCCTCTCCTACTTAAGTATAGCGTCGGGCGCTATTCAATATAGCCCCTCGCCATTTTCCTTACATCCGGCCATGCAGGTCGGCATGGCAAAGGAGGCACGCACTCTGCGGATCGCTCAGACCTGCCCAGGCGACTGCAAAATTCTGGTCCCGCGTGCTCCAGGAAAATACGTTCGTGCCCCGCTCCGTTGCCACTCTGGTAAATAAGTGCTTCGAAGTTGCGCCTGCGTTCCAGAACGCAGATCGTTTTTTTCGAGAGACCAGAAGCGTTGCCGAATCGTCGTTTCCAATATGATATGCCACTGCTGCAATCAGAGTGCCACGCAGTTCCACAAGCTTCGCGCCGAGTAAATGAACCTTCCCAGGAGCCGCAGAGGGGAGCTCCAGTTCAATATTTCCTTTACTTTTCAACCACTTCACGATCACCCTGGGGTCGTCGGACTGCAGGGACACCCCCTGTGCGGCATCGGCCAGAACCCGTAGGTCCTGGCTGGTGAGCTGCGCCATATCGCGCAGGCCGCCCTGCGCCTGCCAAAACAGCGCCACGCTTGCCAGCAGCACGGTCGCGGCCAGTGCCAGCCAGACCGGAAGCTGGCTCCGTACCGGCGGCGACGCCTGCCGCGCCGGGGACTGAATCCGGTCCCAAAGACCCTCGGGAGCCATTACGGGAGGGAACTGGCTGGCCAGTTCCATTTCGAGCCAGGGCTTGCTTTCAGCCATCGCTTACTTCCTCCTGCCGGCCAGGCGAACCAGCCGGCGTTCCAGAACCTTATGTACTCTGCTCAGCCGGGACGCTATGGTTCCCGCCGAACAGCCCAGAATCGCTGCAATTTCTTCGTAAGAAAGCCCTTCGGTATACCGCAGGACGATGACCATCCGCTGGTCCGGCGGCAGGCTCTCCACCACTTCCCGGATATGGGCGCTCATCTCCGCCCGCAGGACGTCATCCAGAGCACTCGCCTCGGGCGCGGGCATCAGATCGAGAAAACCCTCCACCAGCGGCGTGAGGCGGCGGGTCTTCCGCTTCTGGTCGAAACAGGCATTGACGACCAGGCGGTAGAGCCAGGAATCGAAACTGGCCTCGCCGCGAAAACTGCCGATGGAAGCGAAGAGCTTCAAAAAGGTGTCCTGCGCGATGTCCTGCGCGACCGCCGGATCGCCGCTGTAGCGGAGTGCGATCGAATACACCTTGTCTTTATAGCGGTCGAAGAGGGCGCGGAAAGCGTCGGAATCCGGGCGCGAGGCCTTCCGGCAGCGTTCCACCAATTCCTGTTGTGATTCTTCGAGCACCATTTGCCAGGCTTCCGAGACCCTGAACAATTGAGACGCCGCAGCCCGCCCGAATCTTCCTTTTATTTGTGCTTCTTTTTCAAAACGGCGCCGGCGACCATCACTCCGGCGGCGCAAAGGCCCTGAATGAGCAGACTGACCGGGTGCGAAAGGTGCAGAAGCGCTTCCACCCACGGGTCCCCCAGAATCATTTCGCCGCCCACACGGCCAAGAATCGCCGCTCCGATCCAGATCACAATCGGATACCGGTCCATGAGTTTTGATAACAGGCTGCTGGCAAAAACCACAAAAGTGATGCTCAGGCCGAGTCCCAGAATCAGCAGGAGCAGATTTCCTTTGGATGCGGCGGCCACGGCCAGAATGTTGTCGACCGACATGGTGACGTCCGCCACCAGAATCAGCCAGATGGCCTGACGCAGGCTCTTTGCCACGGGCGCGTTTTCATCCCCGCCGGAGCCCTCGGTCAGCAGTTTCACAGCGATCCAGAGGATGAACAGTCCGCCGATCAGCTTGAGAAGGCTGAGTTGCAGAAGCCTTGCCGCAAAAAACGTGAGGATGATGCGCAGCACTACCGCGCCACCCGCGCCCGCCGTAATTCCCAGTTGTCGCTGCTTCGGCGGCAGTGATTTCACCGCCATCGCAATCAGCACGGCATTGTCCCCGGCCAGGAGGACATCGATCAGGATGATCGACAGGGTATCGAAGAGGAAGCCGCCGCTCGTCACTGGCAAAGACAGGTCCAAGAAACTATTGTGCCTTGCACTCCGGTTCGACGGCGGATACGGAGCGCGTCGGGAACCGCCACCTCCTGTCCGGACCGGCTGGGCAGCGGGCAGGGCATGAGTTTCCTTATTGTCTATGTCGACGGAAAGACGGTGAAGAACGCGCCGAGGCCGCCAATGCCGCACCCGCGAAAGCCGGCGCGAACGCGACCAGCGCAGCGAACGGGAAGCCGTGACCGGCTGGCCAGGGCGCCCGCAGGATGCCCCCCTGGACGAGAAGTTCACTGAGGGGGACAGCGGAACCGGTGCAGAGTGCGGCGGGCAGCCACGGCGTTCGACAAACCGAGGTCCCCGCCGCCGCGAGAGCCGCCACACAACCGAGGACAACGGGGATTTCATCGGTGTGGGTGTGGATGAACCCCGTTGCGATCGCACAGAACAGGAGGGTGGCGGCGTGCCTCATGCTTCCTACTATAAAGTACTTTCTCGTGACAAATGAGTGGATCTTAGAATGTCAGTCTTCCGAACACCTGCACCTGCCGCGGAGTACCCGACCCGACCGGTGATGTGTTGACCGGAGCGAGGATTCTGCCGAAGTTGCTGGTCGAACTGATATTGGCGCCCGGCGCGGCCAACTGCGGGTGGTTGGCCAGGTTGAAGACTTCGAAACCGAACTCGGCGCCCAGGTGTTCCCGGAGCCGCGTTTTCTTTGACAGCGCGGTATTGATCTGGAACAGTCCGGGAGCGCGCAGCGCATTACGCCCGAGGTTTCCCCATGTGCCGGCGGCCGGGACAGAGAATGCCGCGGAATTGAGCCACAGGCCGGCGGTCCCATAGTCGAGATAGAGCGGGACGCCGGGCACCAGGTTGGGGCGCTGCGTTGAAAGAACATTGCCATCGAGCACGGCGGAAGCCGCACGGGTCACGGTGACATTGACCGGCAGGCCGCCGCGGGCCGTCGCCGTTCCGCTCCACTGCCAGCCACCATACCAGTGATTGCGTCCCAGCGGGATCTGGTAGGCGACGTTGGTGGTGAAGACCTGCCGCACGTCATAAGAACTGCTGGCTCGTTCACAGGACCGGCAGGCCACGTTCTGCGGTGCGCCATCGGAGCCGCCGCCACCGGACGATCCATCGTTAATCGCATGGGAGAACATGTAGTTGGCCCGGAACAACAGCCCGTGCCAGTTGTTCACCTGCAAGGTGCTCACCAGACCGTGGAAGTTTGCGACACCGTCTTCGCCGCGAACGTCAATATCCTGACTGAGAGTGGGAAACGGCGCTTTGCCGGTTGCTGGATTGACCACGTTGACATAGGTCCGCGAGAAGACATGGGAATTCTCCTGGCCGTTGTAGCCCACCTGCAGCGTGACGTTCTTCATCAGAGCCTGCTGGATATTCAGGCCCCACTGCTGGCTCGTCACATTTTTGTGATTGCGGGGCATGGAACGGGGCGCGGCGGCCAGCGCGGCGGTCGGGTTGATAAAGGGATCGAATGGGAACGACAAACCCGGTGTGGACGCCGCCGTCATGGTGTAGCGGACCGCGTCATTGTTGGCCGGGCTGTACTGATCGCCCAACTGCGCATCGCCGTAGAAGATGCCGCCACCGGCGCGAATCACCGTTCTGCCTTTCATCGACTCGGGCGCCCAGGCGAAGCTCAGGCGCGGCGCCAAGTTCAGTGTCGGCGGGAAAGCAAAGGCGGAGCCCACCGGGCAGTAGCCACCGCAGCTCTGCACATCGAAGGGGATATCGCGATTGAAACGCTCTTTGAAAGCGTTGAAGAACTCATAGCGCAGCCCAATGTTGGCGGTAAAGGTGGGACTTACTTTCCATTCGTCCTGCACGTAGCCGAAGTACTCGATCTTGCGCATCCCCTTCGTTGGCAGTTCACCGGACCCGGCCAGGGTGTTCAGCTTGTCGTTCTGAAAATCCGTCAGGCTGGCGTAGCTCGCGGTGCCGTCGGAAAGGTTGAAATCGTGAATCATCAGCTGGACCCGGCGGATTTCAACACCGGCTTTCAGCGTGTGCGCTCCGCGCAGCGTGGTCATCTGATCGATGATGGACTGCGAAATCCCCATCGCGATCCGGCGGTTGCCGCCGGGGATCGACGAGAGTGACGGAATGCTGATGGTGGCCTGCGCACCGCTTGGAATCGAATGCAGTGGCTGCGCATAGTTTGCGCCGATGCGGAGTTCGTTGGTGGTATTCGGGTTCACCAGATACAAAAAATCGAATAAGCCGCTGGTGGGGGCATCCAGGTTGCGCGTCCCGTAAGGCAGGGCGGCGTTGGGCGCGAAGATATTTGTGGTGTTTCCGCTGGCACGGAAGTAGGCAGTGAGCTTGTCGCTGAAGCGGTGGTCGATGCGGACCAGCCCCGTGTGCTCATCCTGGGTGGAAAGGCCGATGCCGGTCCATTGCGCCACGTTCGGATTCACCACGCCGCCGGTCACTACCGGAGTCTGTCCCTGCGGATAGAGTGCAAGCAGCGGCTGGACGGCAGCCACGGCCTTGGCACGGAAGGAATCGGTAGGCACAAAAGCGATCTGCGTAATCGATTGGCGTTGCACGAGGCCTTCGTACGAAAGGAAGAAAAACGTCTTGTTCTTATAGACCGGGCCGCCGATGGTGGCGCCGAACTGATTCATGCGGAACGGGGGCACGGTCTTGCCGTCAAACGGGCTGCGGGAATCGAGGTCGCTGTTCCGCAGGTATTCGAACAGGCTACCCCGGAAGTCGTTCGTGCCTCCCTTGGACACGATCTCAATCTGTCCGGCCGGCGCGCCGCCGGTTTCCGCGGTATAGAGCTGCGAGTTGACGCGGAACTCGGCGATGGCATCTTCCGAAATCTGCATGCGGCTTTTGCTCTCGGCCTGGTTACGGACCGACGTGGCGTCCACGCCATCAATGCGGAAGTTGTTGTCGTCTCCGCCCTGGCCGAAGAAGCGGACGCTGGAGCCGTTGCCCGCGCCCAGGTCAATCGCGCCCGGCGTCAGCACCATCAGGCCACCCCAGTTGCGACCGTTGATGGGAAGCTGACTGATTTGGGTGTTGTTGAAGGTGGCGCCGGTCGCCGCCGTATTACGAACCAGATCACTCTCGGAAACCACGTCGACGGAACTGCCCACCGCCGCCACTTCGAGCGAGAAATTGAGCGTGCGGGTTTCCCCCACGCTCAGATCGGTTTCGGTGCGGATCTCGCGAAAACCATCCTTTTGAGTATCGAAGACAATATGTCCCACAGGCAGACCGACAATCAGGAATACGCCCGACCCGTTGGTGGTGGCGGTACGTTTCAGGCCGGTCTCGGGATACGTGAGCGTGACTTTCGCATCCGGCACGGAGGCTCCGGTCGGGTCGAGCAGCGTTCCGGTGACGGAGGCTTTATCGATCTGGGCTGATGCAATCAGCCCGCTGAACGACAGGGCACACAACAAGCGCACGAATCTCAGTGTCATATTCTTTTAACCGTTCCTGTTTGGTGTTCTGGTCAGGCAACCGGAACAGGCTCGGCGGCCGGCCGGGCGGACTTTGCTGCGGGGACGCGGCGGCGTTTGGGGAGCCACCAGAGCAGGAAGCCGCTCACAAATAGCACCGGCGTCATCAGGCCGGACAGACCGGCGATGATTCGGAAGGCCAGCCCACCCCACTCGTCGTAGTGCAAACTCGCCATTCCCTGGACGATCTTCGTACCGGCGGCCTTCCCGCCATAGAGATCCACATTGAGAACCTTGCCGGTACTGCCGGAGACTGTGACCACGTTGTTGCCGAGTTCGCGGAAATCGCCGGGACGCCACATGCGGACCTGGACGGGTCCGCCCCCTTCGGGCAGCCGGATCTCGCGTATGCTGCCATCGGGAAGCGCCGCGCGCGCCGCCGTCACCCAGGCGGTCAGGCCCGCAGGCTCACCGGGCGTGCCGTTCTTCGGCGGGCGCGGTGGGCGCGCTTCGGTCGGAATCGGGACGACGACAGCGAGCATGCCGCGCATCGTCTGCGGGAACGCCAGCCAGAGACCAGTGAACGCTTCCACGGTGAGCAGAATTGCCGCCAGAATACCGATGGCGCGATGCAGTTCGCGCGGCGTCCGTGCCGATAAACGCGGCGTGATCAGGAACGCGGTGCGTAAGTTCGGTCGGGAAAGCAGCCAGAGACCGAGTCCGCTCAGGCTGCTGATCAGCATCACGAGCCCCATCCAGCCAGTGGCGCGGCGGCCCGTTTTGCCGCTGAGAAGGTTGTGGTGCAGATCGACGGTCCAGTCCATCCAGCTGAAGTTGATGGTGCCGAGGATGCGGTCGGAGCAGGCGTCGTAAATCACATGCTTAAACAGGATCGGGTCTTCGGTCGCCATCCGGAAGCGGTAACGGGTATCGGAACCAACGGGTCCGTAGACGCGGTTGAGTTCCGTGCCGGTGATGGCGCTCGCGGCCTTCGCGGCGCGGTCCCAGTCCGGAGAGGCAACGCAACTTGCCACCGGAGGCGCGGCGGGAGAAAGCAGACTCGCCAGAGGAGGGCGAAGAGCGACCAGGCCTCCGGTGAAACCCATCAGACAGATTACGAGACCACCGATGAGTCCCAGCCAGACATGTGTCCAGCGCACCAAAGCCCGAAGACCACGTTTCATCAGCAGTTAGTTTGGCAGCTTTGTATTTCAGTGTGATGAAAAGCACAGACCGAAGGCACGGCTCGTTCGAGAGCCGAAAGTGCGGTGAAATCTCCGCCAACCGGGCAGATGCGAGATAATCCGGAATATGCGCAGTCTGGCGTGGCTGGTCCTCGCACTCTCCACTTTCCCCCCTTTCGCCCTTGCGCAGAAGCGCCCTTTCGATGCCGAGGCCCTTCTTCGGATACAGCGAGCCGGTGACCCGCAGCTCTCGCCCGATGGCAAGACTGTGGCCTTCAGCGTGAGCGTGCCGGACGTAGCCAACAACCGCTCGGCGCACAGCGTCTGGACTGTTCCGCTGGCTGGCGGCGCGCCCAGGAAACTGGTGGATCTGGCGGATCGCCCCCGCTGGTCGCCCGACGGCGGCCGTATCTTTTACACTGGCACCACCGGAGGCTCGTCGCAGATCTGGAGCATGAACCCGGATGGTTCGGACCAGCAGCAGATCACCCACCTCGCGACCGAAGCCTCCGGCGAGACGCTCGCGGCCGACGGCAAATATATGGTCGTGACCAGCGACGTCTACCCTGAATGCGGCGCGGACGATGCCTGCAATGTCAAACAAATCGAGGCGGAGAAGAACTCGAAAGTCAAAGCCCGCCTGATCACCGGCCTGCTCTACCGGCACTGGACCGCATGGCAGGGCAAAACCCGGAGCCATCTGCTGTCCGTGTCTCTCACCTCCGGCAAGGTAGTCGATCTCTCGCCCGGCGACAAAGTGGTCCCGCCGTTTTCTCTTGGAGGACCGGACGATTACGCGATTTCGCCTGACAGCCGGGAAGTCTGCTTCACGATGAACGTGGACCCGGTTGCCGCCACCAGCACCAACAGCGATCTGTATGTGGTGCCCATTGCGGGCGGCGTGGCGCAAAAGGTAACCGCCAATGCCGGCGCGGACATTTCACCGGCTTATTCGCCGGACGGAAAGTTCCTCGCCTACCGTTCGCAGCCACGTGGAGGCTACGAAAGCGATAAGTGGCGGCTGATCGTCCTCGAACGCGCCAGCGGCAAGCTGACATTGCCGACCGATGCCGTCGACCGCTCCGTGGAGAGTTTCGTCTGGTCGCCCGACTCGAAGCGTCTGTTCTTCGGCACCATCGACCGGGGACACCAGGCCATCCAGTTCGTCGGCGTGGAAGGGGGCGCGGTGCGGGTCGCGGTGAGCGGCAGTAATACCCTCGATGACCTGCAATTCACGCCGGACGGCAAGACGCTCGTTTTCACCCGCCAGAGCGGAGACAGCCCCGTTGAGATCTGCAAAGCCACCTCAAACGGCGGATCAGCTATTGCACTCACCCATCTGAATGACGACCTGCTGAGCCAGTACCAGCTGACCCCTTATGAAGACTTCTGGGTGGAAGGCGCGGATAAGGCGCAGATTCAGAGCTTTCTGGTCAAGCCCCCGGCCTTCGATCCGAAGAAGAAATACCCGGTGCTGATGCTGATCCACGGCGGGCCACAGGGCGAGTGGGGAGAGAGCTGGACCTACCGCTGGAATGCGCAGGTTTTCGCCGGCGCGGGCTATGTCGTTGTCATGCCAAATCCCCACGGTTCATTTGGTTACGGACAGAAGTTCACAGATGACATTAACCAGGATTGGGGCGGTAAACCCTACGACGATCTGATGGCGGTAGCCGACTATGCGGCCAAACTTCCGT
Organism: uncultured Acidobacteriia bacterium; assembly: GCA_903900705.1. GTDB lineage: Bacteria > Acidobacteriota > Terriglobia > Bryobacterales > Bryobacteraceae > BOG-234. The sequence goes on from CAIUOG010000055.1 coordinate 16,686, forward strand.
ATGTGGACGCCGACAGAATGGCTGCGGCCGGCGGTTCCTATGGCGGCTACATGATTAATTGGATTCTGGGCCATACGACGCGCTTTAAATGCCTGATCTCGCATGCGGGCGTCTATGACCTGCGCAGTGAGGCCGAGTCCACCGAAGAACTGTGGTTCCCCACGTGGGAATTCGGAGGCATGCCCTGGGACAATCCGGAGGTGTACGACCGCTGGTCCCCCAGCAAGTTCGTGAAGGAGTTCCGTACCCCGACGCTCGTCATCCACGGCGAACTCGATTTCCGCATCCCCTACAGCCAGGGCATGGCCCTCTTTACCGCCCTGCAGTTGCAAAAGGTACCGTCTGAAATGCTGATGTTCCCCGACGAAGGGCACTGGGTGCTGAAGCCGCAGAACAGCGCGCTTTGGTACAAGACCTTCCTCGGCTGGGTTGATCGCTGGACAAAATAGTACACCAAACGACTGGAATCCAATAGTGAGAATCATCCTTTTAGTGGCGGGCCTGATCGTCCTGCTGGCGGCGGCCCCGCTGGCTTTGCTGGTACTTTCAACCGAGACGGTGCTGAAGCTCGACCCCGCGCCGAAAATCATCGGCTTCCAGACGCCGCTTCACATCCATGTGGAAAATTCGCACGGCGCGCGCTGGATCACCGTCGATGTGAAACAAGATGGCAAATCGCATGAAACGCGCGTGGCGCAGGCCAAGGAACAACACATGTTCCCGGACCGTCACGTCAAGCCGCAGGACGTGACGATCAATCTGGGTAAGCAATCCACGCCAGACCTGCATGATGGCAAAGCCACGGTGACCGTGACCGCCGTCTCCAATGACTTCCGCGGCAAAAGCAACTCGGCGTCGATCGAAGTCGAGGTGATGACCGCCCCGCCCCGCATTTCGGCCGATGGCGCGCAGCATTACATCAACCAGGGCGGCTCCGAAATGGTGACCTTCACGCCAGGCGGCGCATGGACCGAAGCCGGCGTCCGGGTGGGAGACTACACCTTCCGCAGTTTCCCTCTGCCCAACCACCCCGGCCAGTACTTCAGCCTCTTCGCCATGTTCTGGAGCCTGCCGGTGGACACGCCGTTCTCCGTCTATGCGTCGAACCCGACCGGCGCGACGGCGAAGGCCGGCTTCTGGACAAAAATCTTCCCGAAGCAGTTCCGTAAAAGCACCATTGCCCTCGAAAACATGAACCTGGAGCGCATGGTCGGCGGCATCGACCCCGATGGCAAGATCCCTGGCGATCTGGTGCAGCGGTTCGTTTACATCAACAACGAAATGCGCAAGCAGAACAACAAGACGCTCGCCGATCTCCGATTCCAGTCGGAACAGAAGTTCCTCTGGACCGGCGCGTTTCTGCCCATGGTCGATTCCACTGTGGAATCCCGATTCGCCGATGATCGCACGTATACGTGGCAAGGCAAGAAGGTCGACGAACAGACCCACCTGGGCTTCGATCTTGCCAAACTCGCGCACTCGCCGATCCCGGCATCGAACGACGGTAAGGTCGTGTGGGCGGATAACCTGGGGATCTACGGCAACTGCATCGTCATCGACCATGGCTTCGGTCTGATGACCATCTACGGGCACCTGAGCGAGTTCCTGGTGAAGAAGGGGGAAATGGTCAGGAAGGCGCAGGTCATCGGCAAGACCGGTACGACCGGTCTTGCGGGAGGCGACCATCTGCACTTCAGCATGATGGTGGATGGCGTACAGGTGAACGCGGTCGAATGGTGGGATCCGCACTGGATCCGGGACCGGATTCTCAGCAGGATGGACGTGACCATGCCGGAAGAAGCCGTAAAAGGCGGCTATCCCCAGCGGACAAACCAGCCGACATCCCGCAAGGTGAGAAAGAAGCACCGGTAAATGGGTCAGGTCCGGACAGCCGAATGCGAAACGATCGACCGGGAACTGCGAGCGCTGTTCCCGGCCGATGTCGAAATCGAGAGCCAGAAAGACACCTACTCGGAGGACTACATCATCTGGGTAACGGCGGCGGATGTGGTGCACCCCATCCGAATCACGGTCGAGGAGTATGAGGCCGAAGACTGGAAAGCCAACGTGCGGCAGGCTGTGCGATTGTTAACGGCGGAGACCGATACCGGGGAAGACGCCTGACACGATCTGGCCGCCTTTGACCACGGGCACGCCATTCACAATCACGTAAGGAATGCCCTCGGCATAGTGCGCCGGGTTGTCGTAGGTGGCCTTGTCTTCAATGTGCGCGGCGTCAAAGACCGTAATATCGGCGTTCGCACCCACCCGAATCCGCCCGATATTCGGAAGATTCAGCCGCTGCGCGGGAAGAATCGTCATCTTGCGCAGCCCTTCCATCAGCGACATGGCCTTCTGTTCCCGCACATACCGCGCCAGCACACGCGAATAAGTCCCGGCCGCGCGCGGGTGGCCTTTGCCGTTGGTGATGATCCCGTCACTGGCGATAATCACGCCGGGATGCGTCACAGCCAGCTTTACCACGTTCTCCGGCATGTGGTGCAGTACGACCCAGCCGCCCTGTTCGCGGTACTTCTTAAAAGTCGCTTCGGTGAGGCGTTCGCCGGTAAGGGGCCACTGCAAGTCGGCGTAGCTGATGGTCAGCCGCTCCTGCCAGCCGGGATCAAAGATCGCGCTCTGAATCTCCGTCATGCCGGCAGTGTAGGGGTAGCATTCGGTGGTGACGTCCACCCCGTGTTTCTTCGCACGATCGATCATTTCGAGCGCCATCGGCGTCTGCCGGAAAGCCATGCTCGGGATATGCACGATGTGGACGGAAGCCCCGGTCGCGGCCGCGTTGCCGATCATCTCCTGCAGTGAATCGATCACGCCCGGCTCAATAGGGCCCGGATTGCGCATGTGGACGTAAATAGGGGTTTTCCGCTCCGCGGCGAGGGTAAACAGATCGTAGATCTCTTCCCGGCTCGATTTCGGGAAGTAAGCAATCCCCATGCCGATCCCGAGCGCACCCTGACTAAGCCCCTGGCGCACATTATCCAGAATCTGGCGCGCCTCGGGCCTGGTGGTGGCGCGATTCACCGCGTTGTCGCGCGGCAGAAAAGTGCCGGTGTCATGCATGACGGCCATCTGTGCCGGGATATGGCCCGACGTTGCCCCGAAATTCACCAGCGCTTTGCCGGCGCGCTCACGGTACCAGGCGTCCACCGGCCACGCGCCCACTTCCATTTCCAGGGCCGTGGTGACGCCGTCACGCGCCTTGTAACGGTAGTTTTCTGCGTCCTGTCCGTGGGAATGGATATCGATGAAGCCGGGCGCGACGATCAGCCCTTTGGCGTCAATCGTCTGCCGGCCCTTCAGTGGCTTTGCCGAAATGGCTTTGATTTTGCCGGCGCTGATGCCGATGTTGCGAACGGCGTCGAGGCCGGACTCGGGGTCCATGACGTGGCCGTTTGCGACCACAAGATCGTAATCCTGAGCCGCCAGCAGGCACGGGAGCAACAGCAGCAGAAAGCGCATAAACTGGCCGGATTGCCTGCTAGGCGCCGGCTTTTTTGCCGGCGCGAACCAACTGATCGATGTTCACGAAGTCGGTCGGATAATTGCCGGTGTAGCAGGCGTAGCAGTAGGAACCGCGTCCGATCTTGTCCGGATCATCGGCCACCGCGCGGTTCAGACCGGCGAGCGACAGATAGGCGAGGGAATCTGCCTCAATGTAGCGGCGAATCTCATCAATCGTACTGTTCGCGGCGATCAGTTCACTCTTGTTCGGGGTGTCCACGCCGTAGAAACAGGGCGAAACGGTGGGCGGGCAGGAGATCCGCAGGTGGACTTCACGCGCGCCCGCCTGGCGAACCATGCGGACAATTTTGCGGCTGGTGGTGCCGCGCACAATCGAATCATCCACCAGAATTACGCTCTTGCCTTCGAGCAGACTGCGGATCGGATTCAGCTTCAGCTTCACACCGAAATCGCGGATCGCCTGCGAAGGTTCGATAAACGTACGGCCCACGTAGTGGTTGCGGATCAGCGCCTGGCGGTAGGGCAGACCCGACTCGGCGGCATAACCCAGGGCGGCCGCGTTGCCGGAATCCGGCACGGGGACCACGATATCGGCAGCGGCCGGAGCTTCACGGGCCAGCAGGACGCCCATCAGTTCGCGCGAAGTCTGCACCGAACGACCGAAAACCAGCGAATCCGGGCGGGCGAAATACACATGCTCGAAAACGCACTGCGAGCGCGGCTTCTCCGGCGCAAAACGTTCGCGGCTGACGCCTTCCGGCCCTACAATCACCATCTCGCCGGGCTGAACGTCGTTCAGGTAAACCGCGTTCAGAAGATCAAAGGCGCAGGTTTCCGAGGCAAACACATGGGCGTGCGAACCGCCAATTTCCAACTGGCCCATAGCCAGTGGACGGAACCCGTAGGGATCGCGGGCCACGATGATGCGGTCTTCGGCGAGGAATACAAGAGAAAACGCGCCTTCCAGTTGCAGCAGCGCGTCGCGCAAAGCCGCGGCCAGCGTCTTTTCGCGGGAATGCGCCACCAGATGCAGAATGACTTCGGTATCGCTGGATGCCTGAAAAATCGCGCCGCGGTCTTCCAGATCCTTGCGCAGTTCCGCGGCATTCGTGATGTTGCCGTTGTGCGCCACCGCAATCCGGCCTTTGTTGCAGTGCACGGAGAACGGCTGGGCGTTGCGCGCCACCGTGTCGCCGGTAGTGGAGTACCGCGTGTGACCGATGGCCAGCGTTCCAGGCAGGCCCTTCAGAACATCGTTCGTAAAGATGTCCGACACATGGCCCATCTGTTTCGTGGTGTTGATGACCCCACCGCTGCTGCTGGAGATGCCGGCGCTTTCCTGGCCGCGATGCTGCAGAGCGTAGAGCGAAAGATACGCGAGTTTAGAGGCTTCGGGATGGCCGTAGATGGCTACGACGCCGCATTCTTCGTGCAACTTGTCAAACTGAAGATCTTCATGCATGGAGTGTTTTCAGAAGAGCCGGTAAGCCTGTTTCAAACGTCTGCTTCAGATCGGAAACCGCCACGTCGATCAACAGGGCGCCCCCGTCATTCGCAATCTGTAACCGCGAATTCATTGTAACCCCAATTACGCCGCCATCCACCCCGTGCCGTAACATTATTTGCGCAATTTGTTCCGGAGCGGAGGTGGAAATCAGGATCCTGGAGGGCGCTTCGCCGAACAGTTCAAACTCGGCGCGATCCACGCCCGGCACGGTGACGCGCGCTCCGATGGCGCCGGTGCAGGCTTCGCTCAGCGTTACGGCGAGACCACCATCGCTCAGGTCGTGCGCGGATTCCGCAAGGCCCGCCGCAACGATTTCGCGCATCGCATCGTGCACGCGCTTCTCGTAGTCCATATCGAGAGCCGGAGGCAGACCCCACAGATTATTGAGGATCACCTTGGCGTATTCACCCGAACCAAAGCGTTGCGCATCGGTCCGCCGGAAGCCGCCCAGCAGCACGAGGCTCGCGCCTTCGCGCCGGAAGGCAATCGGAACGGGAGCGGCGGTCTTCATGAGACCGATAATGCCGAGGACAGGGGTGGGATAAATCCCCTCACCCAGCGTTTCGTTGTAAAGACTGACGTTGCCTCCGGTAATCGGCGCGTCGAAGTGCGAGCAGGCCTCGGCGATGCCTTCAATCGCTTCCACCAGCTGCGCCATGATTTCGGGCCGTTCCGGGTTCCCGAAGTTCAGATTGTTGGTTGCCGCCATCGGTTCGGCGCCCACCGTCGCGAGATTGCGGCAGCATTCGGCAACCGCGAGTTTCGCGCCTTCCCGGGGGTCGAGATAGCAGTAGCGTCCGTTGCCATCGAGAGACATGGCGATCGACTGGTCGGTTTCCTTCACACGCACCACGGCCGCATCCGCGCCCGGTCCGGCCAGGGTGTTGGTCCGGACCTGATAGTCGTACTGTTCCCAGATCCAGCGTTTCGAACAGAGATCCGGGGAGCCCACCAGACGGAGCAGGTCGGCATTCAGATCCGACGAAGCGGGGATTTCCGCCGGCGGGTCGAGAGGCGCCTTCCGGAATGGCGGCACATTGTGGGGACGGTCGTACTTCGGAGCCTCATCCGCCAGCGCCGGATTCGGAATTTCGGCCTCTAACTTGCCCTTGTGCCGGATGCGCAGATTGCCGTCCGGTGTGACGGTCCCGATAGTGACGGCATCGAGGCCCCACTTGCGGAACACGCGGAAGACTTCCTCTTCCCTGCCCTTTTCGGCCACCAGCAGCATGCGTTCCTGGGACTCGGAAAGCAGCATCTCATAGGCCGTCATGCCAGGTTCCCGCTGCGGAACCAGATCGAGATCAATGTCGATCCCCACGCCACCGCGACTGCCCATCTCGCAGGAGGACGACGTGAGCCCCGCCGCGCCCATGTCCTGAATGGCGACGATCGCTCCGGTCTTCATGGCCTCAATGCAGGCTTCCAGCAGCAGCTTTTCGAGGAACGGGTCACCTACCTGCACGTTGGGGCGCTTCTGTTTCGATTCTTCCGTGAACTCCGCGCTCGCCATCGACGCGCCGTGAATACCGTCCCGGCCCGTCTTCGCGCCCACATAAATCACCGGATTGCCGATGCCCGACGCCTTCGCGTAAAAAACCTCGTTCTCTTTGCAAACGCCGAGAGCAAAAACGTTCACCAGCGGATTGCCGGAATAGCAGTCTTCAAAGAGACACTCGCCACCCACTGTGGGAACGCCAAAGCAGTTGCCGTAGTGCGCGATGCCGCTCACCACGCCGGTGAGAATCTGCTGGTTAAGGACGGAGGTTGCCGTGCCTTCCGGCCGGCCGAACCGAAGCGAATCGAGCACAGCAATGGGCCGCGCGCCCATGGTGAAGATGTCCCGCAGAATGCCGCCGACGCCCGTTGCCGCCCCCTGGAACGGTTCAATGTAGCTCGGGTGATTGTGGGATTCGATCTTGAAAGCCACCACCCAGCCACCGCCGATGCCGACCACGCCGGCATTTTCGCCGGGGCCCTGCACCACATACTTGCCGGTGGTGGGCAGCTTCCGAAGGTGGATGCGTGAACTCTTGTAGGAACAATGCTCGCTCCACATCACGCTGAAGACGCCGAGTTCGGTATAGCTCGGCTCACGGCCAAGAAGGGAGACGATCTTGTCGTACTCGCCCTGGGTCAGTTGGTGCTGAGCGATCAGCTCCGGAGTCATCTTCATTTGGTCAGAACCGGGATATTGGCAAGCATCGATTGGAAAATTCCGAGACCGTCAGTGGAACCCATCAGCGGGTCACAGGCGCGTTCGGGGTGCGGCATCATCCCGAGGACGTTGCGCTCGCGATTCAGAATGCCTGCGATATCGCGGGCTGAGCCGTTAGGGTTCTCCAGATACCGAAACGCCACGCGATCCTCCGCTTCGAGCTCATCCAGCGTGCGCTGGTCGGCAAAGTACTGGCCTTCGCCGTGCGCGATGGGGATCCGCAGCACCTGGCCTTTAGAAAGTTTCGAGGTAAACGGTGAATCTGCGGTTTCAGTCCGCAGCGCCACCTCTTTGCAGATGAAGCGCAACCCGACGTTGCGCAGCAGTGCACCCGGCAGCAGACCCGCTTCCACCAGGATCTGGAAGCCGTTGCAGACGCCGATCACCAGTCCGCCATCCGCCGCGAAATTCTTCACGGCCTGCATCACCGGCGAGAAGCGCGCGATGGCGCCGCAGCGAAGGTAGTCGCCGTAGGAGAAGCCGCCGGGAAGCACCACGGCATCCACATCGCCTAAAGTATGGGAGTCATGCCAGATGAACTCGGCGTGACCTTTCAGATTCTGGTGAATGGCGTACCACGCATCGTGGTCGCAATTACTGCCCGGGAAAACGAGGACGCCGACTTTCATGTGGGGAAATTTCAGTTTAGCAACAGGTGCCTGACGCTCCTTGGAAGGGGCTACCGGTTTCCCTTCCCAAATACCAGTACCCTCCCGTGCAGCGCGTCCGCCAGATAAACCCGGCCCTTCGCATCCACATGAATGGCATCCACCCGCTGCATCTGGTCAAGGCCGTCGCCTCTCTGTCCAAATGATGTCACCGGGTGGCCCGCTTCGTCGTAAATCCGGACCACCATATGACCGGCATCCACCACCGCACAGCCGGACAACCGTTCATCGCACACAAATGGACCCGGCACGCGAATGTCGTCCCATCTCGTCTCGCCCCGCAGCTTTCCCGCCGGACTGAATTCCTCCACCAGATTGGGGAAGCTGCCCAGTACATCCACCTGATTGCGTATTACCGACAACCAGACCGGCTGGTGCATTTCCCGCGGCAAGTGGAAGAAGGCGGTCTGCTCCCCTTCCCGGTTGAGGGTCACGACGCATTGCTTTCCCGCGTCCAGCACGAACAACGCGCTGCCATCGGCGGACAGCGCCAGGGAGACCGGGGTTTCCAGCAGTCGCCCGGCGCGCCGCGGAATCAGTGTCCGGTCGAACTCACCGGTCTCGTCAAAGACATATACACCGCCCGTCGCCGCATCCGCCAGATAGATGCGCCCCACCGCGTCTGCGATCATTCCCGAAGGGGATTGCAACGTGGCCTCACCAACGCGCCGGATCTCGCGGTAGGTACCCGGTTCCGGATCGAAGACATGCACCGATCCGGTTCCGCTGTCAGAGATCCAGACCCGACCCTGGCGATCTGTCACCACGGACTGCGGCGAGCCGATGCCCCACGGAAATTCTCCCCGCCCGAACGCCGTATTCGCCGCCTTGCGGTTCAGAACCTTCGGCGGATGGATTCCGCCACGGGTCCCAAACGTATATAAATGGCGGTACTGTGTTTCGCCCCGCGATTCCCGTGCCTCACGCTCCTGGCCGGACGCGGCGAGCACCAGCAACATCAGGCCGAAAGGGACGGTGCGCATGGGTTAGTAAGTTCGGGGATTGTGATTGTCGCCATGGCAGACCAGATAGCAGCCGCGGGTCGCTCCGGTGTTGAAATACCCGTAGTACGTCGTGGCACGGCTTACAACGCCGGTATCGAAATTGATCATGGCATGGTTGGCCGATGAGTTTCCGCCGATGACGCCGTGCGGGTCGTGGCAGGTGGTGCATCCGTAACTGCGGTGATTGTCGTGGGGGCTGATGTTGGCGACAGTCGTGAGATTGTGGCACTTATTGCACATTGCCGACGCGGCATTGGAGTTTCCGGAGGAGCCCCCCAACGTCTCCTGATACAGCGTGAATTGCAGTAAATGCGGGAAAGTGGAGCCGTGCGGACCATCGGGCCCGGTGCTGCTGATGGTGCGTGAGGCGTTGTTATTGTGGCAGTCGGTGCAGTAGATCAGGGATGTCTTCGTGAGGGGCCGGCTGGTGATATTCGCGCCATTGATATCAGTCACATACGGGCGCAGGGAGGAATTGCCGGTGTTCGCCACGCTGTTCCCCATGACGTTGTGCCCGATTGTGGAAGTGAATTTCAGCCGCAGGTTGTACTGGTCGGGAGGTGTCGGGGGCGGAGCGGTGTAGGTTGCCGGCAGAGGGCCTTCGAGATAACGTCCCGCCGTGCGTCCGTAAGAGCTGGTGGTAGGTTTGTTCGTGCTGTCCGCGTGGCACTTGAGACAAACCTGATACTCCTTCGTGGCCGGGACCTGGGAGCCCGTCGTGTCATATCCGCTGACGCCCGTCAGACTGAGCGGCAGCGCGGGTGGAAGCGGAAAGCCCGGCTGCGCCTGAGCCGCGTGATCGTTATGGCAGTCTTCGCACTCGGCGTGGCGCGTCGAGTTCACAGGCAGCGTCTCCGCCGCATCGTGTGCCCCGGTGACAGTCAAAGTGGGGTGCGAATATGTTTTACTGAACTCCGCCATCACATTGAGCGGCGCGGGCGAGACGTTCGCACCACTGTGGCAGGGGCTGCAATTCGCCTCTTCCTTCGCACGCAGATCCCGCGGTCCCGTGCCGTTCTGATGCGCCCCGTGACAGTTGGAACAGGCATTCGCGGCCACCGTGCCGTAAGCGCCAAATCCCGCAGTGGTGGGCACGGTGCTGGTCACGGTGGCGTGCGCTCCGCTGGTCCATCCGTTCAGAATATTGGGTTGCGGGCGAGTGGAATCATGGCATGCGGTACAGAGCGCGCCCGCGGCATTGGACCGGACCAGAAAATTCTTCGCCACGGCATCCTTGTTCTGCACATGAGGGTCGTGGCAGGTGGTGCATTCCACCTTTCCGCTGACCAGCAGCACGGTCGGATCCTTGCTCGCGGGACTGCTGCCGAAAAGTCCCGAGAATAGCTGACCGTTGTCCACGGGAGTCATGCTCACCGGGTGACTGGTTGCCAGATTGGCGCCGAAGACATCCCCCGGAGTCATGGAACCCGTTGTGGTGATGGTCCCCTGCGCCACCGTCAGACCTACTGCAACTGTGCCGTCATGGCAGCTCAGACAGAGCTTTGAGGAACCGGCCGAAGGGGTCTGCGTGCCGGAGACATAAGTGCTGCTCGTATAAGTAGTATAGGTCTGGACCGACAGTTTGTGATCCCACAGGGGAGTCACATTCGGCGTGATGTTGTGTGGAGCGTGGCAGATAATACACGCGTCTATGGCCGCCGATTTCACCGGCCCTGTTCCGGCGGCAGTCAGGTCATGCTGACTCCCGATCACCGCGATCTTACTGCTCGCGCCGTAAGCACACACCGGGATCAGCAGCAGAGCCACACACAACCTCATTCCGACTTCCTCCGGAAGTGAAATACCTGCACACGGCGGTTCAGCGAATCCGCCACATACATCACATTACGGCTGTCGATGGAAATACCGGAAGGCAACTGAAACTGGCCCGCCTGATTTCCGGTCGAACCGAAATAGTACAGCAGGTGGCCCTGCTGGTCGAATACCTGAACGGTCTCAAACAATGCATCCACCACATAGAGGTTTCCTTCGCTGTCGACGGCGATCCCCTTGGGCCGGTTCAGCGTGCCCGACGTGTTCCCCGGCTCGCCGAACGCGCTGACAAACTCACCCTCAGTGGTCAGGGTCTGGACGCGGAAATTCATGGAATCGACCACATGGAGGCGACCGGCGGATAACGTGAGAGACGTCGGAAAATTGAACTCTCCTTCCGCCCTGCCACGCTTTCCGATCACACGTACCAGCGCGCCATCGGTACGAAAAACCAGGACCTGATGGCGCAGCGTATCGGCCACATACAAACGCCGCGCCGCGCGATCGAGAGCCATGCCCGTAGGGCGTTGCAGAGCAGTCGGCCCGGTACCGCCGATAAACCGGAGGAACTTGCCCCTGGTATCGAACACCAGGATTTTCCGGCGCACGGAATCCGAAACGTAAATATCGTCGTTCGAATCGCACGCCACATCGATCGGTGACTCAAATGTACTGCCACGCGGACCTTTCAGAAACTGGTATTTCTGCTTCTCGAAGTCATAAACGTGGACCCCCTTCTGCCCAGGGTCCGCTACCATCAAGCGTCCTCTGCTGTCCTGCGCGACCCCATACGGTCTTGTAACCTCCGGACGGTCCGGCGGCCCCACAATCCACTCGAAGACCTTCGGCAGAAAACTACGTGGCCGGGTGAACTCCCGGACCGAGGGAATCGTGCGCCAATACTCGATGCCGGCATGCGTGGTGGCGCCCGGTAACGGCAGGCAGGCAAGGAACCACAGGATGGCGGCGCGGGTTTTCATAGAAGCTTCGCGTTCCTTGAAATTCGCAGATACACACGACCGCGACGTGTCTCGGGATAGGTAGTGAAGGTCGTGAAGATCTGGCTCGAATCGGTGAATCCCATGTCCATCTGAATGCGCCGAAAATGGTAGGTCAGGTGCATGTCCAGAATCTGGAAGTCATTATTAATCACGCCATCGAGATGTTGCAGGGAATGCGTCCACAGCAATGAAATCTCCAGCTTCCTGACGGGCGTCGCGTGCAGCGTAATTGCCAGAGCACGCAGGTCGCTCGGCACGGGCCGGAGCACCCCGGCCAGCACAGAGCCCACCGCAATGTCACCGTAAAGCTGACTGTACAGCGGCAGAGAACTCCCCAGATTACTGTTGAGCGTGGCCGACATCTGCAACAGCGGATGCTCGATACCGAAGCGCCCCGTATAGCCTTTGCTCAGAAACGCACTGCCGCCGCTTTCGAAATTTCCCTGCTGCCAGCCGCCACCGGCGCGCACGCCCAGGCGTCCAAACAGATGCTGTGAGATGCTGCCTTCCGCCGAAAAGCTTCGGTCCGTGACCGGCTGCATATTCTGAAGGCTCTCGCTGTTCCCGTGCACCGAACCATCAAACTGCGTTGCGCCCGCTTTGCCTGCCTGAAACGAGACGAGATAGTTATCTCCGGCGAGCCGCCCCGACTGGCCTGTGACAGAGCCGCTGCCCAGTTCCCGGGCATATTGCCCCGAGACGTTCAGCCACTCAAATCTCTTGCTGTAAGTAACTCCGGCCGAGGCAGATGTGTAACTCCCGTTCACGGCGCCATCGGCGGGCGGAGTAAACACGCTGCTATGGTCCGCGCGCCCGTAGAGGCTGAGCTCTTTCGTCACCTGAAACGAAGTGGTGCCATTGAAATTGAGACTGCCGATAGAGCGTTCGAGCAGGGCGAGCGTGGACGTGTCAGGCAAGACAGTTCCGGGGCCACCTGTTCCGAGTCCGCCGACGACGGAATTCAGCAACTGCCCGGATACGTTCGACGAATAGCCGGCATGCAACGCCGTCTTCCAGCGCCTCCGCTGAAATAGCCGGATATTCCCGTTTGCATAACTCGTCGTCAGATTAATGGGCATTCCCAGCAACACATTTGCGGTGGACTGCCGCCCGCCATCGAGATAAACTTCGGAATCGGTCCATACCGTGCGACGCGCCGATCCCTGATTCTGGTAAAGACGCTGCTGTAGCGCCGAGGTATTAATGACTCCCGCTGAGGGCGCGAACAGATCCGATTTCTGAGTCTGAATGTGACTGAAGCCCTCAATATCCCAGCCGTGCCAGTAATACTTCATGTCGGAGTTGAAGTGGTTCACGTGTGACGCGTAATCAGGGAGTCCCGCAATGCCGGAGTTCGACCCGACCGAGCCGATACCCCAGTCGATCGTGATCGCCGGAAGGTCATGATACTTCACATTCCACGTCAGGCCCAAATCACTGTTTCGTGTTGCCAGGCGATAGGCCGACACCTGTGACAGGCTTCCGAAGTAGACGTCGGAAACGCGCAGATTCGAATAACGGAAGGTAAGAGGCGAGAGTCTCCGGAGCGCGGTGATGCGCATGGAGATGCCGTTACCGCCCTGAAAGCCCGCCTCACTGGCCTGCGGGCCGTAAACGAATTCCGGCTGCAGAGTGAAATTCAGAAAGTCCGGACTCATGTAATAACCGTTAACGTCCAGAGAGATGCTGGCCGGCACAAAGTTGACCTTCTGATTTACCTGGCCGCGGGTCCAAGTCTCATAGTAGCCTGACGAGAAAACGCCAGACACGGTAAGTGGCACCGTCTGCGCGATTATCGCCGACGGCGACAGCAGACAGGTCAGGGTCAATAGAATTCTTTTGTCGAAATCAGTCATCTTCAGGTCCATCTGAGTTAAAGGCCCGGGTGGACGGCAAGTCAGCCGCCCACCCGATCATCGGCCTACAGGTGACAGGTGGTGCAGTGCGAGGCCGAATTCGCCTGGCGAAGGTAGTTTGTGTTGACGTCGTTGTGTGGATCGTGACAGGTCGCGCATTGCATCGTGTTGCTCGATCCATACAGGGGCAGCGTGGAGGAGACCGTGGCAACGGCCTGAAGCGAAGAATTCTTAGTCGGATCATACGGCAGGTTCACCGGATGATCGTTGGTCAGACCGAGTGATTCGAAGGCGCCGGTTCCAAACGACGCACGGGAGCCTACCTGGTTCTTCGTCTGCATGGCAGGCGAGAAACTGGAGGTGACGCCATCGTGACAACTCAGACACAGCAGCGAGTACATACGAACATCGGTCGATGTCGTCAGTGCGCTGCCGCCCAGTTCAACAGCTTTGTTCTGCATGGTATTCGAGTCATAAACCCCGAATGTGTTGGAAGATGCCGGAAAACTGCGGGACCAAAGCAGGATGAGACCAGTGCCTTGCGTTCCACCGTTGGCGGAGGAGCCATTGTGCGGCGCGTGGCAGGACTTGCAACCATTACCGCCGATATCGTGAGTCGACCCGGCAAGGCCGGATTTGGGCAGGTTCGGCGCAGCGCCCGGCATGGAAATCGTTCCCATCCCCAAGAGGATGGCAAGTGTGAAATACCTGTACTTCATGAATAATCTCTCCTTCAGAATTGAAAAGCACAATCAGTTTTTTATTGCGTTCCGGAACTTCGTCCGAACACGCGTTGACCGGGGATGAATGCGTTACTTTGCGGCCTTCACCTCCTTTTTATCCGCTGCTTCCGGCTGTGGCAGGTACTGGAATACCTGAATCCGCCCATGGAACATCTCGGTTGTATAGATGCGGTCCTGTGGATCAATCCACAGTCCTGTCACCAGCGCGAATTCGCCGCGCCCCGCGCCAAGTGTTCCCACCGCAAGCAAAGGCTGACCTTCGCGGGAAAGGATCTGAAAGTTATTGAATTCCGCATCCGCCACGTAGACGTGCCCCTGAGAATCGACCGCGATGCCCTTCGGTCGGATGAACTCGCCGGGCCGATCCCCCTGCGCGCCAAAAGACCGCAGAAACCGACCGTTGGTGTCCAGAACCTGCACTCTGTAATTGCCGGTATCGGCAACGTAGACGTTGCCCTCGTGGTCTACCGCTACGTTCGTTGGCCCGGTGAAACGGCCCTTTTCTTTCTTTCCGGGAGTACTGGGACCACCCATTTCGCCTAATAACTCCATGGTCTTCGTATCGAAGACAACAATCTTGTTTTGCTTTGCATCCGCCACATAAAGTTTGTTGCGGCTCTTATCGATGGCAATGCCGCCGGGACGACCCAGAGCGCTGGTCCCGAAGTGGGCAATCGGCTGCCCGTTCGAAGCGAAACAAACAATGGTATGAAGGTCGGCGTCAGAGACAAACAGGCGGTCTGTGCTGTCGAGAGCGACTCCGGCTGGTAAAGACAGAGGGGCCCTACTGCTCGACTCGCGCGTCTCTACGATTCGGTTTACCGGATCGATCACATAGACCAGCTTCAGTTCCGTGTCGGCGGTATAGATGCGCCCCCGGGAATCCGTCGCGATGCCGTAAGGTTTCCGCAGTTCCTGCTTCTCATCCGCCGTCTTGGTGCCGGTCACCTTATCGAGCCAGCTGTTTTTCTTAGCTTCCGGTTTTTTGACTTTTGCCATGTCGGTATATTCCGCGAGCCAGCGAACGCGCGGAGGATCGGGCGGCAGGGGCCAGGTAAGATCGGCGGTGGCGGTGCCCGGGATGACCGGACCTTTTTTGTTGTCGGCCGCGCGCAGGAGCAGGCAAAGGACGCCAAGCATGATCAGGGCATGCAGGCAGGAACTGAATTTCATTTATGACACCTCAGACAAAGGGATTCGAAAGTTTCGGTCTCTGTGACCAGTAACTGGCTGCTCTTATCGGTGCTGTGCGGGTCATGGCAGGTCAGGCAGCTGATCGCCGGCCATTCCTTGTCTTCCTTTCGGGACACGGGATGATTGGAAACGGGATGACCGCGCCCTTCGCTAAGGGCGATCGTCTTTGCGGACCCGCTTGCGCCCGCCAGGTGACATCCCAGACACAGCTTGTTTGGCTCAGCGGTTTTCAGCATGAGCCCCCCACTGGCGTGGGGATCGTGGCAGAATGTGCAATCCTGGGCGACCGGGGCATGCACAAATTCCTTCGCAGCCTTCCCGGCATGGCAGGCCGAACACAACTCCGTCACTTTGGCCGCAAGGTAGAACTCCCCGGGCTTGGGCTTTGGATTCTCGCCATGCGTCACGTGGCAGGCGTCACATCCGCCCCCCATAGCCGGATGGAGATTCTTCGCAGACGTGGCGGGTCGCAGCAGTGTGTGGCATCCCAGACAGGCCTCATCCGTGCCGATGTTGCCCGTCGCGGCGCCCGCGGCAGCCAGCAAGAGGCTAACCAGCGAGAACAGACGGCATATCACGAACGGCGATATCGGCATAGAACGGGAAGCGCGCCTTCCTGGCATCGCTAAGTCCTTAAGTGTTTCGGCGCAGCCCTGGAAATATATCCAGCGTCACAAAAAGTGGTAAAGAAATTTTTCAGTGAGCTTATATTTTTTGTTCTCCCTCAGCACTCTTGCTTAGTGTGTGGGAAGGTTGGGAGTCAATGCGGAGACCTGCCGGAATTCGCCTGGCACCAGGCATTCTCCTCATAGTGGCGGCGAGTCTTCAGGCTCAGATTTCACCGGGTCCGCTGTCCCTCGCCCATGCTTCACTCGAAGGCGTCACGAAGTGCGCCAACTGTCACGACTTCGGCGCGGGAACCAAGCGATTTCGCTGTCTGGAATGTCATTTGGAAATCAAACAAAGGCTCGACACCCACACCGGGTTTCACACGCGCGCCGTCAAACCCCTTCCCGGCGAGGCCGACTGCGCACGTTGTCACATGGAGCATAACGGACAGTCATTCGCCCTGACCCGGTTGGATCGGCGACACTTCGATCACGTCGCGCAGACCGGCTTTGCGCTCGAAGGAAAGCACCTCGGGCAGAAGTGCGAGTCCTGTCACAACGCAAAGAACCTTCCCTCGGAAGCTCGCTCCGTTATTAAGGTGAAAGATCCGGCGCGCAGCTTTCTGGGCCTGAGGCGCGACTGCGCAGGTTGCCATAAGGACATACACGCCGGCCAGTTGGGAGCCGCCTGCTCCAACTGCCACAATCAGGACTCCTGGTCGCAGGCGCCGGGCTTCAATCACGCCCGCACGCCGTTCCAACTCACCGGACTGCATCAGTCTGTCGCCTGCGCAAAGTGCCACCTGCCGCAGCGGCAGGCTTCGGCGGAAAAGCAACTGCTTTTCAAGGGGCTATCCTTTTCGGGTTGCCAATCCTGCCACAACGATCCCCACCGCGGCGGCTTCAAAGACGCGAAAGTACGTGGCGGTTGCGAGACCTGTCACACTACCGCGGGCTGGAAGAGCAACCGCCCCGCGTCCGGCTTCGACCACGCGAATACGAAGTTTCCGCTAACCGGGGCTCACGCGGCGAAGGCGTGTGCGCAGTGTCATAAAGACAGCGATTTCCACCGCCCGATTCCGCACGACAAGTGCGGCGACTGCCATCAGGATGTTCACAGCGGCCAGTTCACCGCCCGGCCCCAGGGCTCCGATTGCGCCTCGTGCCACAACGACATATCTTTCAAACCGCCTCTGTTTAACCGCGAAACCCACCGCACCGCCGCTTTTCCGCTCACCGCCATGCATGAGCGAGTCGCCTGCGCCGCCTGTCACAAAGCCGAAGGAAAGGCGACCGTCTGGGAGACCCGACTGTTGCAATGCGCCGGTTGTCACCAGGATGTTCACGCGGGCCAGTTCGAGGCGGCGCCCTGGACCAACCAGTGTTCTCTCTGCCACAACCAGTCCGGCTTCGACCGTAACTCTTTCTCGGTTGAACGTCACGCTATGACCAGGTTCGCACTCAAGGGCCGTCATGAAAAAGTCTCTTGTGAATCCTGTCACAAAGTACTCAATCCCGCTCCCGGCTTCCTCGCGAAAGTGAGTACGCCCGCCCGGCAATTCCGGTTCCCCTCCCGCGCCTGCAATACCTGCCACGCCGATCCGCATCGGCAGGGGCAAAAAGTCGCAGCCTGTGAAAATTGCCACACGGAGGCCTCGTGGACTTCGTCTTTGCCTTTCGATCACAAGACGACGCGTTTTCCGCTTACGGGACGACATGTCCGCGTCAATTGCAACCAGTGTCATAACCCGGTCAGCCCTGGCGGCAGCGCCATTGCAAAGCTGGCGCCGGCGTTTTCTTCCACGCCAACGCTCTGTTCCGGCTGCCACAAGGACCCCCACGGAGGCCAGTTCCGCAAGGGCCAGGGGCGCCCGGATGCGCCCGAAGAGGAATGTTCCAATTGCCACACCACCTCCGGATGGGGCGGGGCCGATTTTGACCATGAAAAAACCCGCTATCCGCTCGACCGGGCACATATGAACGTTCCCTGCGCAAAGTGCCACAAGAATGCTCTCGGCGCGGAACGGGATTCCTCCGCCCGCATTCGGATGTTCCGGGGAACGGCCATGGAGTGCGTCTCATGCCACTGATACAGGAACGTCCCGTCACCCCGGCGTCGCGTCCGGGAAAAGTCCGGTCAGATACGCGACAGCCAGTTACCCTGCTAGTCGCGGTTGCTCTGGCGGTGATTCTGGTCGCCGCACTGGTCGTCACCGGCTTTCCCTACTACACGCTGCCGCCCGAGGAAAGGCCATTGTCACCGCTCCATGCGCTACTGCGCTCCAGCGGAATCATCGGCCTGAAATTGGGTATCCTCGGCGTTCTGCTGTTTGGCGTCCTGTTCCTTTATCCGCTGCGGAAGCGCTGGAAATGGCTGGCCGGAATCGGCAACACCCGCCGGTGGCTGAACGCTCATGTCTTTGTCGGAATCACCGCGCCCATCGTCATCACGTTCCATGCCGCATTTAAGTCGCACGGGCTTGCCGGCGTTGCGTACTGGATCATGGTCATCGTGGCCTGCAGCGGCTTCGTGGGCCGCTATCTCTATGCGAAAATTCCCCGCCGCCTCAACGCGGTGAAACTCGACGCCGCTGAACTTGAAGCAGTGACAGCCACTCTCACTTCCCAGGTCGGCGCACAGGGCCTTTTCAGCGCCGCTGACTTCCTCCCGCTTCTCAATATCCCTTCGGCCGAGGAAATCCGTTCCCTGAACCTCCTCCATGCCTGGTGGATCATGCTACGTCTCGATGTCGCCCGTCCGTTCCAGGTGGGCCGCCTTCGCCGTCGCGTCCTCGCCGGTTCCCGCAAGTGGACCACCCTCGGCGGACTGCTTTCCTCCCATGACCAAACCGTGGAATCCATCGTCAGCAACGTCCGCCGGCTGGCCGGGCTCAGAACCGCCACCGCTTTTCTGCACAAAACCGAGCGCGTCTTCCACCTTTGGCACGTCATCCATCGGCCCTTCAGCCTGTCTTTTGTCGTGCTGGTGGTGATTCACGTGTGCGTCGCGTTATCCGTAGGAGTTCGCTGAAGCCGCCATGCCGGATACCTGGGGCTTCTACGCCTTCTACTCCGTAATTCTGCTGATCCCGATGGTCTGGTACATCCGCCGGCAGTTGCATCGCGAGAAACAGGTCCGCGAGGCCGCGGCCAAAGGCCAGGTGTTTACCGAAGCGCCGCTTGGGTTTCATCCGCAGATTGACGTCTCCCATTGCATCGGCTGCCAGGGCTGCACCTCCGTTTGTCCGGAAGGGCAGGTGCTCGGCATGGTGGGCGGAAAGGCAGCCGTGGTCAGGCCGTGGCGTTGTATCGGGCACAGCCTCTGTTCGGAAGCCTGCCCGGTGGGGGCCATCAGGATGGTGCGCGCTGCGCCCGGAATCAATGCCCGGCTACCCTTTCTCACCGAGGAGTTCGAAACTTCTGTTCCCAACCTTTACATCGCCGGCGAACTCGGAGGTCTGGCCCTGATCCGGAATGCCGTGCAACAGGGCGCCGAATGCATTGATGTCATTGCCGCCCGGCTCGCCGCCGCGCCCGACCGCGGCGCCGCGGCGATTACAGACGTGATTATCGCCGGCGCCGGACCCGCCGGCATCAGCGCCGGCCTTCGAGCTCTTGAACTCGGACTGAGCTTCCTCGTCCTGGAACGCGATGAGGTGGGCGGGACGATCACCAAATATCCCCGCCAGAAGCTGGTCATGACGACAACGTTCAGCTTCCCGCTCTACCCACCGGAAAAGAAACGGCAGTTATCCAAGGAATATATCGTCGATTTCTTCCGGACCGTGACAGCACGACCCGATTTCTCCATTCGCGCTCACGAAGAAGTGAAGAATATCCACGCCAACCCGGACGGTACGCTCACCGTATCCACAGGCACTTCCCACTACCAGTGCCGCGCCGTGATTCTCGCCATGGGCCGCGCCGGTTCACCCAACAAGCTGGGAATCCCGGGCGAGGAACTCGCCAAGGTGATGTACCGGCTGATTGAGGCGGATCACTATACGAACCGGAGAATTCTGGTCGTCGGCGGTGGCGACAGCGCGGTGGAGGCGGCCATGGGCCTCGCCATGCAACCGGGCAACAAGGTCACCCTCTCCTACAGGCGCAGTGAGTTCGCCCGTATCAAAGAGCGGAATGCGCAGAGGCTCGAAAGTGAGATTCGTGCGCGCCGAATTGAAGTTCTCTTCAATTCAGCACCGGTCGCGATCACCCAGGACACCGTCTCAATTCAAACGCCGGAAGGTATCCTTGAACTACCCAACGACTACGTCTGGGTCTTCGCCGGCGGCGCGGCACCGGACGACTTCCTGAAGAAGATCGGCATCCACTACGGCCCCCGGGATCTGACGCGGGAAACCGTGCTCAGCTAAGCGGTTCGCCGTTCTCCGTCTCTGAGAACCTGCGCTGGATAGACTCGATTTCCTGGTCGTCAATGGCGTTGAAACACCGGACAATGTCCGGGTCGAGATGCGTACCGCTGACCCGTCGAATTTCTTCGCGCGCCGCGGCAAGGGTTCCCGCTTTGCGGTAGGGCCGGTTCGAACAAATCGCGTCTAAGGTGTCGGAAATCGCGAATATCCGGGCATTCAGGGGAATGTCCGTGCCGGCCAGAGCGTTCGGATAACCGGAGCCATTGAACCGCTCATGGTGACAAAGCACCAGGGCGCGCTCGGCGTCGAAATCCGGAACCTCGGAGAGCAGGCTCGCGCCAATCGAAGGATGCAGGCGCATCAGCCGCCACTCCTCGTCCGTGAGACGACCGGGTTTATCGATAACATTTTGCGGGATGGCCACCTTGCCGATATCGTGCAGCAAAGCACCGGTTTCGAGTTGCTGCAGGGGCACACCCGCCAGACCGTAGCGCTGTCCGATCAGACGGGCGATCGCCGCCACGCGCTGCGAATGCTGCAGTGTCTCGAAGCGCCGGGTTCCCAGCGTGTCAAGCAACGGCAGGAGACGTCCGGACACGTCGCCGCCCGGGCCGCTTGCCGAAGCCAGAAACGCGCGTACCTGCACGCGCGCCGCCTCTTCGTTCCAGACCGCTCCGCTGCGAAGGTACTTCGCAACCGCGGCGACCAGATCCTCCTCGGTGACGGGCTTGAACAGATACTCGGTCGCTTTACCGCGCCAGGCATCCATCGCGAGAGGCTGGTCGTATAACCCGGAGAGCAAGAGAAAGGGAAGATCGGGAATCGTCTCGCGCACGCGGCTCAGGAACTCTATGCCGTTCATCTCCGGCATCCGGATGTCGGAAACGATCAGCGCCACCTCATCGCCATGGTCCGCCAGGTACTCCAGCGCTTCCCGGCAATTCCCGAAACTCAGACAGTTGTAGCCGTTATCGGACAGGACGCAGGTCAGGTATTCCCTGACCATGTCCTCGTCGTCAACCAGCAGGATCCGATGGCGCATCTATTAGACTCAGTTTAAGCTACTATCGGCAGATTACACCCAAAACCTCACCGGATGGGTCTGGGATAACTTCAGATGTCGCCGCGTCAGCCGCAACACCCTGCTTGTTTGTAAGCCTGCGCCTCTTATTTTTTCAGCGTGCGGAGGAAAGCAACCACATCATCGGCATTGACCGACTTCACCGGCTTCATTTTGCCTTTGCCTTCCGAAATTACCTTCGCCAGATCTCCGTCTGCCTTGCCTTGTACTTCCGCGGAACCAAGGTCCGGGATGGTGACGCTCAGCATCTTGGCGATTGCCGGGTTTCCCGCGCCTGTTGCTCCGTGGCAGCCCTTACAGGACTTGTCAAACGCGGCGCCGCCGGCCTTTGCATCGGCTCCAAAACCAGCCACTGCCAGCGCGAGGGTGGCCACCGCGATCATCATGATTTTTTTCATCTCTATTTTTCCTTTCGGCACTTCCGTTTTCCCGCAGGCACAGTTCGGCTCCCCGCGCGGTACCTTGGCACCTGCACCTCAAGGGCCATCACAAGATGCCGGAATCCCGGACTGCGTCTCCAGTGCGCGATCCTCCGCAGTCCATTTAGCGCAGCCTGGTGCGCCATTCCGCGCAAGGGAGCCGTATTTCCGTCTCTCCGGACGGAATGATACTATTTCAGATAGACATTAGGATATTTCCAGAATGAGCCATTTCAAGACCCTCGCCATCCACGCCGGTCAGCAGCCCGACCCCACCTATGGCGCGGTTGTGCCCCCCATTTTCCAAAGCTCCACCTACGCCTTCCGAGCCCCCGGCGAGGCGCGCACTTTCGACTATTCCCGCAGCGGCAACCCCACCCGTCACGCGCTCGAAACCTGCCTTGCGGCTCTCGAAGGCGGTACAAATGGGTTCGCTTTTTCGACTGGAATGGCAGCCGAAACCACCGTTCTGATGCTCTTCCAGCCCGGCGACTCCATCCTGGTCCATAACGACATCTATGGCGGCACCTATCGCCTCTTCAATACCGTCTTCCGTCAGGCAGGGCTGAACCCGGAATTTGTCGACCTGCGCGACCCGGCCGCCCTCCGGGCCGCCATCACGCCACAAACCAAAGCCATCTGGATCGAGACGCCCACCAACCCGCTCATGAACCTGGTGGATCTGGCCGCCGTCGCACAGGAAGCGGGAAGCAACGGGCTCATCACCATCTGCGATAACACGTTTCTGTCGCCCTACTTCCAGCGTCCGTTGTCGTTGGGCATTGACGTTGTAGTGCATTCAACAACGAAATACATCAACGGCCATTCGGATGTGGTGGGAGGCGCCGCCATCGTCGGGAGGGTTGACCTCGCGCAGCGCATAGGATATCTCCAGAACGCACTCGGTACCGTGCAGGCGCCCTCCGACTGTGCCCTGGTGCTGCGCGGCATCCGCACCCTCGCCATCCGCATGGAAGAACACAACCGCAACGCGCTGCGCGTGGCGCACTGGCTGGAAGCGCATCCCAAAGTGGAAGCCGTGCTGCATCCAGGACTGCCTTCACATCCCCAGCACGCTCTCGCGCAACGGCAGATGTCCGGCTATGGCGGGACGTTCTCTTTCAAAGTGCGCGGCGGGCGCGAAGAGGTCTTTCGGTTGCTGCGGAGCACCCGGCTGTTCACGCTCGCGGAATCGCTGGGAGGCGTGGAATCACTGATCGAACACCCCCGGACGATGACGCACGCATCCCTTGCGCCGGAAATCCTCGACCGCATGGGTATCACGGAGAATGTGGTGCGCGTATCAGTTGGAATTGAAGACGCCGACGACCTGGTCGAAGACCTCACCACCGCCTTTAAAGCGGTCTGAAACGCGCGCCCGAACTTTCAGCGTTTCGCCTTGATGTCCGGACGTGAGTCCGGCACAAAACCGTCGCGATTCGGCATCACCACCTTCGGCAGCGTCTGCGCGTTCATCTCTTCATTGCGCTGCACGATGCCGTTCAGGAACAGTATGTAGGCCGTCACGGCATACACATCGTTGGGCGGCAGAATATGGGGCGTGTTGAACGGCATGGCGCGGTTGATGTGATCGAAGACCGTCGTCGCGTAGGGCCAGTAGCTGCCCACCGTCTTCTTTGGCTTAGCCGTCGCGAGGCTTCCGATGCCGCCCACCAGCGCGGGATAGGCGCCGGGCCGCCCCTGTCCGCCCTCGTTGTGACAAACCACGCACCGGCTTTTGAAGACCACCTCGCCCTGAACAGCAGTTCCCTTCCCCGCCGGAAGGCCCGTTCCATCCGGCAAGATGGTGATGTCCATGGCGCGAACCTCTTCGGGCGTTGCCGGACGCCCCAGGCCATGCGGCTGCGCATTCAGCAGAGTGGCCAACGCGAGGCAGCTAAGCAGGAATCGAGACATGCGTCACCTCCCCGTTTGCGTGTACTTTCCATGGCTTGATGGCATTGTAGTGGTACCCGCTGTTCAGCCCGCGAACAGCCACCAGTTCCTCGCGCGTGGGTTGCAGATAGCCCGTCTCATCGGTGCAGCGGCACTGGATCACGGTTTCCTGCCCATCCCATATCCATGGCAGCCGAAAGGCCGTCAGCGCCTGCGAAAGCACCGGCTCCCGCAGCGTGGCGACCGCCCAGGTCTGCCCACCGTTCAGCGAAACCTCCACCTTTTCGATCTTCCCGCGCCCTGACCAGGCGAGACCCACAATCTCATGAAAGCCCGGCTTCAGCTTCTGGCCGCCCGAAGGCCGCGTGATGACGGAACGCGCCTCCATCACGAAGGTGAACATCTCAGCCTTGCCGTCCCGGCGCAGTTCGGTGTAATAGGCCGTCTCTTTGCTGGACATGGCGGGCTGATCAAGAACGTTCAGCCGTCGCAGCCACTTCACGTTCATGTTGCCTTCGAACCCCGGCAGAATTAGCCGCAGCGGATAGCCCTGCTCCGGCCGCAGAGCCTCGCCGTTCTGCCCATAGACGAGCAGCGCGTCCGACATCACTTTTTCCATCGGAATACTGCGCGCCAGCCGGCAGTTGTCCGCGCCTTCCGCGATCACCCACTTCGCCTCGGGTTTCACGCCCGATTCCTGAAGCAGAACGCGCAGCGGCACACCGGTCCATTCCGCGCCGCTCACCAGGCCGTGGCTCTGCTGCACGTCGGGTGTCGGCACGCCGCGCTGGTCGCCGATGTTGTTCCCGCCGCATTCGAGAAAACAAATGCGGGAGACCGCCGGGAAGCGCCGGATATCGTCGATCGTGAAGACCAGCGGCGTCTCCACAAGGCCATGCACGAGGAGCGTGTGCGTGGCCGGATCGAGCGCGGGCACTCCCGCATGGTGCCGCTCGAAATGCAGGGACGAAGGCGT
Organism: uncultured Acidobacteriia bacterium; assembly: GCA_903900705.1. Lineage (GTDB taxonomy): Bacteria > Acidobacteriota > Terriglobia > Bryobacterales > Bryobacteraceae > BOG-234. The sequence continues at coordinate 41,483 of CAIUOG010000055.1, forward strand.
GATCCATCCCGGAAACAGGTCGCCCAAAGGCGTGCGGCTGGACCCGGTGCCGGAGCTGGCCGATAAATCCCGAATGGCGCGCAGGGGCTTTTCCAGTGGAGACCGCTCTCCGTACGGGCGCATGTTGGCCGCCGGAGAGGCCTCCGGCGCAGCCGCCGCCGGTGCGCCTCCCGGTTTCCCGCAGGAAGTCAGCGCCGCCGCCCCGGCGCTGGCCGCCAGAAACTGCCGCCTGCTTTTCGCCATGTTTACTTCGCGGCCCCCAGCACTTTGGTGGCGGCGTCAATCTGCCCCGCGAATGCCTTCAGTACAGCGGCGGCAATCGGAATCTGCTGCTCGGCTTCCGACCAGCGGCGCTCCTCAATCGCTTCCCGCACACCGGGAATCGTCTTCACCCCATAACCGGTGTAGAAGCCCGGCGCATAGATCTGATGCCGGAACCAGGGCCGCCGCGGCAGACCCTCCTCGCGCAAAAGCACGCGCTCCGTATTCATCAGAATCTGATCCAGAGCCTTGCGTGATTCGAGCGGCAACGGCCCGCGCAGCGCTTTTTCCTTCTCATTGAAGGCCGTCGAACTCCGCTCCAGTTCCGCGATCGCATTCTGCAGGGGCGCGAAGCTCAGAAAGGGCACAGGATCTTTGGGGGCGGGCGCGACATACCGGTCATGCGGATCACTCACCAGTTCGCGCACGTGATCGGCCAGGAGCTGGTTCGATTCCGCAGTGTCGGCGCGCATCTTATCGGCCAGCTTCGTCAGTTCGTCCACATAGCCTTTTACGGCGCGCACAAAGCCATCGAAGCGCACCGGCAGGGTATCAGCCTCCGCCAGCCGCATGGTCGCGCGCCCGCCCAGCTGTGCCAGCGCCACCGCGTACTGGAAGTCCGGATCGTCGAACTTCACGAAGTGATCGTAGGAATCGTAGATGGAGTGATAGACACCGCCGCTTGCATCCTCTCCGCCAAATCCAATCGATAGAGTGGCAATCCCCAGGTGCTGCAGAAACGGCGTAAAGTCTGAACCTGACCCGAGCGCGCCCAGAGCCAGATCGCCCTTCTCTTTGCGCCCCATGACGGTACCGATCGCCCGCCGTCTCGCCTGCGCCGAGACGTTCTTTTCCGGATCATTCACATCGCCCGCCGCCTCATTGATGAAATGCTCCAGCGTGTGTGACCCTGCCAGTTCCACAAATCCGCGGCCATTGTCGTCGGAATTGACGTAAGCCACCGCATGCTTCCGCAGTTCCGCCGCATGTGTTTCCGCCCATTCCGTGGACCCCAGCAGCATAGGCTCCTCGCCATCCCACACGGTGTAGATGATGGACCGTTTCGGCTTCCAGCCCGCCTTCGCGAGTTCGCCCACGGCGCGGGCCTCTTCCATCATCGGCACCAGTCCGCTCAAAGGGTCAGAAGCGCCAAACACCCAGCCATCATGATGGTTGCCGCGAATCACCCATTCGTCGCCCAGTTCTCCACCCGGCAGGCGCGCAATTACGTCATAAGCGGGCGTCAGTTTCCAGTCGAATTCCAGTTGCAGATGGACGGTCGCGGGCCCCGGCCCGAGGTGATAGGTGAGCGGCAGGGCTCCGCGGAAACCGCGCGGCGCAACGGGCCCGCCGAGCGCTTTCAGCAGGGGCATCGCGTCTTCGTACGAAATCGGCAGCACCGGAATCTTCGTGATGCTTTCGGCCTTTTCCTTCGTCAGGCGGGGCGCATCTTTCGTCGCGCCAATACCGGGCGTGAGCGGATCGCCGGGATACAGTGGCATGTCAAGCACGCTGCCCCGCTGCGCGCCCGAGGCAGAACGGAAGCCGCCCTTCGGATAAGCATCGCCCACAAAGTAACCGTCCTCATGCGGGTCGGAGTAGATGAGGCAGCCAATTGCGCCGTGCTCCGCCGCCACTTTGGGCTTGATGCCGCGCCAGGAATTGCCGTAACGCGCGATCACGATTTTGCCTTTCACATCGATTCCGCGCTCCGCCAGCGCATCATAGTCGCCAGGCAAGCCGTAGTTGACGTAAACGAGCTGACCGGTGACATTGCCGTCGACTGAGTAAGCGTTATAGACGGGCAGCTGATCCTGCCGCACACCCGAGGTGGAATCTTCTTCGAGAACAGGTTCTTCCAGCTTCGCGACAAACTTATCGGGCGAAGTCATTTCCAGCTTCCGCAGCTTTGGCGTCGGGAACAGAGGATAGAAGGTTTCTATCTCCACCTGGTAGCCCCAGGACTGGAACCGGGCCGCCACGAACTCGGCCACCTCTTTGCCCGCCGGCGACCCCAGGTGATGCGGCTTCGCGGACAGCCTCTTGAGCCATTGCTGCAGGTTGCCCCGCTGCAGCGAGGCATCGAAGGTTTTCTCGCGCGCCAACTGCGCCGCTGCGCCGGAATCAGAGAACCCGGCAAGAGCGCGCGGAGCGGGCGACTGCGCGGACAGTGCCGCAACCAAAAGGACGATTACGCCAAATCGAAGCATGATCGATGATAACGAAAACGGTCCGCATCCCGCGCTAAACTGGGCCGATATGTCCCGCGCCATCGCTCTCTTTCTGTTCGCCACAGTAGCCGCCACAGCCCAGACACCGGACTGGAACAAAGTCAACCCGGAAGCGCTGCAGCACTTTCAGTCGCTCATCCGCATTGACACGACAGACCCGCCGGGCAACGAAACGCGCGTCGTGGAATACCTGAAAAGAGTGCTCGACGCCGAGGGCATCCCGAACATGGTGGTTGCAAAAGACCCCGCCCGCGCCAATCTCATCGCCAGACTCAAAGGCAATGGAAGCAAGCGTCCGCTGCTCATCATGGCCCACAGCGATACGGTCAAAGTGGATCTGGCCAAGTGGACGTTCCCGCCCTTCAGCGCCACTCTCAACGGCGGATATGTGTATGGCCGCGGCGCGCTCGATGACAAGAGCAATCTCTTCGCCGCGCTGACCGTGATGCTGCTGCTGAAGCGGAACCATGTCCCCCTGGATCGTGACGTGATCTTCGTCTGCGAAGCCGGTGAGGAAGCCGCCACCGGGCCTGGCATTCAGTATCTGGTGGAAGAGCACTGGAAAGATATGGATGCCGAAATCGCGCTCGCCGAAGGTGGCGGGGTACGGCGGGCGAAGGGGAAGATCGCTTACTCGCTGGTGCAGACCACCGAAAAACAGCCGCGGTCCATGACGCTGGTGGCTCACGGTCCTTCCGGACACGGTTCCCGTCCGCTGCGCACCAATGCCGTGCTGCATCTCTCCCGCGCAGTGGAGAAGGTTGCGATGTGGGATCCGCCGATGCGCTTCAACGACACGACCCGCTACTATTTCGAGAAGCTCGCCACCCTGAGCGACCCCGAAGATGCCGCGCGCTACAAGGGCCTCTTCGACCCACAGAAATCGGCTGCGATCCGCGAATACCTGGCCGAGAATGACCCGGGCGCTTACTCGATGCTGCACACCTCCATCTCCCCGAACATCTTTCAGGGGGGCTATCAGGTAAACGTGATTCCGTCCGAGGCCAAAGCCACGCTCGACGTCCGCGCGCTGCCCGATGAGGACATGCCAGCCTTCATCGAACTGATGAAGAAGGAAATCAATGATCCGAATGTGGAAGTGATCCCGAACACAACCAACCAGCGCCCCGGCGCCGCGCCGTCCCGCATCGACAGCCCCGCGTTCAAGTCTCTCGAAGCAGCTTACGCGAAGGTCTATAATTCGGTCACCTTACCGGTGATGGCCACCGGTGCGACCGACATGGCCTTCCTGCGCGCCAAAGGCGTGCAGTGCTACGGCATCGGGGCCATGGCCGATATCGAAGACGCACCCAAGGGTTTCGGCGCGCACAGCGATCAGGAACGCATCCTCGAAGAGGCTGTCTACAAGCACCTGCGGTTCTATTGGGAAGCGGTCACGTCTATCGCGGGTTCGAAGAAGTAGACCAGCAATGCGGCGGCAGCTGCTTTGTCCCGTCAGACCGGATAGTTCGGCGAATGCAGTTGCGATTTCACTCTTAGCTGCAGCTTTCCATCCTTCACCCAGGCGGGGCCGCGGGACTCCAGTTCCTTCACCATCCGTCCGCGCCACAGAGCCAGTTCCGCAGTCCATGTCGATTCGGCGGAGAGGTCCCGCAACTCACTGGGATCCGCCGCCAGATCGAACAACTGTTCCTGGCCCGTCATGGCATGGAAGATGTACTTTTTCTTGCCGTCGGTGAGCGCGTTCCAGTGGTTCTCAGCGGCATAGCAAACGTCGTGCTCCAGGTCGATCCACTCCCGCCACGGGGCCTTCGGATCGCTCGCGATGCGCAGCAGACTCTTTCCATCCACCGCCGCCGGAATCGCCACGCCCGCCGCCTCAAGCAGCGTCGGCAGCACGTCCCGAATCTCCACCGGGTGCTCCGCCACCTGGCCGCCGCGAATTTTTGCCGGCCAGTGTATGATCATCGGAATCCGGGCTGATCCCTCATACGCGTAACTCTTCCGCCAGAGATTATGGTCGCCCAGCATGTCGCCGTGATCCGCCAAAAACACCACCAGCGTATTCTCCAGCCAGCCCCGCTTGTTCAGAGCGTCCAGAATCCTGCCGAACTGCTCATCCACAAAACTGACTGATCCCGCGTAACCCTGCCGCGAAAGCCTTACCTGGTCTTTGCCGAGATCTCCATGCCAGGGCGCGGGTCCGGCGTCGGACCGCGGCGCATAACCAGCCGCCCAGGCGCCCACATTCGCCTGTGGCAAGGCTGCTTTCTCATAACGGTCCCACCATCGCCTGGGCGGATCATAGGGGCTATGTGGCCGCTCAAAGGAAACCTTCAGAAAGAAAGGCTCGGGCTTCTGGTATTCCTCCAGAAAACGTACGGCAGTGTCGCCAATCCACGCCGTGGGATGCAGCCGTTCCGGTAGTGCGTAGGGCTTCGCATCGTACCCGTTCCAGTCAATGCCTGTCGCATCCGGATTCAGCGTGGGCGCTTCTGAATAAAACCACGAGCGGTAATCGCTCCGGAAGTCCGGCGACTCTTCCCGGCCCGATTCATCGAGCAGCAACTGCTGAAACCCGTGCGCGGCGCGCTGCGAATGGTAATGCATTTTGCCGATGCCGCACGTGTAATACCCGGCATCGCGCAGCAACCGCGGCAATTCGACCGGCAGCGTTGGAGCTACCGCTCCGTAGCCCAGCAGACCGTGCTTCCAGGGGGACATGCCAGTGAGCAGGGCCGACCGCGCGGGCGTGCAGGTCGGGGTGGACGAATACGCGTGCCGGAAGCGAATACCGCCCGCCGCCAAGCGGTCCATATGCGGCGTAATCAGCGCCGCGTTGCCGGCGGCGTGAGTCCAGTCGCCCCGATGCTGATCCGACATCAGAATCAGCAGATGGGGCCGCGTCCCGGCGGCGGACGCCCCGGCGCATGCCGCCGCCAGGCCTGCCTTCAGAAAGCCTCTTCGCTCCATTACTTTAATCCCGGCCCTTTCCGTGCGCTCTCTTCCGGCAGGCGCTGCTTCGTCGAACTTCGCCATTCTTCGAGCGGCGGTGCGCCGATTCCCGCGAACCACTCCGACATCTCTTTGTGAAAAGCTTCCCGCTGCTTCGCCCAGGCAGGCAGCCCGATCACATCCCGCGTCTCCCCTGGATCCGCCTCCAGATCATACATTTCTGAGCGCCAGCCTTCCGCGCGTTCCAGATACTTGAGGTTCTTCGTCCGGATGCCGCGCACGTGGGCATACTCGAAATACAAGCGATCCCGCCAGGCAACCGGCGTCGCCCCCTGCAGGAAACCAGCGTAGCTCCGCCCGACCCGCCTCTTGTCGGACGCGGTGGCCAGTCCCAGATATTCCAGAATCGTGGGGAAGTAATCGTACGACGACACCATTCCCTCCGGTGCGATGCCAGCCTTCACCCGGCCCGGATGATTCCAGATCAGGGGCACGCGCAACGACTCTTCATACAGATTAAACGGCACTGTTCCATTGCCTTTTCCCCACACGCCGTGATGCCCGGCGTTCCAGCCCTGATCGGCCGTGAAGATGACCAGAGTATCCTCCCGCAGGCCCATCTCTTCCAGCTTCCTGACTACGCGCCCTACGTTTGCATCCGCCCCCGTAATCAGCGCGGAATAGGCCAGTTTCGGCTCCCGCCTGCCAAACAGGCCTTTCAGCCCGGGATTCTGATCCCGGCTCATCGGCACGTCCGGATAACAGGGGAACCGCGATTCCGCATAAGGCTTCCGGTAGGCTTCGGGCTGATAGTCGTAAGGAGTGTGCGGCGCATAGAACGGCACCAGCAGATAGAAAGGACGATCTTTGTTTTCGGGCAGCTTTTGCCCTTCGAGGAATTCGAGCGCGAGGTCACCAACAATGTCGGTTTTATAGCCGGGAATTTTCCGCTTTTTCCCGTTGACCACAAATTCCGGGTCACGGTAGGCGCCGCCCCCGCCCGGTACGGACGCCCAGTATTCAAAGCCCGCCTGCGCCTGATCGTCATGCCCCATGTGCCACTTCCCGCACATGCCGAGGCGGTAGCCGTTGCGCGCCAGCACCTCCGTGTAGGTCTCATGCCCTTCCAGCCAACGGCGGCTGGTGGGACCAAAGCTGTCTTCGGGAATGATCCAGTCCTGCACGCCGTGGGTGGAAGGCAGGGTGCCGGTCATGTACGTCATGCGGCTCGGCGAGCAGACGGGCGTACACGCGAAGGCATTGCGGAAACGCGCTCCGCCCGCCGCCAGACGGTCGATGTTGGGAGTCCTGATATCCGGGCAGCCATAAGCGCCCGTGGCCCACGCCCCGTGGTCGTCCGTCATGAACATCACCACGTTCGGACGCCGCGCGGCGCCCTGCGCCAATCCCGCCAAACCGTATGCCGATCCACCGAGAGCCGCCACCGCTTCACGGCGCGAAAGAGTAGCCATAGAGATCCCTCAAGAATACTAATGCCGCCGGCATTCCGGTTTCCGATACAATCCCTGATATGTCGAAATGGGTTCTACGGATTGGCATCGCGTGCCTGGCCGCCAGCGTACTGCTGTACCTTGCTTTGAAGACTTTCGGCTCGGAACCGGATGACCGCCTCCGGATAGCCGGTCACACGCTCACCGGGGTTGTGCCGATCTCCATGGCTCTGGCGGGCGTGGCGGTGGTCTTCATCGTTGCGTCGAGCGTCATCGACCGGATCACGATCTCAGACCACTCCCACCACTGAGGCGCCGCGGTATTAAGACTGCCGGATTACGACTCCTGCCGCTCCGGCTCCCACGGATCGAATTCATCCCGCACGATCCGGTCCTCCCGATCGACTTTCCGTTCCTGTTCAATCCGGAAATCCCGTTCCACGCGCTCTTCACGACCGTCAGGCATCACAGCTCCTGATTCCAGTTTAGATCCATGCTTTTAACCTCAGCCTCGCGCATAATGGAACGAGCATGCCGCACGTTTCCATCAAACTCTATCCCGGCCGCACCGAAGAGCAGAAACAGCAGCTCACCGAGCAAATCGTGCAGGACCTCATGAAGTTCCTCAACAGCAAAGAAGCCTCGATTTCCGTGGCCTTCGAGGAAGTCAGCCCCGCCGACTGGCCTGAGCGGGTCTACCGTCCCGAAATCCTGCAGAAGCCGGAGACACTTTACAGAAAGCCCGGATACAACCCCTTCGAGTAGCGCTATTTCTTCTTCTTCGCTTTACGCTCCGCCTGCGCCGCGGCGTTGGCGGCCACCGCCGCGCGAATGAGTTGCTGAAAGGCCGCTTCGTCGAGCTTCCCGCCCTGGCGGATGTCGATCGCGCGGCGCACATTCCCTTCGAGGCTCGAATTGAACAGCTTGTCTGGATCGTCGAGCGATGCCCCGCGATGGAACGTGAGCTTCACCACCTGTTTATAAGTTTCACCGGTGCAAATGCCGCCGTCGTGTTCCCAGACGGGTGTCCCCATCCACTTCCATTCCTCCCGCACATCGGGGACGGCCTGGTGGATCAGCTTCCGGACGTAGGCGAGGGTCTCGCCCCGCCAGTCTGCCAGATCCGCAATTCGCTGCGTGATTTTTTCCGTGGCTTCCGTGGGCGGTTTCATTCAATCAATTCTCTCCAGGACGTTTTCCAGGGAGCTGATAAACCGCGGCCAGCCAGCCTGCGCGCCCTGGTAGAAGTGCGGCTGATCCGGAGAGAAGCCCGTGTGTTCCATGCGGAGATGGGTTCCGGAACCGGTGGGAGTCAGCGTCCATATCACGGTACTTTTCAGTCCGAATCCACCCCACGAATAGGCCAAAGTTTTATGCGGTTCGACAGTCACAACCTGACATTCCACTCCGCCCCAGTCGGCTCGGAAATGAAACGCGTGCCCCACCTCCGGCAGGAAGTCATTCTTCATCAGCCACGCCCCGATGAGATGGGGCTGGGTGAGCGCGCGCCAGATCTTTTCGGGAGCGTAAGGAAACTCGCGTTCCACGACGACAGACAGGGATTCAGCAGACATGGTTTATTGATCCATCCTTTTCAGCAGGTCTTCCAACTGGTCAAGTTTTCCGTGCCAGAAGCGGCTGTAGAACTGAAGCCAGTCGAGCAGCGGAACCAACGCGCGCGGACGAGCGCTGTAATGCGTCTCGCGTCCGGCGGGGCGGGCATCCACCAGACCTGCCTCCCGCAGGATGCCGAGATGCTTGGACACGGCGGGCTGTGACACACCCGAATGTTCGGTCAGCATCCGAACGGTCTGCGACCCTTCCCGGCTCAGCCGCTCGAAAAGCGCGCGGCGGGTAGGATCGGCAAGCGATTTGAAGAGTGCGTCCGGGGCGGCTTGCATGGAGAACAGATAACTCGTTGGCTATGCATAAACCATAACCGGATGGTGATTAGTTGTCAACTCAGCCGGTAGCAGTTTTTCGCATTCCCGGCAAAGAATTTCGCGGAAGAGTCCGGCCCTTTTTCGGTGACGTAGGAATGAACGATGCGGAACACGACCGCGTAGGGCGCGATTCGGTCGCTCACCGGCCAGTTGCTGCCGTACATCACGCGGTCTTCCCCAAACAGATCCCATAATTCGTCCAGCGTTTGCCGGTAAGCGGCCGGATTCACGACAGGCTTGCCTTCCACCTGCCGCACCACGCCCGACACTTTGCTGTAGACCTGCGGCACCTTCGCCAGATCGCGCATGGCCGCACGGGTATCCTCGGTTTTTTGCCAGCCGCCGGGCAGGTCCGCCATGTGGTCGATGGCGATCCGCAACCCGGGCAACCGATGGCTCAGTTGCGCGAGAGCCGCCACCATCGGGAAGTTCCCGATGGCATCGATCATCAGTCCGCGGTCCTCCATCCGACGAAGGTCGTCCACAAACGCGGGTTGCCGCACGCCCGCCACCAAAGCCGCCTCATTGAGCCGGATGCCCCGGAAAAGCGGGTTCGACGCAAACCGCGCGAGGTGCCCGGCAAACGCCTTCGTTCCGGGCTCCAGATGCCCGACGAAGCCGGCAATTACCGGATGATTCCGGGCCAGATCGAGAATCCACTGATTGTCTTCGAGCAGCGGACTGGCCTCCACGACTACCGCCGCGGTGACGCCGGACGACCGCGTGACTTCGAGGAATCCTGGAGGCATGGTGGGCTGATACAAAACGGGGTCGCTTTTCGGAGGCCACGGCACACCCTGTGGACGAGTGGGGTCGTAAAGGTGAATGTGCGTGTCGATCATGGGAACCGGCGCGGCCCCGGAACAGGGGAGAACGCCCAGAACAGGCGCGGTCAGCATGGCGCCGCAAAAGCCGCGTCGGGTGAGAGGTCCGGTCACAGTGGGATTATAGCCCTCGCGGAAGCCGAATGATTTACCAGAGTTAATACCGCACCCCTAACCTGAGTCATCATTCAGGAAATCCCGGGTAATAACCTTGGTAAACCAACCCTCCAAGTTAACCAAAGATGTATTGAATCCTCCTTATATGCACTCTACGATTCAATTACGAGTCGGAGACGAAAATGAACCTGCAAAACGAGAGATTCTTCATTACCGGAGCTACCGGATTCGTCGGTTCGTGTCTCGCCCGCAAGCTCGTGGAGATCGGCTGCGAAGTCCATATCCTGATTCGGGCCCAGGCAAAAAGATGGCGGCTGCAGGGAATTGAGGAAAAGCTCCATATCCATATCGGCGACATGAATAACGCCGAGCAACTCCGCGACCTTGTCAGCGACATTCAGCCCACCGTCATTTACCACCTGGCCGTGCACGGCGCTTACCCGACCCAGAATGACGCCGATCAGATCATTCTCACCGATGTCTTCGGCACGTGGAACCTGCTCAAAGCCTGTTCCGAGGTGGACTACAAGGTCTTCATCAACACCGGCAGTTCTTCCGAATACGGCGCCAAACAGCAGGCGATGCGCGAGAGCGACCTGCTGGAACCGAACAGTTACTACGCGGTCGCCAAATCCGCGCAGTCCCTGGTTTGCCAGCACATGGCGCGCGCCGACCGCCGGCCGATCAATACCTTCCGCCTGTTCAGCGTCTACGGCCCTTACGAAGAGCCCACGCGACTGGTGCCTACGCTGATCCGCCGCTGCCTCGAAGGCCGTTCGCTCGACATGGTTTCGCCGGACACGGCCCGAGACTTCATTCATGTGGATGACGTGGTCGCCGCCTATCTGCAGGTGGGCCAGCTCAATCTGCAGTGCGGCGAGGTCTTTAATATCGGCACGGGTGTGCAGACGACCATGCGTGAAATCGTGCGCGCCGCCATGAACTCCACGCATCGCACTGTGAAGGTCGCCTGGGGCACCATGCCCGCCCGCACGTGGGATTCCGATATCTGGCTCGCCGACATCACCAAGGTGCGCCGGGTGCTGAAGTGGTCGCCCAAAATCTCCCTTCCGGAAGGGATCGAGAAGACCACCGCCTGGTTCCGCGAATATGACGCCGCGCAGAGTGAGGCCGCGGCACAGGCGGTCTGCGCATGATCACCACCACCTGCGCGGTCTGCGAAACAGACGCGGCGGACCAGGAAGTTTACGCGGACACTCTCCCGCATGACGCCGCCACCAGTGCCCGATTCTCCGCGCGCAGGACACCGGACCGAGTCCATTACCGCATGGTCCGCTGTGGCAATTGCGGCCTTCTGCGCTCCAACCCCATCCTTTCCGATGAGGAACTCGCCAGCCTTTACCGCGAAAGTACGCTGACCTACGAAGACGAAGCCACCTTCGCCCGCCGCACGTACGGCAACTATCTGCGGCAGTGCATTTCCTCCCTGCCGGCCGGCATTGAACCTCGCCAGGCCCGACTGCTCGAAATCGGCTGCGGCAATGGCTTCTTTCTCGATCAGGCTCTGCAGAGCGGCTTTGGGGACGTGGCCGGTGTGGAACCCAGTCTCGACGCGGTGGCTCTCGCGCCCGATTCAGTGCGCCATAAGATTGTCACGGACATCTTTCGCGACGGGCTTTTCCCGGCAAACCATTTCGACATCGTCTGCGCCTTCCAGGTCTTCGACCACCTCGCGCATCCGAATGAAGTGCTGCAAAGCTGCCGCAAGGTGCTGAAACCCGGCGGACTCGCGCTGTTCATCAATCACGACGTGGGCGCGTGGACCAATCGGATGCTGGGCTCCCGCAGCCCGGTCATTGACATCGAACATATCTATCTCTTCGACACCTCCACCATGGCGAAGATCTTCCGCAAGAACGGCTTCGAGGTTCTGAACGTATTCCCGGTGGAAAACTCCTACCCGTTGTATTACTGGGCGAAAATGGCGCCGCTGCCCAAAAACTGGAAGGAAAAGATGATCCCCGCCCTCAAGAAGACCAGCCTGGGGCGCGTGGAATTGGCCTGGAAGGCCGGCAATCTGGGTCTGGTGGCGCGAATCGGAGGGGCTTAAATGACTCTGGAAGCGATTGCACGTTCCGTCCGCTCGAAGGTGGTCCGGATGGCCCACTTCGGCAAAACCCCGCACGTCGGCTCGGCGCTCTCCTGCGTTGACCTTCTGGTGGGGCTCTACTTCGACCGTCTCAATGTGGATCCGGAGCAGCCGGCGCATCCCCGGCGTGACCGCTTCATCCTCAGCAAAGGGCACGGCTGCATGGCGCTCTACGCCACGCTCGCCGAACGCGGGTTCTTCCCGGAAGCGGTGCTGGAGGAATATGCGCGCGACGGCGGACGTCTTGCCGAACACCCGGGGCCACACTGTGTGCCGGGCGTCGAGCTGGCCACCGGCTCGCTGGGCCACGGCCTGTCAGTCGGAGCGGGACTCGCGCTTGCGGCAAAGATCAGTGGACAGGACTATCGGACTTTTGTCCTGCTGAGCGACGGCGAATGCGAAGAAGGCAGCATCTGGGAAGCCGCCCTGTTTGCACCCGCCCGCAATCTGGACAATCTGACGGTCATCATCGACTACAACAAGTGGTCAGCCATGGACCGTACCCATCAGAGGCTCGCCCCGCTCGGCAGAAAGTGGGAGGCCTTCGGCTGGGACACCATTGAAATCGACGGGCACGACATGACGTCGGTCACAGGCGCGCTGGCGTTATCGGGAAACCCCACGGCGATCATTGCCCATACCGTCAAGGGCAAGGGAGTGTCGTTCATGGAAGATGATCTTGAATGGCATTACCGTCCGCCCACGAAGGCGGACCTCGAACGGGCACTCGCCGAAATCGGGGCGGCGGAAGCAAAGCGGGAAATCAAAGTGGAGGTGATGGCATGAGAAACGCCTTCATTCGCGGCCTTACCGCGCTCGCAGCGAAAGACCCGTCGGTGGTCTTCCTCACCGCCGACCTCGGCTTCAAACTGTTTGACGATTTCGCTGCCCGCTTTCCAGGCCGTTTCATGAATGTCGGCGTGGCGGAAGCGAACATGATCGGCGTCGCGGCCGGGCTTGCGCTCGGTGGCTACCGGCCGTTCGTTTACTCCATCGTCCCCTTCGCCACGCTGCGCTGTTTCGAACAGATCCGCAATGATGTCTGTTACAACAAGGTGCCCGTGACGGTGGTGGGCGTCGGCGGTGGTTTCGCGTATGGCCCCAACGGCCCCACGCACCACGCCACCGAAGACATCGCGGTGATGCGCAGCCTGCCGAACCTGACCGTGGTGTGCCCCGGTGACCCTGTGGAAGCGGAACTGGCCGTCATGGCTATCGGCGAACAGCAGGGACCAACCTATCTGCGACTGGGCCGCGCGGGTGATCCCGTGGTCCACACCACGAAGCCGGACTTCTGTCTGGGCAAGGCCATCACGTTGCAGCGCGGCTCGGATTGTTCTTTGATCTCCACGGGGGGCATGTTGCCGGTCGCAATGGAAGCCGCGGAATTGCTGAGAGGCGAGATCAGTTGCCAGGTCGTCAGCATGCATACGGTCAAGCCACTCGACGGCATCGCCCTCCGGGACTGCTGCCGCGAAACGCAGGCCATCTTTACGCTCGAAGAACACAGCCTTACCGGGGGCTTCGGCTCCGCGGTCGGCGAATGGCTTGCTGGTCACAGGATGCAGACGCCGCTGCACAGCTTCGGCTCACGCGACAGTTTTCTTCACGTAAGCGGCAGCCAGGACTATCTGCGCGAGGCGTCGGGCATCTCCGCCCGACAGATCGCGCAAACCATTCGTCTCCGGATGAGCGAGACGGCACTGGCCTGACTATGTTGACCAACCGAATGATTTCAGTGGTGGTGGCCTGTTACCGGGACGCGGGCAGCGTTCAGGAAATGTACCGTCGTCTCCGGCTGATGCTTGACCAGACGACACCGCGCTGGGAAATCATCTACGTAAATGACAACAGCCCGGACAATGCCGACGAAGTGCTCACCGAGTTGGCGCGGCTCGATTCCCGGGTAACCGTGATCACCCACAGCCGCAACTTCGGCTCTCAGATGGCCTTCACGAGCGGCATGAAAAAGGCCCGGGGAGAAGGGGTCGTCCTCATGGACGGCGACCTGCAGGATCCCCCGGAGGTGATCCCGGACCTGGTCCGAAAATGGGAAACCGGATTCGAAGTCGTTTACGGAGTCCGCGAGCGACGCAGGGAAAGCCGGCCCATGGAAGCGGCCCGCAAGATGTTTTACCGGATCTACCGCCGCATGTCGTACCTTGACATGCCACTCGACGCCGGCGACTTCTCCATCATGAGCCGCTGCGTGGTGGATGCCCTGCTGCTGCTGCCCGAGCGGGATCGGTTTCTGCGCGGCCTGCGCGCCTGGGTGGGATACAGGCAGACCGGAGTGCCGTATGTGCGCCCGGAACGCTTCTCCGGCGAATCCACCAACTCGTTCAGCGATAACATTCGCTGGGCGAAGCGTGGCATCCTTTCGTTCTCCTACAGGCCGCTCGAAATGGTTTCCATCCTTGCGTTCATGGTGACGGTGCTGGCCGGCATCGCCATCCTGGGCTATTTCCTCGCCTGGTTCCTGATTCCCAATGCGCCGCGTGGTTTCATGACGCTGCTGGTGGCCGTGCTGTTTCTTGGGGCCGTACAACTGCTCAGCCTCAGCGTGATCGCCGAGTATCTTGGTAAGATCTTCGAGGAAGTGAAACAGCGTCCCCCGTTTATCGTGAAGAAGATCCTCAACGATCATTCGCAGGTTGATCGTTCGCTGGAAGCGATGGAACCGGTTCCGGTTAACCGGAATCCGGTGCGGGAAGCCATTTTCGCTGCCCTCGAAAGGTGATACCCGCCGTCGGATTCCTCACGGCGCTGTTCATCGCGCTCGTCGCTGGTCCTCTCGGTCGCCGGCTTTGGTTCGACGAGTTGTTCACGTTCTATATCGCGCAGGCCCCCAGCCTTGCCCGGCTGTTTGACGGCATCGCTCATGTTGACCTGAACCCGCCCCTGATTTATCTGCTGGTACGGCTGTTTCACCGCCTCGCGGGGACCTCCGAACTGATTACCAGGCTCCCCGCCGCGATCGGTTTCTACCTCGGCAGCATCGGAGTCCTCGTCTTTCTTCGTCGCCGGATCGGGGTGTTGTGGGGCACTGCGGCTGTCCTGCTGTTCTGGACCACCCCGTATTTCCGGCTCGCTACCCAGGCCCGCCCGTACGGACTGTTGTTCGGCTTCTTCGCCTTTTCCCTGGTCTCGTATGATCGCCGGTCGGTGAAAGGCCTTGCCATCGGCAACGCCGGCATGATGCTGAGCCACGTTTTCGCGCCCCTGTCGATCGCCGCGTTTGGCGCCGCGGAACTGTTCCGCACCATGAAAACGCGCCGGATCGACTGGCGCGTCTGGGGTTCTCTGATACTGCCTCTTTTGATCAGTCTGGCCTATATCCCGGCAACCCGGAACTTTCAGAAGTTCTACTTTCCGGCTGCGTTTCAGGCCTCCGGCGACCAGATACTGCACTACTACGTCCGGCTGTTATTCCTGTACATGTATCCGGCCGGATTCCTTGGCATCGGCCTGGCTCTGGTGGCGCTGCCGTTCACAAAGTTCGTCCGTCGCGGGCTTCCCGGAGGCGGGGCCGCTATCCTCTGGTCTGTCGCGCTCCTGGTCACACCGGTGGCGCTCAACCTCGTCCTGATGCGCTCCGGCGGAGCGTTCTGGGAGCGTTATTGCATGACTTCGGCCCTGGCTTTTTACCTCCTGGTAACTATAGGCCTTGGCTGGGTGACCGGCTTTCGGAAGAGTTCCGGCCTCGCCGCCTGTTTCGCCTTCGCGGCAGTGGCACTCGCGACCCCGTTCCCACCGGATAGCCAGTTGCCCGAGCCAAAAGCCCTGGAAGCGCTGCCCGGAGACCTGCCCATCGTCTCCGCCAGCGGCCTCAGCTTTCTGGAGATGGACCACTATCTGGGGAGCAGCCTGTTGTCCCGCGTGTACTATTTGGTCGACCGCCCGTCCGCCATCGCGTATGCGCACGCCACGATCTTTGAGAATCTGCCCACGGTTGCCCAGGACTTCCCGGTCCGCGCCCATGTGGAGGACTACCACAGCTTCGCAGCGGCCCACCGCCGCTTCCTCGTCATCGACCGGCCCGACTATATGGAAGACTGGCTCCTGCGCAAACTCTGCGATGACGGCGCCAGTATCCGACTGCGGTCCACGTTGCCGGGTCCGGAACGTGAGTTCCTGCTTTACGAGGTGAGCTTCTGATGCTGGCCATCATCAAGGCCATCGCGCTCGCTGGCTATGGCGGCTTTGGACTCTTTCTGGTCTGGATGGCCGCTACCCGACGAACGCCGCGGCTCCCGATCTCCGGCAAGATCCCTGGCCTTTTCTTCGGCCTGCTAACCGGCCTGATGCTGGTCCGCTTCGGCGTCAATAGCCCGCTTTACCTTGCAGGGGTAGCCAGCGCGACCGTGCTCTCCGCCATTTGGAACCGGCGGCAGGTGGTGTTTGCCGCTGGTGTTGCCACCCTCTCGCTGTCGCTCGCCTGGTGGCTCCAGCCCGAACAACAACCGCAGGGCTGGTGGCGACTGGCCCTCTTCATTCCGGCTACCGCGGCCATGCTGTTGGGCCTCAATCGTCCGGGGCGGGCCACGCGATGGGCGTATCTCGTGTTCGCTCTGGCGGGCATCACGCTGCTGACGGACTTCGCGGCTTTTGCGCCCGGCAGCCAGGCACTCGCATTCCTGGCGCATCACCAGGGCGCCTACATCGGTTCGGCACTCCACGTCCTTGCCGGGCTGGTTCCCTTTTATGACGTTCCGTTGCAGTATGGCCTGGGCCCCGCCCTCACCGTCGCGGCAGCCTGCAAGGTTGCGGGTTGCTGGAACGGCGTCGCCCTCCTCACGACGGCGGCCACGGTCCTGATGGGGTTGCTGATTCTCCGGATGGCAGCGGACGGGAAGCCCACCCTCGCCGCGACCGTCGCGGTCTTCGTCGCTGTCTTCCTCTGGCCCGGCTTCCCGGATCTGGGCACCATCACGGCAGCCACGCCCAGCGTGGGCGGCATGCGATACCTGCCGGTTACGCTGGTGGCGTATCTGTTGTTCGCGGGGTGGTTCCGCCTGGCCATAGTGGCGATGATCCCGGCGGTTCTCTGGTCGCCCGAGGTGGCATTCATGACCATTGCGGTCTTCGGAGTCCATGAGACCGCGCGTCTGGGGCTCCTCCAATCCGCGGCGAAAACCTTCGTGATCGTGGCTGGAAGTTTCACCGCGCTCCTGCTGGTTCATCACCTGATTTACGGCGTCTGGATGCAGCCGGATGTAGTGATCGAATATATCCTGCATGTGCCGGGACCGCTGCCGATCGACCCACTGAGCGATTTCCTCTTCCTGGCCGCGGCGATGGCGCTTGCCGGGTGGACAGTCCTGCGGGAACAAGGGGACCGCCGCGCGCTGATCGTCGCCACCCTGCTGTTCGCCGCTTCGAGTTATTACCTGGGTCGAAGCCACCCGAACAACATCTGCAACCTGATGCCGTTCGTGGTGCTGGTGGCCCTGCGCGCCCGGCCATCCCCGCTGGTCCGTCTGGGCATCGCGACTTCGATAGCCGCCATCACGCTCTCGTACTGGACGTATGTACCTTTTGGGATCGACCGCGCCGACCCGGTGGAGGTCCGAATCGCGAAGCTGGACCCGGGCATGAACGAGATCCGGAGCCACATCGCGAACCCGGACCGGCTGGGCATAGCAGATATCGGGCAGTCGCTCAACCGACACCCCGATGAGAGCCTGGTCTGGACGCCGATGGATCCCTATTCGCTTTGGAGCTTCGTCCCTTCTGAGCGTCGGCGGCTCTACATTCGCCGCTCCGCCCAGCGACTGCGCCGGAGTGGCTGGGTGATTCTGCAGGGGGATGCGGCCAAACTGCTCAGCGAGTTCGAGGCTGGCTACAACGTTGCGGAACTGAGCAGGACGGGCGAGTACACGGTGGCGAAACTGATCCCTAAACCCTGACGCCGATCTTCCACAGTCCGTAGCCCACCGCCTGCCGGAACCAGAGCCACCACTTCCTGGGACCACTCAGATCGGCGGCTTCCCGGGGCGAGCCATAGACCGTAAAACCTTCCTGCCGCAGGATCCGCTTTACCCGGAACAGATGGTAGCCGTCGCTGACGATGATGCAGGAGCGCAGACCCATCCGGCGCAGGATTTCCGAGGCCGCTGAGAGCGACCAGGCAGTGCTGCCGCCCTCGTTCTCGACGATGATGGCTTCAGCCGGGATGCCGCGGTCAATCAGATAAGACCGGCCGACATCGCCTTCCGTAAAAGAGGGATCTCCACCCGGACCACCGGTGGTCATGATGTAGGGAGCCAGGCGCTGGCCGTAGAGATGGATAGCGTGGTCGAGCCGCAGCTTCAGGACGGGCGAGGGATGCCCACGATACTCCGCGGCGCCCATGACCATAATGACGTCCGCCGGGCGAGCTTCATCGAGCGTGCTTTCCCGCCCGATCCGCGCGGAGAGCGCGATCAGGTAGCCGAGCACGAAAGTGACGAGTACCATGGCCAGCAAAGCGGCCCCGCGCCTGAGGTAAGTTCCTATGATTTCTATATTCTAGGGGATAGGGCCTGCCCCTGGGGTATTCTGAGGTCACCAACACCTTGTCTCAACACAATTTTCCATCCGCCCCCCGCGTCGAGAACATCACCAGCCCCGCGAATTCGCTGGTCAAAGAGATCCGGCGGGCCGCGGGCCGCGGCAGCCTCACCACCGAAGGCCTCTGTATAGCCGAAAGCTTCCACCTGCTGGAAGAAGCTCTCCGCAGTGGCCGCGAGGTGCCGGCGGTCCTGGTGGCCGAATCGACCTATAAAGCTTCGGCCTTCGAATCCCTGGCGCGAGTCCTGATCCTGCCGGACGCCCTGTTTCAGACCATCAGCACCACGGAGGCGAGCCAGGGCGTGATCGCCCTCGTGAAGCCGCCTCGCTGGCAGGTGGCGGATGTGTTCCGGGGCAAGAGTCTGGTCGTTGTGCTGGACGGCATTCAGGACCCCGGCAATGCGGGCGCGATCATCCGTGCCGCGGAAGCCTTCGGGGCCTCCGGAGCGATCTTCATGAAGGGTACGGCAAGTCCGGCGAATCCGAAGACTCTGCGCGCCTCCGCGGGCTCATTGTTCCGGCTTCCGTACACAGCCGGGCACGACGCGGAGGCGACGCGGGACGCGCTGCAAAAGGAACGCGTCGTGGTCTTCGCGGCCATGCCCTACACCGGTTCAGAACACCTGGCGGAAGATGTGGATCTGACGCGGCGCTGCGCTCTGGTCATCGGCAGCGAGGGCCATGGGATCGGCCCGGAACTGATGTCGATCGCCGAGCCCGTCGCCGTACCCACCGCAGGCGTGGAGTCATTGAACGCCGCCGTCGCGGCCGCGGTACTGCTCTACGAAGCGAGGCGGCAGAGGGGCCCCGCATGAGCCTGTTCGATGGCGAGGTCCTGGGCGGCCCCGGCCCAGAAGATCCGGACCAGAAGAGGCCTCTCGCCGACCGGCTTCGGCCGGTTTCTCTGGACGATTATGCGGGGCAGGAACATGTTCTTGGTCCCGGGAAGCCCCTTCGCCGTCAGATCGAACAGGACCGCCTGACGTCCATCATTTTGTGGGGGCCGCCGGGAGTGGGCAAGACCACCCTCGCGCAGATCATCGCCCGCATGACGAAGAGCGAGTTTCTGCCCTTCAGCGCGGTGCTGAGCGGGATCAAAGAGATCAAAGGCGTGATGGCCGATGCCGAACGCCTGCGCAGACTTGGCCGGCGGACCATTCTTTTTGTGGATGAGATCCACCGCTTCAACCGCGCACAGCAGGACGCGTTTCTGCCCTATGTGGAAAAGGGCGATATTGTCCTGATCGGCGCGACTACTGAGAATCCGTCGTTTGAGGTGAACGCGGCGCTGCTCTCACGGTCGAAGGTTTACATGCTGCGGGCGCTCACGAATGAAGAGATCGCCGGACTGCTGCGGAAGGCGCTCCCGCTGATTGGCGCAACGGCCTCAGAGGAGACGCTGGAGAAGATAGCGGAGGTCTCGAACGGGGATGCGCGTTCGGCTTACAACACCCTCGAAGTGGTGGCTGCCGCGAGTCCGGGCGGCGTAATTACCGACGAGGTGATGGCGGATGCGCTGGGCCGCAAGGTTCTGCTTTACGACAAGAGTGGCGAGGAACACTATAATCTGATCTCCGCGCTTCATAAGTCCGTCCGGTCGAGCGATCCCGACGCCGCGCTTTACTGGCTGGCCCGGATGCTGGAATCGGGTGAGGACCGGATGTATATTGCGCGCCGGGTTGTGCGGATGTCGATCGAAGACATCGGTCTGGCCGATCCCCGTGCGATGGAGCAGTGCATCGCCATGCAGAAGACAGTTCATTTCCTCGGTATGCCGGAGGGGGATCTCGCGCTCGCGCAGGCGGTTCTTTACCTCGCCGTGGCGCCGAAATCCGACGCTGCTTACAACGCGCTGGGCAGTGTGTTGAATGAGGTGCGGAACGGGCGCGCCGAACCGGTCCCGATGCACCTTCGCAATGCGCCGACCAAAGCGATGAAGAGTTGGGGATACGGCGATGGATATCAGCACGCGCATCAGTTCGAGGATGCGGTGAACGAGATGGAGTGCCACCCGGAGCCACTCGCCGGACGCCGTTGGTATCTGCCGACGGAGCGGGGCGTGGAGAAACGCATCAAAGAACGGATAGAGGAATTGCGCACGCGGCGTGGACAGCCGCTCTAAGTCCTTTAGAAATAAGGCCAAAAAGACGTTTGCCGCTTTGCATGGTATCTTGAAAATGCCTTGCTTTATAAACGAATTTCACTGTCACTCACCCTTGGGCTGGTCTGTTCCTGGAGCCTGTCGGCTCAGGCACTATACCGCAAGCCGCTGAAAGTATTGGGAGATCCGCAGTTTGTTGGCACGGCCAGCAACCCTACACAGCTCACCACGAACGGACCGAACTGGGTGGAAGGCCGGGAATTCAGCCTCCCCTTCGGTGTGGCGCTCGACACTTCGGTGACGCCACCCAACGTTTATATTTCCGACGCGGGCAACAACCGGGTACTCGGCTTTCAGTACGCCACGCAACTCAAGGCCGGCGCGGTGGCAGATGTCGTCATCGGGCAGGTGGATAAATACGCCAATCTCCCGTCGACGCAGAATGGCCGCCCCACGACGGGGCTGAACCTTCCCTCCGGTCTGGCCTGTGATGCGTTTGGAAACCTTTATATCGCCGACACTTCGAATAACCGGATTGTGCGCTATCCCCGACCGGTTTCGCAGCCCGCCGGACAGCAGTTTCCGGATCTGGTGATCGGCCAGACGTCTTTCTCGGGCCGCAGTGCGAACGCAAACGGGCTGACGGCAAGTTCGCTGTCTCTGGCCGGAACCACCGTCTCCCGGGCCGCCCTCGCATTCGATGCCCAGGGGAATTTGTGGGTCGCAGATACCGGCAATAACCGGGTACTTCGCTACCCTGCTTCGGTGCTGAAAGCGAATCAGAACGGGCCGTCTGCCGACGTAGTTGTGGGGCAAAACGATTTCACTTCAAGAACGGCGCCGGTAAATTCCCAGAACACCAAGACCGCTCTGATCAACCCGCAGGGCATCGCATTTGATCCCGCCGGGAGGATGTTCGTGACCGACGCGGCAGCGCGTGTAGTGGTTTATCCGGCAGGCGTGGCATCTGGTGGAGTCGCATTGAGGATTATCGGCCTGGATCCCAGTTTGCAGACGGTTGGCGGGACGACTCAGATCGCGTTGGCTGTGGGGACTCCCTTTGGCGTGACCGCAACCGCAGGCGGAATTATTGTGGCCGATACGGGCAATCACCGCCTGATGGTTTACCCGCCGTTTGATTCGTGGCCTGTGGAATCTTCACAACTTTCCCCTTCCGCGAATGCCGTTATCGGGCAAACTTCGTACACGGCTAAGAAAGCAAATCAGGGCAATGGAGATGCTTCGGCGTCGTCGTTCAACACGCCGGTGGACCTCGCTGTTGCAGGTAACGAGTTGTATGCGGTGGATGGACAGAATAACCGCGTACTGGTATTTCAGGTCAGCCCCTCCGGAGTGAGTGGCGCCGCGACAAGGGTGATCGGGCAATTGGATTTCCCCTATACCGGGGTCGATTTGGTGGAAGGCAGGGAGTTCAACATCTTCTCAACGGGCGGCGCGAACGGCTCGGCGGTACTTGACCAGAGTTCCAATCCTCCTCATTTATATGTGGCGGACTCGCAGAACAACCGCATCCTGGGATTCAAGGATTTCAACAGTTTACAGAACGGGCAAAAGGCGGATCTTGTAATTGGCCAGCCCGATCTTCTTCGCACAGTGGTGAATTATCCGTCGGGCGATCCCACGCAGCCGAACGCCCAGGGACTCCGATCCCCGACCTCGCTCGCCGTCGATTCGGCTGGCAACCTTTATGTGACGGACCTCGGGAATTCGCGGATCCTGCGCTTCCCCGCCCCGTTTGCCTCCGGTCAGACAGCGCTCGAAAATGCCGATCTTGTGCTGGGCCAGACCAGTTTCAATTCGATCGTAACGGACCCGAGCGAACGGACGATGAGCGCGCCGATTTCACTCGCTCTGACTGCGGATGCGGCCAACGCTTCCGTCAACAACAGCGGGTATCTGGTGGTGTCGGACGCCAGCCATAACCGTGTACTGTTCTTCCCCAAACCGTTCAGTAACGGCATGGCGGCGACGAAGGTACTGGGCTCCACGAACTTTACCAGTATCACGTCCGTTGCCAGCAGCGACCCGCCCCGGTTCAACTCGCCGCGCGCCGTCGCAGTGGACAAGCATGACCGGGTGATTGTTGCGGACACCGGAAACCACCGGGTGCAGGTGTTCAATGCCGCCTCTCTGATCAATAACTACGACACTCCTCCCATCAGCCTGACCAACGTGGTCAACCAGCCGCTCTCTATCACGGCGGATTCCAATGGTTTCTGGGTCGCGGACTTTGCGCAGAACGCAATTATCCATTTCCCGACCGTGGATCAATTGCCCCTGAAGAACAACCTTCCCGATACCAGCGTTCCCTCGCTGGGACCGGTCTCAGCCTTCCTCGACAGCTATGGCAATCTTCTGGCAGGCGACGCGGCGAACCGTATTCTTTATTTCGCACCCCAGTTGGACCTGGTGAGCGCCGCAAATTACTCACAGCGTCCGCTGACGGCCGGTTCCATTGCGGCAATCTTCCCCCACACGAATACCGGCCAGACCGTTCCGAATATCGTCGCTTCCGGCACCGCCGCTGCGACGGCAACGCCGTTGCCGGTGTCGCTCAGCGATACAAGCGTCCTGGTCGGCGGAACAGCCGCGCCGCTCTTTTTTGT
The DNA here is from genome assembly GCA_903900705.1 of uncultured Acidobacteriia bacterium. Taxonomy (GTDB): domain Bacteria; phylum Acidobacteriota; class Terriglobia; order Bryobacterales; family Bryobacteraceae; genus BOG-234. The sequence continues at coordinate 64,616 of CAIUOG010000055.1, forward strand.
CTCGCCCGGCCAGATTAACGCCGTGCTTTCCAATAGCCTGCCTACAGGTGGAACCGTTGACGTGAAGGTGATTCGAAACTCCACCGGACAGTTATACGGGGGTGCGGAACTGGCGCTGGCTTCGGCGTCCCCGGCATTCTTCACGGGAAATCAGGCGGGTACAGGACAGATTATCGCCCAGAACTTTGCCGACTACACGCTGAACACAGCAACCAATCCGGTTGCGCGAGGTCAGACGCTGATTCTCTACGGAACCGGCGTGGGCCCGGTTCCGGATGCACCCGCCGATGGAACGGCCCCCACGGGGGCGGCCCCGGCGGCGGTGAAACCGCAGGTGCTGATCGGATCAGCCAAGGCGTTCCTGCCGGATGCCAATGTGTTGTATTCCGGCCTGGCGCCAGGACTGGTCGGCGTCTGGCAGCTGAACATCCTGATACCGTCGGACGCGACAACAGGTGGCTCGGTACCGCTGAAAGTGTTTGTGAACAGCATCCCGAATCTCGATCCGTCAAACACTACGGCGACGACGACCATCTCGATTAAGTAGTTCCCTGATGAGGAACTCTTGCATTCAGCGGCGAGGTCCGGGATAATTAGAGTACAGTACGTGTTCGCACAAGCTGTAAGTCTAATGCAGTGTTGGAGCTAAACTTGGTTGCAGCCTCTCGCTCTTCGCTTGTCGGTGCTCTTCTCCGAATCGCCGTACCGGAAAACAGACATCTTGTCGTTGATTTTCTCCGGGGGCTGTCGCGAGACGAACTGGAATGTGTTGCGGAGTTTGAGGGCGCCTGCTCCATCGAGGCATCTCAGAACACGAGATTGAACCGCTATCGTCTGCTGGCTCCGTTTTTTGATCCCTCTTCTTCCGAGCGATGGAACAATACGGATGATTGTGCCCACAAGACTTTTGTGCTGCTGACCTGGCTGGAATTTCGCTCTGTGACGCAGAATTCCAGGGTTTCCACCACTTCCGCAAAATCCCTCTGAGAATTTTCTCCCTCCCGCCTACTAAAAGTATGTGCGGCTCCGGGAACCACTCCTCTTCGTTTTCGCCTCGTTCGCGATCGGCGTCTGTCTCGCCTGGACCGTCGTCTTCACCACATCGGAGATTCTTCCGGCTTCCATAGCTTTGCTGATTCTCACCGCGACCGTCCGGTTGCTCCGAGGAAGCTGGAGCGCGCCGCTCACGTTCGCAACTCTGGTATCGGCCGGTGTTCTGTTTGTCGCGCAAAGACCGGCGCCCCGGGCTTTTGATCTTTCGATTCCCGATAATACCCCCGCAATTCTGGAGGGCTGCGTGGTAGACCCGGCGCTGGTGGCGTCCGACCGGGAGCGATTTATCCTGGAACTGACGCCAGGAGCGCGGGCGCAGGTCGCACTGTTTGCTCGCCCCGGCCAGCCCTTCCCCGCCCTGCCCTACGGAACACGAATGGAATTCACGGGAAAGGTACGCCGTCCTCATAACTACAACAATCCCGGCTCGTTTGACGCCGTGCACTATTTCGCCCGGCAACAGATCTTCTGGAACGCAACCGGCGACGCCATGACAGTGAAGACCCTGCCGGGACGATGTGGCGGCTTTCTCCCCGGCGTGATCTTCGGAATCCGCTCGGCGGCGCTGGAGCGACTGGATCATCTCTACTCCGACGACCCTTACACCAACGGCATGATGCAGGCGGTACTCATCGGCGTGACCGCAAAGCTCGAAAAGATCTGGACCACCGACTACCGGTCGACGGGCACCTTTCATGCCCTGGTAATTTCCGGCAGTCATGTGGCAGTGCTGGCAGCGGTATTGCTTTTCTTCCTGCGCATCTGCGGGATTCCGCGTGGCATGGCAGTAACCGGGACGATTCTGGTGGCCTGGCTCTATTCAGGAATTACGGGCTGGCAGGCGCCGGTGCTTCGTTCCGCGGCGGGCATGACGTTGTACGGCGTCGGGCGAATGTTCTACCGGGAGGGGAGGCTGCTGAATATTCTGACCGGAGTGGCTCTGCTGTTTGCGATTGCCGACCCGGAACAGTTGTTCGACGCCAGCTTCCAGCTTTCTTTTCTTGCGGTTGCGCTGATCGGCGCGTTTGTGGTGCCCGCGCTGGAAGTGACGTCGGGGCCATTGTCCCGCGGCCTCGGCGGGCTGAACGAGGAACGCAAAGATATCCGCCTGCCCCCCAAAACGGCCCAATTCCGGGTCGAGCTGCGGCTGCTCGCCACGACGCTGTGCCTTTTGACGGGCCTGCCGGAGCGGTGGGCGCGGATCGTGGTGACCGGTATCGCGCGGGTATGCCTCTATCTTTGGGAGATCTTTCTCACCTCCTTTTTCATTCAGGTGGGTTTGGCGCTGCCGATGATCGTGTACTTCCACAGGCTCTCGGCTTCCGGACTCTCCGCCAACGCCATTGTTGTTCCGGTACTGAGCGCGGTGGTGCCGCTGGGCTTCCTCGCGATCGGGCTGAATTCCGTGTGGCTCGCACACCTATGTGCCGCATTGCTGCGGCTCTCGAGGTGGGCCGTCACACTGCATGCCCGCTGGGAGCCGGACTGGCGGATTCCGGCTCCGCCGCTGTGGCTGGCAGCACTCTTCGTTGCCGGTCTGATTGCCGCGGCGCTGAGAGGAAATTCACGGGTGACTCGCGCGGCAGCCTGGTTCGCAGTAGCCGCGACATTGGCGGTGATCGTGATCCATCCGTTTCCAGCGAAAACCCTGCCGGGCCGTTTCGAACTCAGTGCGATTGACGTGGGCCAGGGCGATGGTCTGCTGGCCGTGTTTCCGGATGGAAGGAAAATGCTGATCGACGCAGGCGGCATCCCCTCCTTCGGCCGATCTCACAAGCCAAATCTCGACATCGGGGAGGATGTCGTGTCCCCCTATCTTTGGAGCCGATCCATCAAGCATCTGGATGTGGTGGCAATGACGCACGCCCACGAGGATCACATGGGCGGCATGAGCGCGGTGCTGCGCAATTTCCATCCGGCCGAACTGTGGACCGGCGCGGTGCAGGAGAGTCCGGAATGGATTGGCGTCCGGAACACCGCTCAGGAATTGGGAATACCGATCCGGCAGATGCGGGAGGGCGCGCCATTCAACTGGGGCGGCTCGACCCTGCAGGTCCTGGCTCCTGGTCCGGATTACCTCGCGGGAGATAATCCCCGGAATGACGATTCGCTCGTCATGCGGGTTCAGTTCGGTTCCACGGCCTTCCTGCTGGCGGGCGATATGGAGAAAAAGATCGAGGAGCAGCTTTATTATGCCGGCTTGCTGCAGCATGCGGATGTGCTGAAGGTGGGGCATCACGGGAGTCGGACTTCCAGCACTCCGGATCTGCTGGATGCCGTGCACCCGGCGTTTGGCGTAATTTCAGACGGATTCGAAAACAACTACGGGCATCCTCACCCGCTGACGTTGCGGGCGCTCGAAGAGCGCCACATCACGGTCTACCGGACGGATCAGATGGGACTGGTGTCCGTGTCAAGCGACGGGAAGCGGATCCGCCTGAATGAAGTTCCACATTAGCGGCGGTCAGTCTTCCTATAAGCCAGCAGGAACAGGGAGGCGAACAGAAGGTCGGCCAGACCAAAGATGAGATCCTGCACGTGCATTCGGCCCTGAATGAACAGAACGAGAACCGCGCCGCCAAAACCGATCTTCTCCAAGGCGGAAGGGATCATCATCAGCCTGTAGCGGGGAGGGTCTTTCGCAATGATGAAAAACGCGATCTGCCAGGCGAGAGCGACACCGGCGAAACCGTAGAAAAACGCGGGGTGGGTGATGGCCGGAGGGTCCTGAATACCAATCTGATCGAGCAAAAAATAGAGTGGCGCGGTCAGCAGAACACCCCAGATGCCGGCCACGGTAAACAGGACCTTCGGGAATCTCATGGATTCCATTATGCGACTTGCGGGCGAGCAGAAGAATCGAAGAGGAGGGTCGGACGGCCCGAAGCGCCGTTCGCATATCTTATGGTAGAGACATCTGTTAGCTAAATGGCGATCCCACCAGCCCCCGAACTGAGCATCGAAACGGAACATGTCTCGCCGCTGACCGCGTTCGTGCGAACGCTCACCCGCTACGACGCGGGCAAAGTGGTGCCGGAGATTGCTATCCGAAACTCGCTCGGATTCGTGCTCGCGCTGGCAATAGGAACGCTGATCGGCGGCCCGTCCGCAGGTGTGGTAGCCGGCACAGGTGCGCTGAATATCTCGTTTTCTGACAGCCGGGACCCGTATGTGATCCGGGCGCGCCGGATGCTCCTGGCCACGCTGATGTGCGGCATCGCCGTCACGCTGGGATCGCTTTCGGGACACAGCAATGTGACAGCCGTGGTGCTGGCAACGTTGGCGGCGTTCGGCGCCGGAATGCTGCTGTCGCTCGGGACGGCGGCGGGCGATCTGGGCGTCATTACGGTGGTCACTATCGTCGTCTTCGCGGCAAAGCCTCTGAGCCCACTGCTGGCTGTGCAGTCCGGGCTCACCATTATGGCGGGCGGACTGCTGCAGACGCTCCTGTCTGTGGCGTTGTGGCCCATTCGCCGGTATGAGCCCGAGCGGAGAATCGTGGCAGGGCTGTATCAATCCCTGGCGGACGTGGCCAGTTCACCGACGCCCCCATCAAGGACCCCGCCGAACAGCGATCAGTTCGCCGATGCACAGGATGCGCTGACGAGCCTGAGCCGGGATCATAGCCTGGAAGCGGAACGGCTGGTTTACCTGCTCAACCAGGCGGAGCGTATCCGGTTGTCCCTGCTGAACCTGGGGAGGCTGTACCGGCGGCTCAGCCGCGATCCACACGGGGCGGCTTCGGCGGAGGCGCTGGGCATTGCGCTGAGGTCTGCCGCGTCAGCATTGCATTCGATTTCCGGCGGAATTCTGGAAGGCCGCGTCTGCGGCGAAGTCGAGCGCTATCAGGAAGCCGTGCGGCACTTCCGATCCCGCGATCATGGCTTTCACTCCACCTTCTTCAATGCCATGGTGCGGGATTCCCGGCACCAGCTGGACGCCCTCGGAGGTCAGCTGAGGGCATCCGCCTGCACGGTGACGGATGAAATTGTCCGCACGGACCAGGAGGAGAACTGGCGACTCCGCTTTGCAGGTCGCATCGCCCGGCTGCAGGCGAATCTTTCGCTGGATTCCACGGTATTCCGTCACGCCCTGCGGCTGGCGGTTTGCGTGGGCCTGGGGGACGCAATCGGAAGGAGTCTGGCGGTCCAGAGAACGTACTGGATTCCGATGACCATCGTAATCATTCTGAAGCCGGATTTCACGGCCACGGTGAGCCGGGGCATTCTGCGGCTGGCCGGAACCTTTGCGGGTCTGGTGGTCGCCACCGTGCTCTTCCACTTCGTCCACACCGGCGTTGTGACAGACATTGTTCTGCTCTCGGTTTTCATCTTTGTGCTGCGCTGGGTGGGGCCGGCAAACTACGGCATCTTCGTAACGGCGCTCAGTGCGATGGTGGTGCTGCTGATTGCGCTGACAGGCGTCGCGCCGCGGGAAGTCATCTCTGCCCGCGCGGTGAATACACTCATCGGCGGCGTGCTCGCGATGCTGGTTTACGTGCTGTGGCCCACGTGGGAGCGAACGCTCGCGGGACCAGCTTTTGCGGATCTGATCGACCACTACCGGGACTATTTCCGCGCGGTCATCGATGCCTACAACGAAGGGTCGCTCGCGGCCATCGATGCGACACGGGTGAGTGGACGCCGGGCACGATCCAACGCGGAAGCTTCCCTCGACCGCATGAGCGCTGAGCCTGGTATGACCGCGGACCGGCTCATCGCGCTGAACGCGATTCTGGTGAGTTCGCACAGCTTCGTGCATGCGGTGATGGCGCTTGAATCCGGCCTGTATCACACGAAAAAAGTGCCACCACGACCGGAAACACGGCACTTCGCGGAACTGACGGATGAGACGCTGCGCGTAATTGCGGAGGCCCTGCGCAGCGGCGCGCCGCTCACCTACGATCTGCCGGACCTGCGCGAGGCGCATAACCAGATACTGCTCTCGCATGCACCCGGTACGGGACGCTATACGCTCGTGAACGTGGAGACAGACAGAATCGCCAACAGCCTGAATACGCTGGCGGAAAAGATCAGGAAATGGACTTCGCTCCAGACGAAAGCTGCGTTGCCGACGCGAGAAACAGCTCCACTTTCGACTTAACCGTACGTCGATCCAGACCAAGCCTGCGGGCCGCCTCCTCATAGCTGCCGGTCTTCCTGTAAACCAGAGCTGCGTAGTACGAAAGCACGTGATCCGCAGAAAACTCCCCGCGGCGGAAGCCAGCCAGGAAAGGCGCCTCCCCGGACGGAGTTTCCGGCATGGGCGCATAGCTCTTCCGGATAATCACGTTGCGCACGCACTGTTCCAGTTCACGATAGTTCCCCGGCCAGGCATAGTGGAGGGGTAGATGAGTGGCAACCCACTCCTCTACTTCCGGCAGCGAGTTTTCCGCCTCAGTGCCAACGGCACGGCGCACCATAAAGAGCAGCAGGTCACGCAGCATTGCGGGGGAATCGTCGAGTTGTTCGCGCAGGGACGGTGTGCGAATGAGGTCGGCGCACAAACGGTAGTAGAGGTCTTCACGGAAACGTCCGGCCCGGATTTCAAAATAGAGATCGCGATTGGTCGCCGCGATGAGCTTGCCGGAAAACTCACGCAGCGCGGTATCGCCGACAGCGGAGAATTTGCGGGATTCGATGACGCGCAGCAGTTTCACCTGGACCGAAAGGTCCATTTCTCCCAGTTCATCCAGAAAAACAGAGCCGGTGACGGGGCAACTGTCGAGCCAGCCCTTACGGTCGCCAATTGCGCCGGTAAACGACCCGCGCCGATGGCCGAACAGCTCGGACTCGATGAGCGTGGGCGAGAGAGCGGCCAGGTTGATGGGAATGAACGTCTCCCCGGGCGGATCGGCAAAACGGCAGCGGACGGGGTCGAAGGGGATGTAACGGGAGCCAGCAATGGCGCGCGCGACCAGTTCCTTACCGGTGCCGGAGGGCCCGGTGATCAGAGTGGGAAAATCCTGCATACGCGCGTAAAGAACCCGCCCGTAGCGGCGCATGTCATGGGTGAAAACGGATTGCCAGACCGAGGCGCGCAAGCGGGCGGCGGGCATGGAGTTCCCGATGATACTGAAAAATATCTGCTGAAAAGCGCGCTGCACCTGGCGGAAGCAGGCGAAGAAATGGGCGGGCTGGGCGGCGGTGGGAAAGCGTTCCGGACCGGGCAGGAAGTGTTGCCAGTCACGGAGGAAACTCTCGTAAAGAGGCCGGCAGTCAGATTTCGGGCCGGCGGCGCTGAACTGTGCGTAGCAGCGCTCGTAGATCAGGTGGTGGACTGCGTCCTCATAAATGGCCAGTAGCGCCGGGGCGACAGGGGCTGAATCGATCAGACCGGCGCGGGCGCGCGCAAGCAGGGGTTCGAGTCTCGCATGCAAACGCCGAACGTTCGGACTGGGTGCTTCCGGATCATCGACGGAGGCGCTCCAGATGGGGCCCTCAGGAACATAATCGCGCCCGAGGGCTTCGCGCTCCAAATGGGCGCGCTCTTCAAGAAATGGGTTACAGTAGGCTAGCCGGGACACGGCGGAGAGGAATCGCACATCCGAATCTGACAGGGACCACACGCAAAAATTGTACCTCAGCAAGCATCTGATGAACACACGGTCAGCACAGTGACTTGCAACTGATTGAAAACACGATATACGGAGACTGGCAGAGATCCTGCTTATTCAACAGCGGCATGAAACAGCAAAACGGGTACGGCACCCTCCTCACCAACAGCAGGTTTGAAGCTTTTCTCTGGACGCAGTTTTTGGGTGCGTTCAATGACAACGTTTATAAGATGATCGTCTCGATCATGGCCGTCCGGGTGGCCGGAGCGGCAACCGGCAGTCGCTACCTGGCGCTGGCCGGTGCTGTTTTTGTGATCCCCTTCCTGCTGTTCGCCGGCTATGCCGGGCAACTGGCGGACCGGTTTTCGAAGACCCGGGTACTGCAGATCACGAAATCCCTCGAAATTGTAGCGATGCTGATGGGGATCGTGGCGCTGCGAAGCGGACGGATTGACCTGCTGCTGATCGTTCTGTTTCTGTTGGCGACCCAGGCAAATTTCTTCAGCCCCGCCAAGTATGGAATCCTGCCTGAAATGGTGAGCGAGGCGGACCTCTCCCGGGCCAATGGTCTGCTGGAACTCACGACATTCGTCGCGATCGTGATTGGCACCAGCTTCGGGACGTTCCTGTTTGAGCGCTGGGAGCACGACCCGGCGCGGATGGGACTGACGCTGCTGGGGATCGCGGTGGCGGGTTCCCTGTTCAGCCTGCATATTCAGAAAGTGCCGGCGGCGTCGGCCGTCGCGGGCGTCAGAGATCGGTTCCGCCTCAATCCATTCAGCGAGGTGGTGACGGGAGCGAAAGAGATTCTGCGTCATCGCACGCTGCTGCTGTGCGTGCTGGGGAACGCCTGGTTCTGGTTCGTCGGGGCGCTGTTTCAACTGGCTCTGCTGCTGGCGGGTAAGGAAGTCTGGCATGTATCGGAAACACATGTCGGGTATCTGATAACGGCGCTCGCGGCGGGAATCGGACTGGGGAGCGTGGCGGCGGGAACGATCTCCGGCAGGCATATCGAACTGGGACTCGCGCCGGCAGGCTGCTTCCTGATGGGTGTCGGCGGGGTGATGCTGGGGTTGACGTCGAGCTACACGCAAGCCCTCGGCTGGCTGGCGCTGCTGGGTTTCGCGGGCGGGCTGTTTGCGGTGCCGCTGAATGCGTGGATGCAGGAAAAGTCGCCGGCGCAGGAGCGGGGACGAATCCTCGCGACCAACAGTTTTATCAGCATGCTGGGGGTGATTGCGGCGTCCGGAACGCTGTCTTTGCTGCACGATGTGCTGCACTGGAATGCGGGCAACATCCTGCTGGCGGCGGGTGTGGCGATGGTGGCCGTGTCGTGTTTGATCGTTGCACTCATGCCGTTCGAAACGTTCCGGTTCATGATGCGGTGTCTGGTAACCCTGCTGTTCCGGGTAGAACTGGAAGGAGCTGAACACATCCCGGAAGCCGGCGGGGCGTTGCTGGTGGCGAACCATGTCTCCTACGTCGATGCACTGCTGGTGGGGCTTTCCACGCCCCGCACCGCCCGATTCATGATGCGACGCCTGTTCTATGACATGCCGATGGGCCGGCACGTCTTCCGCCTGCTGCGGGCGATCCCGGTGGAAGAAACCACACCGCGTGCGATCACGCTGGCTCTGCGGGAAGCCAATCAGCAACTGGCAAACGGCGATCTGCTGGCGATCTTTCCGGAAGGGCACATCACGCTTGATGGGGAGATGCAGGATTTCAAGCGCGGGTATGAACGGATGGTGAGGGATCTTTCCGTACCGATCATCCCGATCGGGATCAGTGGACTGTATGGGCACCCGTTCAGTTGCAAGGGAGGCGATGCGTTCCGCAGTTGGGACAAGGTTTGGAGACCGAGGGTCGCAGTACGGGTAGGCCCGCCGATTCGGGAACTGGTGCCGCCGGAGGAGTTGCGCCGCGCAGTGGAGTCCCTCACGGGAGAGAGGAGCTAGCCATGGAGATTCTGGCTGCACTTCTTATTTTGGGAATCGGGGCGTACCTGCGGAATCTGCAGCGCCGGGTGGGGCAATTGGAAGAAATGATCGTCCTGCTGACGGACCGCGTCCGGGTGGTGGAAAACGGGACGCGCAGAGCGGAGGAGGCTGAACCGATCATGCGGCCAAGGGTCCCGCTTGGCGCGGTCCCGACGGTAGAGCGAGTTGTGCAGACGCCCCCGTTGCCTCCTGCTCCGCCGCCCGCACCACAGCCGGCAAGGCCATCGGTGACACCGCCACCAATACCGCAAGCATCCATTCCGACAATGCCGCTGCCTGAAATACTGGCACCGGAACCATCGCTTGCGGACAGGCTGCGCAAGTGGCTGGGCGATGAGGAATGGGAGACGATCGTCGGCGGAAGCCTGCTGAATAAACTCGGTGGCGTAATCCTGGTGATTGGCATTGCCCTGTTCCTCGGCTTCTCTTTCTCCCACATGAGTCCGGCGGGTCGTACCGGGATCGCGACTCTGGCAAGCGCTACGGTACTGGGCGCGGGAGTGTGGATCGAACGCAGGGAACGCTACAAGGTGTTTGCCCGAGGTTTCATCGGGGCTGGCTGGGCCGGCATCTATGCCACTTCGTACGCGGCCTGGGCCTTACCGGCGGCGAAGATTATCGGCGATCCTTTCACCGGCTCCCTGATCATGCTGGCAGCGGCCGCGGGAATGGTGCTGCACGCGCTGACTTACCGTTCGGAAGCTGTCACGGCCGTTGCGTGGTCCGCCGCTTTTGCTGCACTGGCGGTCACTCCATCGAGCCCATTTGCGGTGATGAGTCTGATTCCTGTGGCGGTGTCCATCCTGTATCTGTCGGCGCGTTTCGAATGGTATTCCATGCCCCTGTTCGCGCTGGCATCCACCTATCTCACATGCATTTCACGCGGACACTCAGGCGCGCCACTCGAACAAACCCAACCGCTGTTCTTTGCCTACTGGCTGCTGTTTGAGGGCTTCGATCTGCTGCGGACAAAACGCCGCGTCGTGACGGGCGGAGTGGAATGGATCTATCCCCTCAACCTGACCGGTTTCCTGTGCCTTTCGTATCTTGCCTGGAATCAGCAGGCCGCAAACCGACTCTGGCAGGCGGCCGCCTGCGGAGCGGTGTTGTTCCTCGCGGATGCGCTGGCGAGAGCCCTGGTACGCCCCCCGGCGAGCTTTCGCGAGGACGAGGGGCTGGCGCAGCGGATGCGGGCCGGTAGCTACGAGAGCTCCATCTTCGTCTCCGCCGTGCTGACTGCGCTGGGCATTGTTGGCCGGGTGACCGGCGTCTGGATGAGCGTGAGCCTGGCCATGGAGGCGGAACTGCTGTATCTGGCCGGCGTGAAACTGGAACTGCGCTTTCTGCGGAGACTGGGCATCAGCGCGTTCATGCACTCGCTGCTGCGCATTGGTTTCGTCGGGGATCCACTGGGAAAATCGATCGTACTGGGGCATGCGACGTGGAACTGGACACCGCCCGCGCTGCTCCATGCGGGTTTGTTTTATGTGAATCGGGCGCTGCGGCAACCGAACGTCGTGATGAGTTCCGTGGCTGGCGCACTGGTGGCAGCGGCGATTGCCTTCGAACTTCCCGTGGCGTGGACCGGGCCCGCCTGGCTGGCCTTTGCGATGGTGTTATTTGAAATCGGCTACCGTCGGCGGGAGCAGGAATTCCGGCTGCAGTCCTTCGTCCTGCTGGCAGCGGGCGTAGTGGCAACGGCTACGAGAACCGAGTGGCAGCCTCTGGCCATCGGGCTGGCACTGGTGTACGGCTGCACGCTTCGCACGAAGTGGATCCTGTTCGACGAAGCGGCTGAGTGTGGTTTGGCCGGCAGCGGGGCTTCGATTTTGCTGGCTTGGCTTTTGCTGTTCCACACCGTGCCCCAGGACTACGTGGCGCTGGCGTGGTGCGGTTTGGCGGTCGTGGTGCTGGAATTGGGTAATCAGGAACTGCCGGCGGCCATGCGGATGTGCCGTGTTCCGGCGGCCGCGGTGGCCTTGCCTGCTCTGTTTGCCACGCATGGCTGGGACGTGGCGAAGTTCCCTGCCCCGCCTGTCTGGATCTCATACTTCGGCGTCGGGGGCCTGGCCCTGCTGGCAGTGTGGAGAACGTGGCGGAACCGAATCGAACGGCATGCCATGATCGGCGTGGCCATAGCCGCCCTGATGGCCGGAGTCTGGATGGTGACGCCGGATTCCTGGGTAACCGTCATCTGGGTGACAATGGCGTTGGCGCTACTCGAATCCGGTATCGCGAAGTGGCTTGCTTTCGCGACGTTCGTGCCAATCTACGTCCGGCTGCTGGGCGTGGATGTCGCAGACCCGCTGGTTGTGGCGGCGCCGGCGGGTATCGCCGCTATCTACTGGCTGTGGCACCGCATGCGGCAAGAGCAGCGGGTGGCCCTTTGGATCTTCCGGGCTGCGCTCATCCCGTTGGCAAGCCTGATCGCGGAGAAATGTGGCACGGATCGGGCTGCGGTCGGCTGGATGTCGGTGGCCCTGGTTCTCTATTTCGTCTCGCAGCGATTCGACCTTGCGGACGCGCGGAGACAAAGCGGACTGCTGGCCCTTTGTGCCTTCGTGGCTGCGGTCATGACAGATATTGATCCACCGAGACTATGGATCACGGGCTCGTCCGTGGCGGCGCTCTATGCCTGCCAGTATCTGGCCAGGCGATTCGACGACAGGCAAACGAATACCGCCTGGTCGATCACGGGCACGCTGCTGCTTTGCGCGGTGCTTTATGGAAAGATTTCGGGCAGCCTGCTCACTGTTTCGTGGGGACTGGAGAGCCTCTCGCTGCTGAGCATCGGCTTCGCGGCAAGGGAGCGCATCCTGCGGTTGCAGGGGTTGGCGCTGCTGCTCCTGTGCATTCTGAAGCTGTTCGTCTATGACTTGCGCAATCTGGAAACGATGTACCGCATTCTGTCTTTCGTTGCGCTGGGTCTGATCTTACTCGCAGTCTCCTGGATCTACACCCGATTCAAAGACTACATCCACAGGCTGCTTTAGCCGAGCAACTCGTGAACGACATTGCCCGCTACATCGGTCAGGCGGAAATCCCGGCCGCTGTAGCGGTAAGTCAGCCTGGTGTGGTCGAAGCCCATCAGGTGGAGGATGGTCGCATGCAGGTCATGGATATGCACAGGTTTGTCTATCGCTTTAAAGCCGAAGTCGTCGGTGGCGCCATGAACATAGCCGCGCTTAATTCCGCCACCGGCAAGAACGGTGGAAAACCCGTGGCTGTTGTGGTCGCGACCGTTCTGCACTTTCACCAGTCCGCTCACTTCGACAACCGGCGTGCGTCCGAACTCGCCGCTCAGGATCACCAGGGTCTCATCCAGAAGCCCACGCAGCTTCAGATCTTCCAGCAGCGCGGCCACGGGGCCATCGGTATCGCGCGCCAGTTTCTTATGGATCATGATGTCGTCATGGTTGTCCCACGGTTGCGAATTGCCGTGATAAACCTGCACCATCCGAACACCCTTTTCGATCAGCCGTAGCGCCATGAGGCAGCCGCGCCCGAAGTCGCTCTCCCCATACCGTTCGCGCACTTTCGGCTGTTCCTTTGAGATATCAAAGACCTCGGGCGCTTCCGATTGCATGCGGAACGCAATCTCAGCGGCCTGAATGCTGGCCTCAAGTTCCCTGTCCTGCCCCGCTCGCCGCAGATGGAGTTCATTGAGCTTACCCAGTAAGTCGAGTTGGCGGCGCTGTTCCGTGGACGAGAGTTCCGGATTGCGGATGTACTGGACTAACTTATCCGGCGTCTTCTCATTATTTGGAATATAAGTGCCCTGATAGACGGCGGGTAAGAAGGTGGACGCCCAGAGTTGCGGGCCGATGACCGGAAAGCCCGGACATAAGACCACAAAGCCGGGAAGATTCTGATTTTCAGAGCCCAGACCGTAGGTCAGCCAGGAACCCATGGAGGGACGGCCCACCTGCTTATCCCCCGTATTCAGAAGCAAAAGAGATGGCTCATGGTTGGGACGATCCGTATACATGGAACGGACGACACAGCAATCGTCAATCTTAGAACCAAGCTTTGAGAAAATCTCGCTGACCTCAATTCCGCTCTGCCCGTATTTCCGGAAGCGGAACGGGGATTTCAGCAGGTTGCCCGTCTTGCGCTCAGTTTTCAGATTCGCAGTCGGCATGGGCTTGCCGTCATACTTATCCAGCATCGGCTTGGGATCGAAGGTATCCACCTGCGAGGGGCCTCCATTGAGGAACAAAAATATCACGCGCTTCGCTTTCGCCGGGAAGTGTGGCGCTTTGGGCGCAAGTGGATTCGCGGAGATCGCCGGCGTGCTACCCGCGGCCGCCGCGCCGGCCAGTTGCGCGAAGGCCGTCATCCCGAAACCGGTTCCGACATTCCTGAGGCAATCTCGTCTGGTCATCATGTCTTTCTCACAACACGCTTAGTCCACAAACTGAAATTCGTTAGAGGTGAGCAGCACCTGGGCATACTCGGCCCAGGCCTGATCCGGATGTCCGGCCACAAAGGCGAGGCCAAGTTTTTTCTCGTCCGCGGAAGGCAGTCGCTGGAAGAGAAGGCGGTAGGCTTCGTCAATCTTCTTAACGTCGTCACCCTGCAGGCGGGAGGCAACTGCTTTCGCCTGCGTAATTACCCAATCGTTATTCATGAAATAGAGGCGCTGAGGGGGCACGTTGGTGGCGTTGCGCTGTTCGCTGGTGTTGTTGGGATTGGGAAAATCGAAGAGCGCGAAATCAGCTTCGAGTTTGCGCCGGCTTACAAAACTGTAAACGGTACGGCGGAGGTTGTCCTTGCCCAAATGCACAGCAAGCCCCCCTTCCTTCAGATCCAGGTTGCCGGAGACCAGCAGCAGGTCATCCCGCAGGGCTTCGGCATCCAGACGCTGGCGGTTAAAGCGCCAGAGCAGTCGGTTTTCCGGATCCACCGTGAGGTTCTTTTCACTGCTCTCCGCACTCGATTGGTACGCGGCGGACAGCAGGATACGGCGCTGCAGTTTCTTGATGGACCAGCCATCTTTCATGAAGGAAGACGCGAGGTAGTCAAGCAATTCCGGGTTGGCGGGACGATCCCCCTGGGAGCCAAAGTTGCTGGGGGTCCGCACAATACCCTGCCCGAAATGATGCTGCCAGACACGGTTGACGAGCACGCGGGCGGTCAGCGGATTCGCCGGGTCCGCGATGGCTTCGGCGAGTTCCAGCCGGCCGGAACCTTTGCTGAAGCGCTTCGGATCACCGACCGTCAGCACGGAAACAAAATGCGGCGGAGCGGGGTCGCCCGGGTTGCCGCGGTCGCCGCGGATCCAGATCTTTTGCTCGCTAAGTTTCTTCTTGTCCTCGATGATCTGGAGATATGGATACTCGGGAGGCATCGCCTTCTTCAGTTCTGCGAGTTCGAGGTGCAGGCCTGCCAGATGCTCGCGCCACGTACCCGCGAGAAACCGGTCGATTTTCCCATCTGCAAAATGCAGGACTCCGCGCGCACCGAAGACGTTGTCCCAGAGGAAGAAACGGTCACGGTCCATGGAGACAAGGTTGGCCTGGCTCAGATCTTCACGATTCGGATTGAGACCGAGCGTGATGTGGTTCTTATCCTCCACCAGCTTGCGTTCCGCGCTCACGGCAATCAGCAGGTTCTGGAAATTCAAAGCGGCGCCGCGGCGCGCCGCCGGG
This sequence comes from uncultured Acidobacteriia bacterium, assembly GCA_903900705.1. Classification (GTDB taxonomy): domain Bacteria; phylum Acidobacteriota; class Terriglobia; order Bryobacterales; family Bryobacteraceae; genus BOG-234. The sequence continues at coordinate 79,876 of CAIUOG010000055.1, forward strand.
GACTTCGACTCAAACCAGGCTTTCAGAAACGGATGATCTTTTTCCGGTGAAGCGAGATACTTCTTCCATTTGGCGCGAACCTCCGCGTCGAGCGTGGTGTCAGGGCTGTCACCGGCGACATCGAGCATGTAAGCAGCGGTCTTCGTGGCCAGGATGTCAGAAAGGATGGTCGCCTGGGCTTCCACGAAATCATCGAGTTCTTTCTTCTTCGCATCCGCTTTTTTCTTCGCGGCCTGATAAGCCTTCACCTGTTCGCCCGGAGCGAGTGGTGACTCACCCAGACTGGTGTTGTTGAAAATGCCGAGCAGCGAGTAATAGTCTGACTGTGGAATCGGGTCGAACTTATGATGATGGCACTGCGCGCAGGCGACGGTCAGGCCGAGGAAGCCGCGCGTGGTCGCGTCAACACGGTCATCCTGCATCTCCGGGCTCAGCGAATAGAAACCCAGACCCGCCAGGTATTTATCTTTGTCGGGCAACTGATCTCCCGCGATCTGCGCTTTGACGAACATGTCGTAAGGCATGTCGGTATTGAACGCATTGATCACCCAGTCGCGGTAGCGGAAGGAATTGGTGTAAGGGTCGTCCTGAGTGGAATTCAACTTGTCATCGGAGTAGCGCGCAATATCCAGCCAGTACCGGCCCCAGCGTTCGCCATAGCGCGGGGAGGCAAGCAGGCCATCCACCACTTTCGCGAATGCGTCCGGGGATTTATCCCTCACGAACGCGTCAACGTCTTCGGGCTTTGGAAGCAGGCCGGTGAGATCGAGGTAAGCTCGACGGATCAACGTGCGCCGGTCGGCCGGCCGAACGGGCGCGAGGCCCTTTTCTTCCAGCTTCGCCAGTACAAACCGGTCGAGTTCATTATGCCCCCACTTTGCATCCCGGACTTTCGGCACGGCGGGTTCCACTACGGGCCGGAAAGACCAGAAAGAGCGCTGGTCTTCGGTGATGACATATTTTGGGGCTTTGGCCGACCCTGCGGGCCAGACCGCTCCTGCCTGAATCCATGCGGCCACCGCATCGATCTGATCGTCTTTGAGCTTCCCGCCCGGGGGCATTTTCAGCTTCGGGTGCGTCTGACGCAGGGCCTGAACCAGCAGGCTGTTGGCGGAGTCGCCGGGTTTAATGGCCGGGCCCGAGTTTCCGCCAGCCAGCATGTGTTCCCGCGTATCGAGCCGCAGACCACCGGATTTCGCATCGGTATGGCAGGCGTAGCATTTTGAGGCCAGCAACGGCCGGACTTTCGTTTCGAAATACTCAGCCGGATTCCCCGGTTCCGCAGCGACGGCGACGGTGCTCAGGGCCAGCAGAAGGCTCGCAGCTTTCATAGCGATTGCCATAGCGATTGCACTATTCTATCCGGTCCGAACGTCACACATGTGCCTCGGTTTCACTGACCGCCGGATGGAAAGTCCCGAATTCCCGTGCTTTCCATCCGGCCCTCAAACTGCTACATTTGCGATGCGTGCGGAAACTCACGGCAGTAGCCAGTCTCAGTCTCATCAGCCTCATGGCGGTGGCCCAGAATCCGCCTCTGATCCGGGTGCCGGTTCGGATCGTGGAGGTACCGGTCGCGGTGACTACCCGGAATGGCACGCCGGTGAAAGATCTGACGGCCGGGGATTTCCTGGTCTTCGACAACGGGCAGGCGCGCAAGGTCCGACTGGAGTTCACCGAACAGCCTGTTTCCGTAGTGGTCGCAGTGCAGACGAATGACGCGGTCCGGAACTGGCTGCCGGAGGTCCGCCGCATGAAAGATGCGGTGGAAGCGCTGATTGCCGGGGCAGGCGGGCAGGCGGCGGTCATTGGTTTCAACGATACAGTCACCCTGCTGCAGCCACTGACCAACGACACGCAACTGCTGGATCGCGCGTTCAATTCCCTGACAGCTTCCGGCGAGAAGAGTAAAACGCTGGATGCCGTGATGATGGCGCTGCGCCAGCTTTCCCCGCTGCCGGGGGCGCGACGGCGCGTGATCCTGCTGATCTCTCAGGCCGGCGATTCGGGCAGTACCTCCCGGCTGGATGATGCGCTGATGAAAATGGAACCCGGCAACACGATCCTCTACAGCCTGGTGATGCCTCGCATCGGCAAAGACCTGCCGCGGGATACTCTGAGCGCCTCCGATATGAAGGGTGTGAACCATGCCGACGCAGCGCATCCGAACGACACCGGCGTGATGGCGTCCGTGGATTTGACAAAGCTTGTGCCAGAGATTCTGCGGGGTGGGCGGAGCGTGATCCGGCAGGATGCGGTTTCCATTCTGACGGGCGCGTCCGGTGGCCGGCACATTGCCTTTCGCAGCCTGCACGATCTGGAAAACGGCATGGCCACAATCGGCACGGAACTGCACACGGAGTACGTGCTGAGCTACACGCAAAGCGGTGATCAGCCCGGCTATCACACCCTACGGGTGGAAGTAGCCCGACCAAAGGTACGCGTGCGGGCGCGACCGGGCTATTTCTCTGTGGCGCGCGAGAACGAGCGCTGAGTCACCAACGCTAAACCACCAACGCTAAACCACCAACGCTAAACCAGCAACGCTGAACGACGCGCTGACGGTTTACCATTTCAGAATATGCGCACGATCCGCCTCACGTTCACAACACTTCTGCTTGCTCTGGGCCTGGCCGCACAGGTTCCCGAGTATGGCCCGGCAAAGGGCGCCCTGGTAATCCAGGGCGGTGGCGCTGCTGAGGGCACGGGTATTATGGAAACCTTCGTCAATCTCGCCGGGGGGCCAAACGCCAAAATCATCATTATTCCGACCGCGGGCGGAAACCGGGACGCCAAGGGCGCGCTCATCAAGTACGAAGAGGACAAGATTTTTTCGCCCTGGAAGAAACTGGGCCTGACGAACGTGCACATGCTGCACACTGCGGACCCGAAGGTTGCCGACACCGAAGCCTTCGCCAAAACACTGCGCGACGCGAAGGGCGTCTGGTTCAATGGCGGACGCCAGTGGAATTGCGTGGATTCCTACGCAGGCACGCTGACACTGAAGGAATTCCGCGCGGTGCTCGAACGCGGCGGCGTGATTGGCGGCAGTTCGGCCGGCGCGACGATTCAGGGGGACTACCTGGTGCGCGGCGCCGTGGCCGGCTCTGAGATTGTGATGACGCCGGAACTGCGGCATGAACATGGTTTCGCGTTCCTGCACAAGTCCGCAATTGACCAGCACATCAATACACGCAATCGCTGGGATGACATTATCCCGGTGATTCAGAAGTATCCGGAACTGCTGGGAATCGGGCTTTCCGAAGGCACGGCAATTGTGGTGAAGGGCGATACTTTCGAGGTGATTGGCAAGTGGAAGGTCGCGATTCATGACAATACGCGCGTCTACCAGCCCTGGGAAAAGCCGTACTACGTGATCTCTCCCGGAGACGTCTACAACATGAAGACGCGCCGGGTGGAAAAGTACGGAACCGGCGTGCTGACGCCCGCTAAAACAGGCGTAAACTGACCCGCAAAATCGAAGACGAATGGCTCTGGGGCTGGGACCCGACGCCCGGCATCGTTTCGGTGTGGGCGGAACCGGATGGCACAGCGATGGTTTGGCGTCGTAATCCCGTTACGGGCGTTCTGGTTCGCGAAGAAGAGCGCTTTCGTCCCTGGCTGCTGCTGGACCAGGTGGATGGCTTGCCGCCCTCGATTGAGGTCCGCGAACTGCAGCCACCCGGCGAACTGCGCTACCTCGTCTTGGCGGACGACTTCCGCACCCTGAGTAATGCCGTGGTGCGGGCGCGCCGCATTCGTTCGTTGCGGGATCTGGGGCCGCGGCATGTCCTGGCGCTACCGCCGGAAGAGCAGTATCTGGTAGCGACGGGGCGCACGTACTTCCGGGAGTTGACGTTCGATCAGCTCAACCGCCTGCAGTTCGACCTCGAAACCACCGGGCTGAATCCGGAGTTCTGCCGCATCTTCATGGTAGCGATCCGCTATCAGTCAGGCCGCACGGAGGTTCTGGAAGCGCGGGATTTTACTGATGTGGCGACCTCGCAATGTGCCGCCGGATCTCTAACATTTCCGAAGTTTTTGGCAACTACAACACACCATAGATCAGCATCGCAGTCGCATAAGAAGTTCAGAGCAGACCGTACTGCCGGGCCAACTCTTTGCCCCGCTCCGCCACCGCGGCCTTGTCGCGGGGAAATGGAATGGGCCACCGAGGATATAGGTTTCCGTTCTTATCTCGCTGAACACATCGGTAGGTAACTTTGGTTCCTGCCGGAAG
>CAIUOG010000056.1 GCA_903900705.1 uncultured Acidobacteriia bacterium
TGCAGCAGGCGGGCTGCGTCCCATTGAGCGAAAATCACGGCGTCAGACATAGCCGTTCCGCCCGTGAAGACCGCGCCGGGCGCTTCGATGTCCGCTCCGCAATCGAGCAGAGCCTCCATGGCCGTGACGTCACCGCAACTGGCCGCGCCATGCAGAGCCGTTTCCTGGTGCCAATCCACACCGGTCACGGCAGCATTCAGATCCGAGCCGAAGTTCGCCAGAAGCCGGATGGTTTCCGCCACGCGGGGAAAGTGACCGGGCCAGTCCGAAACGATGTGGAGCAGCGTTCGTCCCACGCCCTTCTCGTCCACAATGCGGGCGGCTGTCAGTGCCGGATCAGATTCCAGCAGACGCCGCAAAGAAACGGTATCTCCGCCCTTTATAAAGGCTGTCAGTTCTTTCGCCAAAGGTTCATCGGACCGGATAATCATGCGCCTCCGAAGTCACTGCAAACGGCTGTAACAACTGGCCTGCCAGGTCGGCCGGCACGGGTGACGAGGTTCCGTACTTCACTGGCCACTCGCCTTTCGGCGAATATAAGGTACCAAACAGGCGGTCCACCAGCGGCAGCATCGGCGAGAAGTTCCGGTTCAACGGTTCCTCAAACGTGTGGTGCCAGTGGTGAAAGGCGGGTCCGGCGACCAGCCATTCCAGAGGGCCCAGCCGCCACCGAAGATTCGAGTGAATAAAGAAGCCCCACAATGTGCTGGTCAGTATCACCAGCACAGAAATGGAATCGGGACTGCCGCCCGCGGTTTGTGAGAGCCCCAGCACGTACACCGGCAGAATACCGCAAAGCCGGGTAAACACCATGTCCACCGGATGAGCCCGTGTGTTGACCAGCCAGTCCATTTCCTCCGCGCTGTGATGCAGCGAATGGAAGCGCCAGAGGAATGGGATTTCATGGGACCAGCGATGTCCCCAGTAGTAGCCGACTTCCGCAATGGCAAGCGCGATGGCGAACCGCATACCCACGGGCAGTGACGCCATCGCGGTCTGCAGGGATGCGGGAACAACGCGGTGAGCGGCGGACCCCGCCAGCGCCAGCGGGAGAACCATGACCGCCTTGGGGAGCAGGCTGCTGAGGAAGTAATAGATCAGGTCCGTGAAAAATCGCGCCCGGAACACACGCTGGCGATGCAGAGGAAACAGCCGCTCCAGGGGCACGAAGACCGCGACCAGGATCAGCAGCCACAGCCAGAGCCGAAAAAAGTCGAGCGCAAACTGCCGGAGCATTCAGTTCTCAGAAATAGCACGAGTCCATGCCTGCGGAACGAATCTGATTTCGCTACTGTCCTACTATTCCACTAAGCTGCGCTTGCGCCGAAGCCGCACCAGGCCGGCCAGCGAAAGCAGACCGCCGCCTATCAGCGCCAGCGAACCGGGTTCGGGAGCGGCGGAGACCGTTACGGCCGAGAGGAAATCCACCGGCGGCTGCCCGCTCGGAGTACCCAGCGAAAGGAACGTCAGAACCTGCGTGGAACCGGAAGCCGTGAAATTGAAGGTTTGTTGCGCCCAACCCTGAAAGGCGCCCTGCGCCAGCCCGCCATTCGCCTGTGCGGGGGTGTCCTGAATGGTCGTGCCGTTCGCGGCGGTTTGCGTTAGTTGCGCGGTGCTGGAGAGAGATACCTGCCAGCCTTCCGTGGTGGTTCCCGTAAAGCCGTACTGCTGGCCCGCCGCATACCAGAAATTCACCGCATACACCGTTCCCGGATTCAGGCTGGTCAGCGTCTGATAAATGGCCACCTGGTAGCCGACCGCGCCATCCGCCACGACAACATTGCCGCCGCCAGGGCTGGTGTTCGGAATCGCGCCACCGGTGCCTCCCACCACGTTGCCGGGATCATAAACCGAGAAATTGCCGAAACGACCGTTCAGAACAATGCCTTCATTGGCCGTACTGGTGTTGCCCTGATTGCCCGCCGTGTATAAGAGTGCCAGGCCCGTGGCTGTGCCGACGTCTTCAACCGTCCACGACGCAATGTTTCCACCGGCGGTGTAGTCGCCGGTCACGCCATCGCTCTTCAGCGTGTTGATTCCACCGCCCGCCGCCGCGAAGGTACCGGAAGTTGTCGTAAAGTTCCCGTTGGAAAGGACGGATCCCTGCGCGGAGGGAGCGAAGCTCGCCACCGCCAGAAGGCCGGTCATCAGCACCACTTCCAGCTTGCGGCCCATCGGAACCCCATACACTTTACCGGCAACAGTCACGTTCATATATTGATGATGGCGCTCGCGGGCTTCAGGGTCCAGTCAACGAGGGTTAACTCTCCCGCTTTCCGTACCATTACTGATACATTTGCGGGAATCGGGTACCATTACGCGTCCGGATTATACTGACGACATCGCAATGCTCAGCTCCAGAAGATCTTTCCTCCAGACGACTCTCACCGCGGCGGCGGGCGCGGCGGCAGGCAACCCGCTGTCGGCGGCCCCACCGAAGAAGCCGAACATCCTGGTGATTCTGGCCGACGACATGGGCTTCTCGGACGCGCGCTGCTACGGTGGCGACATCGACACGCCCCACCTCGATCGCATGGCCGCCAACGGCCTCCGCTTCACCCAGGCCTATTCCACCGCGCGCTGCGGCCCCTCCCGCAGTTGTCTGCTCACCGGGCAGTACGCGCAGCAGACCGCCAGTGACATCATGACGCCCGGGAAGATCCCCGCCTACGTGAAGTTTCTGCCGGAGTATCTGAAACCCCTCGGCTACCGCAGTTATCACACCGGCAAGTGGCACATGAAGCACGTCACCGGCGCGGCGGGCGTGGGCTTCGATCACTCCTACACCATGATGGATGAACTGCGGTTCTTCACCCAGAACAACCATCTGCTCGATGGCGAGCGCCTCCCCAAACCCGAACCCGGCTACTACAGCACCACCGCCATTGCCGACTACGGACTGCGCTTCCTCAAAGAACACGCGAAGGATCAACCGGGCGATCCCTTCTTCCTGTTCGCCGCCTTTCACGCCCCGCACTTCCCGCTCCAGGCCCCGCAGGAAGACATCGACAAATATTCCGAACGCTTCAGCGAGGGCTGGGATACGGCGCGCGAACGCAAGTGGCAGCGCATGACGAAAATGGGCCTGATCAACTGCCCGCTGGCGCCCGCCGAGCCCAATATGTGGACCAACTGGAACACGCCCGACAGTGAACTGATCGCGAAGATCGGGCCCGGCGAAGTAACCCGCGCCGTCCCCTGGTCCACGCTCACGCCGGAGCAAAAGAAACTGCAGCGAACCAAGATGGCGATTCACGCCGCCATGGTGAGCCGGATGGATACCGAGATCGGCAAGCTGCTGAAGCAGGTGGAAACCATGGGCCAGCTCGATAACACGGTGGTGCTCTTCCTCTCCGACAACGGCGCCAGTTCCGAACAGCTGATTCGCGGCGATGGCCACGATTCCACCGCGCCGCTCGGTTCCGCAAAGACCCATCTGGGCCTCGGCCCCGGCTGGGCGGGCAACTCCAACGCGCCTTTCCGCCTGCACAAGTCCTGGGTGAACGAAGGCGGTATCGCCTCCCCTCTCATCGTCCAATGGCCCAGAGGCATTCACGACCACAATCAATTGAGGCATGATCAGTGCCACTTTGTGGACATCCTGCCCACCGCCGTAGACCTCGCCGGCGGCAAACCCGTAGCGGAATCCGGGCCCGGTCTTGCCGGTAAGAGCATCCTGCCGGCATTCTCTAAGAACGGTGCGGTCACTCGCGATTTCCTGTACTTCAACCACAACCACAACCGCGCTCTGCGGACCGGCGACTGGAAGCTGATTGCCACCGGTGACGTCGGGCCCTGGGAACTCTACGACCTGAGCAAAGACCGCTCCGAACAGAAGAATCTCGCGCCCGCGCAACCGGAGAGAGCGCGGCAGATGGCGGCAAAGTGGAAGACCGTCGACGACGGCTTCACCCAGGCGCGGGAAGCCGCCACCGCCAGCACGAAAAAACTGATCGGGCCGGGCTGACCCCGGCCCGGAATCATTCTCCGGAAGGCCGGAACATTCTCTCGGAGATCGCGGTCACCAGGCGTCGCGGAGCAAGCCGCTGCAGTTCCATGCCCAGGCGATTGCTCACGCCGCAAATCACATGGTGCTTCCCCGCAGCCATCGCGTCCAGCCCGATGCGCGCCACTTCCCGCGCGGTGTGCACGCTCATCTGTTTCGGAATCGGCTCATTCGCAATTTCATGGAACTCCGACTTCGTCTGCCCCGGGCATAAGGCACACACGCGAACGCCGAAGCGCTTCACCTCCTCCGCAATGCCCTCCGCGAAGATCAGGTCAAACGCCTTCGTTGCCGCATAGGCCGTCTGATACGGTACCGCCTGGAATGACGCGGTGGAGGCCACAATCAGAACATCGCCGCTCCCCCGCGCGATCATTGCAGGCAGATACAGGCTGGTCATCGCCACCACGGCGGAGCAGTTCACCTGGATCATGGCGAGTTGTCGCGCCAGGTCCATCTCCCGGAATTCCCCGAAGATTCCAAAGCCCGCGTTGTTCACCAGCAGCGCCGGGTTTATGCTCTTCGAGTTGGTGAACTCCAGGATTTCCGCCGGGGCTTCCGGCTTCTCCAGATCCGCCGCGAAGATCTCCACCTCCGTGGAAAACTCGGTGGAAAGCTCTGCCGCGAACGCCTGCAGCCGGTCCGCCCGCCGCGCCGTCAGCACCAGCTTCGCGCCACCCGCCGCGAGTTCCCGCGCCATGGCCTGCCCGATGCCGGAACTCGCACCCGTCACCAGCGCCCACTGGCCCTTCCAGGAAAAACGGCTCATTTCTTCTTCAGCACAGCCGGAACCCTGGTCATGTTCTCAAAGAGAAACAGACCGCTCTTGCCGCCTACCGCGAAATCAAGATCCCCGTCGCCATCGATATCCGCCACAGGAATCTGCATGCCGCCGCCGGTCCGTCCGCCGTAGTCCACCACGTGCTTCACCCATTCCACATTCCCGTTGCTATCCGGCGGCAGAAACTCATACCAGTAAACGCCCAGCGGCTCCCGCTCACCCGGATCTTTGCCGTTATGGGCCATGAAGCGCTTACCGGTGACGAAGTCCGGCTGACCGTCGCCGTTCAGATCCACCATCGTCATGGCATGCGCCTGGGACCAGCTGTCGTCGATGATGTGTTTTTTCCATTTGCCATCGGCCAGCTGTTCCATCCAGAAGACGCCATAGTCGTGCGCCATGGAAGTGACAATATCCATGCGACCGTCTTTATTCACGTCCAGTGCGTAAATGAAGCCGGTCTGGCCCAGGTCCCAATCGGCGTGGAATTTCCAGGCCTGATCCACCCGGGGATCGGCCGGAGCTTCAAACCAGCCCTTGGGCGTGAGAATGTCGTTTCGGCCATCTTTGTTGATGTCCCCCGCGCCAATGCCATGCCCCATCGGCACATTGCTCACATTGTGGCGGACAAAGCTTCCATTACGGATCTCATACCAGGAAACGGGCGCGTTGGCACTGCCGAACTGCGGCAGAATCTCACGCTTTTTCCCGTTGTTCAGCAGGTCCACCGCAAAGCAGAATTCCACGTTGAAACCACCCTGAATCTCGCTCGACTTCCACATGGCGGTGGCCGCCGTCTTACCCGGATTCTCGCTCCACCAGAGGCTCTTCGAAAACCAGCCGCAGCTGACGATATCCACGTTGCCATCCCCGTTCACATCAATCGGCAAATCGCTGAAATCATCAATGTAATTGTTGGTGAAAAGCGCGGTGCGGAAATGGTGCTTCGTCCAGTTCGGCGCTTCATACCAGTTCTCCCCGGAAACAATGTCGAGCTTGCCGTCTTTGTTGATATCGGCGAAAGCGGCAGGCTCGTTCTGGCCCAGATCGATGGTGTGTTTGTGAAAGGGAATCTCGCCTTCCGGACGGGTCGCGGTCCACGCGACCGCGCCAACCAGAACGGCAAAAAGCACGAGGACGGAAGTCTTCATGCAAGTGATTCTATCGCCCGTGTCTGTATGGCTTACCGCCGCAATTCGCGCAGGATCTCAGACATCTCCGTAACAGCCCCGGCATCGCCGCCAAAGCGCAGGGAATAGTAGAGCGAGGTGAAGCGGCGGACGGGGTCCAGTTCGCCCGCCGGCAGCGTCTCCGCGAACTCGCGCGGCGTGGCGAAGGCCGGCTTCTCAAAACCCCGGCGCGCCAGGGCTTCGAGCATCAGCTGATAGAGAATTCCCGCGTCATGCGGGGAAGCGCCGCGTGTGGCGATCGCCCGGAGCTTCAGGCGGCTGCGGATTTCCCGCCAGAGCCGCGGTCCCGCCATCGCGGCAAGCCCCACCAGAACAATCCCGGCCAGAACCCACGCGGCGATCGGACCCGTGAAGATCGATCGGATCGAATCCCAAACGCCACTTCTCCACGGGCCGCCAGGCTGAAGCCGCGCCTGGCTGATCGTCCGCAGCGTGCCTTCGAACTTTGCCGCCAGCGCCGCCTGATGCCCCAGATCGTAAGCCATCACCCACTGCTGCCACATGCTGTCGGCGGCATCGAGATACATATTCAGCCGGGCCGTGATGCCGGCGCTGTGCGGAGCGGCGGAGGGAGTCGGATCGAACGTTACCCAGCCCTCGCCCTCCAGCCACGCTTCCACCCAGGCATGCGCGTCGGAAGCGCGAATCACCGTCTGGCCGGAGACTTCGTTGTAATAGCCGCTCTGGAAACCGGTTGCCACGCGGGACGGAATCCCCTGCATGCGGAGCATCACGGCCATCGCGGAGGCGAAGTATTCGCAGTAGCCCCGCTTCGTCACGAACAGAAAGTTCGCCAGAGGATCGGCCACCGGTTTGGCGCTGCTCTCCAGCGAGTAGGTGAACTCCCCGCGCAGATGCTGCTGGATGCTGAAGGCGTTTTCTCCGGGCGGCGCTCCGGGGTTCGTCCACTCCCGCGACTGCGACCAGATGCGCCCATCCATCGCCGGCAGGCGCAGGTATCGAATCTTCTCGGCGGGGCTCAGGCTCACCGGCAGGGCCGCGCCCCAGTGTGCGGACACCTCGTAGCGAAGCTCCTCGCCTGTCACCGGCAGCACACGCCACGAATCCTCCGGGGTTCGGATCAGCCGGGGCGCGGAAAAATTGATGTATTCCGGCGTGCCCGCAATGAAAATCGTGCCGGTGTCGGAGCTGTTCACATCCACCCGGTACAGCAGCCGCCGGCCATCCCGGCGGGATCGCTGCAGACGTCCCGCGACCTCGGCGGTCCCATGGCTCGTCGGCACATCCGTCACCGCCAGCGGCGGCTCCGACCAGCGCCTGCCGTCGAAGTGGCTCAGCGCCGTGCCGCGCCATTTCAGGCCACGGGGAAGCGCGCGGGAATAGGACAGGATGTGCATCACCGGACGGGTATCGCGCGAAATCTCTCCGAAGCCGCCCAGGTCCACCACATTCGAATAACCTGTGAGCCGGGGAGCGTTCGGAAACAGCAGCGCCGCGGCCCGGGCAGTGCGCGGCACCAGCAGAAAGAGCCCTCCGGTGATCACGAGTATCCCGAAAGTTGCCGCCACCGTGACCACGGCCAGACGCCAGCCCAGCCGGGCCTTCGGCGGATGAATCACCTGCCCGCCCCGCTCCACGCCCCGCCGGATCTCCGCGCTCGTAAAGGCCGCAATCGCAAACAGAATATAGAGCGCCAGCCACGCGAAAAACGTCGCCTGAAAAGAAAGCAGCGCCGCGCCGATCAGTTCCAGGAAAGCCACGGAAGCGGTATAGAGATAGTCGCGATTCGTCTCCGCCGTCAGAATCTTCACCGCCGCCAGGAAGCACACGCCGTGCAGCGTGGCGGTGAAGAAGTCCCGCGAGAGCACATAGAAATCGAGTGGATAAAAACCGACGTAGGCGAGGGCCAGGATCGACACCACTCGCGGCGGAATGGTCATTCGCAGGCGTCCGGCAATCATCAGCCCGCGAACGGCGAGAGCAAAAAAGGTAAGAGCGAGGGTGGGCCGGTCCAGATATCGCGAACCCGCCAGCGCGAAAAAACCGCTGGCCACCAGCCCGAGCAGCGAAAACTGGAAAAAGCGATCGACGGAACGCTCGGAATGGCGCGCGGAGGACACTGCTATGAGTTTAGGGCATTCCCGAGGCAGGGCCTCTCAAACAGGAAACGGGTCCTGCAGGACTCAAAACAGTCCGCAGAACCCGTTCAGAAGTCCCGGAGCACTACTTCTTATCTTTCTTGGGCTTTTTTGTTTCTTTCTTGCGGTCCATACCTTTGGCCATAGAGTGTTCTCCCTTCAGTTATGATTATGCACTGTGACCGGACATTCAGGCGCGGGATTTCGACTTTTGGCCCTTGCCGCCGGCCTCGCCCTGGCGCCCGGGAGTTCCGCTCAGCTCGCCGGCGGTGAAGACGTGGAGCCGAAGTTCGGCGCCACCGTGGTCATTCCGTCCGGGTTGCGCGGCGAAATCTACTATCTGAAGCCCGAAACGTTCCAACTGCCGAAGTTCGAAAAGCTCAAACCGGTCGGAACCATCTATACCAACGGCCTCAATATTCCCCCGCGCGATTTTATGGAAGGCTTCCCAGGCATCACCGACCGCTTGGAATGGTTCGCCATCGATTACACCGGCCGTTTCTGGATTCAGAACCCCGGCAAATACCGCTTCGCCCTCGTCTCAGACGATGGCTCGAAGCTCTACATCGACGGCAAGACGGTGATTGACAACGATGGTCACCATCCGCCGCTGCGCGTGGATGGCAGCGCGAAACTGGCGGGAGGCATTCATGCCATTCGGATCTCCTATTTCCAGGGACCGCGAACCTCGCTCGCACTGATGCTGGGCGTGGCCGGCCCGGAGGACAAAGAATTCCGCGTCTTCAATACCAACGAATTCCGGCCGCCCGCGAATCCGGACGACTGGAAGTTTCCGGACCGGACCGCGCCCGCCCGGAAATAATCAATCTGCCGGCTCAATCGTCGTCGGACGATTCGCCAACCTTCAGCACCGCAAGGAACGCCTCCTGCGGAATCTCCACGCGACCCACGCGCTTCATCCGCTTCTTGCCTTCCTTCTGTTTCTCCAGAAGTTTGCGCTTGCGGGAAATATCGCCGCCATAGCACTTCGCGATCACGTTCTTACGCATGGCGGAGATCGTCTCGCGAGCAATGATCTTGCTGCCAATCGCCGCCTGCAGCGCGATTTCGAACATCTGCCGCGGAATCAGCTTCCGCATGCGTTCGATAATCACCTTGCCCCGCTCAAAGGCATAGTCGCGATGGACAATCATGCTGAGCGCGTCCACTTCCTCACCCGCGATCAGAATATCCAGCCGCACCATGGGAGAAACGCGGTGTCCGGACAACTGATAATCGAGCGACGCATACCCGCGCGAAACGCTCTTCAGCCGGTCATAGAAATCCAGTACGATTTCGTTCAGCGGCAGTTCATAAACCAGCTTCACGCGGCCCGAACCAATGTATTCGAACTTCTTCTGCACGCCGCGCTTGTCTTCCATCAGCGCCAGAATGCCGCCGATGTACTCTTCGCGCGTGATCACCGTCGCGTCGATAATCGGCTCTTCCGTCATCTGGATTTCCGTCGGGCTGGGGAACCGCGTCGGATTATAGACTTCCAGCACTTCGCCATCCGTCTTCGTGATCCGGTAACGCACGCCCGGCGCGGTGGTGATCAGGTCGATATCGAACTCGCGTTCCAGACGTTCCTGCACAATTTCCAGATGCAGCAGCCCGAGAAAGCCACAACGGAAGCCGAAGCCGAGCGCGACGGAACTCTCGGGCTCGAAACTCAGCGCGCTGTCGTTCAGACGAAGCTTTTCGAGCGCCTCGCGCAGCAAACCGTGCTCATGGGACTCCACCGGATACAGCCCCGCGAACACCATCGACTTCACTTCTTCAAAGCCCGGCAGCGGCTCTTCCGCCATCGCGCCGGCGTCCATGATCGTGTCGCCAATCTGCGCGTCCTTGACGTTCTTGATGTTCGCGTAGATGTACCCAACCTCGCCCGCCACCAGTTCCGGCAGCGGAATCGCCTTGGGCGACTGGTAGCCGAGACCTTCCACATCGAAGGTCTGGCCGTTCGAAAACAGCTTGATCTTCTGGTTCAGCGAAAGCTTGCCATCAATCACGCGGGCCAGAATAATCACGCCGCGGTAGGGATCGAACCAGGAATCAAAAATCAGCGCGCGCAGCGGAGCGTTGGGATTCCCGCGCGGCGGCGGGATCTTCTTCACGATGGCTTCGAGAATCTCGTGAATGCCAATGCCCTGCTTGGCGCTGCAGGGAATCGCCTCGCTCGCATCAATGCCGATCATGTCCTCAATCTGCTCGCGAATGCGCTCGGGCTCAGCGGCGGGCAGATCGATTTTATTCAGAACCGGAATGATTTCCAGATTGTGATGCAGCGCGAGATAAGTGTTCGCCAGGGTCTGCGCTTCCACGCCCTGTGACGCATCCACCACCAGCAGCGCGCCCTCGCAGGCCTGCAGACTGCGGGCCACTTCGTACGAGAAATCCACGTGACCGGGAGTGTCAATCAGGTTGAGCTGATACATCCTCCCGTCTTCCGCTTTGTAGTCGAGACGGACGGCGTGCGCCTTGATGGTGATGCCCCGTTCCCGTTCGAGATCCATCGAATCGAGAACCTGCTCCATCATTTCGCGTTGCTGCAAGGCGCCGGTCGTCTCCAGCAGACGGTCGGCAAGGGTACTCTTGCCGTGGTCGATGTGCGCGATAATAGAGAAATTCCGGATGTATGCGGAGTCCATGCGGTAAACTGAGGCCTGAAACACTTAGTATCCCATATGCTTGCAGAATCAGGGGTTACTGAACGTTTTCGCTGAAACATGAACGATTCCAAACACCACACTTTTGAGGGCGATCTGCGAGCGGACGGCCTGCGCTTTGCCATTATCGTCAGCCGCTTCAACAGCTTCATCACAGACCGCCTGCTGGCCGGAGCCATCGACGGAATCGAGCGTTCAGGCGGGAAAACCGCTGATATCGACGTCGTCCGAATCCCTGGCGCCTGGGAATTCCCCATCACCGTTCGCGCCGTGGCGGCACGCAAAGAGCATGACGCGATTCTTTGCCTGGGCGCGGTCATCAGAGGCGATACGCCACACTTCGATTACGTTGCCGGCAATGCCGCCAGCGGCATTGCCGCCGCCTCGGCAGAAACCGGAATTCCGGTTGCCTTCGGCGTCCTCACCACCAACACCGTGGAACAGGCGATGGACCGGGCCGGCATCAAGAGCGGCAACAAAGGTTTCGACGCAGCCATGACCGCCATCGAAATGGCGAATCTCCTCAGACAGCTCCGCGCCGGGAAACAAAGCTAGTGGCACGTCATCGGGCGCGCCAGCAGGCCATGCAGTTGCTGTTTGAATGGGATATCCGGCGGCTGCCGCTGGATGAAATTCTCTCCGGATATTACGATTCTCTTCTGATCAGTGACGACGCTCCCGAGCATCCCGTCCGCGACCCCTTCGCTGAGACGCTGCTGCGGGGCGTGACCGCCGAAATCACCCTCATCGACGAGATGATTACCCGGCACGCCGCGCACTGGAAGATCCAGCGCATGCCCACCGTGGATCGCAACCTGCTCCGCATCGCCGTCTACGAAATGCTGCGCACCGAAACGCCGCCCGCCGTGGCGATTGACGAATCGCTCGAACTGGCGCGCCGCTTCTCCGGCGAGGAATCCGTGCACTTCATCAACGGGGTGCTCGATGCGGTCCGCAAAGAACTGGCGGCTCAGCGCGAGAAGGTCACCGAGTAAGCCTTGCCGGCATCAAGCCGGACGCTGACGGAACCGTCTTTCCCTGGTTCCAGACGCAGCGGTTTACCGGCCTGCAAAACCGCCGTGATCGCCTGCCCCTTCGGCGCGCGCAGCGCTCTCACGCCCGCTGTCGCGGGACGCAGTGTCGCCGACGTCGCCCGGCTGTTCCGCCACGCAAAATCCAGTTCCACCGCGCCGCGTGCCTTCATGCCGCGCACCGTGCCCTCGGCCCAGGCCGCCGGCAGCGCGGGCAGGAACGCAATCTCTCCGGAATGGCTCTGCAGGATCATTTCCATCACCCCCGCCGCCCCGCCAAAGTTCCCGTCAATCTGAAAAGGCGGCCCGTTGTTGAGCAAATTCGGCAAAGTGGATTTCCCCAGCAACAACTGAAAGTTCTGCCACGCCAGTTCGCCCTCCAGTAACCGGGCCCAATAGCTGACAATCCACGCGCGGCTCCAGCCCGTACTGCCGCCCCCGCTCGCGAGCCGCCGTTCGAGCGTCGTCCGCGCCGCCCGCGCCAGGTCCGGCGTGCCACGCAGTGTGATCTGGTCATCCGGATAAAGCCCAAACAGGTTTGAGATATGCCTGTGACCCGGTTCGGCTTCTTCGTAATCCCGCGGCCACTCCTGCAACTGCCCGTATTTGCCGATTCGGAACGGCATCAACTTCCCCCGCGCGGCCGCCACTTTGGCGCGGAAATCCGGATCGACACCCAGGATTTCGCTCGCGCGCATCACGTCACCAAACAATGCCCGCGCGATCTCCGTATCCATCACCGGAGCCATCGTGAGATAGGCCTTCGTGCCATCCGCCGGCTTGAAACTGTTCTCCGGCGAAACGGAAGGTCCGGTCACCAGATGCCCCTGCCCGTCGTCCGTCATGTAATCCAGCAGGAACTCCGCCGCTTCTTTCAAAACCGGATACCCGCGCTTCGCCAGAAACACCTTGTCGCCAGTGAAATCGTAGTGATCCCAGAGGTGCAGGCTCAGCCAGGCCCCTCCCATGGGCCACATACCGGAGCGCGCCGAATCAATCGGCGCCGTGTCACCCCAGATGTCGGTGTTGTGATGGATAACGAAGCCACGGGCGCGGTAGAGCTTCTGCGCCGTGATGCGGCCATTCACCCGGGCGGCATCAATCAGATCAAACAGGGGCGACGTCAGCTCCGAAAGATTGGCCGGCTCAGCGGGCCAGTAATTCATTTCGGTGTTGATGTTCACGGTGAACTTGCTGTCCCAGGCCGGGTCGAGCTTGTCATTCCACAGCCCCTGCAGCGTCTCCGGCAGATTCCCGGGGCGGCTGCCGGCAATCAGCAGATAGCGTGCGAAACGGAGATAGAGCGCGGCCAGATCGGGGTCATTTCCGCCCTCCCGGACCTTCGCGATGCGCGCCGTAATCGGGAGAGCCCCGAGCGCCGCGTCCGGCCTGCCCAGGTTCAGTGCCATCCGCTGATAGAGCGCCTGATAGTCCTCCAGATGCCGGGCCAGCAGTTCGTCCCACGGCCTTGAAGCGGCCTTCAGATCCCGCAGGCACACCGCCAGAGGATCTTTTTCCCGAAGGTCTGTGCGTGCGGCAAACAGCAGCAGCACCGAATCGGCGCCTTCCACCGTCAGCCGCCCGGCCGCCGTATTCACCCGGCCACCCCGCGGAATCGCCCGCAACACAGCCTCAAACGCCACGCCGGTTTTGGCTTCCTCCGCATGGCGCTCATCATGCGGAATCGCCCGGCCGCGCATGCGAATTGCGTCGGTGCCCAGAGACTCCGCGTTGAAGTCCGCCGGGCGGCTCAGCGCGGCGCTGAATGAGATCAATCCAGGCTTCGTACAACCCACGCGAATCGCGATCACCTCATCCGGACGGGAGGCAATCACGGTTCGGTAGCAGTTTGCCTCACCGGACTTCCAGGACACCGCCGCCTCGGCCCGGTTCAGCAACAACTCCCTGCGGTATCCGGAGGGCGTGCCCAATCCCGTGAAGTCGAGCGTCAGGTCGCCCAGCGTCTGGTACTGCGGCATCCGGTTGGGGACACCGATCATCTTCTTCTGGGCGGCATCCTGCGCCTCCACAGTCTTCCCCGCGAGCAGCAACCGCCGGGACTCGACAAAGCCCTCATAGCCCTCCGGATTGTTCCGGTCGCGGCGTTCGCCCACCCAGACATTGCCCTCGTTCAGCTGGATATGCTCGCGGGTGGCGTCCCCAAAAACCATTGCGCCCAGCCGCCCGTTCCCCACCGGCAATGCCTCATTCCAGTTCGCCGCCGGGCGGTCGTACCAGAGAGTTTCCGTCTGCGCGGCCGCGAAAAAAGTGTCGCCTGAAAAGCAAAAAGCGGCACTGCAGAGCAGAGCCGCTTTGAGCAATCGGGACGAAATGGAATCAGCGAATCGCTGTGAAAGTCGGCGCAACCGCAACCGCCCCAATACCGGTCGCAAGGAAGATGAACATGATAAACAGGAACGTTTTGATCCGCCCGTCCGCATCCGAGAATTCCTTCCAGAACAGAAAACCACTCAGCGCCGCCAGCGCAATGCCGGCATGCCCCATCGCGTAGCTTATAACAGCGCCCGGTTGCGCCAGGCCTTCCGCCTTGCCCGCCACGAAAAACGCGACAGCGCCAATCGCCCACATCGCGCCGCCCAGCATGCCCAGGCCATGCTGCCGCACGTTGCCTTTCAGGTAGAAGCTGAAATCGACGGGATTGCCCTGCAGCGGCAGATTCATCAGGAAGAGGTTATAAACCACCGTGGTCACCAGCACGCCGAGCGAGAACACAAAGACCAGCGAGTACGGTCCCATGCCGACATCAGAATCCCTCGCGTTGTCCAGCAAAGGCGCGTAGGAGCCGATCAGCAGGCCGGCAACAGACGCGACAATCAGGCCTTTGGTGGGCGAGATCTTTTTCGCTTTCTTTGATTTGGAGGGCGAAGCAGCCACTTCCTCACGCGCCACCATCGGAGCATAGATCCGATAGGCCACCGCCGCCAGAATCACGGAAACGGCCACCGAGAGACCGCCCAGCCCCAACACCACCGGGCTGCCGGCGGGATGCGTCGCATAAGACCAGATCAATTCAGTCACCAGCGCGATACCCATCCCGACCGGGATCGCGGTCGAGATGCCGGTCATCGAAATCGATCCCAGCAGAAGCAGATTGCCCAGATTGAACACGGCGCCGCCCAGGAATGCGAACAGATCCTGACGCTTTCCGGCGTTGCGAACGTCATCCAGGAACGAGAAGCCATCCCAGCCCATGCTGCCGAGCGTCAGAGCGGCCAGAAGTGAAGCCAAAACCATACCGAACGCGAAATCGAAACCAAACAGTTCGAAACGCCATTTACCGGTAGCTTTGAAGGTGTTTGCCCAGAGACCCCAGCAGACGAGGCCGAGGACAAGCAGAAGAATTGAGTAGAGTGAGCTGCCTGGAAGGATCATTAACTATTCTTTGTTACCGTACAACGTGCGCGGGCGCCGGGTCAAGGCGGGCGCAGGCCGGCAGGTCTCGCCCGGCGTAGTAGTTGAGACTGTAGAGAACTGTGCGCCTCAGCACAGGGGCGCAGACCGGATGTTGCGACAGCCAGAGACCGCGCCCTGAAGCGGCATGATCAATTGCCGGAAAAACCGTAATCTGCAGCCACAGGAAAGCCGCCCCCGCCATCCCCGCCACCGGAACCACTACACCCCGGCCCGAAAGCAGGAACCACGCCAGGGCCGCCACGGCGGCGCCCCCGGCGAGCCACCACAAAAACGGAGCCAGTTCCACATTGGCAGATCGGATTCCCGTCGACAGTGCCTGCGGCAAAAGTCGCGCGGCCGGCGGCAGCAAGGCCAAAAGCGCCAGCGGAACAGCCGGCAAAACGCCGCGCCGAGTCTGCCGCGCCACGCCGACCCCGATCAGCGCACAGGTGGATGGCAGCAACGGCAGCACGTAGCTTGGCAGCTTATTCACCGCCGCCGAAAGAAAAACGAACCCAAAGATCACCACCGACAAAAGCGTGCGCGTCTTGGGGTCCCGGAAATCCCGGGGAATCAACGGCAGCAGCGGGAACCACGGAAAGAGCAGCAGCAGCATCGCCGGCACGTAAAACCACCAGGGCTGCACATGCTGCAGCGCGCTGCTGCTGAAACGCCCCAACTGGTGTTCGATGAACAGCACCCGAACAAACTCGAACCCGTTGGCCTTTGCACAAAGAATATGCCACGGCAGGCTGATCGCGAGGAACGCCGCCACCGGCCCGGGCCGCAGCCATGCCGCCAGCCGGCGATACTGCAGCGCCGGCACCGGCAGGAACAGCACAAGCGGCAGCAGGCTCTTCGCCAGCGTCGCCAGACCCAGGATTGCCGCGATACGCGTATAAGGAACCGCCTCCGGATCCAGCGACAGCAGTACCGCGGAGGAGAACAACACAGCCAGCGGGATGTCGGTAATCGCCACGTGGCTATAAGCGAGCCAGCCCACGCTGGTCGCCAGCATAGCCGTCGCGGCACAGGCGGTTTCCACATCCCACAATCGGCGCAGCCGGAACCAGAAAAACACCAGAAAACCCAGCCCGAGCAGCGCCACGGGCAGACGCGGAGCAAGTTCCGGCCCCAGCCCCAGCCGGAACCCAACGCCGGTCATCCAGTACAGCAGCACCGGTTTCTCAAACCAGGGCTGGCCCCAGAGACGTGGCGTGATCCAGTCGCCCGTCCGCGCCATGGCTCGGCCAATATCGGCATACCGGGGTTCATCGGGCAGAATCAGCCCCATGGTGCTCAGGTTCCCCAGGTAAAGCGCCACCAGCAACAGCGCGGCTGCCGCGGCGAAAAGCTTTCCGGAAATCGAGCGAAGCCCCAATCCTTCAGTATGACGGGTGGCCGGTGTAAGCTGGGGCTTCCGCAATGAAGATCACTGCACTCCGGACCGTCGTTTGCAATGCCGAAATGCGCAACTGGGTTTTCGTACGCGTGGAGACGGACCAGCCCGGTCTCTACGGCTGGGGCGAGGGCTCGCTCGAATGGAAGACCCGCGCCGTGGTGGGCGCAATTGAAGACTTCGCGCCCATGCTCATCGGCGAAGACCCCACCCGCATTGAGCATCTCTATCAAAAGATGTACCGGCAATCGTTCTGGCGCGTGGGAGTCATCGGCATGTCCGCCATCTCCGCCATTGAACAGGCCTGCTGGGACATTCTGGGCAAAGCCCTCGGCCAGCCCGTCTACAAACTGCTGGGCGGCGCCGTGCGCGACAAAGTCCGCATGTACACCCATCTGGGCGGCGGCGACATGAAGGCCGTCTACGAATCCCAGCACGCGGCCGACCCCGCCGTCTTTGTGGACCGCGCCCTCGACGTGGTCTCCCGCGGCTACAACGCCGTGAAGGTGCTGATCACGCCGCCCACCGAGTCACTGAACTCCATCGCGGCCTACCGCTACGCCGAAAAGATGATGTCGGCGCTCCGTCTCGCCGTCGGCGACGATGTCGACATCATGGTCGATTGCCACGGTCGCCACTCCCTCGCCAACGCCATCGAATTCTGCCGCGTTCTCGCGCCCTTCCGGCCCTACTTTGTCGAGGAACCGGTTCCGCCGGAGAACGTCGACGTGATGGCGGAAGTCCGCAAAGCCAGCCCTGTCCCCATCGCCACCGGCGAGCGCCGCGTCACGCGCTATGAGTTCCGCGAGATCTTCGAGAAACAGGCCTGCCACGTCATACAGCCCGATCTTTGCCATTGCGGCGGCCTCTGGGAAGCGAAGAAGATCGCGGCCATGGCGGAGATGTACACCATGGGCGTCGCACCGCACAATCCCCTGGGCCCCATCGCCAATGCCGTCGCCCTGCACTTCGATCTGAGTACCCCGAATTTCCTCATTCAGGAAGACATGCTGACGGACGTCCCGTGGCGCTGGGAAGTGGTGCGGCACTCCCTCCGCAGCGAGGGCGGCTACTGGATGCCCACCGATACGCCCGGTCTCGGCATCGAAGTCGACGAAGCCGCCGCCGCGCGCCATCCGTTTCAGCAGGAAATCATCCACGCCACCACCGTGCGCGCGCATGACGGCGCCGTGCTCGACTGGTAACGCCTACCTGGTAACGCCTACCCGGCGCTGCCGAGCCACGCAATCATTTGCCGCAAAGCTTCATAAGCCCGCAGCCTTGCCTCGTCCGTCCCCTCCGCCTCGGCCTGGGCCACGTGATCGCGCATCTGCCGGAACACAATCGGATCCAGCGCGAGCAGCGCATCTGACCCCGAAGCGGCATACTTCACCAGCACGTACCGAATCAACTGGTCCACAGGAACGCCGGTCAGGCTGCTCAGATTGTGCAGCGTGGGCATCGGATCGGCAGCCGTATAGCAGGCCACCTCCGCGCGGAAATTGCTATGCGGATCTTCAGACAAACAACTGCCTCGCCTCACCCACCAGAAACAGAGACCCGGTCACGAACGTTGGCATCGGATTCTCCCGCGCCATCCGCAGCGCCTCACCGATGTTCGCCGCCGTGCGCATCCGGGGGTGATCCAGCATCTGCAGCAGGGTCTCCGGACTCAGCGCGCGCGGCTGATCCGCGGCGGTCAGAATCACCTCGTGCGCCATGGGCAACAGCGTGCCGGTCACTTCTTCAATCGCCTTATCTCGCATGGCGCCGTAAATCAGTCGCACCGGCTCCTTCGCATAAAAACGCTGGATGTAGGCCGCCAGCGCCTTCGCGCCCGCCGGATTATGCGCGCCATCCAGGATGATCTCCGGCGACTCCGCAACGCGTTCCAGCCGCCCCGGCCACACCGCGCGCGCGATGCCTTCCCGGATCACGGCAGCGGGCGCCCCAAACAGATCGAGCGTCGTCACCGCCGTGCGGGCATTCTCCACCTGATGCTCACCCGCCAGCGGACAGACAATCGGAATTTCTTCGTCCGCCACCAGCGTGAAACGGCTGCCGCCCCGCTCCTGCCGCAGGTCTTCCACGCGCCAGTACGAGGAGTGTCGCACCGGAACATTCAGTTCGAGCGCCCGCCGCTCCAGCACCGCCAACGCTTCCGGACGCTGCGCGGCAAACACCGCCGGACGGCCCTGCTTCAGAATCCCCGCCTTCTCCGCCGCAATCGACTCGATGGAAGACCCCAGAAACGCCTCATGGTCGAAATCAATCGGCGTGATCACCGCGATTTCCGGCTCAATCACATTCGTCGCGTCCAGTCGCCCGCCGAGGCCCACTTCCAGCACCACCACATCCACCTTCGCCGCCGCGAACGCCAGAAAGGCCATCGCCGTCACCGTCTCGAAGAAGCTGGGATGTGCGTCGATCTCATCCCGCCCCAGCAGGTCTTCCGCCACGGCATGCACCGCCTCGAAGGCCTCCACCCACGCCGCTTCCGACAGAAGTGCCCCGCACACCTGAATCCGTTCGCGCGGGTCGATGAGGTGCGGCGACGTGTAAACCCCGGTCCGGTACCCCGCGGCGTCCAATACCGACGCAATCATCGCGCAGGTCGATCCCTTGCCGTTGGTGCCCGCCACGTGAATACACCGCGGTTCCGCCTGCGGATTGCCCAGCTTCTCCAGCAGCGCCCGGACGCGGGCAAGGTCCCACTTCACCGTTTTCAGCTCAGGGCCGAGCGAGAAGAGAAACCGGACAGTGTCCGAAAAGGTCATGCCGCGCGTTCAACGGGTCCGCAGAAGAAGTCAAACGCGGTCGCCAGCCAGGACTTCATTTCCGGCCGCGTCACCACCGCGTCCAGCATGCCGTGCTTCACCAGAAATTCGCTGCGCTGGAAGCCCTCGGGCAGCTTTTGCCGGATGGTCTGCTCAATCACGCGGGGACCGGCAAACCCGATCAGCGCCCCGGGCTCGGCGATATTCAGATCTCCCAGCATGGCGAAGCTTGCGGTCACGCCGCCCGTGGTCGGGTCCGTCAGCACGCTCACAAACGGAATGCCAGCCTCATCGAGGCGCATCAGAGCGGACGAAATCTTCGCCATCTGCATCAGGCTCACCGCGCCCTCCTGCATACGCGCCCCGCCGGACGCCGAAACCACAATCAGAGGCATGCGCTGCGCAATCGACCGCTCCACCGCGCGCGTGATCTTCTCCCCCACCACCGCGCCCATGCTGCCGCCGATGAACTTCATCTCCATCGCGCAGATGTTCACCGGACGCCCCGCCAGCGTGCCGCTGCCCGAAACCAGCGCGTCTTTCATCGCGGTGGAAGCCTGCATTGCCTTCAGGCGGTCACGGTACGATTTCTGGTCCACGAAGGTCAGCGGATCGGAGGAAGCCAGAGCGGCATCATGTTCCTGATAAGCGCCATCGTCAAACAGCAGTTTCAGCCGGGTGCGCGCGTCCACGCGGAAATGGTGCCCGCACTTCCCGCACACGTTCATCGTCAGCTCAAGATCTTTTTTCCAGATGATTTCGCGGCAACCTTCGCACTTGAGCCAGAGGCCCTCGGTGCGAACGGTGCGCTCGGCTGAGTCGGTCTCTGCCTTCTTGTCGGAATTGTCTCTTTTAAACCAGGCCATGATTTGGGTTATAGGCGAACGGCGCAGCTTCTAACGGGGATAAGGGTGCCCACGCAATATTGTAAACGCTCGGTAGATCTGTTCGGCGAGCACTGCCCGGGCAAGTTCATGCGGCATCGTCATCGCGGAAAGCGAGACCAGCATGTCCGCGCGCTGCCGCCATTCGTCGGAATGCCCGTCATGCCCGCCAACCACGAAAACCAGATCATGCCCCAACATCTCGCCTTTGCGAAACATCTCGGCAAACGCATGGGAATCGAGCGGCTTGCCGGCGGGGTCGAGCAGGATCTTTTTGGCTGTGGGATGCTTCGACCAGAAATCCGTCCGGTCCGGACGGATTTCGGCCATGGTGGAAGACGCGTAACGGTCGGCCCGCTTCATATAATCCTCCGCCATTGCGTTGGCGTGCGGATCTTTCTGCTTGCCGATGTAGTAGAGAAAAACCTTCACTCTTCCGTGGAAGCCGGCGCGGCTGGAGGAACCACCAGCTTCCGGATACCCGCCGTCCCCATGCTGAACGGGAGTTCTTCGCGATGGTTCGGGTTTTTCGGGACGTCCACGATCTTCGCTTCCCGCCAGAGACGGTCCAGATCGTAAAACTCGCGCGCCTTCTCAGAGAAAACGTGAACGATCAGGTCGGAGTAATCGCTCAGAACCCATTCGCCGGGTTCATAGCCTTCGATGCTGATGGCGTACTCACCCTGCTTCTTCAGTTCCTGCTGGATGGCGTCCGTAATGGTTTGCGCCTGTTTCGGGTTGCTCGCCGTGCAGATCAGGAAGTAATCGGTGAAAGTGGTAACGCCGGTAAGATCCAGAACTTTGATGTTGGCGGCTTTTTTGGAATCGGCCGCCCAGGCTGCAACCTGCCAGCCAGGCAGGACTTGTTCAGTTACTTCTTGTTCGGTACTGGTATTGTCGGAATTCAATGGTTCGGTTTGTGGCAGAACTTCGGCCTCATCCTCATCGTACTATAAAGAAAGCGTGTTTTATCGATTGACCGCGTTCGCGGTACTACTCCCGCTGCTGTGCGGAACACATCTGGAGGCTCAGATTCCGGTGCAGGCGTCGCCTTCCACTGAAGAAGTTGCCGCCATTCCGCAGTTACAATCCGGCGCTCCGGAGCTACAACCAGACATGGAAGATCCGGGCGTGGTGCGCGCTCTGCAGGACGTGGAACGCGTCAAATCTCTCATCAACCAGGGTGCTTTACCCCTGATGCGCCTTCGCCGGGCACAGGAAGACCTCGAGATCGCCAAGGATATGTCCATCCTGCGCCGCAGCATCTACAGTCAGGACCTGCTGCCGGAACAGGCGGAACAGATGGTGGCGGTGGCCCAGAGAGTCGTGCTCCGGCGGCAACGGTCGCTCATCGAAATGCAGCAACTGGTCAGCTCCGGCGTGATCTCCCGCGCGGAAGCGGAATCGAGCGGGGCGGATTTTGAACGTTCCCGCACGGAACTGCATCTCGCCGAAACCCGCGCGCACCTCATCCAGCAGATGGCGGAAACGCTGCGCATCGAGAAAGGCATCGCAAACCTCGAAATGCAGGTGGATTCCCACCCGGAGTGGAACGGCGCCGTTTATACGCGCTATGACGGAAAGGGTTCCGTCACCCCGGCTGAGATTGAGAAAGTCACGGTTGCCTTCAGCACCCGCTTCGCCAAAGCCATGCCGATCAGCGCCAACGGCGAGACGGCACTACATAAGTCCCTGGGCTTCGACCATCGCGGCAGAGTGGACGTCGCCGTCAGTCCGGACCAGCCGGAAGGCGCCTGGCTGATGCGTTTCCTCGAATCCAATCGGATCCCCTACTTCGCCTTCCGTATGGCTGTGCCCGGCAAAGCCACCGGCGCACACATTCACATCGGGCCCCAAAGCGCAAAACTCACGGCAAAGTTCTAACCGCGCTGCCGGATCTCCCGGATGGTGGACGTCGTCACCAGATTGTGCGCCGGATGCCGGAACTCCAGTCGCATGCCACGCCCGATAAAGCTCGGCTTCAGCAGCGAACCACCCCAGCTCGACCCCTGAATCCGAACTTCCACCGGCACCGGGCAGTACGTGGGATGGCCGGATATCAGCGCCTTCCCTTCCCCCGCCGTCACCAGATGGTACAGATTATGCTGGGTTTCCACTTCCAGCTGTACGCCGGCGGCGAGCTCGGAGAGGTACACCCCGCCCTCAATCTCCGAACCGATCAGGCTTCGATTGATTTCCGCGCTCAGATTCCGGTGGGCGGCCGCACCGCCCGCCTCCGGACTTGCCGACTGCCCGTCTTCCACCCCGCCCGCACTTGTGTCCACGTTTCCATCTCCCGGTTGTTTTGTCCGCAAAACCGCTTACTTATTTCTGCGCAAACCAGACCAAAAAGAGGCCATCGGGCTCAACATCTTCCCAATAAGACAAAAACTCGCTGCGAACCGAGCTGCAATCGCGTTCCAGCAGCTTCTCCAGTTCGCGGCGCTCAAACCAGCGTTCCCAGGCCGGGGTCTTGAAACGGCCCCAGTGCTCGGCATTCTTGTCGATGATGACCAGCTTCCCGCCCGGCTTCAGAATCCGGCACATCTCCGCTACAGCGCGGTCAATCTCAACCGCGTGCTCCAGGGATTCCGTCGCGTACACGCAGTCGAACGTTGAGGCGGCAAAGGGCAACTCGGTCATCATGCCGGAGATCCTATGAATGCCGGCGGGCACACACGCGAGCATTTCCTCCGAGATATCCAGAGCAGAGAACCGAACGCCCGGATTCTGCTCCAACAGAATCCGGGCAAATCGGCCTTTACCGCACCCAACGTCCAACACTTGCTTATCGGCAAGAGGCCCAAAATACTTTAGAAGAACCTGGACGTGCAGAATACGGGGGTCAATTGTGGAGGGGAAATGCTCTTCGTCATGCGAGGCTTCGTTGAAACTGCGGCGAATCTCACGGCGAAGTTCGGGATCCAGGGCGGAAACAGCAGGAGCGACCTCCGGGGGAGTCCCGGCCGCCTGCTGACGGCCGGCCCACCTCTCCCGGAATCGCTCCCAAATGGACAACAGACTCACGGACGGGTCAGGAAAATGGGCAGCCCCATCTTGCCCGCATAGCTCGGGCGGTACCGCTCCGTGTTGTACATGGAGGCGATATCCACCTTGCGCGGTCCCAGCTTCGGGTCCGGGATCTCCACCGCCGCATAGCAGCCGGCGTTGATCGCCATCATCTTGCCGTATTCACCCTTTTCGATCAGGTCAGCGGCCATACCCGCGAAAGTAGAGGCAACCATGCGGTCCACAAAGTCCGGCGCGCCGCTTCGCAGATCGTAGGTCAGATCGCTGACAATGGTTTCCTCACCCAGCTTGTCCTGAATCATTTCATTCAGGGCTTCGGCCACGTTCATCTTTTTGCGGTGCCCGAACGCGTCCGCACGGCCATACTCCTGCACTTCGTAACCTTCCCACTCCGCGCCTTCCGACAGCAGCACCAGAGCATACGAGCTCGGGTTGTTCTTCTTGTCCTCGGCCAGCAGGTCGATCATCCTGTCCGCGTTGATCTTAAACTCCGGAATCACGCAGCGCATCGAGTTCACGTAAGCCGTATAGAGCGCCGTGTAGCCCGCGTCGCGCCCGAAGATACGGAACACGCCGATCCGTTCATGCGAACCAATCGTGCTGCGCTGACGGTCAATGGCGTCGGTCGCACGGTTCACCGCCGTCGAGAAACCGATGCAGTATTCCGTGTTCCGCACGTCGTTGTCCATCGTTTTCGGCACCGCGATCACCTTCACGCCCGCCCGGTCCAGATGGGCCGCGTAGCTCAGCGTGTCGTCGCCGCCAATCGCCACCAGATACTCGATTTCCAGCTTCTCCAGGTTCTTCAGCACCTGCGGCGTCATGTCATACACCGTCGACGTGACGCCCTTCTTGGTATGCTGCGAAGCCGCAAAGGTCATGCCGGAAAGGAAGCCCGGCGTCTTTTTCATCTTTGCCGGATTGGTGCGCGAACTGTGCAGCCACGTTCCGCCGGTGCGATCAATATTCCGCGTGTTATCGCGATTCAGACCGATGATGTAACGGCCTTCGCTGGCCGGATCTTCGAAGTTGACGTGCGTCAGGCCTTCCCAGCCGCGGCGAATACCCACCACATCGCGGCCCATCTCACCGGCCCGGTAAACGACGGTCTTAATAACGGCATTGAGACCGGGGACGTCGCCGCCACCGGTCAGAATTCCGATCTTCCCTGCTTTCATTGTTTCTCCTGCGTGAATTGGGGTGAAGAACCATTGTACGGGTTCCCCGGCTTCATCGAGGAACCCTCGCGTCATGGCTGCGGCGAACATGATTGTGTCATGGCATGCGCGCGGGATCCATCCGCTCCCGTCCCCCGCAGCAGTTCCTCAAACGTCTGCAGCGGCGCCGCGTTTCCACCCGCGCCCGACGCGGGTATCAGCGCGAACCGGTCGAGCGCGGTCAGCGTAAACCGGGGGTCGGAGGTATCCGGCTGCGGCACGCCGGGCGAGAGTTCCACCTGACCGTTCGGCACACAAAGCGACGGATGATCGAAGGGCGCGCGCTCGTACCGCACACGGTCATCGCTCAGCGCCTTCACAAACGCCACCAAAGCCGCCTGATCCGCCCCGGAGAGCCGGATCCTCCCGATACCAGGCCCGAGGTTGCCACCCGCCGGGAAATCACCGTTACGGGCGTAGAACGCCATCACCTGCTCCAGCGTCGCCTGCCCGCCGTCGTGGAAATAAGGGCCCGTGAACTCCGCGTTGCGCAGGCCCGGCGCTTTGAAGGTTCCGTTGGCCGCGCCGGTCTGGCCCGGCGTGAAAAGGGGCAACCCGAAACCATCGTTCCCGCCCAGTCCCGCATCTTCCGCCATCTGGCTGACGCCGGTCCGGAAGAACCCGGCATCGGACGGGTTGCCCGGATTCGCGTTGGCCCGTAAGGCGTTGGTATAGGAAGCCCCCGTGAACTCAGCTCCCTGGTGGCACTGCGTGCACTGCGAGCCACCGTCCGTGAAGGCCGCCAACCCTTGCTGTTCCAGCGCCGTGAGCGCCGTCCGGTTGCCTTCCAGAAACTGATCGACGCGCGTCGCATCGGAAATCAGCGTGCTCTCATAGGCCTGAATCGCCAGCCCCCAGTACAGGCCGAAATTGCTTTCCATCTGATTCGTTTCCGCTGTCGCCGGAGCGCTCCACCACACCGGCTGAAAGGCCGCCTGAATCAGCGCCGCATAGGTGCTGGTCAGGCCGTTGCCCGCCGCATTCGCCAGGGCGCCCAGCACGCTGTCATCCGTCCGGACCTGTTGCAGCGCCAGCGGCCGCAGCGAGAGAAGTTTCCTTCCCAGCTTCGGCCACACCCGCCCGTCATACGACATTTCCGTCGCGTTGAGCGCCGGCCCCACCGCCTGCGACGCCAGACTCGAATTCGTGATCCGCACCTGCTCGCGGACCAACGCGCCATTGCGCCACGCCAGCACATTGGCCGCCGGATCGGAAGCACCAAACGGGTTCGCCCCGTTAAACGTGTTGCTCGCCCTGCCATCCCAGAAATTGCGAACGTTAAAAACCGCGTTGATCACACTGGGCGCGTTGCGACCCGTCACCTGACGGGTCCGGATTCCACCGATCGAGAACGCCGCTTCCCCCGCAACATCGGAGCCATCATCCACCGTGCTCCCCGGCGTCACATCGAAAAAGTTCCGGTGCACCACACCGGCGGACCCCGCGACCTGCCGCCTGTCGCTCGTCACCGCCGAACGGTTGTTCGCCGGGTTGGAAAGCTGATGAAACGGAAAATCCGTCACCGACAATGTCGCGTTCGGCGTCGGGAAGTTGCTCAAACCCACCGGACTCGAAAGCTGGTTCTGCAGACGATGGTCCGCGCCCGCATGAAAGTGACAGGTCGCGCAGGCCGTGCGGCCATCGCCGCCCGCCTGCATGTCCCAGAAAAAGGCCTTACCCAGCGCCACCAGCGCGGTCTGATCGCTGACGTAGGTGCTGAGGTTCGGCGGTACCGGAACCGCAACGGTCCGAAGGGATGGAATATTGGCCCCGCCGCCACCGCCTGGCCCCCCGCCGCCCGGGCCGCCACGCTGCGCCTGCGCCAGTGTCGCACCGGCCACAAATGAGATGAATCCGCAAACAATGAGTGATGTTCTGTATGTCACGCTGTTTCCCCGCTGCTCAATTAAACGCGGCGGAGGGGCATGGGGATTACGGTATTACGGTAAAACCTCAACGCAACGGAACCCTTGTTTCATTGGGTTTCCAGGGCCTGCGGACATGTTGTTCTTAACAGTCTTAATGAGCTCAGGCGGAAAAACGATACCCGGTGCCGCGAACCGTCACGATGTACTTCGGAAACTGCGGATTCTCTTCCAGTTTTTGCCGCAGCCAGGCAATATGAACATCCACCGTTCGCGTTGTCACATGCGGCTGATACTCCCAGACGTGGCTCAGGATTTCCTCCCGCGAAAGCACGCGGCCGCGATGCTCCACAAAATGCCGCAGCAGCGCCATCTCTTTACCGGTCAGGCTCAACGCCTCTCCCTTACGACGCACTTCCGGGATCTGGAAATCCGCATTCACATCACCGAAGCGGAAACGCAGCACCGGCGACAGATTCTGCTTGCGGACCCGGCGCAGCAGCGCTTCCACGCGGGCCAGCAGTTCCGACGGATCAAACGGCTTCACCAGATAATCGTCCGCGCCCAGTTTCAGCCCCACGATCTTATCCACCGTCTGCCCCTTCGCGGTCAGCATCAGGATGGCCGTCTCAGATCCCGCCTGCCGCAGCTCCCTGCAGACCTCATAGCCATTCTTCCTGGGCAGCATCACGTCCAGCAGTATCAGATCAAACGGCGACGCCATCGCGAGTTCCAGCCCGATCACGCCGTCATACGCCGTCTCCACCACATGCCCTTCCGCGGCAAGCAGGTCCCCGAGCGTCATCGCGAGACCCGGTTCATCCTCAATCAGCAGTATCCGCGAACTCATCTATTTGCTCCGGGGACAGCGCGGGGAACCGCATGATAAATGCCGCGCCTTCACCCGGGCGGCTCTGCACTTCAATGGAACCATTCTGTTCTTCCACAATACGCCGGACCAGCGTGAGACCCAGCCCCGCGCCGCTCACCTGATCATCCACCGCGCTCCTGCCGCGATAGAACGGATCGAAGATGGCCTTCTGCTCCGCCATCGGAATGCCGGGGCCCCGGTCCGCCACCGTAATCACGCAAAGCCGTCCCGCCTGCCCGTCGCTGTTTTCGGCCGTGATCCCGATCCAGCCGCCATCCGCCCCATACTTCGAAGCGTTGCCGATCAGGTTCTGCAGCGCATGGCGGATCGCCACAGGGTCGCCCAGCACCGGAGCCAGCGCCGGGTCGATATTCTTCTCCACCACACAGCGCGATTGCGCCAGTACGGCCTCAGACATCGCCAGCGCTTCTTCAATCACCGGGCCCACCCACACCGTCTCTCTGCGGCTCACCACCTTGCCCGCCTTCGCCGTGGCGAACCGCATCACCTGCTCCACAATGTCGGTCAGCTTCTCGGCCTGCGTCAGAATCAGCTTCAGATACCGCTCCAGTTGCCGCGGATCATTCACGTTCACCACGCCATGGCTCAGGTTGTACGTGGCGTTGCGGATCACCGTCAGCGGCGTGCGCACCTCATGCGAAACGCCCGCGACAAACTGCATCTGTATCTCCGCCAGACGTTGCGCGCGCAGCGTGAAATGCACCAGGCTTCCGATCGCGAGAAGCATCAGGATCAGGATCGCCGTGGTGGCGCCAATGCTGCGCAGTCGCGCGCTGGATACGGCTGACTCCACCGAGCCTTCGCGATGCTGCACCAGCAGTTCCCACCGCGCCGGCACGCCCTCACCACGGCCCCGGCCCGCCCGGCGTTCCGTAAGAAGCGCCACGCGGCCATCGGCGGCATTCGCGTGGATAGGATCGCTCGTCACCCCGGGAATCAGCGTGGCGCCGGCGGGGAACCCCCGGTTCACCTGAAAACGGTACTCGGCCGCAGCGCCCGCGCCCAGATGCCGGTTGAGCAGCGCGGGCAGGAGTTCATCGCCCACATAGCCGAGGTCGATCTGGCAGAGCAGCCACTCCCGCGGCTGCGACGAACCAGGCTCCTCGCCGCCCCACCACGGAGTCTCCAGCAGGTCCGGCGTCTCATTGCGAAGCGGTCCGTCCGGCCCGCTGTAACCAGGTTGCGAGCGCAGGCGCATCTGTTCCAGCAACGGGCTCCACCCTGGCTCCGGAGCAGGCGTAAAGAACCTGCCACCAGCCTGATCCGGTTCCCGCGGCGTGATCTCCGCGCCCTCACGCACTACCCGCACAATATGAACAAACAAACGGCGTCTGTCCTCCGCCTGCCGCCACTGCGCATAGTGAGCCAGCCACGCCTGCTCGCGATCACCGCCGTCCACCGTTTCGGGCAGTAAGAGAGCCGCTGCGGCGGCATGTACCGCCGTGTTGAAATCCTCGCTCACCCGCTCCAGTCCCGAAGCCAGGTTGCGGCGCATGCGCTCCTGCTCCTGCCGGCTGATCTCATCGATCGAGCGATATTGCAGTGCCGCCAGCGCCAGCGTCAGTCCCACCAGCGCGGCGACAAAGATCCACGAAACAATGGCAGAGCGGCGATTGCGGTCCACTTATCTGACATTAGCCGATGAATGGCTGTTAAGACTGTAAAGCGTTAAGACTGTAAGCGGTGCGATAAAGACCGTGATCCCGGATATAACGCATCACCACCGGCGGCACAGGAACATCCTCGCGCCCCTCCGCCAGCAACTGCCGGATCTGCGAGGAAGAAACAGGCATCTCGAAACCGCTCAGCTCGTGCACAACAGCGCCCTCGGGAATCTCGTAAACAGAGCCCGGCCGCGTCACCACAATAAACTCCACCAGCCGAACCACATCATGCCAGCGATGCCAGGTGGTGATTTCCGCAAAAGCATCCGCGCCAATCAGAAAGCTCAGTTCGCTGAAGCCCGCGGCCAGCAGCTTCTCAATCGTGTGGATCGAGTAACTGCGCTTCCCCGGCTGCGCCGCTGAAGGCTGCTCCACGCGGGAGACTTCCAGCACCGCGTCATCCCCGCACGCCAGTTCCAGCATGCGCACGCGTTGTTCATAGGAAGCGTGTGCGCCCCGGCTCTTATGCGGCGGATTCGCGGCGGGAATCAATAAAACTCTCCGGAGACCGAACCGCCCAGCGACGGCCCGGGCGATCTCCAGATGAGCATTGTGAACCGGATCAAAAGTGCCGCCAAACAGCACCGTACGCGACTGCATTCTCTCACCGGTTCCGCGTCGCTTCAGCTCCGCTCAATCTTCACGGAGTTGATCTTCACATCCTTATGCGGACGGTCGGCGCCATTGCGGGGAACCTTCGAGATCTTCTCCACCACGTCGTAGCCTTCCGTCACTTCCCCGAACACCGCGTGGCGGTTGTCAAGAAACGGCGTGGGCGCAACGGTGATAAAGAACTGGCTGCCATTCGTGTTCGGGCCCGCATTGGCCATCGACAGGATCCCCTTCTTCGAGTGGCGCAGATCGGGATGGAATTCGTCTTTGAAGTTATAGCCCGGGCCGCCGCGGCCGGAGCCCTGCGGGCAACCGCCCTGAATCATAAAGTCCGGAATCACGCGATGGAAGATAATGCCGTCGTAGAAAGGCTTGCCGGTCTTCTTTCCTTCCGCGAGGTCGGTGAAGTTCTGAACTGTGTTGGGCGCCTTGTCCGCGAAGAGCTTGATCTTGAAGCTGCCTTCGGTCGTATCGAACAACGCGTACGTTTCGTTTGCCATTTCTCGATTTTAGCGGAGAGGCCGCGAAAACGTTCACGAAGCACCAGGCAAGACCATGTCCGCTACATCTGCGTGCGCTGCTCGCGCGCCGCCAGCGAGGCCAGTTCATCGGCGCGATTATTGTCCTCATGCGATGCGTGGCCCTTCGTCCAGACCCACTGCGCATTGTGCCGCGCCACCTGCTCATCCAGTTCCTCCCACAGATCACGATTGATCACAGGCTTTTTCTGCGCCGTGATCCAGCCCTTCTTCTTCCAGCCGGGCACCCATTGCGTGATGCCTTTCATCACGTATTCGGAGTCTGTCACTACTTCCACTTCGCAGCGTTCTTTCAGCATGCGGAGCCCTTCAATAGCGGCTTTGAGCTCCATTCGGTTGTTCGTCGTATGGGCTTCGCAGCCGAACATTTCCTTCTTGTGCGGGCCAAAGCGCAGAATCGAAGCCCAGCCACCTTTGCCCGGATTCCCAAGGCACGCGCCGTCTGTGATCAGTTGTACTTTTTTCACCAGTTTCCTCTTGTACCATCCCGGCCTGTGAAACGCCGCGCAACGCCTGTGGATCATGGCGCGGGGCGCTAAACACACTCCGAAACATTTTTCAACTTTTTTGGTTTATCTTTTTTCGGTTTCGTTTCATAATGAAGGGCAGGGAGAATTACCAACATGGCAACAAAGAAAGCACCCGCAAAAGCAGCCCCGAAGAAAGCGGCTCCGAAGAAGGCCGCTGCTCCGAAGAAGGCCGTCGCAGCTCCGAAAAAAGCTGCTGCGCCGAAGAAGGCCGCCGCGCCGAAGAAAGCTGCCGCAGCTCCGAAGAAGGCTGCAGCGCCGAAGAAAGCCGCTCCGAAAAAGGCTGCCGCCAAGAAGGCTGCTCCGAAGAAGGCCGCTGCAAAGAAGGCCGCTCCGAAGAGCGCTTAGTTCCTGTCTTCTGTCTGAAGAGGCCGGCCGCGGAGAGATCCGCCGCCGGCCTTTTTTTCATTCCCGCCCCTTCCTGGAACCCCTGTGTTTACAGGCCCTGCGGCCACATCCCGCCGGCTTCACATCTTCGCCCAATACAGATACCCCACCATCGTCTTCCCGTCGATGATCTTATTCGTCCGGATCATCTCCCCAAACTCCTTCTTCGTAAACCAGCGCGTTTCGATACGCTCGTCATCCATCGGCTGCGCCTCGCCCTGCTTCAGTTCCGTCGCCAGATAGATGGTCATCTTCTCCTGCCCGTAACCGGGCACCGGATAAAACGTCGCGAGCTTCTTCCACTTCTTCGCGCGCAGTCCCGTCTCTTCCAGCAACTCCCGTTTCGCGGTTTGGGACGGCTTCTCACCAGGGTCCACCGTGCCTGCCGGAAGCTCCCACAGATAGCGATCCGGAGGCAGTCTGTATTGACGTACCAGCAGCACGCGCCTGTTCTCATCCACCGCCAGCATCACCGCCGCGCCATTGTGCCGGATCACACTGCGCTGAATCGTGTAGCCCTTGCCATCGGTCGCTTCGTCTTCCGTAATGCGGAAAACACGACTGCTGTAGACTTCCTTCGAACTGACGATCTTCATTTCTGAATTGCCCTCGCGAACGCATCCGCCGTCCTGGAATTCATCACGTCCTCCGCTGTCAGCCCGCCCCGCCGCGCCGTCGCAAGGCCGTAGCGCATATTCAGCAAATGCTTCGGATGGTGCGCATCCGTGGAGACAATAAACTTCGCGCCCTTCGCCTTCGCCATCCGGATGTGATTGGCGCTCAGATCCAGCCGTTCCGGGCTGGCGTTTGTTTCAAGCCAGACCCCTCGCCGCACCGCTTCGGTGATCACGCGATCGAAGTCGAAAGTGAATGCTTCCCGGTGCAGCAGCAGACGCCCCGTCGGATGCCCCAACGCCTTTAAATGCGGGCATTCGAGCGCCTTCAGCAGCCGCTCGGTCATCTGCTCCGGTTCCTGATTCATATGGCTGTGGACGCTGCCGATCACGAAGTCGAGTTCGCCCAGCGCATCCCACGCAATGTCCATATCGCCGTCCTTCATGATGTCGCATTCCAGGCCGGAGAAAATGCGGATACCCAGGTCGCCCGTTTCGTTGATCTTCCGCACCGTGCGGGCGAACTCCACCACGCGTTTCTCGTCCAGCCCGAAGGCCATGGCAATGGCCTTCGAATGATCCGTGATGGCAATGTATTCATAGCCCAGTTCACGGGCCGCTTCCGCCATCTCTTCGAGCGTGGCCCGGCCATCCGTAGCCGTAGTGTGCATGTGCAGATCGCCGCGAATATCCCCGCGTTCAATCAGCTTCGGCAGCGCATGTTCCGCGGCCAGTTCAATCTCGCCCTGATTCTCGCGCAGTTCCGGCGGAATCCAGTCCAGCCCCAGCGCCTGATAGATGCCTTCTTCGGTAGCCCCCGCCACGCGCGTATCGTCATCCGCGCGAAACAAACCATACTCGCTCAGCTTGAAGCCCATGCGGATGGCCCGCTGGCGCAGCGCGACGTTGTGTTCCTTGCTGCCCGTGAAGTACTGCATGGCGGCGCCGAAACTGTCGCTCTCCAGCGCCCGCACGTCCACCTGCAGCGCCTCGCGACCGAACTTCACACTGGTCTTGTTCGCTCCGCGCGCCAGCACTTCCTGCACCTTCGGATGATTCGCCACGCGCTCCAGAGCCGCCACCGCCTGGGGCCCCGTGACCAGCATGTCCAGATCGCCGATGGTCTCTTTGCCGCGCCGCAGACTCCCCGCGGGCGTAATGGCATCAATGCCAGGCAGTTCCCGCAGATACTCCGTGATCTCTTCGGCGGCATTCGCCGCGAAGCTCAGCAGATAGCGCCCCGTGCGTTCCTTATATTGCTGAATACTGCGCAGTACTTTTTCTTCCAGCTTCGCGCCCATCCGCGGCAGTTCGCGCAGCTTCTGATCCCGGCAGAGCTGCTCCAGCTCATCCATCGTCTGCACGTTGTAATGCTCAAACAGCAGCTTGATGCTCTTCGGGCCCAGCCCCTGAATCTTCAGGAATTCAAGCGATGCCACCGGGAACCGCTGCAGCAGCGTGTCCCGCATCTCGCAGCTGCCACGCCCGGCAATCTCGTTCAGCACGAAAGCCAGGCCTTTGCCGATGCCCGGAACATCCGTCACCTTGCGATCCGGACTCGCGATAATATCCGCAATGCGCTCCGGATACCCCTCAATCGTGGAGGCCCCGTTCCGATAGCTGCGGATCCGGAATCCATCCTCACCGGCGATCTCCATCAGATCGGCCGTTTCATTCAACACACGTGCGAAGTCTCTGTTCTCCAAGTCCGTATTCTAGCGGTTCCTGGACGGCAGAAAACGCTCGTCAATCTCCACCTGATAACCACTCGCCAACCGGTTCGTTTCGTTGGCCATTCCCACCACCGCCATCAGTTCCGCAAACATCGCATCCGTCATACCGGCCTTGCGCGCGCCCGCCGTGTGAGACGCGATGCAGTAGCCGCACTGATTGGTGGCGCTCACCGCCACGTAAATCAACTCCTTCGTCAGCGGATCCAGCGTGCCCGGCCCCATAATCTGTTTGATGCTCTCCCACGTCCGCCGCAGCGTTGCGGGATCGTGCGCCAGCGCCTTCCAGAAGTTATTGATCCAGTCGGTCTTTCGCGTCGCCATAATGTCGTCGTAAACCGCCTTCACTTCCGGCGTCGCCTCGTCGTATTCCACCAGCCCCAGTGTTGCCATTCGTTATAAGACCCCCCATTCCCGCTGCACATCAAAATCGAGGAGATAGCCTTTCTTACCCACGTTCATCGCCGCCGTTTCCCCCAGCATTTCCTGCGCGCCCGCCGCTTCATGGATATGGCCGCAAAAGAAATAGCGCGGCTGCTCGCGCTGCAGAAATGCGCGCACCGCGCGACTGCCGGCATGCTTCAGGTTCCGGATCCTGTCGAGCATCGTGCCGAAGGGTGGCGCGTGGCAGATGGCCACTCGCGGCTTCAGCCCGTCGAACGCATGCAGCTTTTCTTCCAGCTCTTCTTCGGAATACTCGCCCGGCGTATCGAATGGGGTGGGATTCGAATAACCGAGTCCCGTGAAATGAAAACCTCCGGCCTCCAGATGCCCTCCATGAAAATCGTTCAGGCCGAACTGACCACAAAGCGCGGCAATCTGCGCCGCGGATTCATGGTTCCCCGGAATCACGTACACACGCTCCGCGCGCCGCCGCAGAATCTCGCCCATCGCGTTCAGCTCCCGTCCCCAGTTCACCAGGTCGCCGGCGCAGAAATAGTAATCCGCCTCAATATCCATCAGCCTTTCAAGGGCGCGCGCGTCGCTGTGGATGTCGGAAAATACCAGTACCTTCACTGCTTCATCTTAAGG
Organism: uncultured Acidobacteriia bacterium; assembly: GCA_903900705.1. GTDB lineage: Bacteria > Acidobacteriota > Terriglobia > Bryobacterales > Bryobacteraceae > BOG-234. The sequence goes on from CAIUOG010000056.1 coordinate 34,360, forward strand.
CCTGGTACCAAAGCTCTGTTTCTTGCCTCCGGCCTGCTTTAGACTTGAGTCCGCCGTGGACAGTTTACGCCTTGCAATTCCGCTCCTCGCCATCGCCCTTCTCACAGGTTCCGCGCCCGCCGCGCCACCGCTGCGTCTCGAATCGCCCTGCGATCAAAAGGCCTTCCGGCGTTGGTTTACCTTCCTCGCCGAGTCCCGCTATTACGCGCGCAAACCGGTTCGCGACGTCTCCGATGGCGATTCCCTCATCCGCTGGGCACGTCGCCACGCCCTCGCGCAACATGACAGGAACTGGTCCCGCAAACTCGAATTGCCCGTTTATCCGGTCATCCCCTCCGTCAGTACAGTAAGGGATATCCCGGAAACCGCCGCGCCCGTTCTCATCTCCCGCAACATCGCCGATGCCCAGCCCGGTGACCTGCTCTTCTATCGCAACCAATCCCGCCCCGCACACGTGATGGTCTTCATCGGCAGAAGTCAGGTCGTGCCTTCCCCGGGTGACTGGGTCATCTACGTTTCCGACCGCATCCACAAGGTCAGTCTCGACCACCTTCGCTCCGACCCCAGCCCCGACTGGCGGCCCGAACCGGACAATCCCGAGTTTCTCGGCGTCTGGCGTCTGGACCTTCTCAATTCCACACCCTGAACCGCGCGACTGCGATATGCTCACAAGGATATGAACTCCTCCGCCCCGGTCCCGGTGGACCGCCACGCCGCGTATAACAAGTCCCGTCTCTTTCTCGTCAGCGTTCTCGCCCTCGTCATGGCCGGCGTCGCCGCCTCCATCCGCGCCGACATTGCGGGTGACCTGCAGAGGGTCTTCTTCGATCCCATCGACAAGGCGCATTCCGCCGAAATGATCGGCAGCGTCCTCGGCGTCCCCTTCCTCGGCTTTGCTTTCACCATCGCGATCGGCAGCCCGCTGCTCGACATGATCGGCATGGGCCTGCTGCTGCCGCTCTCCGGCGTCTGCTTCATCATTGGGACTCTCACCATCCTCTTCGCTTCCAGCCTGGCTTCGGGCGCCGGCATCTACAACGTGATCTGGATCGGCGCCGTCATCACCGGCATCGGCTGGGGCCTCGTCGAGACTGTCGTGAACCCGCTCACCGCAACCGTCTATCCCGACGACAAGACCGGCAAGCTCAACGCGCTGCACGCCTGGTGGCCGGGCGGTCTCATCATCGGCGGCCTGCTCGGCTACGGACTCGGCCAGGCCGGCATCAGCTGGCAGATCAAGCTCGGCCTCGTGCTCATTCCCGCCATCGCCGTCGTGGTCCTTTGCCTCGGCCTGAAGTTCCCGCCCACCGAACGCGCGGCCTCCGGCGTCTCCATGGGCGAGATGTTCAAAGAACTGCTCAACCCCATGTTCCTGATCCTCTTCGCGTCCATGTTCCTCACCGCCGCTTCGGAACTTGCGCCCGGCCAGTGGGTCGACCTCGCGCTCACCCGCACCGTCCACATGCAGGGCATTCTGCTGCTCGTCTACGTCAGCGGCATCATGTTCGTCGCCCGGCACTTCGCCGGACCCATCGCGCACAAGCTTTCCCCCATCGGACTGCTTTGGATCTCCTGCCTGCTCGCCTCCCTCGGCCTGGTCGCACTCAGCCTCGCGAATTCCCCGGTCACCGGCATCCTCGCAGCCACCGTCTGGGGCTGCGGCGTCTGCTTCATGTGGCCCACCATGCTCGCCACCGCCTCCGAACGCTTCCCGCGCGGCGGAGCGCTGCTGATGGGCCTCATGGGAACAGCCGGCACGCTCTCCATCACCTTCGTGTTGCCCAAGATGGGTCAGATCTTCGATACGAAGAAAGTGGAACTCGCCGGCAGTGACGCGGCCTTCAAAGCGCTCTCCGGTGAGAAGCTCGATTCCATCCTCGGCATGGCGTCACAGGCGTCATTCCAGGCCGTTGCCGTGCTGCCCGCCATCCTGCTGGTGGTGTTCGGCGGCATCTGGTTTTATGACCGCTCAAAGGGCGGCTTCAAAGCCACTAAACTGCACTAAACCAAAAAAGGGGGGAAGGACGGAATGCCTCCGTCCTTCCCCCCTTTTCACTTACCATCTTCACGCCACCGCGTACTTCCGCGCGGCTTTGATAATCTGCGGAGCCAGTACCGGTATCGCGGTCTCCGGGTCTTTATCCTCGTACTCCAGCGACACAAACCCTCGATAGCCACCCTTCGCAAACATCCCGAACAGCTTCTCGAAATCCGTCTTTTCCTTCTTACCGTCCGGCGTCGAAATCATCGCCTTGATGTGCGTGCTCACGGCATAAGGAATCGCCATCTCCACCTGCGCGTAGCCATCCTTCGGAAAGTTGCCCGCATCCAGGTTCATACCGGCCCACGGCGAATCGGTCTTCTTCACAATCTCAATCGTCGGCCCGGCATTCGTGGTCAGCCCGCCGTCGTCTTCCACGCCAAGGATGATGCCTTTGCTGCCCGCATACTCCGCGGCCCGCTTGAACGTTTCCACCGCCCAGTCGATCGCCTGCGCCTCGGTGGCGCCCTTTGGAATCGCGCCCCCGAACACACGGACATGCGTGGCGCCCAGCTTCTCCGCCACATCCACCCACTTCTTCGTCTCGGCCACCTCAGCCGCCCGCAGTTCGGGAGTGGGCTGGCTCAGACGCACCCGCGCCGCCACACTGTAGAGGGAAATGCCGTTCTTATAGGCGGTACGACGCAGCGTTGCCAGGTATTGACTCGAAGTATCGGGGAACCAGTAGACCGTCGTATCCAGACCCTCAAACCCCAGGTCCGCTGTCAGACGGATCACGTCCTCGTAGGTCATCTTCTTAGCGGCCAGCAGGTCACGATAGGAATACGCAACCAGACCCGGGCGCAAACGGCCCTTAAAAGAAGTCTGCGCGGGAAGCTGAGAAGCCGCCGCCAGAGCGGGAATCGTCTTGAGAAGGGATCGTCTGTTCATTCGTGCACCGGATGAACAGAATATACACCCCGCGCGCGCCTACTTCAGCGCCGGACGATCTTTCTTGCGCACGCGCCCCCGGATCTTGATCTCAATCGGCGTCCCCAGAAATCCAAACCGTTTCCGCAGCTGATTCACCAGGAACCGCTCGTTCGAGAAGTGCAGGTCTCCCGCCTTATCCGTGAACATGATGAACGAGGGCGGGCGTACGCCCGTCTGCGTAATGTACAGAATCTTGCGCTCTTCAAAGTGCAGGTCCGCCACAAACCGGTTCAGTTCACCCGTCGTCACGCGCTTCGTCGCCGATTCGTAGCATTCCTTGATCAGCGGGAACAACCGGCTCACGCCGGAGCCCATCTTCGCCGAAAGGAAAACCACCGGAGCATATTCGAGGAACTTCAGGTTGTACCGCACGTCCTCTTCGAATTCTTTGCGCTTCCCCGTCGTGATCAGATCCCACTTGTTCACGCACAGAATCACAGACCGTCCGCCCTCATGCGCATACCCGGCAATCGTCGCGTCCAGACCAAGCACGCCTTCGCTCGCGTCCATCACCACAATCACCACGTCCGCCATGCGGATGTTGCGCCGCGCCATCACGACGCTCAGCTTCTCGGCCATCTCCTTCGTCTTGCCCTTGCGGCGGATACCGGCGGTGTCGATAAACGTGAAATGCACGCCATCGCGCATCACTTCCTCGTCCACCGAATCCCGCGTCGTCCCCGCAACCGGCGAAACAATGGCGCGCTCTTCCCCCAGCAGCGCGTTCAGCAGCGTCGACTTCCCCGCGTTCGGGCGGCCAATAATCGCCACGCGAATCCGGTGATCTTCCGGCTCCTGAATGCTCTCCGGAATCCCGTCAGTCACATGATCCAGGAACAGATCCATCCCGAGCCCGTGCTCGGCCGAAACAGGAAAAATGTCTTTGATGCCGAGCGAGTAGAAATCATGCACCAGCGCTTCCTTCGCGCCGGTGTCGGCCTTGTTGACGCACAGTGTGGTCGGCTTGCCCAGCTTGCGCAGCATGGAAGCAAGCTCCAGGTCCGCGGAGCTGATCTCGCTGCGGCCATCCACCACGAAGATCACATGATGCGCCTTCTCCAGCGCGACCTTCGCCTGTTTCAGAATCTGACTCGGAATGTATTCGGCGTCACTGACGACAATTCCACCCGTATCGATCAGTTCGAAGCGGCGGCCTTCATGGGTTCCGATACCGGAGAGGCGATCACGCGTAATCCCCGGTTCGTCGCCAACAATGGCGCGACGTTGTCCAGTGATCCGATTGAAGAGGGTAGACTTGCCGACGTTCGGCCTACCGACGATCACAATCGCCGGCAGTTCGTTAGGCATTAACTGTCATGATAGCAATGATGGGCGTGGTCTCGATAGCGGAGGGCCGGAAAGGGGTGCCGGGGGCGGGCCCGGTCGCGTCCGATTCCGCCGGGCAAAGCCGCGAAATCAAGCGCTTCTTCCTCCCCGGCGGCGCGCTCTCCGCCGCCCATCCGGGCTTCGAATCCCGGCCCGGCCAGATCGAAATGTCCCTCGCCGTGGATGACGCGCTTTCCCAGGGCCGCAAGCTGATCGTCGAAGCCGGCACCGGCACCGGCAAAACGCTCGCCTACCTCGTGCCCGCGCTGCTTTCCGAACGCCGCGTCGTGGTCTCCACCGGCACCAAGGCCCTCCAGGAACAGCTCTTCTTCCGCGATATCCCCTTCCTCGAAAAGGTCCTCGGCCGCCCCCTGCGCGTCTGCTACATGAAGGGCCGCGGCAACTACGCCTGCCGCCAGAAGATTTACGACGCCGAAAATACCCCCATCCTCACCGGCCTCGAAGAAGTCAGCGACTTCCGCATCATCCAGGAATGGGAGCAGCAGACCGAATTCGGCGACCGCGCCGAGATTCGCGACCTTGCCGAAGACAGCACAGCCTGGGGCAAGATCGACGCCCGCTCCGAACTCTGCGCCGGCCAGAAGTGCAAACAGTACGAACGCTGCTTCATCACCCTGATGCACCAGCGCGCCGCCGAAGCCGACATCATCATCGTCAACCACCACCTCTTCTTCGCCGACCTCGCCGTCCGCCGCGACGAGATGGCTTCCATCCTGCCCGACTACAACGCCGTCATCTTCGACGAAGCGCACGACATCGAGGACATCGCCGGCCAGTACTTCGGCTTCCAGATCAGCACCTATCGCATTCAGGAACTCCGCCGCGACATCGCCGTCCTCTCCCGCGCCCGCAAATTCGGCTCCGAGGAACTCGACCGCATCCTCATCCGCCTCGACGAAATCTCCCTCCAGTTCTTCGGCGCCCTCCCCGGTGGCGATGGCCGCGCCAGCTTCAACGGCCGCGAGAACTTCGTCCTCGAAAACCGCGAAACCTACGGCGACCTCCTCGCCGCCTTCGACCTCCTCATGAGCCACCTCAAGGTCATCGCGGAACCGCCCACCGAAGTCATACCCCTCTTCCGCCGCGCCCATGAGCTCCGCAACGCGCTCGAGTTCCTCATCGAAGGGGCGGACCCCAGCTACGTCCACTGGATCGACAGGCGCGGCCGCAACGGCGTCTTTCTCCAGGCCACGCCCATCGACGTCGCGCACCTGCTCAAAGAGAACCTCTGGGAGAAAATCGACGCCGCCATCCTGACCTCCGCCACCCTCGCCGTCGCCGGCGGCTTCGACTACGTGCAGGCCCGCCTCGGTCTCGATCACGCCCGCACCCTCGTCGTCCCCAGCCATTTCGACTACCAGAAGCAGGCGCTGCTCTACGTCCCCAGCCACCTGCCGCACCCCTCCAGCGCCGCCTACATCAAGATGGCCAGTGACGAAATCCTGCGGATCCTCACCGCCAGCCGGGGCCGCGCCTTCGTTCTGTTCACCAGCTATTCGCAAATGCGCCAGGTCTACGACCGCGTCTCGTTCAGCATCGAATACCCCGTTCTGCTGCAGGGCACCGCCCCGCGCATGGCACTGCTCGACGAATTCCGCCAGACCCCGAACTGCATTCTCTTCGCCACTTCCTCCTTCTGGCAGGGCGTCGACGTGCCGGGCGACCAGCTGAGCTGCGTTATCATTGATAAGTTGCCCTTTGCGGTTCCCAACGATCCGGTGGTAGAGGCTCGCATCCGCAATGTGCGCGAGGCGGGTGGAAATCCCTTCTACGACTACCAGATCCCGCAGGCCGCCATCGCCCTGAAGCAGGGGTTTGGGCGTCTGATCCGCACCGGGTCCGACCGGGGAGTGCTGGCGCTCCTCGATATCCGGATCACCCAACAACGTTACGGTCAGGTCTTTTTCGACAGCCTGCCCGACTATTCGTTCAGCATGGAATTCAACGACGTGGAGAAGTTTTTCGATGTATGAAGTCGCTGTAGAACACACTTTCGCGGCGGGGCATGCCCTCCGCAACTACCGGGGCAAGTGCGAGAACGTGCATGGCCACAACTACCGCGTCCAGGTCACCCTCCGCGGCGAAACCCTGGATAAAACCGGCATGCTGGCGGATTTCACAGAGATGAAGCGCCTGCTGCGCGCCCTCTCCGAACCCCTCGACCATTTCTTCATCAACGACATTCCGCCGTTCGACGAACTCAACCCCACCGCTGAGAACATGGCCTGGTACTTCTGCACCAAAATGCAGGAGAATCTGAAACTCGATGTGCCGGTGGAAGTGGCGGAAGTGAAAGTCTGGGAAACAGACATCCAGTCCGCCACCTACCGGCCTCCGTCTACTCCTGCCAGTAAGTAACGAGCAAACCTTCGCCCGCCACGTCGGCATCGATCACATACTCGGAAAGAACAATCGAGTTCGTCCCGTCCTGTGATTCGACACTGAAGTTTTCGGAAAAACCGCCCGACGCGTTCGGCCACAAAACGCGCGCCACGCCGCCAAGGGTTGCCTTCGTCATACCGGCCGTTCCGATATAGGTCTTGCCCGTGAGCCCCGGAATCACCTGAAAGAAAAGCCTGGAGGCTTTGATCGTGGAATCAGTGGTGAGCGGAACGGGTGTGCCCGGCGTCGGAACGGAAACGCGGCCTTTGCAATTGATATTCATCTGGTCTCCTTGACCGCATGCTAGGCGCACACGCCCTGGGCCGCCGCTTCAGCCCGGCTTCAAACCATTGATATCAATCGCAATTCCGCTGAAAAATACTTGTGACTCTTACGCCTGCCCCGCCGGACGCACCAACTCCCGCGCCTGCCGGATCAGCTTGTCTTCAAGAGCAAAATCCAGCTTCCGCTCCGGCGCATGCTTCAGGTACCACTTGTGCGTCTCCCGCAGCCCCACCGCAAACGGCGTCAGAGCCACGTTCAGCACGCGCTTCACCCGCCCCACGGCTTCCGTAATCGGCGGCAGGTCGTAATACTGCCCGAAGTACAGTGGCTCCTGGAACACGTTCCCGCCCGCCCGCGCAATCATCTCCCGCGGCACGCGCACCGTGGTCGGCGTCTTCCCCACCACCTTCGCGAACTCGTTCACCACTTCCACCTGCGTCAGCGGCTTCTCATCCGCCACATTGAACGCCCGGCCCGGCGCCGTGTGCTTCTCCAGCGCATTGAAGCACGCCTCCACCAGATCGTGCACATAAACGAACTGCATCAGCCGGTTGCCATCGCCGGGAATAATAATCGGTCGGTCCAGCTTCAGCCGGTCCCAGAAAAACGCCTCGCGGTAAAACGGATTCTCCGGCCCGTACACAAACGGCGGCCGCATCGTCACCACCGGAAATCGCGACTCGTGGAACATCCGGAACAGCGCGCGCTCACTGCCCGCCTTGTTCCGCACATAGTCGTTCGAATTCAGGTCGGACGCCAGCGGATCGTCCTCCGCATGGTTCAGACCATCGCCATACGCGGCAATGCTGGACATGAAGATGTACCGCGTCAGATCGCCCGGCACGGCCTTCGCCGTCGCTTCCACCTGCTGCGCCGTCGTGCCGCGCTCCCAGTCGTAAGCAATGTCGTAGACCGCATCAAAGCGCATCCCCGCCAGCGCCTCACGGATCGACTTCGCATCGTTCCGGTCGCCGACCGCGTTCTTTACCTTGCGGCCAAACGGATGCTCCGGCTTCCGGTGCAGAATGGTGACCTCGTGACCAGCCGACAGCAGCCTCTTCACAAGCAGTTTTCCGATGAACAGCGTTCCACCGATTACGAGCACTCGCATCGTGTTTTCGCCCCTGAAAGTCCGGCCCGGTCCCCCCTCGTCCTGTTAGACGCGGCGGAACCGAAACCGTCAGCAACCCCTTGATTTAGTCGTAGTATTCCAGCCCGAGGTGCGTGATGAGCTGCTCGCCCTTCATCCACCGCAGCGTATTCTTCATCTTCATCAGCTGAATGAAAATGTCGTGCTCGGGGTACAGCCCCGGGGCCGTCATGGGCGCCTTGAAGAAGAACGAAAGCCATTCCTGCACGCCGCGCATCCCGGCGCGCTGCGCCAGATCCATCAGCAACACCAGATCCAGCACCAGAGGCGCCGCCAGAATCGAGTCCCGGCAGAGGAAGTTGATCTTGATCTGCATGGGATAGCCCAGCCACCCGACGATATCGATGTTGTCCCAACCTTCTTTGGAATCGCCTCTCGGAGGATAGTACTCAATCCGGACCTTGTGGTAAAGATCCTTGTACAGATCCGGATACAGCTCCGGCTGGAAAATCTGATGCAGCGCGGAGAGTTTCGACTCTTCTTTCGACTTGAAAGACCCCGGCTCATCCAGCACTTCCCCGTCGCGATTCCCCAGGATGTTGGTCGAAAACCAGCCCGTCACCCCCAGCATGCGCGACTTCAGACCCGGCGCAATCAGCGTCTTCATAAACGTCTGACCCGTCTTGAAGTCCTTGCCGCAGATCGGAACGTTCAGCTGCCGCGCCAGTTCCACCAGACACGGCGCATCCACCGCCAGATGCGGCGCGCCATTGGCGTACGGCACTCCCATCTTCAATGCCGCGTAAGCATAAATCTGGCTCGGCGAAATCTCCGGATCGCTCGCCACCAGTCCCGCTTCGAACGCTTCCATCGACTGATGGACTTCCGCCGCCCGGTGGAACACTTCGGTCGACCCGCACCAGATCATCACCAGACGATCACAGCCCCGGCTTTCCTTAAAGTTCCGGATGTCTTCCATCAGCGCCTGGGCATGGTCCATCTTCGAACCCTTCGGCTTCTGGTTCGGCCCGTTGATGCGCTTCACATAGTTCGAATCGAACACAGCCGGCATCGGCTTGATCAGCGACAACGGCTCCTTCAGCTGATCCAGCAGCGTACGCTCCAGCACACCCGCATGCACGGCGGCCTCATAACAGTTCTCGTCAAAGATATCCCAGCCGCCGAATTCCAGATTTTCCAGCGCCGAAAGAGGCACGAAATCCTTAATCATCGGGCTGTTATTATCCGTACGTTTCCCCAGCCGGATGGTGGCAAGCTGTGTCACCGAACCGATGGGCTTGGCGATCCCACGTTTAATTGCCTCAACCCCGGCAATAAAGGTCGTGGTGACGGCGCCCATGCCTGGAATGAGGATTCCGAGTTTCCCTCCGGCGGGCTGAATCTGAGGCGTGGCAGGCGTTGTGGACAAAATGACTGGCTCCTTAAAATCTTGCGCCGTCCAGGTGCGACGGCACGCAATGTCATGAAATCATTGGGATTAGAACAAGCCGCTATAATAGCAGTTCATGCGCCGCACGACCACCCCCATGAGCGCCGTCATCGCCGACGATGAGGAACTCGCGCGCGCGGAACTTCGCTTCCTTCTCGAAGACATCGGCGACGTGGAAGTCATCGGAGTCGCCACCAACGGACTCGAAGCCGTCGAACTCATCCGCCGCCTCGATCCCGCCCTCGCTTTCCTCGATATTCAGATGCCCGGCCTCGACGGTCTCAGCGTCGTCCGCAAACTCCGCGAGGAAGAAATCGAACCGCCGCACGTCATCTTCTCCACCGCCTGGGACCAGTTCGCCGTCGAAGCCTTCCGCGTCGAGGCCATGGACTTCATCCTCAAGCCCGTGGAACGCGAACGCCTCGTCGAAACCCTCGAACGAGCCCGCCGCCTGGTGGCCGACCGCATCACCGAACCGCCGCCCACTCCCGAATCCGCCCGCCCCCCGGCCTTCAATCGCCTGCTCGTCCGCAGCGGCGCGCGCAACATGATTGTCGACCCCCAGGAGCTCATCTACGCCACCATCGACAGCGGCGTCATCACCCTCGTCACCTCTCAGCTCGAAGGCCAGTCCAGCTTCCGCACCCTCGAGGAACTCCAGGCCGCGCTCGATCCCGACCTGTTCTGGCGCGCCCATCGCTCCTATGTCGTCAACGTGAACCGCATCCGCGAAGTGGTGCCCTGGTTCAAATCCACTTATCAGCTGAAAATGGACGATAAGAAGACCAGTGAAATCCCCGTCAGCCGCATGCAAAGCAAACGGCTCCGGGAAATGCTCAATCTGTAACGCAGACGGCCTTCCGGCTGGGGATCGCAAAGTAAATCGCCAGGCCCATGCACATCCCGATACTCGCCACCACGCTGACAAACGAAAGCGCAAACGTACTCAGGTAGAGCAGCGGCCCGAACCGGTACTGGCGCGTGATCGCCTCCACTTCCTTCCGGTCATGCCCCGCGGTCAGCAACCGCGAATCGCCCGACGCGTAGCGCCACACCACATTGAACAGCACCGCGATCGCCACCAGTGACCCCGTGTAGAGCTTCGCCGCCATATTCGCATCCGGCGTCTGGCTCCAGAGGGAAAGCACCGCCGTGGGAAACGGAACAATCGTCACCGCCATCAGCAGCAGTCCGTTCGCCAGCAGGAAATTGTCATCCGTTTTCCGGATATGCCGGAAAAGCCGGTGATGGTTGATCCACATGATCAGGATCGTCAGAAAGCTCGTCAGGTAAGAGATGTAAGCGGGCCACTGCCGCGCCAGCGCCACCGCGAGCGACATCTTCCCCAACACCTCCGCCGGCTGCGGGATTTTGATCTCCAGAATCAGCAGCGTAATCGCAATGCCGAATACGCCGTCGCTGAAGGCCTCCACCCGGCCCGTCTCTTTCTGCGCTTCCTCACCCGCCGTCTGCTTCGCCATATTCCCGCTCTCCCGCCCGCTCTGGTCTATCATCTTAAAGCGTGCACGAAGAACTCTTCCCTCAACTCGACCCGCTGCTCGAATCCGCCGGCCCCGCCGCCGGTCTCGACTTCCTGATCGCGCAGTTCCTCGCGGCAAAGGAATACGGAATGGTCTTCGAAGCGCGCCTCATGAAGAAGCGCCAGGAACTCGGCCTGCCCCTCATCCAGACCGACGCTCTCACCGGCGACGACTACCAGCAGGCCGTCATGGAAGCCGCCCGCGAAACCGGAGCACTCTTCCTCGCCGATGGCCGCATCGAACGCGCCTGGCCCTACTTCCGCGCCGTCTCCGAAACAGCCCCCATCTTCGACGCCATCGACAAGCTCGAACCTGGCGACAATCTCGAAAACGTCATCACCATCGCCTTTCAGGAAGGTGTCCACCCCCGCAAGGGCCTCGAACTCATCCTCGCTCAACACGGCATGTGCCGCGCCATCACCGCCTTCGGCATGACCGCCGTACAGAAGGACCGCGAAGCCTGCATCGCGCTCCTCGCAAAGAACCTCCACGAGGAAATCGTGCGCCGCATGGGCGAGGCCATCGCGGCTCGTGAAGGCACCCCTCCCGCCACCGCGAGCCTGCCCGAAATGATGTCCGGCCGTGACTGGCTCTTCGGCGAATGGGATTACTACGTCGATACCTCCCACCTGCTCTCCGTCATCCCCTACGCCACCGAACTCATGGACAAAGCCGCGCTCGCCCTCTGCGCTGAACTCTGCGAGTACGGGCAGCGCCTGGCCACCCAGTTCCAGTCCGCCGGAATCCCCCCTTTCGAAGACCAGTTCACCGCCTACGGCCACTACCTCCAGGCCCTGCTCGGCAACAATGTCGAAGAGCACCTCGACTACTTCCGCCGCCAGGTCACCGAGTCCGATCCCGAAATCGTCGGCGACGCCCCCGGCCGTCATCTCGCCCGCCTCCTGATCGCCCTCAACCGCCCCGCCGAAGCCCTCGACGTCGTGCTGGAGCATGTGTTTGAGGACGCCACCTACGGCGCGCCCGTCCCCTCCGCCCTACAACTCTGCTATCAGGCAAAGGATTTCACCCGCCTCCGCGACCTCGCCCGCGAGCGCGGTGACCTGCTCAGCTACGCCGCCGGGTCAATACTGGCGAAATAACGCTATAGTGGCTCGCATGGCGTGGCTGCGCTCATTGTTCCAGCTTTGCCCGGCTGGCGCGGATTTACTGATTTCGCCGGCCACCACGTTCAGTACGCCCTTTTCGAATTCATGCAAGCTGCATTTTGGTGCTCGCTTGCGCTGTTTTTCCGCCGATCCCGCAAGGCTATGCCAACGCCCTGACCAACCCCAGCCACAGCAGCGCATGCACAAACTGATATCATGCATGCATGGGCTTGCCTGCAAAATCATCGATCCACTACACGATCCGCGGGATCCCGGCCGAAGTGGACCACGCTCTTCGAGCCAAGGCCGCTCAGCGGAAGCAAAGCCTGAACCAGGTCCTTGTCGATGAGTTGACTCGGGCGCTCATTGGGAGACCAGTGAAGGCGGATTTCTCTGATCTCGTGGGCAAATGGATGCCAGACCCCGGCTTTGACGACGTGATCGAATCCCAGCGTCAAATTGATGGCGACCGCTGGAAATGAGGGTTGCTCTCGACACGAACCGATTGACCGACCTATTCAAAGGAGACGCGTCGCTCGCGACGTTTCTCGGCTCCTGCGACGAGGTATGGATCCCATTCGTCGTGCTGGGAGAAATGAAGGCGGGGTTTTACGGAGGCGCCCGCCAAACACAAAATGAAGCATTGCTTGCCAATCTGATGGCACGCCAAACCGTGGCAATTCTCCTGGCCAGCCGCGAAACGACCGAGCAATATGCTCGCCTGTTCACGCAGCTCAAACGCGCTGGAACACCGATTCCCGATAACGATTTGTGGATCGCCGCAGTTGCGATCGAACACGACCTGGCCCTGGTCACACGCGACGGTCATTTTGACAAGGTGCCACAGTTGCGCCGTGCGATCGTTTGAGATAGAGCCCCTACATGCCATCGGTGGCATCTCTCGCTGTCGCCGCGCCGCAATACCCCGCGGCAGCTACCAGATCACGCGCACAGGATATGGATCAAAGGCCCGGTCTGACGTCACGATCACAAGTCCGCCCATAAGCGCCTGCGCAATCAGCATGCGATCGAACGGATCTTTGTGGAAGAGTTCAAGCTTCTCAGCGGCAAGGGCATCCGTCTCCGTGAGTGGAAGACTCGCAATTCCTGATTCTTCCCGAATCGCGGTTATCAGAGTAGAAGGATGCGAGGGCAAGGAGAGTTTTCCTTGTGCGTACTTGCGGGCAATCTCCCAAACCGACACCGCACTGAGGTAAACCTCGTTTGTGGGATCCAGTATCGAAGTGCGTGCGGTCGGGGACAAGTGGGGCGAGTCGGCCTGGAACCAAAGAAAAGCGCACGTATCCAGCAGCAACTTCACTTCAGATCCGCCCGCGGCCAAACCGCCGCCGCGTCGAACTCAGCCACGTCCTGATCCGTCATGGGGAGAAAGGCGTCGGGATCCCACTGTACCCGTCCCTTTAACAATCCGGCTCTGCGGACCGGAGGCGGTGCCCCCCCCCCAACAGCGCGCAGTTCAGCCACTGGCTGATTATGGCGGCATACGATAACCACGGCGCCCTGTTCGACCTGGTCAATGTAGCGCGAGAGGTGGGTCTTGGCCTCCTGAATGTTGACTTTGATCATGGCCTGATTCCAACTCTAGCAGGAAATCTGGTCTGAATCTAAGGCCGAATACTGGTCTGATCTATTTACCAACCCCATCCCGCCCCGTCCGCAACCAGTTCGGCAGTGCCGGCCCGGTCCATCGGAAAGCTCTAACTGCCGGCCCCGATACAGACCACGCCCGCCAGGATAATCGCGACCGCCGCCACCTTCCCCACCGAGATATTTTCCTTGAAAAACACCTTCGACCAGATCATCGCGAACACGTAGCTCAGCGAAACCATCGGATACAGCACCGACAGTTCGCCCCGCTTGATCCCCATCACATACGGCACGCTCGACCCCAGAAACAGCGCGATTCCCATCGCCAGTTTCCAGTTCAGCGCATGCTTCAGCCCGTGCTTCAGCGGCTCCGCCCCCAGCTTCAGAAACACCGCGCCAAACGACCCGATCAGTGACGCCAGCGCCACCAGCAGCATGGAACTTACCGGAGTGCCGTTCATTTCGTGCTCACCTTCCCCAGCAAACCCACGCCCACCATAATCAGCAGCACTCCCGCCGACTTCCAGAAGTTCAGCTGATCATGGAAGAAGTACATCGAAAGCGCGATCACCCACACATAAGACAGCGAGTAGATCGGATACAACACCGAAAGCTCCCCATCCCGCAGCGCCAGAATCAGCAGCAATGCATTGCAGGCCGAAAGCCCGTAGCCCGCCACCAGCGGCAGATTCGCCGCCAGCGCCAGCACAAACGCCACCACCGTCGCGGGCTGCGAGGGGTCAATGTGCGGCAGCGGATGCCCCGCCCCGAACTTCATCATGATCTGGGCGGCGCCTGCAAATACGGTGCAGCCGATCACCATATAAAGCGGCTTATTCGACCGGCTGACTGTTTTGGGTATCGTCAAGGTAACAGAATATCAGCGGCTGCGCCCTGAACATTGCCGTGGCCCGAACCGTATACAGATACAATGGAGGATTGTGACCAGTTCAAATCCGATTTCCGCCGACAACCCGACGCCCGCTGAGGAGTCGAACAAAAAGGCCGCGACTCCCGAACCACCCCGCGGCTTCATCGCCGAGTGGACCGTGACCATCATCCTGCTCCTCTTCGGCACCACCACTCTCGTGCAGGCCTTCGTCATCCCCACCGGTTCCATGGAAGACACCCTGCTGGTGGGAGACCATCTGCTGGTCGATAAACTGGCCTTCGCGCCCGGCGGCGCCTTCACCAAACACATCCTCCCCTACAGCGACGTGCACCGCGGCGACATCATCGTCTTCCGCTACCCCATCGACATCAAGCAGACCTTCGTTAAGCGCGTGATGGGCGTCCCCGGTGACCGCCTCCGCCTCCAGAACAAACAGGTTTACCTGAACGGCCACGCGCTCAATGAGCCCTACGTCGTCCACAAGCTCGACTACATCGATTCCTACCGCGACAACTTCCCGTCTGATCCGAACTCCCCCCTCTTCCCGCCCGCCCAGACCATGCTCGAACGCGACGTGAAGAACGGCGAAGTCGTCGTGCCCGATGGCTTCTATTTCGCCATGGGCGATAACCGCGATCAGTCGCTCGACAGCCGCTACTGGGGCTTCGTCCCCCGCGAGAATATTATCGGCAAGCCCCTCGTCATCTACTGGTCCTACGAAGCCAGCACAGACGATCTGTCGAACCCGTCCGTCACCATCCCGCACCTCATTGACGTCGTGATCCACTTCCCGACCAAGACGCGCTGGAGCCGTACCCTTCGCCTCATCCACAGCTATCCGGTTCAGTAAACGCCATGGCAAAAGAAAATCATTACGGCCTCATTCTGGCTGGCGGCAGAGGCACGCGCTTCTGGCCCCGCAGCCGCAAACGTCACGCCAAACAGGTGCTGAACGTCTCCGGCGAAATGACGCTGATCCAGGCCACGGTAGACCGTCTGCGCGGTATCATCCCGCCCGAACGCATCTGGATCCTGACCAATGATTTCGTCCGCGATGAGATCGTCCGCCAGTTGCCGGAAGTCCCGCCCCACCAGATCATCGCCGAACCCGCGCAGCGCAATACCGCGCCCGCCATCGGCCTCGCCGCTCACATCCTGCGGTCCATTGACCCGAAGGCTGTCTTCGGCGTCTTCCCGTCAGACCACGTCATCGGCAAGCCAAAGCGTTACCTCAGCCTGCTGCGCCCCGCCTTCCGCGCAGCCGAAAAGGGCGAGATCGCCGTCCTCGGCGTGCAGCCCCGCTGGCCGGAAACCGGCTATGGCTATATTGAATTTCCGAAGGGTACGGAAGTCGGCAGGCTCACCACCGTCAAGGTGCTGAAATTCCGGGAGAAGCCAGACCTGCCGGAGGCGAAGAAATTCGTCAAGGCCGGCAACTTCTACTGGAACGCCGGCATGTTCTTCTGGAAAGCCGAAACCGTGCTCACCGCGCTGCGCAGCTTCCTGCCCAAAACCGCGACCCTGCTCTCCAGCCTCCCCGCCTTCCGGCACCCGGATTTCGCCAAACGGATGGCCGAAACCTTCCCGCTCTGCGAGAACATCTCCATCGATTACGCCGTGCTCCAGAAGGCCAAAAACGTCACCGGCGTCGCCTGTGATGACTTCGGCTGGAATGACGTGGGCAGTTGGGATGCCGTCTACGATCTTCTGCCGCGCGACGGGAGCCGCAACGCCACCCGCTCCGAATTGCTGCTCAAAGACTCCACCGGCAACTACGTGGACTGCGGCAAAAAACTCGTGGCGCTCCTCGGCGTCAACGATCTCATCATCGTCGATACCCCGGACGCCCTCCTCGTCGCCGACCGCAAACGGTCTCAGCAGGTGGGCGACCTCGTCAAACTCCTCGAAGACGCCAACCGCGAAGAATTCCTCTAGCCGTTAGACGGTCTTAAAAACGCCGTCCAGCACCGCGATCGCCTCGTCCACATGCTCCTCCGTAATAATGTACGGAGGCAGGAACCGCAGCACCGTGTCATGCGTGCAGTTCAGCAGCAAACCGCCCGCCATGGCCTTGTTCACAATCTCTTTGCCCGGAATCGACAACTCCGCGCCCACCATCAGCCCGTAACCCCGCACGTTGGTGATAAAGCTGTACCGCGTCGCCAGTTCCCGCAACCGCGCCCGGAAGTAATCGCCCACCCGCGTAATCTGCGGCAACAAGCCTTCCAGCACGTCGAAGAATTCCAGCGCCACCCGCGCCGCCAGCGCGTTGCCGCCAAACGTGGAACCGTGCATCCCGGGTTTGATCGACTTCGCCGCCCGCTCATTGGCTGAGAGAATCCCCAGCGGCACCCCGCACGCAATCGGCTTCGCCGCCGTCATGATGTCCGGCAGAATCGGCGGGTCCACCAGCTGATAGCTGAAGTACGTCCCGGTCCGGCCCACGCCGCACTGAATCTCGTCGAAGCAGAGCAGCGCGTCATACTGGTCCGCCAGTTCGCGCGCCCTCTGGCAGAACGCCGGGCTCAGCGGCAGCACCCCGCCCTCACCCTGAATCCACTCAATGCAGATGCCCGCCGTGCGCTCGTTCACCGCCGCTTCCAGCGCCGCGATGTCGTCCGCCGGAACAAACTTCACACCCGGAATCAGCGGCTCAAAATCCTTGCGGTACTTCGGCTGCCCCGTAATCGACAGCGCCCCCAGGCTCCGCCCGTGGAACGAGTTCTCCAGCGAAACAATCTCGTACTTCTCCGGATGAATCGCGTTGCCGTGCGCCTTGATCATCTTGAGCGACCCTTCGGTCGACTCCGTGCCGCTGTTCGTGAAGAACGTGCGCTGCAAACCGCTCACTTCCGCAATCTTCTTCGCCAGCGGCCCCTGGTATTCGTTGTAGAAAAGGTTCGACGTGTGGATCAGCCGCGCCGCCTGCTCCGTGATCGCAGCCACAATGCGCGGGTGATTCTGCCCCAGAGCGTTCACGCCGATCCCGGCAATGAAATCGAGATAGCGTTTTCCGTCCACATCCCACATGTAAGGCCCGTCCCCGCGATGCAGAATAATCGGATGACGACCGTAATTCTGCAGCAGGTACTGCTTCTCAAGCTCGACCACATTGGTGGTAATGGCCTCAGACCCGGAGGCGGCGGAAAGTGCTTCGGACATTAATTTGATGATACAGGTCGGTCACTCACGCCCGTATACACTTCGTACATGCGCAACGACATCACCAACTGGCCGGACCTCCCGGAAACCGCTGCGCAACTCGGCCTCCCCGAAGCCGAAATCACTCGTCTCGTCCGCCGCAAACTCCTCCGGCGGCGAACCCGCCGCATCCACGGCGTCGCCGTCACCGTCATCGATCCCATCAGTATTGAGGAATTCCGCCGTCGTCCCCCGGCGCCGCCCGAAAACGAACTCATCCCCGCTCCGCCCCTGTCCCCCGCTCCGCTCTCCTTCCACGTCAACGGACTCGAAGCAGCCTTCCTCGCCCTGCTGCAAAACCTCCAGGCAACCCGCGCCACCCCTCCCCAGGCGGTTCCCATCGAACGCCGTATCTTCCTTTCGCTTTCCGAAGCCGTCGAATTCAGCGGTCTGCCCGCCGCATTCCTCCGCAAACTCATCGCCGAAGGCGACCTCAAATCCGTGCGCACCGGTGGGGGCTGGCGCATCCCCCGCGCTGAACTCGAAGCCCTCGCCGTGAAGCTCACCACCACGCCCACCGCCAAAGAGGAACTCTCTCCCGGCGAGATCTTCGACCTCGAAAAGAATAAGCTCCGCCGTCTCGGCCTCATTCCGTAAAAATCCGATAGTGTTACCCTCCGCACTATCTGGACTATCATGAAACTGACCTGCGCGCCTCGAAGAAAGGCTCCCCATGCCGGATCCGTCGGAAGACCGCGTGCTCTGCCCGGAAGCCGAAGCAGCAACTCGCCTGCTCGCCGATCATCCGGTCGCCGCGCTGATCACCGATTCCTCCGGGCGTATTCTCTGGGTCCACCCCGAATATTCCAGACTCACCGGTTTCAGCCCGGAATACCTGCTCCACCACACCTGTCACCCCGGTCAGCCCGGTCACACCGCCTCCCCCATCGGTGACTCCGGCTTCCTGCTCGTCACCGCGCGCCCCGTGACATCTCCTCCGCCAGACGGCGACATCTACCGTGAAATGTTCGAGGGCGCCTTCGAAGGCATCGCCTGCACCACGCCGGACGGCAAAATTGTTGCGGCCAATCCCGCCATCGCCGGCATTCTGGGTTACGACTTACCCGAAGAGACCCTTACCCAAATCTCCTTCACCAGCCATCAGGTTTGGGCCGATCCCGCTGAGCGCGACCGCTATCTGCAAAACGCGCCGCAGTTTCGCTCCACCGGCTTTACCACCCGCTTTCGACGCAGGGATGGTTCCGAGGTCTGGGTCAGACTGCGCGGCCGTAAAGTCATCGGCCCCGATGGCCAGCTGCGGTACTTCCAGACCTTTATTGAGGACATCTCGGAAACCCGAAAAATCGACGAAGCCCGCCGCGCCTCCGAAGAGCGCTTCACCAAAGCCTTCATCTCCAGCCCCACGCCTAAGTCCATCGCGGACCTGCGCGACGATAGTCGCCTCGTCGATGTAAATCGCGCCTGGGAGCGCATGACCGGCTTCACCCGCGACGAAGCCATCGGCAAGACCCGCGCCGAACTCGGCATGATCGGTGATGACGTGCAAAAGCAACTCGGTGAACTCGCCCGCACGGTCGGAAGCGAGGGCATTCAGCGCCAGTTCCGCAGAAAGGATGGCTCGAAAGGCACCGCCCTCGTCTACTCCGAACTGCTCGATATCGACGGCCGGCCCCACATCATCAGTTCCACCATCGACATGACCGGCCGCATCGCCGCGGAAGCGGAGATCCGGAAAAGCGAAGCGCACAAACGCCTCATCCTCGAAGCCACCGCCGATGGCATCTGGGACTGGCACATCCCCACTGGCAAAGAATGGCGGAGCCCGCGCTGCGCCGCGCTGCTCGGCTACCCGCCCGACCAGTTCCCCTGGTCACTCAGCACCCTTGCCGAAATCACGCACCCGGATGACCACCCGGCCCTCGCGCGATTCCAGAATCAGCTCCGCGAAGGTTCGGATGCCCTGTCCGCCGAGTTCCGCCTGCGCCGCCAATCCGGCGAATGGCTCTGGGTCCTGGCCCGCGGCCGCGTCGTCGAACGCGACGCCACCGGTTCTCCGGTCCGCGTCATCGGCGCCTACACGGACATCCACGAGCGCCGCACCGCCGAAGAACGCCTTCGCGTCAGCGAGGAACTCTACCGCTCCCTCGTCGAACAGGCTTCCGACGGCATCCTCATCTGCGCCCCGGACCAGACTCTGCTCGCCGTCAACCCGGCGCTCTCTCAGATGCTGGGCTACCAGCCCGAGGAATTACTCCGCCTGCGCCTCTCAGACGTTCTGGATGCCGCCGCCGAAAACAACGCCGGCCACCCCGCCGGAAAAACCTTCCTCGCCGAGTGCTTCATGCTCCACCGCGGCGGCGCGCCCATCGCCGTCGAAATCAGCTCCAGCCTTCTGCCTGACGGACGCCAGCTCGCCCTCGTCCGCGATATCACCCGGCGCAAACAATCGGAACGGGACCTCCAACAGACCAACCTCCGTCTCGAACTGGCCGCCAAAGCCGGCGAACTCGGCATCTGGGAACTCGATATCGCCTCCGGCAAAATGATCGCCGCCAATGCGCGCCTTTACGAAATGTATGGCGCGGATCCGGACCACCTGGAACCCACCCGCGCGGGCTGGCGCGCCCGCATCCATCCCGACGACCTCGCTTTCGTCATCGAGGGCACCAACCGGACCGTCCGGGAAGGCTTTTACAAAGACCTCGAATTCCGCGTCGTCCACCCCAATGGCGCAATACGCCATATCCGGACCAACTGCATATCCTTCGGTGGCGAAGGGCAGCCGCTCCGCGTCATCGGCATGGCCCGCGATGTCACCGCCGAAAAGCAGGCCGCCGCCGAACACGAAAGGCTCGCCCGCGAGTTGACCCAGGCCCAGAAGATGGAATCCATCGGACGCCTCGCGGGCGGCGTCGCGCACGACTTCAACAACCTTCTCACCGTCATTAACGGCTACAGCCAGTTCCTGCTCGCGCGCCTCCGCCCGGACGATCCGTCGCGCGCGCAACTCACCGAAATTGCCAAAGCCGGCGATCGTGCCGCCTCCCTCACCAGGCAACTGCTCGCCTTCGGCCGCAAACAGGCCATCACCCCGCTGCTGCTCGATCTCAATAGCATCGTCGCGGATAATGACGCCCTGCTCAGCCGCCTGATCGGAGAGGATATCGACATCATCCTGGCCCTCTCCCCCGAACCCTGCCCCGTCTTCGCCGATCCCGTCCAGTTGCACCAGGTCCTGCTCAACCTCGCCGTGAACGCCCGTGACGCCATGCCCTCCGGCGGCCAGTTGCAACTCACCACCGAAATAATCACCGCCGGTGACGGCGCAAACTGGGTTCGGCTCACCGTGTCGGACACCGGCGCCGGCATTCCGGACGACGTCCGCCAGCATCTGTTCGAACCCTTCTTCACCACCAAAGAGCAGGGCAAAGGCACCGGGCTCGGTCTCTCCACCGTTTACGGAATTGTCCAGCAGTCCGGTGGCTGGATTGATGTGGCAAGTGAACTCGGCGTCGGCAGCACCTTCCGGATCACCTTCCCCGTCGCTCCCGGCACGGTAACCACTGCGGAATCCGCCCCTCTCCTGCTCCGTTCGGAGGGCTCCGAAACAATTCTCGTCGTCGAAGACCAGCAGGAAGTCCGGCAGTTCGCCGTCGACGCCTTGCGCAGCCTCGGCTACAACGTCATTCAGGTCGCAAACGCCATGACCGCCCTCACCCTGGCCCGCAACTCGGAAACGCCGGTCGACCTCATCCTCACAGACGTCGTCATGCCCGAAATCAGCGGCACCGAACTCGCCAGGAGAATTCGCGAAATCCGCCCGCGCATTGCCGTTCTCTTCATGTCGGGATACCTCGGCCAACTGCTTGATAACCCCGCCGCAACAGGCTCGAAACCGGACTACCTGCACAAACCGTTCACCATCGACGAGCTCTCCACCCGTGTGCGCGAAGCTCTCGACAACGCCTGCGGAACAACCGTCTCCGGCTTCGTCCCCGCCGCCTAAAGCCCGCTCACCAGCGCATTGAAGAACAGCTTGAACGTCAGGTAACTCTGCGCCCGGTACTGCGGCCGCATGCCGAACAGAATGATCCTGCCCTTCCCCGCTTTCGCCTCCACCAGCGCCGTCTTTCCCCCGATGTAGCTCTCTCCCAGCAGCCAGCCGGATGCCAGTACGCCCTTGTCCACAAACTTCGCCACAGAGGTCTCGGAAGTCTCCCAGGCCGGGCTGCCTTCATCCCAGATCGCCAGTTCCGCGGGCACGCCCCGGGTGATCGGATTCGCGGTGTCCAGCCGCACGTTCAGCAAAGATCCCGGGCAGTAGAAATCCTTCGCCGCCACGCCCGCCAGCACATTCCTCGCCTTCACGCCCAGATGATCAATCGCATACCCCGACGCGCGATTCAGAAACACCAGCGTGCCCCCCGCCGCCGCAAACTCGCGCAATGCTTCCGCGCCTTTTTCACCCAGTCCGCCTGTGAATTCGGGCGGCATCGACCCCGCCGCATGCCCGTTTTCCATCAGGCGCGGCACTTCGTCGGCAAACACGATCGTGTCGAACTTCTCATGCAGTTTGCCCGCCTGCACGTCCGCGTTGTGCAGGGTCTGATACGCGAACCCGAACTGCTCCAGCAGCCACCGTGTCCAGCCCTCGTCCATATTGGCGTTGAAGCTCTGGTACAGCCCCACCCTCGGATTGTGCAGTTCATGCCAGCCCGCGCCCTGATTCGACAGCGCGAAATCCCCCGCCCCGTTCCGCCAGACCGACATCCCCCGCGCCCAGTGCGCGTTCGCCGCCTTCCAGCCATCGGAATCGGAAGCCTTGTAAACCTGCGCCGGCGGCTGCGCGCTGAAGTTCGCTTTTCGCAACGCGCCCGAAACCGGCTGCTCCACAAACTTCGCCTCCACCCCGAACAGCAGCGGCAGCGTGTGCGCCGTCACATCGTAGGGGCGCTTCGGCGGCCCGCCCGGATACAGCAGATCCATCGGGTAAGTCTGCTTCTCCAGCAACGCTTTCGCATAGCCCGAATAAGGCTGCTGGAACGGAATTACATAGTCGCCGTTCGCCGCCTGGCTGATCTCCACCTGCCCGAACGCCAGCGTCTCCAGCAGCTTCCGCGTCGCGCCCGGGTCCCGCTGCTCTTTCGGAATCACCGCGCCCCACGGAGCATTCCGCGCCACCTGATGCTGACCCACTTTGTAGAACGCCCGCAGCATCTCTTCCCGGTGGATCGCCGCGTTATACAACAGCGATTCAAAGGCCAGTTCCTGATAATCGATAATGTCCCGGATTCGCCACGTCCCGCCCTTCCAGGGCTCCAGATAATTCCAGCTGCGCGCCCGCGGATCATAGCCCAGCCCCGTCGTATCCACATCCTCCGGCGCAATCGTCACCGGCGTCGCCAGCCGCGCGCTGGCCGATTCCGTCAGAATCCGCAGCCCCCCGTGAAACGCCTGATAGTGGCGCGACGGCGTCCAGAAGTCATACACCGCGTGAATTGCAATACCGGTCTTGCCCGCCGCCGTCAGATCGCTCGCAATCGACGTCCCCATCATGTTCATTTCCTGCGACAGAATCGGGTCGATATTCGGCTCAATCGGATCCAGCCATGGCGGAATAAAGATGCGCGACGCGCCCGCGCCCTGCTGATGCACGTCATACACAATCTCCGGATGCCAGACGTTGTGCAACTGCGAAATGGTGGCCCGCGTCTCCGGCTGCGAAAAGATGTACCAGTCGCGATTGTTATCGTGACCCACGTACTTCTGATACAACACGGGCGGGCTGGTGCCCTCCCATTTGGTATTCAGCGTCCGCCGGTACCACTGCGTCACAATATCCACCCCGTCCGGATTGATGGAAGGGGCCAGCAGAAGAATTGTGTTGTTCAGAATGGAATTGAAACGCGGACTGCTTTCCGTCGCCAGCCGGTAGGCGAACTCGACCGCGCTGTGCGTCGCCGCCACCTCGGTCGCATGGATCGAGCACGTCATCAGCACAATGTTCTTGCCCTCTTTGAAGAGAGGCTCAGCCTGCGCGGGAGTGGTCAGGCGCGGATCAGCCAGACGCCGCTGGATGTCTTTGTACTTATCCAGATTCCGCAGCGTCTCCGGCGACGCGATGGTCGCCACGATCAGCGGACGGTTCTCCGCCGTGCGGCCATACTCCGCCACACGGATTCTGTCGCTCGATTTCGCCAGTAACTGGAAATAGCCAACCACCTTATCCCAGTCGAGCAGTTCGCGATCAGCCCCGATCTTATGGCCGAAGTACGACTCCGGCGTTGGAACAGGGCTCGCCGCCTCGCAGAACGCTGGCAGGAAACTCAGCCACAAAAGTGGCGCGAAACACGCAGAGATTAGCCGTCGCATTTATGGCGATTATAGCCACCCGCGCGGAGCGGCGGCTACGCGGCCGCCATCTGTTTCAGCGTCGGGTGAAGCGCGGTCTCCAGCAGCCACTTCATCTGCCTTGCTTCGAACGGCGCCGAGCAGTAGTCCGTCGCGCCCGCTTCCAGCGCGTCCAGCCAGTCCGACGTGTCGGGAACCCGCGTCACCACCACAAA
>CAIUOG010000057.1 GCA_903900705.1 uncultured Acidobacteriia bacterium
ATTCTCACCACTCACAAAGACAACACGACTCCTTTGACAACCCGGGGGCTGCCAGCGTTTGAGGCCATTGCCTCGGACTATTTATGCATTGGTTACGTCAGGATGGGGGGCGTTTGGAAGTGTCCCGCGATGCTGCGAACAGGATGAGTCTAGCACACCGGATCACTTTTAAATCAGGTTACAACAAGGCGGCTGTCATTTGATTTAGGGCATTTGTGCGGGGAGGAACAGGCGCTGTCTCCAAGTCTAAAAGGCCGTCAGAGCCTGCGTGAAAAGTTCGGCCAGATCATCGGCGTTGGCGGGCCGCGGGGAGAGTTTCGTCACCCGGTGTTGCGGCAAAGTACCTTCGACAAGCGCGGGAATGTCCTCTGTCCCATATCCGAGGGCCTTTAGTCCGTTGGGCATGCGGAGGTCCTGCATCAGTAGGGTCAGCGTGTCGGAAAGTATCCGACCCGCATCAGGGGCCTTGGCGTTTGTTATGTTTGCGCCGAGAAGTTCCGCGGCGCGCAAATGTCGATCCGGGCAGGCCTGCGCGGTGAAGCGGAAAACCGCCGGCGCGTTGAGGATCACAGAAATCCCGTGCGGCACCATGGCGTGGTCCACCGTTTCATATCCTGGCGCACGAAAGCTTCGCACCAACCCGGCGACCGGGTATGACATGCCATGGGGCAGGTGTACTCCCGCATTTCCAAACCCAACACCCGCATAGGACGATGCCAGAATCATGGATGCGCGGGCCTCATCGTCGCCGGAATCCGCAAATGCCCGTCGGATGTATTTCGCGGTCAGTCGTAACGCCTCGCTGCTCCAGATATCGCTGATGGGATTTGACCCCTGATAGGAAGGGCGCAGAATCGGCCGGTCCGGTCTGGGCCGGTCCAGATAGGGAATCGCCGTGAATGATTCGATGGCATGGCACAGAACGTCCAGTCCTGAGGCCGCTGCGACTTGTGGAGGCAGCGTACGGGTGTTTTCGGGATCTACAATGCCGAGGGTCGGTTTCAGCCGCCGGTGTGCGATACCCGTCTTGGCCCGCAGCGGCTTATAGTCGAAGATCGCGACGCCTGTAGTCTCACTACCAGTCCCGGCCGTGGTGGGAATCGCGATGAGCGGCTTTACCGGTCCCGGCACCGGTTTCCCTTTGCCGATCGGCTGATTCACATAGTCCAGAAAGTCCGCCGGATAGCAGGCGTAGAGGTTGGCCGCCTTAGCGGTATCAATGGTCGAGCCGCCGCCCACTGCCACTATGCCCTGGTATTCCCGCGAACTGGCGAAGCGAATGGCTTCCTGCATGGATTCGTCGCTGGGCTCCACTTTTACGCGGTTGAATATGCTGTACTCGATGCCGTTGGCGTCGAGCGACGTAAGCGTGGTGATGACGGGAGGCAGATGCCGGAGGTTGGGGTCGGTGAAGACGAGAATTTTTTTTAAGCCCAGATCGACCAGGTCAGCGCCCACTTCCCGGGTGGCTCCGGAGCCGAACCGGATGGCGGAAGTGGCCATTTCAAAGGCGTATTCGTGGAGCATCGTGTGTGCCATCATATCGAACCCGATAGGTTATGGAATGAATGAAATTCGCGGAACTGTTACGATGGTGTTTGACAGGTCGGGTCCAAACAGGCGATTATAAAAGTTCCGCTCACGCGGGAGTAACTCAGCTGGTAGAGTGCAACCTTGCCAAGGTTGATGTCGCGGGTTCGAATCCCGTCTCCCGCTCCAAGATTCCCCTCCTGTTATCCCAATCTCGCGGTTTAGGTTTATGACTGTGATCGACCGCGCCCGGAGCGTGATTGCTTTGGCCGTTGAGGAGTTCGGCTCCTCTCTTGCCATTCTGACCAGCTTTCAACGTGAAGGTGTGGTGATCATCGATCTCGTGATGGCGGTTGCGCCTCACATCCCGGTCATGACAATTGACACCGGTCGTCTGCCTGCGGCCACTCTGGACATGATCGCGGCGGTTGAGAGCCGTTACGGCATTTCGGTGGAACGCATTGTTCCGGATTCGATGGAAGTGGAAGCGATGGTGGCTTCTTATGGGCCGGATCTTTTCTATGATGGCGTTGCCCGGCGGTCGCTGTGCTGCAATGTGCGAAAGGTGCGTCCGCTGGCCCGCCGTCTCGCCACCGTCGCCGCCTATCTCACGGGAATCCGGCGTACGCAGAGCGAAACCCGTTCCGACATCGATGTGGTGGACCGCTCCGGTTCCACGGTCAAAATCAGCCCTCTGGCGGACTGGTCCCCGGATGATGTGATGCGCTACACCCGGGACCGCGCCCTGCCGGAAAGCGCGCTCTACGCCGCCGGCTACACGAGTATCGGGTGTGATCCCTGCACGCGTGCCGTACGGGCGGGCGAGGATGAGCGCGCCGGCCGGTGGTGGTGGGAAAACGGTGCGGATAAGGAATGCGGCCTGCATTTTTCACCGGATGGCCGTGTAGAGCGAACCGTGGATGTACTCCTGCGCGAAGTGCTGCTGAGGGCGGAAGGATCGAAGATATGAGTTTGATTCATCAGGGTTTTACGTTGTGGCTCACCGGCATGTCCGGCGCGGGTAAAAGTACCATCTCCGGCGCCCTCATGGAGCGTTTTCACGCCGCCCGCGCCAAAGTCGAATTGCTGGACGGCGACATTGTGCGTACCAATCTCTCTCAGGGGCTCGGCTTCAATCGTGAGGACCGTGACACCAACATCCGCCGCATCGGCTTCGTGAGCGAACTGCTTTCGCGTAATGGCATCATCGTCGTCGTTGCCGCCATCTCGCCTTACAGGGCGACTCGGGAGGAAGTCCGGTCGAAGATCTCGAATTTCGTCGAAGTTCATGTCGATTGCCCCATCGAAGTTCTCGCCGCGCGCGACGTGAAGGGTCTCTACAAGAAGGCTCTCGCTGGTGAAGTGGGAAATTTCACTGGAATTTCGGACCCTTATGAGCCTCCTGTGAATCCAGATGTTTTGGTGCGGACGGATCTGGAATCTCTGGAGGAAAGCGTGAATAAGGTTTGGAGCGTCTTGGCGGACAGAGGATTGATTACGACGGAATGATTGATCTTCACAGCCATACCGATCAATCGGACGGAACCTTCTCGCCTGCGGAACTGCTGGCCGAGGCAAAACGCATCGGGCTGACGGCTTTGGCCATTACTGATCACGATACCTTCGCCGGTTACGACCTTGCTGTTCCTCTCGCCGCCGACTTGGGTCTGGAGCTTGTGTGCGGTATTGAGCTCTCCACCAAGCTGGGTGGCGCGTCCGTACACATGCTCGCGTACTTCCCGGTGCGTCCACCCTCGGCGGAGTTCCGCGAATGGTTGTTGTTTCTTCAGGAGAGCCGCCGGGATCGCAATCGACGTCTGATTGACAGGCTCCAGGGACTCGGCGTCG
The DNA here is from genome assembly GCA_903900705.1 of uncultured Acidobacteriia bacterium. Classification (GTDB taxonomy): domain Bacteria; phylum Acidobacteriota; class Terriglobia; order Bryobacterales; family Bryobacteraceae; genus BOG-234. The sequence goes on from CAIUOG010000057.1 coordinate 3,379, forward strand.
CCATCACGCTCGAAGAGGTGGAACGTCAGGGCCGGAGCCTCACCGCGCGCCCGCATTTTGCGCGCGTCCTTGTGGAAAAGGGCTATGCGAAAGATATCCAGGATGCTTTCGATCAGTTTCTGGATGAGCACGCCAAAGGCTACGTGCAGCGGCAGGAAGTTCCCGTCGATGAAGCGGTGAAGCGCGTGGTGGCGGCAGGTGGAATTGCCTCCATGGCGCACCCCATCCGCGTGGCCAAAAACAACTGGGATACTCTCGCGGAGTACGTGGGCTCCATGTCGAGGTCAGGCATGAAAGCGATTGAGGTCTTTCACAGTGACCATACGCCGGAAAATGTGGCTTACTACCAGTCGCTGGCGCGGCGGTTCAGTCTGGCGGAAACCGGTGGTTCCGACTTCCATGGAGGGAATAAACCCCTCATCTCGCTCGGAACCGGGCTGCGCGGAAATCTCTGCGTGCCGGATTCCGTTCTGGCGGATTTAAAGAAGGCCGTAGCCTGAGAAACGGGTTGGTGGGCACGAGCAGATTCGAACTGCTGACCTACCGCTTAGGAGGCGATCGCTCTATCCAACTGAGCTACGTGCCCGGGTCTCTCAGGTATTATACCGTTTGAGGCCCTTCTGTCCGATGTCTTTCCGGTACTGCATGCCTTCAAACCGGATGTTTGCCACCGCGCGATAGGCTTTGTCGATACTCTCCCGAAGCGTTGCTCCCTTCGCGGTGACGCCCAGCACGCGCCCGCCGGACGTGACAATCTTCCCGTCCACCGCTTTCGTTCCCGCATGGAATACCACAGCATCGCCAGGCGTATCGAGCCCCTCGATCACCTGGCCTGTCTTCGGCGTGTTGGGATAGGCTTCCGCAGCCAGCACAATACAGGTGGCCGGATTCGGATCCCATTCGAGTGTGTCCGGCAGCGCGCCCGTCGCGGCCGCCAGGAGCGTCTCGCCCCAGTCGCTCCGCAGGCGCATCATGAGGGGCTGCGTTTCCGGGTCTCCCATTCGGACATTGAATTCGAGGACGCTGGGCCCTTCCGGGGTCATCATCAGGCCGGCATAGAGGAAGCCCGTGAAGTGGGTGGCGCTTACCACCGGGTTGATGATGGTTTCAAGGATATGGCCGCGTTGTTCCGGGGTCAGAATCAGGGAATCGGAATAGGCGCCCATGCCGCCGGTGTTGGGCCCCTGGTCGTTGTCGAAAATGCGCTTGTGATCCTGTGACGGTTCGAGCGCCAGGGCCTTCTTTCCGTCGCAAAGCACGATGAAGCTGACCTCTTCGCCGCTTAGGAATTCCTCGATGACCAGCGGGCAGGGAAGTTGCTGAATCGCTTCCTCTGCTTCTGCCGGGTTTTGGGCGATCACCACGCCTTTTCCGGCGGCAAGTCCGTCTGTTTTTAGTACGACGGGATACCGGAAGGCGAGCAGCGCCGTGCGCGCTTCGGCGGGTGTTGTTGCGGTTTCAAATCGGGCGGTCGGTACACCAATCCGATGCATGAACCGCTTGGAGTGGACTTTGCTCCCTTCCAGGGCCGCATTCGCAGCCGTGGGTCCGACAATCGGCATCCCGAGGGCGCGGAACTGATCTACCACTCCAGCCACCAGCGGCGCTTCAGGACCGACTACCGTCAGGTCCACTCCCAGCCGCTGTGCGAATTGGACATAATCCCGCGTCGAATCGCAGTGTGCCACCTGAGCGATCCCCGGATTGCCGGGCGTGGCGTAAACCTCTTTGACCGATGGCGATTGACGGAGACGCCACGCGAGTGCATGTTCCCTGCCCCCGCTCCCGATGACCAGTACTTTCATTTGCGCGTCTACAATGGTATCAATGGTCCGGGTGAGCGTCGAACAGTCCTGTGAAGTCGTGGTGGTGGGTGGCGGTCACGCCGGTTGTGAAGCCGCGCGAGCCTGCGCGCGCATGGGCATGCGAACGGTTATGGTAACCATGAATGCTGACCTCATCGCGCAGATGTCCTGCAATCCCGCCATTGGTGGAATTGCGAAAGGTCATCTGGTCCGCGAAATCGACGCGCTGGGTGGCGTGATGGGTGAGGTTGCCGATGCCGTTGGTATCCAGTTCCGGCTTCTGAATACCAGTCGGGGCCCCGCCGTCTGGTCTCCGCGCGCGCAGTGCGATAAGAAGCAATACCGCATCCGGATGAAAGAGGTGTTGGAGCGGGAGCCCAATCTGAGTATCAAGCAGGCGGAGGTGGCCTCGCTCATGATTGAGGATGGTCGCGTGCGTGGCGTTCGGCTGATGGATGGGCGTAATTTGCGCTGCGAGGCCGTCATCATCACCACCGGGACATTTCTCAATGGTCTTGCTCACATCGGCGAGCAGCGCTTTTCCTGTGGGAGGAATGGCGAGCCGCCGTCCGAACTGCTCGGGCACCAGATCCGCGCCTTGGAGTTGGGTTCTTCCAGGCTGAAAACCGGTACGCCTCCTCGGCTCGATGCACGTTCCATTGACTTCACGAAGTTTGAACGGCAACCAGGGGATTTGGTCCCCGTGCCATTTTCTTTTTTGACTGAATCGATTGATCGGCCTCAGATTGATTGCTTTCTGGCTCGCACGACTGGTGAAACGAAGCGGGTGATTCAGGAAAGTATCGCGCGCTCACCTCTTTATAGTGGGCAGATTGAGGGTGTTGGTCCGCGGTACTGTCCTTCGATTGAGGATAAATTCGTCAAGTTTCCGGATAAGGAGTCGCACCAGATCTTTTTGGAGCCCGAGGGCCTCGATACCAACGAAATCTACGTGAATGGGATGTCAACCAGCATGCCCATTGACGTTCAGGCGGGAATGATCGCTTCCATTCCTGGCCTGGAGAATGCCGAGATGATCCGGCCAGGGTATGCCATTGAATACGATGCCATTGATGCCCGGGAGCTTGATCACCGACTCGAAGTACGAAAACTCCCCGGTCTTTTCCTCGCCGGGCAGATCAATGGAACCTCCGGTTACGAAGAAGCCGCTGCACAGGGTCTGATTGCGGGAATCAACGCCGCCCTTACGATTCAGGGTCGTGCGCCGTTCGTTATTGGCCGTACTCAGGGTTATATCGGCATTATGATCGACGATCTGATTACCAAAGGTACCGACGAACCCTACAGAATGTTCACCTCCAGGGCGGAATTCCGGCTCCACCTTCGGATTGATAACGCCGATGAGCGTTTGACGGCCCTGGGGGAAGAGATCGGCCTCCCGTGCGCGGCGCGGCGGGAATTCTTCGCGCGAAAGCAGGATCAGGTTGCAAGGCTTCAAAACGCGTTGCTTTCGAACGCCAAAGGTGTCTGGTTACGCCGTCCGGAGTCGAAGATTGCGGAAATTCGGCCGTGGTTGGAGGAGGTTCTCGGTTCTCCGGCTGAACGTGGTGTGCTCATGACCGTTGAGACGGTGATCAAATACGCCGGTTATATCGATCAACAGGTTCGGCAGATGGAGAAGGTTAGGGGTTCTGATACCCGTCCGATCCCGGATGCTCTCGAATTTACCCGAATCCCCGGGATTTCCCGTGAGGTGGCGGAGAAGCTCTCGCGCGTTCGGCCGGCAACACTGGGTCAGGCCTCGCGGATCCCCGGCGTTACGGCTGCCGCTGTGGCTATTCTGGATATTCACCTGACGCTGGGTGCCGCGAGCAACTCGTCCCCAGGGGTTTAATGTTTCACGTGAAACATAGCAACGCGTGAAACGACCCTCAGCACTTCCTCCTCCCCAATGTTTCACGTGAAACAGTTATACTGACCCTTTGAGCAAGGTAATCGCAATTACGAACCAAAAAGGCGGCGTCGGGAAAACGACGACTGCCATCAATCTCGCGGCCTCGCTTGCGGCCAGCGAAGTCAGAATTCTCCTCGTTGACAATGACCCCCAGGGGAATAGCACCAGCGGGCTCGGTGTCCAGAAAACACCTGGCATGCCGACTACCTACAATGTCCTCGTGGATCGCGTTTCCGTCCGCGAAGCTATCCAGAAGACTGAAATGGAAGGCCTCGACGTCCTCCCCGCCGACAAAAACCTCATCGGCGTCAATTTCGAGCTCGTGGGTGTCGAAGGCCGCGAATCCATCCTCCGCGACCAACTCGCCGAGGTCAGAAACGACTACGACTACATCCTCATCGACTGCCCTCCCTCCCTCGACCTCCTTACCCTCAACGCCCTCATGGCAGCCGATTCCGCACTCGTCCCCATCCAGTGCGAGTTTTTCGCCCTTGAAGGCATTTCCGAACTCATGGATACCATCGACCGCGTTGGCGAATCCTTTGGTCATCCCGTCAAGATCGAAGGCATCGTGCTGACGATGTACGATGACCGAACCAACCTCGGCAAACAGGTGTCTAACGATCTCCGCGAATTCTTTGGGTCAGACGTCCTGAAAACCGTCATCCCTCGCAATATCCGCCTGGCCGAAGCTCCCAGCCACGGCAAACCGATTATTTTGTACGACCCCGGTTCCCGCGGGTCCGAGTCCTATATCCAGTTGGCAAAAGAGATTCTCGCAAATGAGCAAAAACGATCCGCGCAAGGCGCTCGGTAAGGGTCTCCATTCCCTTCTCCCCACCCGGAATGCGCCCGCCCCCAATACCAGCGCGGCAACCGCGGCATCCCCGGTCCCTCAAACTCCACAGGACGGCAATGTCTCCCTGGTGCCCATCGCCCAGGTGAAAGCCAACCCGAATCAGCCCCGCCGCGAGTTCGACCCCGTGGCGCTGGCCGAACTCACCCAGTCCATCGAACGCGATGGCATCATCCAGCCCATCATCGTTCGCCGTATGGGCATCAACGAGTTTCAGATCATCGCGGGTGAACGCCGTTGGCGCGCCGCTACGGCCGCCGGTCTGAAGGAAATCCCTGTCATTCCGCGCGAGGCCACGGATGAGAAGGTGCTCGAACTTGCCATCATCGAAAATATCCAGCGCGAAGACCTGAACCCCATTGAACTGGGCCAGGCCTTTCAGCGCATGGGCGTTGAACTGGGCCTCAGCCATGAGCAGATCGGTGAGAAGACCGGCAAAGACCGCGCCACCGTCACCAACACCATTCGGCTACTTCAGCTCCCTGCGGATGTCCAGGATCTGATTGCCGCAAAGAAGATCACGCAGGGCCATGCCCGTGCACTCCTGAAATTGTCGGACGAAATCTCTCAGCGCGCCGCGGCCCAACGCTGTATGGAGGAAGGGTGGTCTGTCCGGCAGATCGAGGAATACACCAAACCGGGAAGCTCAGGGCGCGGTTCCCCCGCCTCCGCTCCCGCCAAAACGAAGCCCGAGCCGCCTCCCGTGGACCCCAACGTCAAAGCGGCCATCAGCGAAATGGAAGCCAAACTCGGCACCCGCGTCCGCATCATTGAAAAGGGGCCCAACAAAGGTCTCATCGAAATCGAATACTACTCTGCCGAAGATCTCGACCGCATCTACAGCGCGATCGCCGGCGAACCAGCCTGATTACGACAGCAGTTTCAGAATATCCGCCACTTCACGCCGGATCTCCGGCAAAGGGTCGTTCACGCTAAAAAGTACGGGCTGCTCCAAAACAGGAGCAGTCTTTACTTTATCTTTACTTTTCTCCTGCAGAGCTTTCCGCGCGCCTTCAATGGTGTACTTGCGGTCATACAGCAGATGCTTAATCCGCAACAGCAGTTCCACGTCCTTCTTCCGGAACATCCGCTGCCCGCTGCTCGATTTCTTGGGCGCCAGTGCCTTGAATTCCGACTCCCAATACCGCAGAACATAAGCCTCCACCCCGATCAGCTCACTCACCTCGCCGATCCGGAAGAAGAGTTTGTCGGGTATTGGCGTCGTTGCCGCGCCGGAACCCGTAAGCTCCGCGAAATCGTCCATCTCCGTCATTGTCAACCCATTCCGGCTCAAATGGCCAGCGCGCCGGATCGGCTATAATTGTCGCATCATACCGTGGGAAGCAACTACAGACCGTTACCCCCGAACCGCCCCCCAGCCTCGACGGTAGGGCGTCCGACAGACCGCAATTTTGAACTGAAGTCCCAGATTCACAAGAAGTTGCTCGGCGTGCTGAACCTGGAGCGGGTCTCCTCTCTGCCCAAAGATCGCCTGCGCGCGGAAATTGGTCGCGTGGTGGAACGTCTGCTCGAAGAAGAGCGCGTCCCCATGACCACCGCGGAACAGAACCGCATTATTGAGGAGGTCCTCGATGAAACCCTCGGTCTCGGTCCCCTTGAACCCCTGCTCAAGGAACCGAGCATTTCCGACATCCTGGTCAACCGTTTCGACAAGGTCTATATCGAACGTGGCGGCAAGCTTTCCGAGGTCCCGGTTCGCTTCCGCGACAACGCCCACCTGCTGCATATTATTGAAAAGATTGTCTCTCAGGTCGGCCGCCGCATCGACGAAGCCCAGCCCATCGTCGACGCCCGCCTGCAGGACGGCTCCCGTGTCAACGCCATCATCCCTCCCCTCGCGCTCGACGGCCCCTCGCTCTCCATCCGCCGTTTCGGACGCCACGTCATCACTCAGGAGGAAATGATCCAGTACAAAACCACCATGCCCGCCATGCTGAAGTTCCTCGCCGCATGTGTACAGGCCAAAACCACCGTACTGGTCTCCGGCGGTACCGGCTCCGGCAAAACCACCATGCTCAACGCTCTGTCCCGCTTCATCCCGGAAGAAGAGCGCATCGTCACCATTGAAGACACCGCGGAACTCCAGTTGCAGCAGCGTCACGTGGTGAAATTCGAAACCCGGCCTCCCAACCTGAACAAGGAAGGCGGCATCAACCAGCGCATCCTGCTCCGCACCGCCCTTCGCATGCGGCCCGACCGCATTATCGTCGGCGAAGTCCGCGGCGCCGAAGCGCTGGACATGCTTCAGGCGATGAACACCGGCGTCGAAGGCTCCATGAGTACCGTCCACGCCAATACCCCGAAAGACGCCTTCTCCCGTCTGGAAACCATGGTGATGATGGCGGATATCGAAATCCCCGCCCGCGTCATCCTCCAACAGCTCGCCTCAGCCATCAAACTGGTGGTTCAGGTCGCGCGTCTGCAGGATGGTTCCCGCCGCATCATGAGCATCGCCGAGGTTGTCGCCGCCCATGATGACCAGGTGGAACTCCAGGAAGTCTTCATCTTTGAGCGCACCGGCGTCAACGATCAGGGCAAGGTAATGGGCCGCTTCCGTGGCACGGGCGTTCGTCCCAAACTGCTGGACCGCCTCCGCGTCAGCGGCATCAACCTGCCGGACTCCGTCTTTCAGGAAGTCCTCAACGTCAATATGTAACGCCTACGCCGGAACCGCTTCCGGCAGCACAAAACGGTACCCGATCCGGGGCTCCGTCGTAATGAACACCGGCTTACTACCCGACGGCTCGATTTTCTTCCGCAGCTGATTGATAAACACCCGCAGGTATTCGATTTGATCCCCGTATTCCGGACCCCAGATCGCCTGCAGCAACTTGCGGTGTGGAACCGGCTTATTGGCCTGCCCGATCAGGTACCGCAGAATATCGAACTCGGTCGGCGTCAACCGCACCGGCACACCGTTCGCCACCACCCGGCGGGAAGCGAAATCAATCTCCAGACCGGGCACCGAAATCCGCGTCGGTGTTGTATCGGTCGCAAACCCGCTGCGTCGCAACGCCGCCCGGATCCGCGCCATTAACTCGTCGAAACTAAAGGGCTTACAAACATAATCATCGGCGCCGGCATCCAGTGCCTGCACCTTATCCGCGTCCGAATCCCGCACAGACAGCACAATAATCGGCACATCCCAGCCATTGCGGATCGCCCGGCATGCCTCCAGCCCGCCCATCCCCGGCATATTCAAATCCAGCAGGATCAGGTCTACCGTCTTCTCGCGAAGTAGCTCCAGTGCTTCTTCTCCGCTCGGGGCGTCCAGAACCTCCGCGGCCTGCGCGCATAGACTGGCGCGCAAAACCCTGCGAATCTGTGGTTCATCATCGATGAGCAAAATCGTTCTGTTCTGTATCACTGCGATCCCCTGTCTTCCCCAATGGCAATGCGAACCGAAACGCCGGACCTTCCGGCCTCGGATCCAGCCATACCCTTCCTCCGTGAGCCTCGGCTATCGCCTTCGCAATTGCCAGGCCAAGCCCCGTTCCTTCTACCTGGGAACGGTTGCCAACACCCCGATAAAACTTAGCAAAAATTTTAGCACTCTCATCCTCCGGAATCGGGCTTCCCTCGTTCGCCACGGTCAGGATGACTCCGCCGTCCGCTACCTCCGCGCTCAGCTGAATCCACGAATCCGGCCTGGAATACTTCCACGCATTATCCACCACCTGCATCAGCATCTGTTCGAACAGGAAACGGTCACCCGCCAGTGACGGCAGATCGTCAGGAATGTCAACCAGGAACCGCCGGCCTCCCAGATAACGCGCCACCCGGCTCCGAACCGCCTCCGCGATTCCCGTCACCGAACACTCTTCAATCCGCGGATTCTCCTGGTGCGCCTCAATACGAGCCAGATTCAGAGACTCCCGAATCAGCAACTCCAACCGGTCCGCCTCCTCGTCGATCACTACCGCCAACTCCCGGTCCGGCCCCGCTCCCAGCCCCTGGGATCCCCGCAACATCGATGCTGCGGCCTTAATCGACGTCAGCGGCGTCTTGAAGTTATGCGCCAGCGCGTTGAGCACAGTGTTCCGCAGTTCCTCTCCCCGCTGGGCCGATTCGATTCTGCCCCGCTCCTCCGCGCCCCGCGCGCGGTCCAACACCAGACCGATCAGATTCGCCAGCGCGCTCTGCACCTCCGTCGAGGGCGGCGGGCCATAAAGCTCCAACAGCATCCTGCCCGAACTCACTGGCACCTCTATCAGCGTCGGCTCACCGAAAGTCATTCCAGCCTGACAGAGCTGCCCGGATCCTTCCGCAACCAGCACAGCACCCTTCATGCCAAACAGCGTCACCATCTGCGCTACCGCAATCCGGGCGGCCTCTTCCACACTGTTCAACCCCAGCAACACATTCCCCAGCCGGTGCAACCGCTCCATCTCTTCACGCCGCCGGATCGCTTCCGCCGCCCGGCGCTGTGCCCGGATAGACAGATGACTCCCCGTCAGAGCCGTCACCAACATCGTTGAGAAGGTGATTGCCCCTTCCAGCGACGTGATTCGAAAACTCCCTACCGCGTCGACAAAGTACCAGCTGAACGCCATGCTGGCCCCGATCGCGGTCACAATCGCGAGAATCCAGTCCCCCACCGAAGCGATCGCAAGTACTTCAAGAAGCAGTAGCAGCGAACCCACAGACCGGTTGGTATGCAGGGAAGAAAGCGCCGCGGCCGTTCCCCAGCACAAACCAACCCCCAGCATTCCCCGCGCCGCCGACTTCAGGATCCTTCTCATCTCACGTGCTTCTATTTAACACGCAATCCACAGCCGAACTCGCCCTGCCCTGCTGAACCTGCCGGAAACGCTACAATCGGAATCATGTTGATCCGGGATTTCCTCGCCTCCGGACTGCCGTCAATCTCCTTCGAGTTCTTCCCCCCGAAATCGGACGAAGCGGTCGCTCAACTGGAGCGCACCATCTCGGAACTGAGCGAATTGCAGCCGTCTTACGTATCCGTCACCTACGGCGCCGGCGGCTCCACCCGGGAACGGACCATAGACGTCGTCTCCCGAATTAAACGCGACGCCGGCATCGAGTCCATGGCCCACCTCACCTGCGTCGGCTCCACCCGGGAAGAACTGGCCCACGTCATCCAGCGCCTGGTCGATTCCGGCGTTCAGAACATTCTCGCCCTCCGCGGAGATCCACCCAAAGGCGAATCGGCCTTCCAGGCTGTCGAAGGCGGCTTCCGGAACGCCAATGAACTGGTGGCCTTCATCCGACAACTCCACAACAACACCATCTCCGTCGGAGCAGCCGCCTACCCCGAAAAGCATGTTGAATGCGGCAACCCCGCCGTCGATCTCGCCAACCTGAAGCGCAAGGTCGACGACGGCGCCGATTTCCTGGTCACCCAGCTCTTCTTCGACAATCACCACTACTGGCAATTCGTCGAACGCGCCCGTCTCGCAGGCATCACCGTCCCCATCATCCCCGGCATCTGGCCCATTACCAACGTCGCGCAGGTGGAACGCCTCACCACCACCTGCGGCGCAACACTCCCGTTCAAGCTCGCCTCCGAACTCGACAAGCGACGTAACGATCCCGCCGCCGTCATGCGGCTCGGCGTTGCGCACGCGACCCTGCAGTGCATTGACCTGCTCATCGGCGGCGCGCCCGGCCTGCACTTCTACACCATGAACCGCAGCCACGCCACCCGGGATATCTACAACGCCCTGCGCGCCATCAATCTCGTTGGGCAAAACACGCCGTCAAAGGCCTAAACTGGTTTCGGGACCATGCAGCAGAATCCGCCCGATTCACAACCGGACCGCACCGTAGCCCGCTTCGGTCGCTCCGCGCCCAAACGCAACATCCCCATGCTTTGCATGTACTCGCAAAACATGATCCGCGTCCCCTACCCCCAACTGGGCGATATCGTGGCGCAACTGGGCTTTGAAGGCGTCGACCTCAGCGTCTGGATCGGCGGCCACGTTGACCCGCGCGTCACCAACGTCGACCTCGTCCGCGCCTTCGAAAGTATGCGCGGTTCCGGCCTCGAAGTGCCCATGGTCTCCACCAACATCAATACGCCCATGGACCAGACCGTCTATCCCGTGCTTTACCTGACCGGTCACTCCCAGGTCCCGCTCTTCCGCCTCGGCTACTGGCCGTACAACGACGGCGTTCCCATTGAGCAGCGGCTCTTTCAGGTCCGCATCGAACTCCAGCAACTCCTCTCGCTCGCCCAGCGATGTGATATTGCCGCCATGTTCCCCAACCGCGCGGGCCCCTTCGTCGGCAACTCCGTCTGGGATGCCCAAACCATCCTCGGCCCCCTCGACCCGCAAATGATCGGCTACTACTTCGATCCCGCCGAAGCCACGGCCGAAGGCGGCCTCGGTGGCTGGGAAGCCGCTCTCCGCCTCGCGCTCCCCCGGCTCAAGGCCATCTCCCTGCAGGACTTCTACTGGAAAAAGGATGGCGACAACTGGATCATGCAGAAATGCCCTCTTGGCGAGGGCATGGTGGACTGGCAGAAGTTCTTTTCTCTTGCGGCGGCCTCCGGCTTCACCGGCCCCATTTCACTGCACGTGGAATACGGCCCGCAGAATGTGCTCGGGGCAGTGACCAAAGATCTTGAATTCGCCCGGGCACACATTCAAAAAGCCTGGTCCCGCTAAACCCCGGCTTCCGGATCGAACGGCGCTTCCTGCCGTACCGCCGGCCGGACTGCTTCATGATCATCCAGAGATAACTCGCACGTGCAGCAATCGCTGCACCGCCGGCACTTCGGGCAAAGGTGATTGTCACAAGTGTCCTTCGTACAGGCTACGCAGATCGATTTCGACTGCTGCTCACAGATGGTGCAGTAAAAAGGCATAGTATTCTTTTGTCGGCGCTACTTCTTCCGGGGCGAAACCGGCTCCCGGGAAATACTCGCCCGGCACCGCTGCGCCTCGTGGTCTACCACCAGGTACTCCTGTTCTTTCTGATTGGCCAGTTCCAGGATATAGTCCTGGAACTTCACCAGGTCCTCCTGATCCTCCACCGCAACCGACTGAATCAGATCGGCCAGCGCCGGATTCTGATACTTCCGCAGGCCCCCCATCAGCGAATCAAGAGAGCGGTGGAAAGACTGCACCCGGAACAGCGCCCGCATGCACTCCTGCATGCGTTCCGGATGCTGCGTGAGCGAATCCATATCGCTGTCGATCGCTCCGATTTGCTCTTTCGCGGAATTCAGTTGGGCCGCGTACGTCGCCGGGGCGCCCTTCGCCTCCCACTCCTTCGCATGAACCTGCTCGAGCAGGGGTGTCAGCCGCGCCGAGTGTTTCGCAATGCTCGACAACAGTGAAACAATCACCTGCCGGTCGACAGGAATCACCTCTGTCGATTGCTGCTGAGCGCTCACCGAAAACACAACCGCCAGGGAACCAATCAGGATGGCGGCAAACGCAAGGGCGCGGATTCGCATCGCTTTCAGGCTAGCACTGAAAGAAGAAAGGAAAGGGGCAACCGCCTAGTGCGGTGGCGGCGGTGGTGGCGGAGGAGCAGTCGGCGGCGGTGGTGGCGCGTTGTTCTTATCGCCCGCGCCACTCGCAGTCGTGGTCGGAACCTTGGCAATGGTGCCGGCGGCGCGCTGTCCGTTCAGGGCAAGTTGATAGAAAGCATCGGAAGCAGCCCGCACCGCGCGCTGCAGCAACGCATTCTTATCCACCACGCTCTTCGCCAGGGGTTCATTCTTATAGATGCGAACCGATTCTCCGGCAAGCAGAACCTTCTCGGCGCCGGGCTTCAGAAGATGACGCACGGCGACCGAACCTTCTTCGTCTTCCACCAGCGTGGAATCGGAGGAGTCTTCCACCGTCACGTCGAAAATGGTGCCGCGCACGGAAATCACGGCGCTGGGCGTCCGGACCTTATTGTTGTTCGGGATGTTGCCGAAGTGCTCAATCTGAACCCGCACTTTGCCGAGCCAGACTTCCATCAGCTCTTTCCAGTCGCCACGGTTGGCGCGAAAGACAACTTTGGAATTGGGGAACACTTCGAATTTGCTGCCGTCGGAAACCTGGAAAATACCCCAGCCTTCAGCGCCGGTCACCACAACCTGTAGCGGCTGGACCAGATCGCCCACCTTGAGCGCCCAACCTGACCCTGTGTCATTCGAATCGCGAATCACAGAAATCTGACCGGTGAAACTAAGCAGCTTCGCCGCGCCACCTATATCCAGGACGGTGGGTTGTTGGGCAGACACAACTCCGCTGAGCAGCAGCAGACTGAAGGCCACCGCCGCCGGCATCCCGAATCGGGTTCGCGAGTTTGGTCGCAAATGTGCCACGGATTACACCAAGAATAGCACCGAACATGCAGGCTCGTTGCCTTCCAATACGAATTATATTACGCAACTCAAGCGGAATCAGTACCTTCCGAAAAGAAGGGTGCTTTTGTGCGGTAGAATTGAGACACGTCGATGTGTCGATGTGAAACAGGTGTGCGAATTCGGAGCATCACAACCCTCGCTGTCGCGGCGGGCGCGTTGCTGTCCGCGTTCGCATCATCCGGCAGCGCTCAGGTGGCGTCGGACTCATCTCTTCTTTGGAAACGAATTGGGGGAACCACGGTCGGCCTCGGTCTGGCCGGTCCCGCGACAGGTCCCGTCAAGGCAGTCTGGTATACCCGGGACGGCAAACGCCTCCTCGTCGAAACGGCTGCCGGCCGTGTTTTCGAAACACAGGACTTCGAACATTGGCGCCTGAATACGGCGGACTCCGCCCCTGCCCAACCCCCTGCCCAACCCCCGGCGCAGTCCCCCGTCGTCACCCCCGGCGGAACTCTGCCGGAACCCGAGGCCCGCGTCCAGTCCACCGCCAACCGACTCTACGCCGCTGGCCGCTCCAATATTTATGCGTCGGACGATGCAGGTCGTACGTGGCTGAACCTGACCGGCTTCAATAACCGCTCCATCGTGGGCGGCGGCTTCACCTCACTCGCGGTTTCGCCGGTGAACGCGCAGGAACTCACCGCGACCAATCAGTTCGGTGTCTGGCGCTCCCTCGATGGCGGCCTCACCTGGAGGGGTCTGAATGAGGAACTTCCCAACCTCATGACCCGCAAACTCCTCAACCGCCGCCTGACCGTTCTGGCCGATTCCTCTCTCGCCAGCTTTGAAGCCGGTGCGTGGCTCCAGCTTTCCGGTACGGACCCTGAACTCGCACTTCGCGCCCGCTTCGCCGACCGCACGGGCCTTCGCGTTTCCGCCTTCGCCCAGAGCGCCGGTATCTTCTATATCGGGACTGCCGACGGAAAACTGTATTCCTCCCGCGACGCCGGCGGCGCCTGGATCGAAGCGCTTCGCCCCGCCGGAGCTGCCATCGAACGCATCTGGGTCGATCCCGAAAGAACCGATTCCGCGCTCGCGGCCTCCGGTACCCGCCTCCTGCGAACCGTGAACGGCGGCGCTTTCTGGGATGACGTCACTGGCACTCTCCCCGGCGCCCGCATTCACGGCATCACAGCAGACCCGGCCAGCGCTGTCGCTTACGTCGCCACGGACCGTGGAGTCTTCCTTGGCAGTGTCTCCCTGAATGACGCCGGCCTCGCACCGTCAGACTGGAAATCCGTCTCGCGCGACCTTCCGGCCGCCATCGCCTGGGACGTCCGCCTCAATCCCGACAACACGCTCACCATCGCCCTCGATGGCTACGGCGTTTTTGAAACCCCGGCGCCACACCGCTCCCGCTCCATCCGCGTTGTCAACGGCGCGGACATGAGTGATCGCCCTGCCGCCCCCGGCTCCCTCATCAGCATCCTCGGCGTCAATGTGCGGCGTGGCATCAGCGGCGCACTCGCCTACCCCGTTCTCGCTTCGAACGCGCAGAATTCCCAGTTGCAGGTTCCGTTCGAAGCTGCCCCCGGCGTCTTCCAGCTCTCCCTGCAGGGCGTAACCGAACGCTGGACCGTCCCGGTCACTGTCCGTGACGCCTCCCCGGCCATATTTGTGGATAGCGAGGGCTCCCCCCTGCTGCTTGATGCGGCCTCCGGCCTGGTGCTCGATACCAACGTCGCCATTCACGCGGGTTCAACCGTGCAGATCCTCGCAACGGGCCTCGGCAAAGTAACGCCGGACTGGACCACCGGTGTCCCGGCGCCGCTCGATTCGCCCCCGGTCGTCAAAGGTACTGTAACCGCTTACCTCGATGGAACTCCCGTCCAGGTCACCAAAGCCACCCTCGCTCCCGGCTACGTCGGCTACTACATTGTCGAAATGCAGATTCCGACCATCGTGAACCGCGGAACCAGCGAACTCCGCATTCTCATGAACGGCGAGGAAAGCAATCGCGTCAAGCTCTACCTCGAGTCCGACCGCCTTCTGCCATAGTGCCCGCCACCGATCAAAGCGAACGTCGAATCACCGATCGGCTTCGACGACTGGCGGCGATTCCGCCCTCCTCCGAAGTCGTCCTCGGCATTGGTGACGATTGTGCCATCTACCGCCCGCGCGGTTCCGCCGAAGATCTCCTGTTTACGACGGACTTCTTCGTCGAAGGCACCCACTTTCTCCGGGAAACACACAAAGCCCCTGACGTTGCCCGCAACGCTCTGGCCCGCAGCCTCAGCGACATTGCGGCCATGGGCGGAGCGCCCCGCTTCTGCCTCGTCTCACTTTGCACCGCGAAATGGACAGACCAGAAGTGGATCGACCGCTTCTTCGACGCCCTTCTTGCCCAGGCAGCCCAATATCAAACCATCCTTGCGGGCGGAGACCTCTCGCATGGCGACGTTGTCGCCTGCGATGTCATGCTTTGTGGCGGCGTCCCGCGCGGCAAAGCTCTCCGGCGCGACGGCGCAAAACCGGGCGATGCCATCTACGTTTCCGGGCTCCTCGGCGGCTCCGCCCTCGGTCTCGCCACAGGCAAAGGCAAAGCCTGGAAACGGCACCTGAACCCCGAACCGCGCCTCCAATTGGGTTCGTTTGTTCGAGCGGATCTGCGCGCCACCTCCGCGATCGACATCAGCGACGGCCTCTCGCTCGACCTCCGCCGCGTCTGCATCGCCTCCGGAGTGGGCGCCGAAATCACCGATCCGCCCCGCTTCCCCGGCGTCACCCCGGACCAGGCACTCCACGGCGGCGAAGAATACGAACTGATCTTCACGGTCCCCAGGCGGCAACGCGTGCCGGACCATTTTGAAGGCCTCCCCCTCACCCGCATTGGTACGATCATCAGTAGCCCGCGCGGTGAGGTCATCTATAAAGGTAGTTCCCTGCCGCCCCGGGGCTACGATCATTTCGCTCAAAGATGAACATTCCAGACCCCGCCCCCATCATCGACCTCATGGAAGGCTTCCGGCGTTCCAAGACCCTCTTCGTCGCCGTCAACCTGGGGATCTTCGACCTCCTCGCCAACACGCCTCTCACTTCCGAAGAGGTCGCCGCCCGGCTCAACACCAACCCGGACGCCACCAACCGCCTCCTCGAAGCCTGCATGGCCCTCGGCCTCCTCGTGACGGCCGACGGAAAATTCTGCAATTCCCCGGCTGCCGACACTTACCTCCGCACCTCCAGCGACCGCGCCATCAACGGCTATCTTCTTTATTCCAATTCGGTTCTCTACCAGCTATGGGGCAATCTCGAAGACGCCATCCGCGAAGGCACGCCCCGCTGGGAACAGACCTTCGGCTGGCCCGGCCCTATCTTCGAACACTTCTTCAGCACTCCGGAGAAGATGCGCACCTTCACCATGGGCATGCACGGTCTGGGCGTCTCCACCTCGCCTGACGTCGTCCGCGCCTTTGACCTCAGCCGCTTCCAAACCATGGCCGACCTTGGCGCGGCCACCGGCCACCTCGTCATCGCCGCCTGTGAAACCTGGCCCCAGCTGCGCGGCATCGTTTTCGACCTCGAAAAGGTCACGGCTCTCGCCCGCGAATTCGTCGACAAGTCCCCCGCCAGTGACCGGATCACCATCCTCCCCGGCGATTTCTTTACCGGCGAACTGCCCGACGCCGACCTCTATGCTCTCGGTCGCATCCTCCACGACTGGCCCGAACACAGGATCCGGACTCTGCTCCGCCGCATCTGCGACAAACTCCCTTCGGGCGGCGCGCTGCTCATCGCCGAAAAGCTGCTCACCGAAGATCGCCGGGAACCCATCGGCGCTCACATGCAGTCCCTCAGTATGCTGATTTGTACCGAAGGCAAAGAACGCAGTCTTTCCGAGTATCAGGCGCTGCTCACAGAGGCGGGCTTTGCGAAGGTGGACGGCAAACGCACCGGCAGGTACCTCGACGCCATTCTGGCAACGAAAGGTTGATAGATACAAAGAACATGTCCGTGACCATTGAGAAGACTGCCTGGGGTGGCTGGCCCAACTGCTACCGGATCTCGAATGGCGAGATTGAACTGATTGTGACCAGCGATATCGGCCCGCGCGTCATGCGCTGCGGCTTTGTCGGCGGCCAGAATTTCTTCCGTGTCTTTGAAGACCAGATGGGCAAGGTCGGCGAGAAGGAATGGCAGTTCCGCGGCGGTCACCGCATCTGGCTCGCGCCCGAAGACTTCACGCGCACCTACGCCCGCGACAACGATCCCGCCGAAATCGAAATCCACCAGGGCATCCTCACCGCTACCCAGACCATCGAACCGGAAACCGGCCTGCGGAAACAGTTGGTCATCCGCATGGACCCCGAAGGCACAGGTGTCGAAATCCTCCACCGCATGCAGAACACCCTCCCCTTCGCCATCCGTTACGCGTCATGGGCGCTGACCATGATGGCCCAGGGTGGTACCGGCGTCACCGGTTTCCCGCCGCGTGGCCGTCACGAAGAAATCCTCGCGCCCACCAACCCGCTCGTCATGTGGGCTTTTACAGATCTGCGCGACCCGCGCTGGCTGTTCCTCCACAAATACCTGGTGCTGCATCACGACCCCCAAAACACCGACCACACCAAGCTCGGCCTCTTCAACGAAAAGACCTGGGGCGCTTACATTCTCAATGGAGAGATGTTTCTGAAGAAGTACACCGCTGACCACACCAAAACCTACCCGGATATGGGGTGTTCCTACGAAACCTTCGCGAGCGACGGCATGCTGGAACTCGAAACCCTCGGTCCCCTCACGGAAGTCGAACCCGGCGGATGGCTCGATCACACCGAGACCTGGTCACTGTATCGAAACGTTCATTTAACCGAATGGTCAGATGACTCGCTGGACCAGCTCTTTACGCCGCTGTTAGCCTAAAGGTTATACATGAGAGTCACGGTTATCGGCACCGGCTACGTTGGAACTGTGACGGGGGCCTGTCTCGCGTATCTCGGCCATCACGTCACGTGCGTCGATACGGACGCCGCCAAAATCGGAAAACTCCGCCTCGGTCTCGCGCCCATCTATGAACCCGGCCTCGAAGAACTGATCGCCCTCGCCCGTTCGAACGGCGGCATCGACTTCGAAACCGACATGACCGTGCCGGTTCGCGAAAGCGACGTCATCTTCATCGCCGTCGGCACCCCGCCACTGCCCTCCGGTGAGTCCGATCTCACCTCGCTCGAAGCCGCCGCCCGTGCTATCGGCGCATCCATGGATTCCTCCCGGTTCCGCGTCGTCGTCAACAAATCCACCGTTCCCGTCGGCTCCGGCAACCTGGTTGGTACCCTGGTGCGCGAAGGCCTCCAGGATCACACGGTCACATTTGGCGTCGCCAGCAATCCCGAATTCCTTCGCGAAGGTTCCGCCATTCACGACTCGCTGTATCCGGATCGCATCGTCGTCGGCGCCGAAGATGAGCGCACCGTTCAGGTGATGCGCCGCCTTTACCAGCCGCTCGTCGAACAGCTGTTTGCCGACCCCTCGTTCAGCCCCCGGCCCCTCTCCATGCAGCCGGTTCCCATGGTCACCACCACGCTGACCAGCGCGGAAATGATCAAATACTCGGCCAACGCCTTCCTCGCCACCAAGATCGGCTTCGCCAATGAAATCGCCAACATCTGTGAACGGGTCGGAGCGGACGTCACCGAGGTCATGAAAGGCATCGGTCTCGATTCCCGCATCGGGCGCTCGTTCCTGAATGCCGGCATCGGCTGGGGTGGCAGTTGCTTCGGCAAAGACATCAGTTCCCTGCTCCACACCGCCTCCGAATACGGTTATCAGGCGCGCCTGCTCGAAGCCTCGGTTGCCGTCAACCGGCTCCAGCGCCAGATCGTCATCCAGAAGCTGCAGGAGAAGTTGTTCATCCTGAAAGGCCGCACCGTCGCTCTCCTCGGGCTCGCCTTCAAGCCCAACACGGATGACCTGCGCGATGCCCCCAGTCTCCAGATCGCCGAAAAGCTCCTCCAGATGGGCGCGCGCGTCCGGGCCTACGACCCCATCGCCATGTCGGTCTGCCGCGCCCAGCATCCCGACCTCCGCATCTCCTACTGCGCCGACGCCCAATCCGCCGCCGAACATGCCGACGCCCTGGTTCTGGTCACCGAATGGCCTGAGTTCGCCAGCCTGGACCTCGCCGACATGGCGCGCCGCATGAGCCAGGCCGTCCTCATTGATGGCCGAAACCTCTTCGACCCCGCCCGTGCCCGAGCCGCGGGATTCGAGTATGCCGGAATCGGCCGTTCCACCGGCAAGCCTGTCCGCGCCGACGCAGCCAACCGTTAATCCGCTGCCCGTGCGGTAAATTGGAGGTTACACACCTCTCTTATTCCTCATGGGTATTGTCATCGCAATCGACGGCCCCGCCGGCGCGGGTAAGAGTACGATTGCGCGCCTTCTCGCCAGCCGTCTCCAGTACACCTACATCGATACCGGCGCCATGTACCGCTCCATCGCCCTCCTGGCCGGCCGCCAGGGCGTCAGCATGGAAGACGCCGCTCGCCTCGAAGCCCTTGCCGCTGCGGCGGAAATCGAACTGCTGCCCGAAGGCCGTGTTTGTCTGAATGGCGAGGATATTACCGATTCCATCCGAACCCCTGAAGTCTCCGCCGGGGCTTCCAAAGTCGCGGCTATCGGCGGCGTTCGCGTCGCCCTCGTGGCCCGGCAACGCCAGATTGCGGAACGGCGGAACGTCGTGATGGAAGGTCGGGACATCGGCACCGTCGTCTTCCCGAATGCCCGCGTCAAGGTCTTTCTGGATGCCGACCCCGGAGAGCGCGTGCGCCGCCGTCAGGGTGATCTGCCCTCGACCGTCTCCGCCGAGGAGCTCGCCGCGCAACTAGCCGAGCGCGACGCCCGTGACCGCGGGCGCGCCGAATCCCCGCTGGTCCAGGCGCAGGACGCCGTTTATCTGAATTCCACGGGCCTTACGCCCGACGAAGTTATCGAAAAGATCCTTGAAATCGTGAGAAGGGAAAAGTAAGCTTGCAGGCTCTGTTAGTCATGAAGTTCGGCGGCACCAGCGTTGGGTCGGCCGAGAGGATGAAGGTCGCGTGCGACCTGATCGCGAAGGAAGCCTCCCGGCGTCCCGTCACCGCGGTGGTATCCGCTATGTCGAAGATCACCGATCTTCTGCTCGAAACCACCCGTTGTGCCGAGGCGGGTGACCAGACCGGCATCGACCGCGGCCTCGCCACCCTCGAAACCCGGCATCTCGAAGCCGCTGAACAGCTGGTCTCCGCTGCCGATTTGGAGCGCGTACAGCAGGAAGTCCGCGACCTGGTCGCCGATTTCCGCCGCATCGTCAGCGGCATGCAGATGCTGGGCTACCGCCCCCCGCGCGCCGTCGACGAAGCGATTGCCGTTGGCGAACGCCTCTCGGCGCTGCTGGTGAGCGAACATCTGCGCTCCCGAGGCCTGAAAGCGACGGCTGTGAATGCGGCCGAAGCCGTGGTCACCGACGCTGTTTTCAACAACGCCTCGCCCCTGATGGACGCCACCCGCGAAAAGGCCAACGCGCGCCTCCAGCCGCTGCTACAAGCGGGCGAAACCCCCATCGTCACCGGGTTTAACGGCGCCACTACCGACGGTCGCCCCACAACTCTGGGCCGCGGCGGGTCCGATTTTTCGGCCTCCATCCTGGCCGCCGCTCTCGGCGCGGCCGAGCTCTGGATCTGGACCGACGTCGATGGCATCATGACCGCCGACCCGCGCCTGGTACCGGACGCCAAAATCCTCGACGAGATCACCTACAGCGAAGCCGCGGAACTGGCCTACGCCGGAGCGAAAGTGCTGCATCCCCGCACCTTAGCCCCGCTCGTCGAACGCCGCATCCCGGTCTGGAGCAAGAACAGCTTCTCCCCCGATAAGCCCGGCACCCGCATCGTTCCGGCGCTCACCGCCGGCAACTCGGGAGCGCGCGCCGTCACCTCCATGGGGAACGTCGCGCTCGTCTCGCTCGAACCCTCAAACTCCGCCGTCAGCGGCGTCCACATCATGGCAAAGGCGCTCGACGCGCTCGACCGTGTGAACGTAGAAATCCTCGCCCTCTCCAGTTCCAGTTACCGTCAAAGCTTCTGCTTCCTGGTTCGCAATGAGGAACTCGACAAGGCGAGCGAGGCCATCGAAACCGCCCTCGCTCTGGAACTGACGCACGGCTACGTCAACGGCATTGAAGTGGATCGCAATGTCGGGCTGCTCGCCGTGGTGGGCGAAGGGATGCGCGGAGCGTGGGGTCTGGCGGGCCGGATCTTTACCGCGATCTCCCGCGAGAACGTGAACGTCATCGCCATTGCCCAGGGTTCCAGCGAACTGACCATCTCCGTGGTGGTGCGGCGCGACGGCCTCGAAAAGGCAGTACGCGCCGTCCACACCGAATGTCATCTTTAAGCGGGTCGAATTTAGTGCGTTGAAGCGGCAACGGCCAGGGCAATCAGCGACTTGATCCCTGGCACGATGCTGCCGGCATCCGCGTTTTCTTCGAGCCGGTGCGGCATCCGTTCCATGACGGCGCCCACCGCTACGGCCGGAATCCCCATGCTTACCGCAATATTTGCATCGGTCGACCCAACGTCCGCCGGTTTGATCTCCGGCGTACCCGCCTTCCGGAAGTAGTTCGTGGTCCCGAGCGCCGTCTGCACCAGCGGGTGGTTCAGCCGTTCGGCGGCCGACCGCGCCTTTGAATAGTCGTAGGCGATCTTCGTTTCCGCCCGGAAACCCACGCCTTCCTTCTCCGCCGCGCCCCGCACAGCCTTCATGACCGCCGTCTCCAGTTGATCCTGCGTGGTGCTGTCGGTCGACCGCAGATCCACCGTCAGCCAGGCTTCCCGTGGAATCGCATTCACCACCGTGCCGCCACCAATCATGCCGACGTTAATCACCGGCAGTTTGAACGAATCGAGTCCCTCCACCAGTTTCGGCAGCGGAATGTCATACAGCGCGTCGATCGCCTTCGCAACAGCCTTGGCCGGGCTCGGCGCTCCCCGGCTCTCCATCGTATGCGCGCCCGGCGAAGTGTAATAGAACTGGAACTGGCTGATCCGCAACGCTCCGTACCAGACCTGCGTGGACGAAAGATCCACCGCGACAAAGAGATCCGGCTTGTAACCGCTCTTCTCCAGCCAGTACTTCGCGCCCAGCAGACCGACTTCTTCCTGCACGGACGCGAGGAAGATCACGTCGCCCTTCGTCTTCACGCCGCCCCGGTTGAGCGCGCGGAACATCTCCAGCGTCGCCATCAGGTTAGAGGTGTCGTCCCCCACGCCAGGCGCGCTGATCACATCGCCTTCGCGTTTGACTTTGATCGGCGTGCCTTCCGGGAAGACGGTATCGGTATGCGCCGCGAAAACAATGCCGGGCCCGCCGCCGGTGCCCTTGCGGACGCCGCTCACATTGAAAATGTCATCGGTCTTAATATCCGAGAGACCCAGTTTCTCCATCTCCGCCCGGATATACTTCGCGCGCGCCTGTTCCTTACCGGAGGGGGCGGGAATCTCCACCAGCCGGATCCACTCGTCCACAATCGGCGCGGCCCGCTCGTCCACCGAATCCATGGCTTTCTTGACTTCCGGCTGCCGCAGCAGTGCGGGGTCGAACCAGGACTTCTGGCCGAAGGCGGCCGGGGCAAGAAGCAGCGCGAAAAGCAGTGGAGACAGCGGCGTGGATTTGGTCATGTCGGTCGTGTGAGAGTTCTGAGTTCGTTGAGGAAGGCCTGTTCGTCCTGGAAATCGCGATAGACGGACGCGAACCGCACATACGCAATCTTGTCGATGCCGCGCAGGTGGTCCATCAGATATTCGCCGATTTCGATTGTGCTGATCTCCCGCTCGGGCGACTCCGTCACTCGGGTTTCCACCATATTGACCAGTTCCGAAAGCTTCATCATGCTGATGGGCCGCTTCTCACAGGCCTTCAGCAGACCGCCCAGAACCTTCTGTCGGTCAAACTTTTCGCGCCGGCCATCTTTTTTGATGACCATGTAAGGAACTTCGTCGATGCGTTCATACGTGGTGAAGCGCTTCTCGCAGCTGAGGCACTGGCGGCGCCGGCGAATGGAATCGCCTTCCTTACTCTCCCGGGAATCAATCACCCGGTCTTCCATATGTCCGCAAAATGGGCAGGTCATGCGAGTGTACCTTCTTCAGCTTCCCGAATCCGGGCCCAGGTGAGACCCTCGTGAACCGCCAGCAGGACACCCACCGGCAGGATTGCCACGAACGAGACCAGCCAGAGCAGCAGACCGAGACCAGTGGCGACCTCGATCGGCACCCCGAAAATCTCCGTCAGAACCAGGACGGCGGTCACCTGAGCCCCGCCTCCCACGGCGGGCAATTGCACCAGCGATCCGAACGAAACAAATCCCATCAGGATCAGAACATCGATGGGCGCGAACCGCACCGCGTTCCCGAAGGCCTTCAGAACGCAAGCATAACAGGCCGCAATCAACAGCCACTCCACCACGGTGTACGCAATCAGCCTCACGGTGGCTGCCTGGCTTTTCGTGCAGCGCACTCCGTCGAGGAACCCTTCCACCACCTTTTGTACCTTTGCAAGATGATGCTCCGCCAGAAAACCGAGCGCCCCCGGAATCCAGCCCTGGATCCGGTGGCTGCTGTAACGCATCGCAATCAGGATCGCCAGGCAACCCGCCGCCCCGGCGCCGATCACTGTGCCGCCGACTTCAAGCGCCCACGAAAGCGTGGGGCCCAGCACAACTCCCGATTTCCGGACCTGACTCAGCGCGAAGCCGAAGACGGCGAGCGCGATCAGTACATCGTAAAGCCGCTCCACCACCCACGCGGCAACCTGCGAGGAAAACGGGACATCTTCCTTTACTGCAATCAGATAGGGGCGAACCATCTCCGCCGCGCGCCCCAGCGCCATGGCGGCCGAATAGCCAATAATCGTGGCGGAAAGCAGGTTCCACAGACTCGCCTTCGGACGCAGCGGCCGGATCAGCACCGCCCAGCGCAGTGCCCGGACCACGTAGGTCCCGTAGGCGCAAACCAGCGAGGTGGCCAGCCAGCGACCGTCCAAACCCACCACGGCAGAGGCGAACACACTCCAGTTGAACGCCTTTTCCCTCGTCCCATACGCGAAAGCCCAGATCGCGGCGGCTGCGACGAGCAGGGTCGCGGCAAAAATCTTCTTCCGATGTTGCTGATGGGCTGCTGTCAATAAAATACCGGCGAGGTCCAGACTACCAAAAAATTGGATTCCGGAAAAAATGAACCTATCATGATAATGCCTCGTTCCTTCATACGGAAAGGTTTGGCGGCAGCACTTGACTCTGCCGTTAGGTATAAGGCGACTATGGCAGCAGGAGCGGCATCGGCGATCTGGGCGATTCCAGGAGCGGTGTGGCCGGGCAGGGCCGAAACGAATTTGGATCTCGACAGCACACTTGTGGAGCGGTGCCTCAGCGGAGATGACTCTGCCTGGGAAGCCTTGGTGCGTCAGCACACCCGGCGCGTTTACGGACTTTGCTACCGCTTCACCGGCAAGGATTCGGAAGCGCAGGACCTGAGCCAGGAAGTTTTCCTGCGCGTCTTCCGCGCCCTGAGCGGTTTTCGGTCCACCGAGGGGTCCTTCGCCACCTGGCTCACCCGGCTCACTCGGAACCTGCTGATTGACCACTACCGCCGCACGCGCAACCTCCGCGTGACGGATTCGATTGAAGATCAGCTTCCCCGCGTGGAAGAGGGTTTCGTTTCCATGAGCCGCCCGGACGCGGCTCTCGCCGGACGCGAAGCCAGTGAACTGCTCCAGGGCGCGCTCAGTAAGCTGTCGCCGGAGTTGCGGGAAACCATCATCCTGCGGGACCTGCAGGAAATGGAATACCGGGAGATTGCCGAAGTTCTGGGCATCCCCGAAGGAACCGTGAAGTCGCGATTGAACCGTGGCCGGGCCGAACTGGCGCGGCTGCTGAAATTTAAGATGGGAAAGCAGTAGTCTTTACAGAGTTAGAAAAGCTGAGATAGAAAGAGAAATGCTGAGTTGTGAACAGTTCGAAATCCTGCTCGCCGATTACATCGACGGCGAGCTGAGCTCTCCCGCGAGAGCCGGGGATCGGGCTGCGTTTGAGCAGCACCGCGGTTCCTGCACCGCCTGCGCCGAGTTCGCCGCGGATGCGCAGAGCGCGGTGTCGTTCCTTGAAATCACGGCGGACGTGGAGCCGCCTCCCGTCCTGATGACGAAGATCCTCCACGCCACCAATGAAGGCTGGGAGTTTAAGCTGCGGGCGCGGGGCATTCGCGGCGCGATCAACCGTTTTTTCGCCCCCGTGCTGCAGCCGCGCTTTGTGATGGGCGCGATGATGACGCTCATGTCAGTCACCATGCTCAGCCGCTGCGCCGGCGGCCCGAAAGCGAAACTGACCCCGGCGGATCTGGATCCCGTACGGATCTGGTCGTCACTCGACGACCGGACACACCGGATCTGGGACCGCACCCTGAAGAGTTACGAAAGCATGCGGCTCGTCTTCGAGATCCGCAATCAGATCAACGACTGGAAACAGCAGCAGGCGGAAGCGGAAGAAGCGGCGGCGGACGCGAAGGCGAACAGCAAAAAGCTGGAAATGCCGAAAGACGCCAAACAGAACACAGGTCAGGAGAAGAAGCAATGAATTGCGCCAACCATCCCGAAGTGAATGCCACGGCCTTTTGCCGCGATTGCGGAAAAGCCATGTGCGGGGAGTGCCAGCGTCCGGCGCTTGGTTCCATCTATTGTGCGGATCATGTGCCGGTAACGCCCCCGGTCTATGCGGCCCCGGCTTACGCGCCCCCGCCGCTGCCATCGCAGGCGTATGCGCCTCCGCCTCCGCCACCCTCCGCCTGGGCGGAATCAGCCAGCTTCGCCAGTTCCCCCTATGCCGCGCCGGTTGTCGCGCCGGTTCCGGGAACCACCATCCACCCGGTTCTCGCCCTCATCCTCGGCTTCTGCCCCGGCGTGGGTGCCATCTGCAACGGCCAGTATGCCAAGGGCCTCATCCACGCCGTGATTTTCGGGCTCCTGATCAGCCTGGTCAGCAACACCCACAACAGTGGAATGGAGGGTTTCCTCGGCATCATGATCGGCGTCTGGGTCATCTACCAGGCGTTCGAGGCCTATCACACCGCCCGCAAGCGCCGCTACGGCATCGCCGTGGAGGAATTCTCCAGCCTGTTTGAGGTGAAACACTCCCACGGCAAGTTCCCCATGAGCGCCGTGTTCCTGATTGTGGTGGGCTTCGTCCTGCTGCTTGATACCACCGAGATCATCAACATGGAGCAACTCGAACGCTACTGGCCCCTCGGTCTGATTGGCCTCGGCCTCTACATGCTCTATGTGCGGCTGAACCCGGCTGATGCCGTGAATACCCATGCTTCCGACGGAGGACGGCAATGAACGACCAGAGCCAGCACCTGATTCGCGCCATTACCGGGCCCATCATTCTCATCACGGTCGGCGTTCTCTTTCTGATCGACCGGTTCAGCCAGTTTTCATTTACCCAGACCTGGCCGGTTCTCCTGATCGTCGTGGGCATCCTGAAGATCTTTGGCGGCCGCAGACGGCGCGATGACTATATCCCGCCGCCGCCTCCACCGCCCGCCGGGGTGCGTCAGTGAGACCGCGTTCCATTACGGGCCCCCTGATCCTCGTCGTGATCGGGGTCGTGTTCCTGCTCAACAATCTGGGACACGAACTGCCGCTGTGGTCGATATTTACCGACTACTGGCCGGTCCTGCTGATCCTCCTCGGCCTGGTGGGTCTGGTGGAAGTTCTCTATCACGCCAGCCGGGGCGACGCCATTCCGCCGCGCCCGCTATCCGGTGGTGGCTGGTTCTGGATCGTTCTCGTCATGTTCATCGTCTGGGGCAGCAACAAGGGTGGCTTCCAGTTGGGAAGGCTGAACTCGGGCGGAATCACCATCCTCGGCACCGACTTTGACTACGACGTCAACCTCGTCAACCCCTCCCAGGGCATTTCCCGTGTGGTGCTCGATAACATCCACGGCAACCTCGCCGTGAAGGGGGAAGAGGCCGGCGAAGTGAAAATCTCCGGCCATAAAACCGTGCGCGCCTTCAATAAGACGGAAGCTGACCGCGGCAACGAACAGAGCCAGGTTCGCGTGGAGCGCCAGGGCGATCTGCTCATCGTGCACGCCGACGAGCCGAGGGGCGGCAAACTCCTCAACATCAGTACCGACCTTGATATCACCCTGCCCCGGGGCATCAACGTCGAAACCCGTGGACGCAATGGCGATCTCACCGTCGAAGACATCCAGGGCAGTGTCGACGTGAGCAGTGGCCGGGGCGACGTCCGCCTCAACAACATCGGCAAAGACGTGAAGATCGAGTCCTCCCGCACCGGTCTGTTGCGTGCCGTTTCTCTCAAAGGCTCACTCGACGTCCAGGGACGCGGCGGCGACGTCCAGGTGGAAAAAGTCGAGGGCCCCGTCACCATCAACGGCGAATACTCGGGCACACTGGAGTTCAAAGAGTTGGCGAAACCGATGCACTTCACCTCCGCCCGCTCGGACTTTCGGGTGGAGCAGATTCCGGGCAGTGTGACGATTGATCTGGGCGAAGTCAAAATCAACAACGTGGTGGGTCCGTTGCGCTACTCCACCGGTTCCCGTGACATCCAGATCACAGACGTCACCAATTCCCTCGAACTGACGCTCGATCGTGGCGATGTCCAGATCACGCAGACGAAGTCTCCGCTGCCGAAGATGGAAGTCCGGACGCGCAATGGCGATCTGACCCTCACCGCGCCGGAGAAGGCTTCCTTCGAACTCGACGCTCGCACGGGTCAGGGTGAAGCGCAGAATGACTTCGGCTCACCGCTCGAATCGAAGTCGGAAGGCCGCTCAGCCACTCTCAAGGGCCGTGCAGGCGGCGGTGGTCCGAAGGTGAATCTGAATACCGAACGCGGCAGCGTGACGATTCGGAAGAATTAGGCCCGGACGTTATTGCACCATCACGCGGTGCTGCCCTTTCGGGAGCAGCATCGCGCAATTACTCGCTTCCACGCAGACGGCCGGGAATTCCTGGCCGTCTATTTCCATTTTGAGGGGTTTGCGCTCGAACCGGACAATCGCCCGGCTGTCGCTCGCATACTCGAAGAGGGTTTTCCTGCCCTCCACCGAAGCGGCTTTCAGGCTCGCGTTCAGATCCGCAATCTGCAGCATCTCCCGGGTGGCCACCTTCTCCACCGAATGTCTCCCCGCCGGCAGTCGCAGCAGGGACTTCGACAGCATCGGCCACGCCTTTCCATCCACCACGGCGCCCTCGCCATTCCAGACAAGCTCAATATCAGAGGGTGAATCGAGCGAAATGCCGCGCCGGTCCTTCGTGTACTCCCGCACCACCGCCGATGACGCCGCCAGCAAAGACAGATCCGGCTTCAGAATACTGTTCTCGAAATACAGCGCAACCCGCGGAAAGGCCGTGGACGCCAGATGCACCAACTCGAATAGTTCCGT
The DNA here is from genome assembly GCA_903900705.1 of uncultured Acidobacteriia bacterium. Classification (GTDB taxonomy): domain Bacteria; phylum Acidobacteriota; class Terriglobia; order Bryobacterales; family Bryobacteraceae; genus BOG-234. The sequence continues at coordinate 31,750 of CAIUOG010000057.1, forward strand.
CCCGGTCTGTTGTTTGGTCGGGTACACGTCCTGATAACGGTCCACAATATTGATGTCGATGGCGAGCTTTCCCGTATGCGGCGTCAGCGGTTGGTAGCGTTTCGCGATCTCCGGGTAGCGCTGCGGGCCCAGATTCCAGACCGTAGCCGGATCTTCGATCAGGAATGAAAAACTGTGCGTATCGAGCAGCGGCAGCACGCGCCCGGCATCCGCGCCGATGGAATCCTTCATGCCGGTGTCAAACCGGTCGTCCACATGAGTCAGAACGATGTCGAGTCCGGGCCGGAACTGCTCCACAGCCCGGAGCCACTCCTCCTGCATCTGCCGCGCGAGGTCGGCCCGGAAATCCAGAAACTGGCGCAGCGAATTCGCGTCGTTGTGTTTCGACCAGATCTCGATGGGGTCCCAGCCCGCCCGCGCCCGGAAGTTCGCCCGCACCGTATCGTTCATTGGTGTGAAACGCGCCGGATTCCCCGCGCCTTCCAACGACTCGAAGTAGAGTTCCGCCAGGTTGACGCCATCCCAGTCAAAGCGGTCCGTCATCTGTTTGAGCCCGTCGCGCACGGCGGCGGAGCAGGCCGGGTTCTGCAGATTCATAAGCTTCCGCCAGTCGAGCTGGGCATCCTGCAGGGCGGCAGTTTTCTCACGCCATTCCGGGTGATCGTTCCAGAACTTCTCGCTCACATGCGGCAGTTCCACCCAGGCGTACACCAGAACCCCGTGCCTATGGCAGGCGGCAATCAGCCTCTGCAGGTATTCGTCCCGTTCCGGAGTGGAATCGTAGAAATGCCACGAAGCCACATGCAGGGCACTGATGCCGGCTTCGCGCCAGCGCGACGCGAGATAGTCGAGGTCGGCGCGCGTCCGGTAAGAGTAGTCGAAAAAAGCCCACAGACGGGAGCTGCGAATCGACGGGCGGACGCCCAGATCCGCCAGAGACTGCATTAGATATGGGAGGCGTTCATAGCCATTCTGGCCCGGGTTAAGCGCCACCCACAGCACAGCGCCCGCCCCCAACCGGTAACCGGCAACAATGGGTGCGCCGGTCCAGCGCTCCTTCGCGAAGATGCGCGCGTCGTCAGGAGCATCCGTGCGGTGCAACTCGATGGTTTTCTCCCAAATCACCGGCAGCGCGGGATTGTGCGTGTCCACCAGATGCAACACCGGCACGGTATCGAGGTGCTGTCGGAAGCCAAAACTCGTAGCCAGAGGGGAGCCGCCTTCGAGGATCAGTGCGGCGCCACCCTCCACTTTGGCCTGCCAGTCGGCTGCTGCCAGCGTGCCCGGCGGGGCGACGAAGATATCCGCCGCGGAGGCCGGACCGGGCACATGCCCCACCGACGAAAGCACCGCCGGCCAGGAGCCCGACTGCCCGCCCACAATCGCAAACGTCCCCGCAGCACAGGGAACCGCCCCCGCGAACAACAGAACTGCCCTCAGAATGCTACTTCGTAATCGCATACCAGACTCCTGCGCGGAAATCGTTGTAATTCGGGCGGCGGGGGTTGTTCAGATTCACCAGGTACACGCCATGCACGCCGCTCAGCGTCAGCAGCAGAGACCGTGGCATTCCCGGGGGATGAAACCGAATCCCCGGACCAACTTCCACAAAATTCGCCCAATACTGGCGCTGCCGGTCAAAAGTCACCGCTCCCGAAAGGAACGCCTGCATCCGAAGTCCTCCGACCGCCCCGGTGTAGCCCAACTTGTTCTGCGAATAGTTGATCAGGTTGTTATTGAAACGACTGATGAAAACGCTGTCCGCCGTGGTTTCCAGGAACGCCCCGCTACTGTCACCGCCCAGCGAAGCCCCGCGCGCCCTCGACCACGTCACACCGCCCCGCAGGTCCCGCCAGAGATCCCCATATTTGTAGCTCACCGCGCTACCCGCCTCAAACCATCCGAGCGCGCCGTGAAATGATGACGTTGCCACGCCCGCTCCCATCACAAAAGCACTTTCCGAAAGCGCCAGCGGCTTGTAGTTGATGCCCACCCCCCGCGCATCGCCCATATAACGCACGGAAGCGTAGGGATGCAAAGGCAACTTCTTCAGCCGAAATTCCGTCTTGATTTGCCCGTAGCCAAACAGATCATTCCAGCGTGAGGAAAACAGTGGATAAACCCAGAGTGTGGTGCGGACGAGTTGCTGCCCGGGGCGGAGACTTTCATAAGCCTTGCGCGCCTCGGCCGCGATGGACGAGTCCGCGCTGCGCCGCGCCACATCGAACCAGTGCAACGCCATGGCGTCGTCATGCAGCATGTTGTTGGTCCACCCCAGTTTCAGCGCCGTAGAGGCATCCACCGGGTTGGCTTCCTGCGCCAGCGTGAAGAACCGGAGCGCGTCTTTCAGAAAGCCGGCGTTGTAACTGCGTTCCCCCAGAATGCGCGGGTCGATGATATTCTCCTGCGCCTTCCGCTCCTCCAGTTCGAGCGGCAGATGCAGCGCCATGCGCACACGGTTGCAGGTTGCCGCGTCCCCGTGCGCCAGCACGTTTTTCAGCAGTGGCATGGCTTCGGTTTCCCGATGGTCCGCCAGCCACAGCAGGCCCAGTTGCGCCGCCGCCAGATAGTCCGCCGGGGACGCTGCCACCACAGCCGCGAACTCACGCTCCGCTTCCGTGCGCAGCGCGGCGTCTTTCTCCGACATGCTCAGCAGAAGATAGGCCAGTTCCCGATGCAGCGTGTTGTTCTTTCCGTCCAGCTCCAGCGCGTTCCGGAATTCGTAAACATACGGGTACCGTTCCGGCAACTGCTCCCGCGCCAGTTCCGATGCCCTGGGCTCTCCCCCGCGCGATGCCGCCAGCAGGGCAGCGGTCCTGCCTTCCTGGTTCCCCCGCGCGTTTTCCACGCGCGCCAGTTCCAGCAGCACCGATTTCCGTTCCGGCAGCAGCAGAAACGCCTCCCGGTAGTTCGCGGCCGCCAGCGGCAGTTCATCGCGTTGTTCCGCCAGTTGAGCCAGTTCATATCGCGCACTGAAAGTCGGTTTGGATGTCGCCACCACCTGCTGCCACCGGGAAATGCCGCTGGCGAGGGGCTCGTCCACATTCCGGAACGCCGTCGCAGCGGTCTCCCGCAGTGTGGCGTCACCCGCCGTGTCGCGGACGCGCAGGAAAATTCGCCGCGCTTCAGCCTTTCGCGCCGGCGCATCGTCGCGCGCCTCATAACAGAGGAAAGCGTACTCCAGCGCCACATGCAGGTCCGCGGGGTCCAGCCGCACCGCCTCGCCAAACTGCTGCCGGGCAGCTTCGGTCTCCCCGGTTTTCAGCAGCGTATAAGCCAGATTCTTGCGGATGTCGGTCCGTCGCGGAGAAACGGTTGCCGCCTTTTCGAACGACAGAATCGCGGCATCGTAGTCGTGTGCGCGCAGGGAAGCGAATGCCGCTGTCAGCGGTGGATAGGCTGGATCGGTTTCGGGCGCCGGGGCCTGCGCCAACGCCTGCGCCAGGGCAATCATGAGTACGGGAATAACAGGCAGCACGAAAATCTCCCTCGTTTTGTTTAGTGCCCGCGACGGGGAAAATTCTCACGGAAATCTCCACGCCCCGTTTCGTTTACAAACCGGGACAATGTAAAGCCTTGTGAACAAAGGGCCTGGCCGGTAACTAACCACCGCTCCCGTTCGTTCATCCATACAGAAGGCAGCGCGATGCGAATCAAAAACGCACCGCGAACCGCCTGAAATCTAAAAGAGAACAGGAAGAATAAAACAATGAAAAACGCATTTATGCGCTTCGGGCTGACGTGTGTCTTTGGTGGTCTTTTGGGTGTCTCGGCGCTGTTCGCCGGCCAGGTGAACCGCGTTACCCTCACCCTGCCTCACGCCGTGCAGGTCGGTTCCACCACCCTGCCCAGTGGCGAATACACCATGTCCACCATCCTGATGTCGGATGGCGACGAATACTTCATCGTCCGCGGCGATCATACTCCCACCGTAACCCTGCAGGCCCAGAAGATCGACGCCGAAACCGGTGTCAATCAGACTGAAGTCGTCTTCTCAAAGGATGGTTCCGCGTGGCACTTCGAAAAGCTGTTCCTGAAGGGTGATTCCACCGGCTACCAGTTCGTGAATTCCCGATAGTGACGGCCGCGCCAGTGGACGTTTTATGATGCGAGGGTGACCAGAAGAGAATTTGGCGCCCTCGGCATCCTTCTTCCCGCGATTCCCGCGCAGGCGGCTGCCCCCCACAACCAGCTCACCGATGCCGAACGCCGGGAGGGCTGGCATTTGCTCTTCGACGGTCGCACCACCGAGGGCTGGCTTGAAATCACCGGCAAACCCTTCCCGGCCAACTGCTGGAATGTCGACCAGGGCTGTCTCCACACCATTGTTCGCACCGACGGCATGCAGGACATCCGCACCACGGAGATCTACAAGTCCTTCGATCTGCGGTTTGAATGGATGACCCGCAAGGATGGCAACTCCGGCGTGAAATATCTGGTCCAGAAAGTGGATGAGTGGGTGAACAAAGAAGGCCGCCAGGCCCGTGCCCGCGGACTCGAATATCAAATCTCGGACGACGCCGGTCCCGACGCCTCCACCGATCCGAAACGGACCGCCGCATCGCTCTACTCCGTCATCGCGCCCGCCGCGCACAAAACCCCGGCCATCGGGGAATTCCACTCGTCCCGCATCCTGCTAAACGGTCGTCACGGCGAGCACTGGCTGGACGGCGTAAAGGTGGTTTCGTTCGAGACAACCGACCCCGGCGTCGTGAACCAGCTGAAGGGCGACCAGACCGAAACCCCGATCAGCCTTCAAAACCATTCCACCGAAGTCTGGTTCCGGAATCTGAAGATCCGGCGTCTGTAGGGGCTTACTTTCGTGCCTTTCGGGCTTCCAGCACCACCGGGATCACCGACAGCACCACAATCCCGATCACAACCTTCTCAAAATTCCGCTGCACCACCGGAACCTGGCCCAGCTTGTAACCAAGCGTCGTCATAAACGCGATCCAGAAGATCCCGCCAAAAAAGCTGAACGTCAGGAAGCGCAGGTAGTTCATCCGCGCCACGCCGGCGATGAACGGTGTGCACGTCCGGATGATCGGGATGAACCGCGCGTACACCACAGCGCGCGCCCCGTGCTTGTCGTAAAACTCGCGGGTGCGGGCCAGATGGTCCGGATGGAAGAAGCGCGATTTCGGGCGGCTGAAAATACGGGGTCCGGCCGAACGGCCCAGGAAGTAACCAACATTGTCGCCGATGATGGCGGCGCACATCAGCATCCCCGCCAGCATGTAAACGTTGACGCTGGCCGCGCCGCTGGCCACCCCGACGCTGAACAAAAGTGAGTCGCCGGGCAAAAAGAAACCGACCAGAAGGCCGGTTTCAGCGAACACGATTCCGAAGAGTCCCGCCAGCCCCAGTGGGCTGGCGAGTAGCATTTTCACAAGATTCAGAAGCCGCTCCGCGTTATAGAGCGACTTCACGAAGTCCAGAAATTCGTGCATCTGGACCTACGAACGCTGGTACGCGGCGATGATCCGGTTGATCACATCCTGGTAAATGGTCAGCTTGCCGTCCGCCTTCAGCCGGTCCTTCAGACCTTCCTGGAAGAGCTGAGCGCGGTCACGCGCCCGCTGCTGCCGAAGGTCGTCGCGAATCGCCTTGGTCTGTGCGGCCAGTTCCGACATGTCGGCCGGAGTCTTCGAAACAATCTTGCCGATGAAGCGTCCGCCCGTCACACTGATCGGGCCAAACACCGCACCGGGCTGCTTCGCGAAGGCATCCGGAAGGGTCGATGCCGATCCCACGCCCTCAATGGCGCCCTGGCGATCCACATCCGGCGTCGTCTTCACTTCGACCTTCAGTTCTTTCGCCGCCTTTTCCAGATCGCCACCCAGCGACTGCACCTTCGCCATCAGCTCATTCGCCTTGTCCGTCAGGAGCTTCATCACCTTCTCCTGGCTGGCGCGCGCATGAACCTGATCCTTCGCTTCCTCGAACGTGGCGGGATGCGCAGGCTGCAGATCGGTCACTGCGCCGATCACAACCTTGCCGTCCTGCAGCACCACCGGTCCGGTCATCGCTTCGCCCTTGCGCAGAGCCGCGGTGGCGTCGGTGAATTCCTTCGACGGGCCAACGCCGGGAACCGGTTCGCCCGGAGCGAGGTTGGTTGCCGTGATCAGCGGGACGCCGGCCAGCGCCGCGGCGGCTTCCGGATGCGTCGGATCCTTGCGCAGTTGCGCCAGAACCTGATCGGACATCGCCTGAATCTTCTGGCTTGCCATCTTCCGGCTGTACTCCAGAATCAGCTGGCCCTTCACCTCCTCGAACGGCTGCAGGTGCGCCTGTTCATGGGCTTCCACCTTCAGAATGTGGTAGCCGTAGGTGGTCTTCACCAAACCGCTCAGCTGACCCACGGGCAGCGAGAAGCCGGCCTTTTCGAATTCCGGAACCATCTGGCCCTTCACCATCCAGCCCACGTCCCCGCCTTTATCCTTCGAGCCCGGGTCTTCCGAGTTCGCCGAGGCCAGTTTCGCGAAGTCCGCGCCGCCCTGCAGCTGTTTCAGCAGACCCTCGGCCTTCGCCTTGATCACAGCGTCGTTGTTCGCGTCAGACTTCAGCAGGATGTGCCGCACATGCACGCGCTCGGGCGTCATGAATTCGTTCTTGCGGCTGTTGTATTCCGGCAGCAGTGCCGCGTCCGGAGCCGTGATGCCGGCCGCCACTTTCTGCGGATCGATCACCACCACCGCGTAGCTGCGCTTTTCGTCGATCTTGAAGTCCGACTTGTGGCTGTCGTAATACGTCTTGAGTTCCGCCTCCGTCGGTTCGCCTTCCTTCTGAAAGGCGCCAGGCGCAAGCAGCACATACTGCAGCTTCACCTTCTCGTACTTGTGCCGGAATTCCTTCTCGATGTCGGCGGGCGAAACAAACACGCCCTGCGCGATCACCTGCTGAAGCTTCGCCACCAGCAGCTGCCGCGCCGTGGAGTTCTTCAGGTCGGCGAGGGTCATGCCACCCTGCTGCAACATCGCGGCGAGCGTCGCGCCGTCCACCTTCCCATCCTTAATCAACTGCGGGGGAAGCGTATCGACGATGGCGGAATCGGTCTCTTCGGAAGAGACCTTGAAGCCGAGCCGTTCGGCCTCGTAGGCCATCGTGCGCTCGTTGATCAGCTGCTGAACAATCTGCGGTGCGTAGATGGCCAGCATTTCCGGCGGCAACTGCCGGTTGCGCGTCATATTCTGAATCGCTTTGGAAACTTCCTGCGAAGTGATCTCGTCCTTCCCCACCTTGGCAACAAGCGTTTTATCGACCGTGCCGCCCCCTATTCCTTGGCCGGAACCGGGAATCAGGTACGTGATCATCGAAAGAGCGACCAGGCCAAGCATCACGGACAAAAGGATGCGGACGGACTTTTCGCGGCTGCGGAACAGATCGAACATTGTAAGGGAAATCTCCTGGGGCAGCGGAAAGCTGCAAACTAAACTTCACACGAATCCTTCATTATAGCGCGCAGTCCGCGGCGACCGTTAATTCCGCTTAAGTCATTGGAATGAAACGTCTTTGCAATCTCAATGAAGTCTCCGGCCGCTACCTTGGGAACCATATGTTTCGCTTCACGTTCGCAGCGCTCATCCTGTGCTGCACCTCACTGTTCGCGCAATTCGACTCATCTACAGTCCTTGGCACAATCAAGGATCCCTCGGGGAACGTTATCGTTTCCAGCAAAGTCACCCTTTCCAACCTCGCTGACGGCACCCAGCAGACCGCCGGCACAGACCAGCAGGGCAACTACCAGTTTCTGAAGGTCCGCATCGGCGAATACAGCCTGAAAGCGGAAGCGCAGGGTTTCAAAGCCGCCACCGCCGACCACTTCAGCGTCACCGTCAACGCCCACCAGCGCGTCGATCTCACGCTGCCAATCGGCCAGGTGAGCGAAAGCGTCACCGTCTCCGGCGCAGCCGCCGTACTCGAAACCGACTCCAGTGACCGCGGCCAGGTGATCGCCACCCGCCAGATTCTCGACCTCCCCCTGAACGGCCGCTCCTACGCCGATCTCACGCTGCTCGCTCCCGGTGTCCGCAAGTCCGTCCTCGAAGACGGCTCCATCACCAGCCGTGACGCTTCTTATAATGTCAACGGCCAGCGCAGCGCCTTCAATAACTTCGTGCTCGACGGCGTGGACAACAACGCCTATGGCACCAGCAACCAGGGCTTCTCCAACCAGATCGTCCAGATCAACCCGGACGCCGTGGCCGAGTATCGCGTCGCCACCGACAACTACAGCGCCGAATATGGCCGCGCTTCCGGCGCGGTCATCAACGCCACCATCCGCAGCGGCACCAACTCGTTCCATGGCAGCGCCTGGGAATTCGTCCGCAACACCCAGCTGAACGCCATCGGCTTCTTCCAGCCCACCGGCGGCGTCAAGCCCGTCTTCCAGCAGAACCAGTTCGGCGCAGCCGGCGGCGGTCGCATCATTAAAGACAAACTCTTCTTCTTCGTGGATTACGAAGGTCTCCGCCGCGTCCAGCGCACGCTCACCTTCGCCACCATTCCCACCATCGCCTACAAAGCGGGCAACTTTGGAATCCCGGTCAAGAACCCCTACAGCACGCAGGTCTACGCCGATGGCGTCATCCCCGCTTCCGCGGTTTCGCCCTTCGCCCGCGCCGTTCTTGATGCGCTCCCGGATCCGAACCTGCCCGGCTTCTCCAACAACTACGAATCGCTCCCCCGCGCCTCCATCGTCGATAACAAGGGCGACTGGAAGATCGACTACATTCCGAACCAGAAGCTGAACTCCTTCGTCCGCTACAGCCAGCGCGAAGCCAACCTCTATGTGCCGGGCAACATTCCGGGCACGGCGGGCGGCAACAACAACGGCACGGTGCACGAATTCAACCAGCAGATCGCGGCCGGCTCCACTTATTCCTTCAGCCCCACCTCCCTGCTAGAAGCGCGGCTCGGTATCTCCTGGTTCGACGGCGGCAAGATTCCCATCGGCGTCGGCCAGCCCAGTCTGCTCGCCAAATTCGGCATCGGCGGACTCCCCACGGACCCGAATGTCGTCAGTTCCCTGAACAGCCAGTCCGTCAGCGGCTATTCTCAGTTCGGTCGCCAGGGCTCCAATCCCCAGTTCCAGAATCCGTTTGTGGTCAACCCCAAGGTCAACTACTCGAAGTACCTCGGCCGCCACACCCTGAAAATGGGCTATGAATTCCAGGACATCACCACCACCATTGACGACTTCAACCCCGTCTATGGCTCCGATTCCTACAACGGCCTCTTCAGCACGCCCACCGGCGGCGGCACCGCGACTGCCCAGAAGCTCGCCTACTCGCTCACCGATTTCATGTTCGGCGCACGCGACTCCTACAACCTCAACAACTACGTCATCATCGACCTCCGCCAGCAGATGCACTTCGCCTACCTGCAGGACGATTTCAAGGTCAGCCAGAAACTGACCCTGAATCTCGGCATCCGGTACGAATTCGCAACGCCGCAGTGGGTGGCCGATAACCGCCTCGCCAACTTCGACCCCGCGACGAAAACTCTCATCCAGGCGAAGAATGGCAGCCTGTATGACCGCGCGCTGGTGAATCCGCGTCTGAACGACTGGGCCCCGCGCTTCGGTTTCGCCTACCGCGCCTTCGATAAGACCGTGGTCCGCGGCGGCTACGGCATTTCCTGGGTTCACTTCAACCGCGCCGGCGGCGAAAACCTCCTCGCCTACAACGGACCGTCCATCGTCAGCGCCGTCTTCAACCAGAGCCCGGCCAACCTGCCCCTCTGCGCCAGTTCTTCGGCGGCCAACGGCACCTGCTTCCGCCCCACCCAGCTGGGCTACCCGGATAACTTCACCGCGCCGTCCGCCTTTAACCCCATCAACGTGCAGTCCCGCTATATCCCGAAGGACAATCCGGACGGCTATGTGCAGAGCTGGCACCTCAACATCCAGCGCGAAATCACCCCCACGCTGGTGGTTGATGCCGCTTACGTCGGCAACCACAGCGTCCATCTGATGGCGCTGGCGGACTGGAACCAGGCAACTCCCAATCAGGTCGGCCAGAACCTTTCGCTGCAGTCCCGCCGCCCCATCTCGAATTTCGCGGGTATCGAAGTGGCGGAAGGCGTCGGTTTCGGCGCCTACCACGCGCTCCAGATCAAGGTGGAGAAGCGCTACTCCAAGGGTCTTTACGTCCTGAACAGCTTCACCTGGTCAAAAGGGATCGATAACGTCTCCGGCCACCTCGAAGCCAATAACGGCGATAACTCCCGCGTCAACATCGCCAACATCGCCGGTGAAAAGGGACTGTCGAGCTACGACCAGACCCTGAACAACACCACCGCGATCGTTTATGACCTCCCGGTTGGCAAAGGCCGTCAGTTCCTCGGCAACGCCAACATGCTGGTGGATGGTGTTCTCGGTGGCTGGCAGTTCAGCGTTATCAACACCGCCGTCAGTGGCCTGCCGGTCAATCTCAGCTACAGCCCGAGCTCGGCCTTTCAGGTCAGCGGCCTGCCCACCTACCGTCCGAACATCATCGGCAACCCGGTCACGCCGGGCGGCACGGTGTCCAACTACCTGAACCCGGCCACCGTGATCATCCCCACGGACGTCAGCCATCCCTTTGGCAACGCGGGCCGCAACATCGCCCGTGCCCCGGGCCTGCTGCAGCCGGATCTCGCGATGCACAAGCAGTTCCGTCTCTGGAGCGAAGCCTCGAAGCTGGAAATCCGCGTGGAAGCGTTCAACGCCATCAACCGGACCAACCTGGGCGCTCCGGACGGCAACCGCAGCAACGGTTCCTTCGGCACCATCACGTCACTGGCGGGCCCGGCCCGTCAGCTGCAGTTCGGTGCGAAGCTTTACTTCTGATTCCAACCGGAGGAAGGAAAAATGGGGGAGTGGCTTACCGCCGCTCCCCCGTCTTTTATATAGCAGCGGAATTTCAGTAGTAAGACTCCTGAGCCGACGCCCCCGCCGACCGGATTCTCAGAAAGCGGAACTTTACCAGCCTGCGCTCGCAGTCTCCGCAGCGGTAATACCGGAGAAACAAGCTGAGCACGCTCTCCGTCGCGCTGTTCAGACGCGACGCAAACAGCGTTTTTCCGCCGCACCTGGGGCAGATTTTGCTCCACATCCCCAGATGCGTCGCCATTCCCAGAAACGCGATGGCGCAGAACAAAACAACCAGCAGAAATACGACGTACTCAACCTCCATATGTCGCCTTCCCGTTCATAGCATCCCTCCCGTGCCCGTCCGGTCTCATAGACTCATAATATGTTCTCCACGGCAAAGCAGCAATTGCAGAGCAGGCTCGATGAGATTCGCACCGCGGGACTTTATAAGTCTGAACGTGTGATGCTCGGTCCCCAGAACGCTCATGTCGATACCCGAGCGGGCGTGGGCGTACTTAATATGTGCGCCAATAACTATCTGGGTCTGGCTGACAGCCCGGAGGTAATCCAGGCCGCGCATGAAGCTCTTGACCGCTGGGGCTACGGCCTCGCCTCCGTGCGATTCATCTGTGGAACGCAGCAGATTCACAAGCAACTGGAACAGCGCATCAGCCAGTTTCTGGGTACGGAGGACACCATTCTCTACTCCTCCTGCTTTGACGCCAACGGGGGCCTTTTTGAGACCCTGCTCGATGCCGAAGACGCCATCATCTCCGACGAACTCAATCACGCCAGCATCATTGACGGCATTCGCCTCGCCAAAGCCCGCCGCTACCGCTACCGGAACAGCGACATGGCCGACCTCGAAGAGAAGCTGCGGGAATCCGCCGATGCGCGCCAGCGTCTGATTGCCACCGATGGCGTTTTCTCCATGGATGGCTACATCGCCAACCTGCCGGCCATCTGCGACCTCGCCGAAAAGTACAACGCCATGGTCATGGTGGACGATTCTCATGCCGTCGGTTTCACCGGCGCAAACGGCCGCGGCACTCATGAACACCACAGCGTGATGGGCCGGGTGGACATCCTCACCGGAACTCTTGGCAAGGCGCTGGGCGGGGCGAGCGGCGGCTACACCAGCGGGCGCACAGAGATCATCGAACTCCTGCGGCAACGCTCCCGCCCCTACCTGTTTTCCAACTCCCTGGCGCCCGCCATCGCCGGCGCGTCTCTCAAAGTGCTGGATCTGCTGACTGAAGGCTCCGGGCTCCGCGAGCGCCTCCGGGACAACACCCGCTATTTCCGCGAACAGATGACTGCCCTCGGTTTCCACATCCTGCCCGGCGAGCATCCCATCATCCCGGTCATGCTGGGCGATGCGAAGGTCGCCGCGGAGATGGCGGAACGCCTGCTCGCGGAAGGCATCTATGTGGTGGCGTTCTCCTACCCGGTGGTACCGCAGGGTAAAGCCCGCATCCGCACCCAGATCTCAGCCGCTCACAACCGCGCCGATCTCGAATTCGCCGTGTCCCGCTTCGGGAAAGTAAAAACGGAAATGGGGCTCTGACTGCTACTCGTCACGCAGCCAGACCTGCGAACGGCCCAGCATCGAAATGCCCACAAACCCGCGCACGGTCAGCTTCTTCCCCCCGTCGCCGACGGTGATTTTGCAACGGTAGATCGACCCGGTGTCGGGGTCCAGAATCTCTCCGCCGCCATACTCGGTGGGGGTTTGCCGCCGCATGTTCTTCAGAATCAACAGCCCGATGATCGGCTTGTTCTTCCGGTCGTCGGTACACTTGTCACAGACGTCCGTGGCGTCCTTCGGGTCAAAACTCTCTTCGATCTTCCCGAAGATCGCGCCGCCCTCTTCGTAGAGCCGCATGATTCCACGCGCCTGACGGGTTTTGTCGTCAATCGTTTTCCAACGTCCGGCGAGAGACGGTTCGGCGGCAGCCAGGGGCAAAGCGGGCACTGTGATGCCCAATGCCGTGCCGAAAAAAAATATGAAGTTTCTTCGGGTATCGGATGCGTCCAACATTACAATATAGTGTTTACTCCGGCGACTGATAATGATACATGATCGCGACATTTTAACCGGTACACCCGCGGGCTCCGTAGGCTCCGGGAACCTTTTTCACGGCTTCTTTGACGGCGGCAGCGGGACCGATTTCGGTTTCAGGAAGGATCAGCTGGTCGATGCGCGGGCTCGCCGCGTTTTCGAACTGATGGGCCGCGCGTGTGAGTCCGGAGTCTATCCTTACCAACTCCCCCTGCAAGCCCGCTCGGGACCGTGGGTGAAGGCCGAAGGGCGTGACATGCTCATGCTCTCCTCCTATGACTATCTGGGCCTCATCGGCGATCCCCGCATCGACGAAGCCGCCATCGAAGCCATTCGGAAGTACGGCACCGGCACCGGCGGCGTCCGCATGCTCACCGGCACCATCGACATCCATCATGAGATGGAGCGCGAAGTTGCCAGCTTCAAGGGCATGCCGGAGGCCATCACCTTCAGCTCCGGTTACCTCGCCAACCTCGCCGTCATCGCGAGTCTCTTTTCCGTGCAGGACCGTGTGATCCTCGATTCGCTCTCCCACCGCAGTCTGGTGGACGCCTGCCGCCTCGCCGGCGTGCCGGTGCAGCGTTTCCGCCACAACGACATGGATTCCCTGCGCCAGGAAATCGCCAACGGAAGCTCGGCCAATCGCACCCTCATCGTTTCCGACGGCGTCTTCTCCATGGATGGCGACATCTGCCCGTTGCCCGATCTGATTCAGGTGAAGCGCGATACCGGCTGCTTCCTCATGATTGACGAATCCCACGCCTCCGGCGTTCTCGGCGCTCATGGCCGCGGCACTGACGAGCACTTTGGCGTTCCGGCCGAAGAAGTCGATATCTGGACCGGCTCGCTCGCCAAGGGTATTCCCTCCAACGGCGGCTTTGTGGCTGTTTCGCAACAGCTATCCATTTTCCTGCAACACTCCGCCGCGCCGTTCATCTTCTCGGCGGCCCTCGCTCCGGCGGCTGTCGCGGCTGTCACGGCGGCTCTGCGCATCCTCAAACAGGAGCCCGAACGCGTCGCCCGCAGCGCCAACAACGCCAAATTCCTGCGCGAAGGTCTGCAGTCCATGGGCTTCGACACCGGACTCTCGCAGACCGCCATCGTCCCGGTCATTTTCAATGACGAAGCCAGTTGCGCCTTCGCGGCCGGCGCGCTCCGCAGCATGGGAATCTGTGTCACCCCCATCATGTTCCCGGCCGTCCCGCTCGGCTCCGCCCGCCTTCGTCTCTGCACCACCGCCGCCCATCGCCTGGAAGACCTCGAATTCGCTCTCGACGGCTTCAGGCGTCTGAAGGGCTAAAACCAGTCCCGCGTCGGGTCGGCTATCCTGTTTGGATGCTGACCCGACGTTCCTTCCTCACCACCGCCACCGCCACAACCCTCGCCTCCCCACTCGCCATTCCGGCGTTCGCCCAACAACTGAAGAGTCGAAAAAGCGAAGCCAAACCCATCAGCCAGCAGGAACGGGACGGCCGCATCGAGCGTGCCCGGCAACTGATGACGGCGGAGAAGATCGACGCCGTTGTCATTGCCGGCGGCACCACTCTGCGCTACTTCACCGGGGTCCGCTGGGGCAACAGCGAGCGCCTGTTCGCTTTCGTCCTGCCCCGCAAGGGCGACCCGTTTTACATCAGCCCGGCGTTTGAAGAAGACCGCGCGCGGGAGCAGGCGGGCGACAAGGTCCGCGTCCTCACCTGGCATGAGGATGAGGATCCCTCTGTCCTGGTCGGCGCAGGTCTCAACATGAGAACCGCCAGGGTCGGCATGGAGGAAAAGGTTCCCTTCGCGTTCTCAGACGCCATCGCGCGCGCCAACCCGGGGCTCACGCTCACCGGCGCGAACATGGTGACCGGCGTCTGCCGCGCCCGCAAGACGCAGGCGGAACTCGATCTCATGAAGCTGGCCAACAGCGTCACGCTGGAAGCTTATCGCGCGGCGTGGAAGCAGGTGAAAGAGGGCATGACGAACCGCGATGTCTCGGCGCTGATTGAAGCGGCCTACGTGCAGCTCGGCTTCCCGGGTGTCGTCAGCGTGCAGGTGGGCGAAAACGCCGCCAACCCGCATGGCTCGGCACGCCCGCAGGTCATCCGCGAAGGTTCGCTCGTCATGATGGACGATGGCTGCCAGGTGGAGGGCTACCAGTCCGACATCACCCGCACCGTGGTTCTGGGTAAGCCCACCGACAAGATGAAGAAGGTTTTCGATATCGTTCACCGGGCGCAGACCGCGGCCCTCGCGGCGGCGAAACCCGGGGCTGCCTGCGAATCGGTCGATATCGCGGCGCGCAAGGTGATCACGGATGCCGGTTTCGGGCCCGGCTACACCTACTTTACGCACCGCCTTGGGCACGGCATCGGGATGGACGGCCACGAATGGCCCTATCTGGTGCGCGGCAACAAACTGCCCCTGCAGCCCGGCATGACGTTCTCTGACGAGCCAGGCGTCTACATTCGTGGCGAGTTCGGTGTACGCCTCGAAGACGACATGTACATCACGGAAAACGGAGCGGAGCTTTTCACCCCGCAGGCCACCTCGCTGGAAACGATCTAACGCGTATAAACCACTGAAAAAACAGAGCCTTCGCCCTCTACGCTCTTCACCGCGATCCTCGCTCCGTGCACCTGGGCGAGGGTCTCGGCGAGAGACAGCCCCAGGCCATGCCCGCCGTGTCCGTCCCCGCTGCTGGTCCGTGCCTTGTCGGCGCGATAGAAGCGCTGGAAGATATGCGGCAGATCCTCCGGGCTGATGCCGATGCCGAAGTCTTCCACCGTCACCGTAATTTCATGCGCTGAACCAGTCAGCGCCACATTCACTCTGCCGCCGGGGTGCGAGTATTTCAGGGCATTATCGAGCAGCACCAGATATAGCCGCCGCGTCGCCGCCCGATTCCCGTGAGACGCCACTTCCTCCGCCGGCAGGGACAGCCGTAACTCCACATCCTTCGCGCGGGCCAGGTCGCGGACTTCGGCCACGGCATCACGAACAGCGTCGCGCAGGTCAAACGGCGTCATCGGCATGGCGGAGTTGCGCGCGTCAGACCGGGCCAGGAACAGCAGATCTTCCACCAGCTGCGTCATGCGCTCGGCCTCTTCCGCCACTTCGCTCAGCGAATCCCGATAAGCCTCCGGTTCGCGCGCCCGCCGCAGCGCCAGCTCCGCGCTGGTCCGGATCACCGCCAACGGCGTGCGCAGTTCGTGGGATGCATCCGCCGCAAACTGGGACAGCGTCTTCACCGCGGATTCCAGACGGTCCAGCATCGTGTTCCAGACCTCCGTGAGCCGCTGGATTTCATCCCCCGTCCCCGGCGCCGGCAGCCGCTCGGAAAGATTCTCGATGCCGATATGTCGGGCCGCCACCGTGATCTCGTCCACCGGGCGGAGCGCCCGTCGGCTCAGCCAGGCGCCGCCCAGGCAGGCGATCAGGATCACCGCCGGTATCAACGTCAGCAACAGGATTTTCAGCAGGTCCAGCGTATGGTCAATCTCGTGGGAAGAGGTGCCCAGTGTCAGCCGGAAGTCCTCCTCGCCGATCCGGAAGCTCCGTTCCGTAGTCCGCATCAGCCCGCCCACAGGCGTGCCGCTTACCGGATAGCGGAAGGCGAAGCCCTTCGAACCGCGCAGTTCCAGATGCGTCGAGGACGGCAGCGCCTGGCAGAACTCGGCCAGTTCTCCCACCAGGTGCTTTCCCGAATACTCCAGGGATTCGGTCCGCACGTAAGCCTCAAAACGGCTGGCGCCCCGCTGCAGTTCTTCATCCACCTCACCCACCAGCCGCTGCCGCAGGGAAAGCCAGATCAGCCCGCCGAAAAGCGCCAGCGCCGCCGCCAGCACAATCGCGTACCACGCCGTGAGGCGGAACCGAATGGAACGGGCTTCCATCACTCCGCCTGCCTCATCACATGTCTCATCACATAACCCACCCCGCGCACCGTATGGATCAGCTTCGGTTCCCGCGTATCCACTTTCATCCGCAGCAGACGCACAAAGGCTTCGAGGGTATTCTCGTTCACCTCACAGCCGTGGCCCCACACCGATTCGAGAATCGTCTCCCGGCCAATCACGCGGCCGGAATTCCGCATCAGCAGTTCCAGCAGGCTGAACTCGCGGGGCGTCAGCGCCAGTTCGTCGCTGCCCCGAGTCACGCGCCGGCTGGCGGGGTCCAGCCGCAGATCTCCCAGTTCCAGACAAACGGTCCGGGGGATCGCTCCCCGCCGGCTGACGGACCGGATGCGGGCCAGCAGCACATCAAAGGAAAACGGCTTGGTGAGATAGTCGTCCGCTCCGCAATCGAGGCCCTGCACGATGTCCTGTGCCGCATCCCGCGCGGTGAGCAGCAGCACCGGCGTCTGGTTTTTTAACTCCCGCAGCTTTCGTGTGATGGTGATGCCGTCCATCCGGGGCAGCATCACGTCCAGCACAATCACGTCAAAGGCGGACATGCGGGCGATCTCAAAACCTTCCATGCCGTCCCGCGCGAGTACAACCTGGTGGCCCTCTTCCGCCAGACCGCGCCGCAACAGTTCTGCCATCCGGCGCTCGTCCTCCACCACCAGAATCTGCATTCGAGCTTCATCGTAACCAATCCGGCTGAATTTTGGCTGAACGCCTGTCTCAAACCAGGTGACGGTTTACCAATGTCATCATTTCCCCGGACAGCGGCGGCGCGGGATACTGTTAGGGAAGGTTGAGGAGCTCAACATGTCGATTTTCGTGACGGGTGGTGCCGGATTTATCGGAAGCCAATTCATCCGCGATTATGTCGTTCAGAATCCCGATGAACTGGTGGTCAATTTCGATGCCCTGACGTACGCTGGCAACCTCGAAAACCTGGATCCGGTGGCGCATCTGCCGAATTACAAGCTGGTGAAGGGCGATATCTGTGATGATCAGGCCGTGCTGGCTGCCATGCCGGACGGCTGCGCCGCAGTGGTGCACTTCGCGGCGGAATCCCATGTGGACCGCAGTATTCTCAGCGCCAAAGAGTTCGTGGTGACCAACGTCGTCGGCACCCAGACCCTGCTGGATATCGCGCGCCACAAAAAAGTCGGTCGGTTTCTGCACATTTCCACCGACGAAGTGGGTGGCAGCATGGAACCCGGCCAGTGGTTCACCGAAGACATGCCACTCAACCCCTCCAGCCCCTACGCCGCCAGCAAGACATCCGCCGAGCACATGGTCCGGGCAGCGGCGCACACGTTCGGGATGGACACCATCATCACCCGCACCAGCAACAATTACGGGCCCTATCAGTTTCCGGAAAAGCTGCTGCCTCTCGCCATTTCCAACGCCATGCAGGGCGACCCCATCCCGGTTTACGGCGACGGACTGCAGGAACGCGACTGGATTCACGTTGCCGACAACTGTCGCGCCCTCATGATGGTGCTTGCCAAAGGCCGCGCCGGTGAGACTTATCACATTGGCGGTCGCAATCCGCTGCCCAATCTGGACGTCCTGCGTCTGCTGCTCAAAGTGACCGGACGGCCCGAAAGCCTGCTCAAACATGTGACCGACCGGCTGGGCCATGACCGCCGTTATGCGGTGGATTTCACCAAAACAACGCGGGAACTGGGCTGGAATCCGGAAATTCCGTTTGAAGACGGCCTGCGCGCCACCGTCGCGTGGTATCAGGACAACCAGCAGTGGGTGCGGCGCGCCCGCAGCGGCGAATACCGAAACTACTACGAACGCATGTACGGCGGACGCTGAAGCCCTTCAGGAACGTGCCGGAATCGTAGTAGGATTGTAGGCACTGACGTGAAAAATCCGCCCCCCGAAAGTCACCACGCCCCTTCCACGCCTGAGCATCTCCGGCTGGCGGAATCTGAACAGAGAAGCTCCCACTGGAAGCGCTGGGGGCCCTATCTGAGCGAACGAGCCTGGGGTACTGTTCGCGAGGACTACAGCGAGAACGGCACCGCCTGGGAATATGTCTCCCACGACGCTTCCCGCTCGAAGGCCTACCGCTGGAATGAAGACGGTATCGCCGGCATTTCGGACCGTCACCAGAAGATCTGTTTCGCCGTTGCCATGTGGAACGGGAAGGATCCCATTCTCAAGGAACGCCTTTTTGGCCTCACCGGCAATGAAGGCAACCACGGCGAAGACGTAAAAGAAAACTATTACTACCTGGATTCCACGCCCACGCACTCGTACATGAAGTATTTGTACAAGTACCCGCAGGCTGAATTCCCTTACGCGCGGCTGGTGAACGAAAACAAAAACCGGGGCCGTGAGGCGCCCGAGTTCGAATTAATGGATACCGGCGTCTTCAACGACAGCCGGTATTTCGATGTTTTCACCGAGTACGCAAAAGCAACCTCGGAAGATATTCTCATCCGCATCACCGCCGCCAACCGCGGACCGGATGAAGCGACCATCCATCTTCTGCCCACCATCTGGTTCCGCAACACCTGGTCCTGGGCGCATGGCGTGAAGCGCCCGTTCATGCACCGCTGTGGCGGTGCGCGCAGCGCCATCGAACTCGATGAACCCCAGTACGGCAAGCGCCGCATCGTGTTTGAAGGCGATGTGCCGCTGTTGTTCACGGAAAATGAGACCAACTCGAAGCGCCTGGCCGGACTCCAGACCGGGCCCACCTTCGCCAAGGACGGCATCAACGACTACGTGGTGAACGGCAACCGGCAGGCCGTAAAACCAGGCCAGACCGGCACCAAAGCCGCGGCGCACTACAAATTCACGGTACCGGCGGGCGGGGAAGTCTCCATCCGCATCCGGCTCACCGACGACCTGGCTGCTTCCGCCATCATCGCCGAAGATTTCGATGCGACCTTCGCCGCCCGCATCAGCGAGGCCGATGATTTCTACGCCGAAGTCATTCCGCCGGACCTTTCCGATGACGCCCGCAACGTGATGCGCCAGGCCTTTGCCGGTCTGCTCTGGTCCAAGCAGTTCTATCACTACGTGGTGCGTGACTGGCTCGAAGGCGATCCCACCGGCCCCAAACCTCCCGAATCCCGCAAAAAGGGCCGCAATCACGACTGGCTCCACCTCTATAACGCCGACGTCATCTCGATGCCGGACAAGTGGGAATACCCCTGGTACGCCGCCTGGGATCTGGCCTTCCACACCATCCCGCTCGCCATGGTGGACAGCGAATTCGCCAAGCAGCAGCTCATGCTGATGCTGCGCGAATGGTACATGCACCCGAACGGGCAGATTCCGGCCTACGAGTGGGCGTTCGGCGACGTCAACCCGCCGGTGCACGCCTGGGCCGCCTGGCGCGTTTATAAAATCGACAAACGCCGCCACGGCAAGGGCGACCGCAATTTTCTGCAGCGCATCTTCCACAAGCTGATGCTGAACTTCACCTGGTGGGTGAACCGTAAGGATGCCGAAGGCCGCAACGTCTTCCAGGGCGGCTTCCTTGGCCTCGATAACATCGGCGTCTTTGACCGCAGCGCTCCGTTGCCCACCGGCGGTTACATCGAACAGGCGGATGGCACCGGGTGGATGGCGATGTACAGCCTGAACCTGCTGGCAATCGCCATGGAACTGGCCAAAGAAGACCCCTCCTATGAGGACGTGGCGAGCAAGTTCTGGGAACACTTCCTGCACATTGCCAACGCCATGAACCATATGGGCAAAGACGGCATTGGCATGTGGGATGAGCGCGACGGCTTCTTCTATGACATGCTGCACCTGCCGGACCGCGGCCTGCTGCCCATGCGCATCCGGTCCATGGTGGGCCTGATCCCGCTGTTCGCCGTGGAAACGCTCGATCCCGAAGTCATCGCCAAACTGCGCGGCTTCGAACGCCGCATGGACTGGTTCATCGAGAACCGCAAAGACCTGACCGCCAACGTGGCCAGCATGAACGCGCATGGCGTAGGCAAACGCCGCCTGCTCTCCATCGCCGGCGAGGAGCAGCTGCGCAGCGTCCTGCGCTACATGCTCGATGAGAATGAGTTCCTCTCTGACTACGGCATTCGCGCCCTCTCGCGCGTCCACAAAGACCACCCCTACACCCTGCACGCGGGCGGACGGGAGTACAAGGTGGATTACGAGCCGGCCGAATCCAACACCGGCATCTTCGGCGGCAATTCCAACTGGCGCGGACCCATCTGGTATCCCGTCAACTACCTGCTCATCGAATCCCTGCAGAAGTTCCACCATTACTACGGTGATGAGTTTCAGGTGGAATGCCCCACCGGTTCCGGCCACTTTATGAACCTCTGGGAGGTGGCGGCGGAGATCTCGCGCCGTCTCACCCGTACCTTCCTGCAGGATGCCGATGGACGCAGGCCCGCGCACGGCAAAGACTGGCAGTATCAGTCCGACCCCCACTGGAAGGATCTGATCCTGTTCTACGAGTATTTCCACGGCGACAACGGCTCCGGCCTGGGTGCGAACCACCAAACCGGCTGGACCGGTCTCGCTGCCAAACTTCTGCAGCAGAGCGGCGAGTAAACGAATGCGCGGGCAGAAGCGGCTGGCAGCGGTTCTCACGCCGCTTCAGGCCCTGGGAGTAGTGGTCGGCGGCACCATCGGAGCTTCCATCTTCCTGGTGCCTTCGGTCATCGCGCAGCATCTGCCGTTTCTGTCCGGCGCGCTTCTGGTCTGGATCCTGGGCGCGCTGATCAGCCTGGCGGGCGTGCTCACTATTTCCGAACTGGCGGCCATGCTGCCG
The DNA here is from genome assembly GCA_903900705.1 of uncultured Acidobacteriia bacterium. Taxonomy (GTDB): domain Bacteria; phylum Acidobacteriota; class Terriglobia; order Bryobacterales; family Bryobacteraceae; genus BOG-234. The sequence goes on from CAIUOG010000057.1 coordinate 53,313, forward strand.
GACGCGGGCGGCGGGTACGTTTATATCCGCGCGGCCTTCGGGCCGCTGCTGGGTTTCGTCTTCGCCTGGACGGATGCGGTGCTCATCCGGGCGGGCGCGGCCTGCACCATCAGCTACACGTTCGGCATCTACTTCGCGCAACTGGCGGGCGCGCCCGCCGGCATTCCTCCCGCCGCCTGGCAGGGCATCATCGCGGGCCTCCTGATTGCGGCCCTGATGCTGCTGAACTATCGGGGCGCGAAGGCCAGCGGAGACCTACAGGTGGCAGGCATGGCCGTGAAGGCCGTCGCGCTCGGTTCAGCCCTGATTCTCCCTTTGGTTTTGTGGCACGGACCCAACTCTCTGCTGTCCGCTCCGGCTCTCGGGGCGCAGCCAGATGGGTTCGCTTTTTCGAGTCTCTTTCCGGCGCTCTTCGCGGCCATGATTCCCGTCATGTGGACCTACGCGGGCTGGGAACAACTGGCGCATCTCACCGAGGAAGTCGCCAATCCGGGCCGCAATATGCCGCGCGTTTTCTCGGCCGGGCTGCTGATGATTGGCCTGCTGTATCTCGCCGTCACGGTGGGCATCCATTACGTGCTGCCGTGGAAAGCGGTATCCGAGAGCCAGGCCGTGGGAGCGGATCTGTTCCGCGCGCTTTTCGGCGAGACCGGTGTCCGCCTGATCTCCGGCCTGATTCTGATCTCCACCATCTTCACGGCCAACGGCGCGGTGATGTCCGGGCCGCGATCCGCCTTTGCATTGGCCCGCAATGGCGATGCGCCGGCCCTGCTGAGCCGGGTGCATCCCCGCTTCCATACACCCGCCAATGCGGTGCTCGCGATGGGCTCCTGGTCCCTGCTGCTGCTGGTCTTCAGCGTGGCCGTGATGGTGGCCCCGCTGCCTGCGGGATTGCCCGATGGAATCCGCGACGCCTGGGCCGCTCTGCAGCGCCGTCCGCTGTTCGACGTGATGATCTCCTGGGTGATGTTTGGCTACCTGCTGCTGCAGAGTCTGGTGGCGGCCAGCCTGATCGTTCTGCGCCGCCGTCATCCGGAATGGGAGCGCCCCTTCCGCGTGCCCGGTTATCCGTTCGTACCGCTGGCCAGCATCGCCGCCACGGGTTGCCTGATGGCGTCCATGGCCGGTTCCGGCGCGTTGGAAGTAATGGCCGGTCTGGGACTGATTCTCGCGGGAATTCCCGTCAAATACCTTTACAGCGCGTCCCGCAAATCGTTGTTAACCTGAGGGTATGCGCGTTACCCGGGTCCTGTTTGCCGCTGTTGCTTTTGTGTCACTTGCCCTCGCCGGTACCTCCGGACCGGCGGATGACGTGGTTTTGCCCGATGGCAAAGCGAAGGCACTCATCGAAAACACCTGCACGGAATGTCACGGCCTGGACCAGGTGGTGAGCAGCCCCATGTCATCCGAGCAATGGCGCAGCACCGTGAAAAGCATGGTGAAAAAGGGCGCAACGCTCTCCGCTGAGCAGATTGACACGGTGGTTGATTACCTTACCGTCTACTTCTCGCCCGATAGGGTGAACGTGAACACAGCCGGCGCGCAGGAGCTGCAGGATGGCTTGCAGATCACGGCCGCCGAAGCGGCGGCGATCCTCCAGTACCGCAAGGCCAACGGGGCCATCAAAGACTTCGCCGGGCTCCAGAAGGTGCCGGGCCTCGATCAGAAGAAGCTGGCTTCGAAGAAGGATTCCATCAGCTTCTGAGTTTCAGGCAACCAGCAGCTGTTTCTTCTTGCCGCGCTTGGCGTCGTACATCCGCTCGTCCGCCACTTCCAGCAGGGTTTCGGCATCCGAGCCGTCTTCCGGGAACCGCGAAACGCCGGCGCTGATGCTCACCCGCGCGGGGCAATTGGCTTCGGCGGGAATGCCCCGGCCAATCACTTCAAGCTTGTGCAGAATCTCCGCGAGGCTCTGCGTGGCTTCCGGCAGAATCAGCACGAACTCATCGCCGCCCAGCCGCGCCACAAAGTCACCCGCCCGGCAGGTATGACGCAGCGCCTTGCCCACGGACTGCAGAATCCGGTTGCCCGCCAGGTGACCGTACTCGTCATTGGCCCGCTTGAAGCCGTCCAGATCCATCATGATCACGGCAAACCGACCGCCGCGGCGCGCACTGTTGGCCACCTCGGCTTCCAGATACTTGAAGAGAGCGCGGGCATTCTGCAGACCCGTCAGTTCATCGGTATCAGCGGCATTGTTGGCCCGCTCGAACCGCAGGGAGTTCTCGATGGCGTGACCGGCCTTCGGAGCAATGGCCTGCAGAATGCGCCGGTGGTCCAGACTGAACGCCTCGTTCTTCAGGTGATAGAGAGTCAGAACTCCCACCAGACCATCGCGCCCCTGCAGCGGCACGGAAATGGCGGCACGCAGCGAAGTCACCATGCGCGGGTCATTCAGATAACCAGGCTCCACCGCCGGATTGCCGTTCAGCACGGGATGATCGTTCTCCGCCACCCAGCCGGAAAGCCCCTGCCCCATGGGAATTCGTAGCGAAGAGAACATCCGGAAGCTCTCGCCCTTCACAAAGCGCGGCACCAACACATCGCCCTCCACCAGATACACCACAATGGCGTCATGCTCGATGATCTTGCCGAGGCGCACGGCGAGCAGCGCCAGCGTCTCTTCCAGGCTGAGGGAACTGCCCAGGTCGTTGGTGACCTCAAGCAGCAGCTGGAATTCGCGGCGCGCGCCGGAGATGGCGAGGCTGAAGTTGTCGGTTGAAGCGGGCGCGGGCTGGCGCGACGGTTCCTCAAAGCCGGTCGCCGGCGCGAGACCCCGCTCCACTTTCACGTTGGAAGACAGCTTTACGCAGTCTACGGTTTCACTGCGCGCCTTGAGTTCCAGTTCGCGGAAACGTCGCGCCAGAATGTCCACCACGGCGGGATCAAAGCTCTTCCCCGCTTCCTGCTGCACAATCCGCATGGCGTCTTCGAGCGGCATCGCCCGGCGGTACTGCCTGTGCGACGCCAGCGCGTCCAGACAATCCACAGACGAAAGAATGCGCGCGCCGATGGGAATCTGTTTGCCCACTAAGCCATCCGGATAACCAGTGCCATCCCATTTCTCATGATGAGAACGCACGATCGGCACCACGGGGTAAGGAAAGTGGACTCGCTCCAGAATTTCCGCTCCCACTACCGGGTGCACCTTCATTTTTTCGAACTCATCCGGAGTCAGTTTTCCAGGCTTGGAAATAATGTATTCGGGAACAGCGAGCTTACCCACATCATGCAGCAGAGCGGCGGCTTCGAGCGCCTGCATCTCCGGCTCAGAGAGCTGCAATTCCCGTCCGATTTCCGATGCGTAGACCTGCACCCGGCGCAGGTGGGCGGCGGTGGTGTCATCCTTCGCGTCAATTGCCAGAGCCAGCGTCTCAATCGTTCGGAGGTGCAGCTGCGCCATCTCCCGGATATGTCTCTGCTGCTCTTCCATCCGGCCCAGATAGACGCTATAAGAGCGATACACCAGATAGAGAGGCGGCACGGCCAGAATCAAAGCGGACCAGCCGACAAAGCGATCCAGAAAATGCAATACGCCCGCGATGACTCCACCCACCAGATACTGCGGCGACGTCCAGAGATAGGAGTCCCGCCATACGCCGAAAAATGTCTTACCCAGAGTGATACTCACAATTCCGGTCACACTGACCGTGTTCACTATGAAGTAGACCAGAGACGCCAGCAGCAGGCTGATGGCGCTGGCCGCTTCCGAGTGAGACATGACGCCCAGGCGCAGGGCGGCGTCGGCCGCCACGATCGGGAACGCCATGGCAAAGACGCTGAAGACAACCTGATACCAGCGTGGCGAAGGGTCGGCCTGAATATAAGACTGACCCAGCGCACTCGCAATGCCCACCAGCAGACCGGCTCCCAGACTGAGATTCATCAGAGAGGCCAGAATCACCACATAATTCATCGAGAGGGTTACAGAGACGCCGGGAAGACGGATCTTTAATCGTGAGGCAAAGACAGAAGCCAGCAGGTAACTGACGATCAGGCTAATATTTTGCTTGTGCCAGTTGGTGGTGAGCAGCGAAGACAGGATGAACCAGGAACCACCCAACACAATCATGGACCAGTAGAGCCGCGCCATCCTCGGCATTTGAGCAAACGTCGTCATTTCTTTTACCTTTGGCCGCCTGGCGGTACATGGAGAGTGTGGCATGTACAAGCCGCCGTGAACCAGTTATCGAGTGTTAACTTCCAGGCGTACGGGGTACCCATTACTCACCGGTCTCAGCCCGAAACCGGGTAATGGTACCAGACTCAAAAAGCACGGATCTGCTCCGCCGGAACGCTTAACACGATCACTATCCGCAGACCGGTTCCCGCAGCCCTCATATGATAACCGTGAGGTTTTCAACGTCTTAGGGAACAAAACCTGCGGAAGCAATAACCGCGCGAGGCAAAAAGCGTGGCCTGGCAGTACTATCCGTCATCACGGGGATGTTAACGGATGGCAGTATTTTCAACTCTGCGGACACATGGCAGACTCGCACTGTGACACAAGCCGGAGAAATGAGAATGACTTTCCTGTTGCACCCGCTGCGTTTGCCGCCCGTAAGAACTCTGCTGCGCGCAGCGCTCTTAGCCTGTGTCTCATGCAGTCTTATATTTGCCGCGCCAGGCTCTGAGAAATTGGCGCCGGAACTTCGCCCCGAAAACCCGCGGTCAACGGTTGACGTCATTATTCAATATCGCGTCGTCCCGGTTTCCGCTCATCATCAGCGCGTGAATCAGCTGGGTGGGCGGCTGCGCCACGAGTTCCAGTCCATTCGTGGCGCGCACTATACAGTCCCGGCATCGTCTCTTGCTGACCTTGCAAATGATCCCGACGTCATCTACATCTCGCCCGACCGGGCGGTACAGGGGCTCCTGAACTACACCGCGGTCGCGGTCCGCGCCGACGTCGCTCACTCATCCGGCTACACCGGCGAGGGCGTCACCGTGGCCGTCATTGACAGCGGTATCGCGGACATCCCGGACTTTCATGGCGGCGGAAATCATCTGGTCTATCAGGAATCCTTTATTGGAGGTACCGCCGCCGATCAATATGGACACGGCACACATGTGGCCGGAATTCTCGCGGCTTCCGGGGCGAATGGCTACAGCCTCTACCAGGGGATTGCTCCCGGCGTCGACATCGTCAATCTGCGGGTGCTCGATAAGAATGGCTCCGGGACGGACAGCGCGGTGATCGCCGCCATCAACCGCGCCATCCAGTTGCGCAGCCAGTACAACATCCGCGTGATCAACCTCTCGCTGGGGCGTCCGGTGACGGTCTCCTACCAGCAGGATCCACTCTGCCAGGCCGTGGAAGCGGCGTGGAATGCGGGCATCGTGGTGGTCGCCGCCGCGGGCAATGACGGTCGCAACAACACTCTGGGAACCAACGGATATTCCACCATCAGTGTGCCGGGCAACGACCCCTCCGTCATCACAGTCGGGGCGATGAAGACGATGGGGACCTATTCCACCAGTGACGACCAGATTGCGAGCTACAGTTCCAAAGGCCCCACTCTGCTCGACCACGTGGTGAAGCCCGATATTATGGCGCCGGGAAACCACGTTGTGTCCGTTCTTCCCGCGGGCCTGACGCTCAGCCAGTTGTATCCCACCAACAGCTATCCCGGCGGCCATTTTCAGCTGAGCGGGACCAGCATGGCCACGCCGGTGGTCAGCGCCGCCGCCGCGTTGCTGCTGGCGCAACAGCCCTCGCTGTCTCCGGATCAGGTGAAGGCCATGCTGATGAAGGGCGCATCGAAAAACCTGCCTTCCTCCAGCTCTGTCTATGACCCGGTGACGGGCAAGACTTACACCAGTTACAACGACATTTTCACGGTTGGCGCGGGTTATCTGGATATCATCGGCACGCTCTGGGGCGGCTTTTACGCGCAGGGCTCAGCCCGGTCCCCCACGGCCACCTGGGATTCCGTGGCGAAGCGTGTCACGCTCACCGGTGTTTCCGGAACGAACGTCGTCTGGGGCAACACGTCGGACTGGAGTCCCGCCGCCGTGTGGGGCGCGAATGCCGTGAGCGGCGTCAACGTGGTGTGGGGCAACAACGTGGTGTGGGGCAGTGGCACGGTTTCCGGGTTCAACGTGGTGTGGGGCCAGCATGTGGTGTGGGGGCAGTCCGGCGCTGTTGCCGACGCGGCCAAAATGCTGACGGGCGGCGAGAACTAAGCCGGTCGCTTAAGTCCCGCGCCGGTTGCCGTAAAGATAAACGTGCAGCCGCGGGCTGAAGCGGTAGCCGTACTGTTTGCACAGCTCCGCAACCCATGCCCCGCGTTCGTTCAGGACATCCGCGCTGGTGCCTTCCGGCATCAGGACGACCTTGTGCGCCGGCGCCTGCACCGCGTCAATCACCTGTTGCGCTTCCGCCAGATCTTCGCGCTTCGCGATCACGAATTTCAGCTGATAATCAAACTCACCGGTCAAACGCCGCAGCACCTCCGGCTGCAGGCGAAGGCGCTCATGCTGCTGCCGGAACGGCCCTTCCGGCGTGGAATTCGCGAGCTTCGGGCTGATGCTCATCAGATCGCAGGCCACCGGCGCAAACACCGTGCCCGCGGTCTCAAACGTGATGTGCATGCCGAGTTCGCGGTAACGGCTCGCCAGTTCCGCAATCCCCGGCGCGATCATTGGCTCGCCCCCGGTAAGCACGACGTGCCGCGCCGCCGCGTACTCCGCGGTGCGCGCCAGTATGCCGTCAATCGAAATCTCTTCCCCTTCCGGCTGCCATGAAGTGTAGGGCGTATCGCACCAGGAGCACCGCAGATTGCAGCCGGTCGTCCGTACAAAGATGGAGGGCACGCCCATCAGGCCGCCTTCGCCCTGCACGGAATAGAAGATCTCAGAGATTCGCATGTCAGAGGCTGACGGCGGCGTCCACAACACCAGCCTCGCGGAAGCCCTTCGCGCGCAACAGGCAGGAATCGCAGGAGCCGCAGGGTCTGCCCTCCGTGCCCGGATCGTAGCAACTCCATGTCAGGCCGAAGGGCACACCGTACTTCTCGCCCAGGCGAACAATTTCCGCCTTCGACAGGCTGATGAGCGGCGTATGGATCTTCACCCGCGTCACGCCGTCCACACCCACGCGCGTCGCCAGATTGGCCATCTTTTCGAAGGCCTCAATGAACTCCGGCCGGCAATCCGGATAGCCGGAATAATCGAGCGCATTCACGCCGATGAAGATGTCGTTCGATTCCAGCACTTCCGCCCAGGCGAGCGCGAAGGAAAGGAAGATCGTGTTGCGCGCCGGAACGTACGTGATCGGAATGTCCGCGTTCATCGACGCCTCATCGCGACCCTTGGGGACATCGATATCATCCGTCAGCGCGGAATGGCCGAACACGCGCAGATCAATCTTCGCCACGCGGTGCACGGTCGCGCCCAGCGCTTCGGAAACCCGGCGCGCAGCTTCCAGTTCCACGCTGTGCCGCTGCCCGTAGTCGAAAGAGAGCGCGTAGCACTCGTAGCCCAGCTTTCGCGCGTAGGCCAGACACGTGGCCGAATCCAGCCCGCCGCTCAGTAAACAAACCGCTTTCATTCGTCCCTCTGCATCTATAACTTAGAATCGTTAAATCACGCCCCAAAACGCAATCTCTGAATCGTCAAAACCAAACGGACGGCCCGCATGGCTTTGGCCGGCCGCCGCGGCACTGGCCCTGGTCACGCTGTTTTTCGCTCTGAATTACCGGGCTTACGACGGTTTCTTCCAGGATGACGAGCTGGATAACCTGTCCTGGGCGCCGTCCCGCCCCGCCTCCGAATTCGTCGCCGGGCTACTCAAAGTCACCTTCGACCCCTCGAACTTCCGGCCGCCCGGGCATCTCTACTTCACACTTACCGGAAGGGCGTTCGGCATGGATTTCGCGCCCTACATAACGCCGATTCTGGCCATTCACCTCATCAACGTCGTGCTGCTGTTCCTCATTCTGCGCCGCCTGAAGTCCGGCGTCTGGCACGCGCTGGCCGGCGCGGCATTCTTCGCCCTCAGCGCTACCGCCATGGACGCCTGGTGGAAGCCGATGTACGTTTTCGATCTGCTCTGTACCACTTTCAGCCTCACCAGTCTGCTGCTGTGGATGCATGGCAGACGGCTGCCCGCCTTTGTGGCCTTCTGGTTCGCCTACAAGTCCAAGGAACTGGCGGTGATGCTGCCCGCCGTCCTGTTCGTCTACGAGTTCCTGCTGGGCGATGCGCGCAAGGGCTGGCGGCGCTTCCTGCCGCTCATTCCGTTCTTCGCCACCTCGCTCTCATTCGGACTGCAGGGCATTCTGCTCAATCCCAATAAGAACAACGACTACACCTTCCGCTTCACCCTGGATTCGCTCCGCGCCACCCTGCCCTTCTATGCGCGACGCCTGTTTTTCATACCCTTCGGCGGGGCGCTGCTTTTCGTTCTGGCGCTGATTCCGGATCGCCGCATCTGGTTCGGCCTGCTGGCCATGTGCCTGTTCCTGTTCACGCTGCTCTTCCTGCCCGGTCGTCTGTTCGAGGCCTACACCTATCTGCCTCTCACCGGCGCCGTGATTGCCATGACAGCCGCCGGTTCGCGCCTGAACCCCGCCGTGGTCTGGATTCTGCTGGCCCTCTGGTTCCCCTGGAACTACCGTCAGCTGAACCAGGAGCAGACGGCCAAACTCGCCGCGGATGATGAGGTCTTTGTCTACGTCGATAAGCTCCAGTCCTGGGCTGCGAAGCATCCGGAAGTAAAGACGCTGGTCTACACCGCCGCGCCGCCTTCGCTGCACGATTGGGGCGTCACGGCCGCATGGAACATCGGCCATCATACCGCCGGCCTCAAGGCGCTCTACCGGGACTGGCCGCAGTCCGCCAAAGCCATCGGCGAAGAGACCGTCGCGTACGCCACGTGGGACGGCGGCACGCGCACGATGTCCATTCAGATACACTCTCCCCATTAGGGTTCCATGAAAATTCCACATCTCCGCTGGATCATCGCCGCGATGCTCTTCCTCGCGACGGCGGTCAATTATGCCGACCGGCAGGCGCTCGCCGTCGTTTCCGACCGCATCCGCAACGAGTTTGCGATGTCGGAGGTCGATTACTCGCGCATCCTTGCCGGCTTCTTCCTCGCCTACGCCATCATGTACGCGGGGTCCGGCCATATTGTGGACAAACTCGGCACGAAGAAGAGCTTCTCGCTGTTTATCGGCGTGTGGTCGCTGGCTTCCATGCTGCACGTCTTCGCTACAGGCGTCTGGTCGTTCGGCGCCTGCCGCTTCCTGCTGGGCCTGGGGGAGCCTGGCAACTGGCCCGCCGCCACCAAAGCCATCTCGGAATGGTTTTCCCCCAAACAGCGCGCATTGGGCGTGGGGATTTTCAACGCGGGCTCCTCCGCCGGTTCCGCCCTCTCGCCGCCGCTCATCTCGTTCCTGACCCTCCGCTACGGCTGGCATTTCGCCTTCATCGCGGTCGCCGGCTTTGGCTTTATCTGGCTCTTTTTCTGGTGGATTCTCTACGATTCCCCGCACACCAATCACTGGCTGCGCGAAAGCGAGTACCGGGAGTTCAAAGACGACGTGCCGCCGCTCGAAAAGCCGCGCAACGCGGAGTCCGCGCCCAAAGCCCCGTGGGGCGAGATTGTCCGCAAACGCGAGGCCATCGCGCTCTGCCTCGCGCGGACGTTTACCGATCCCGTGATTTACTTCGTCATCTTCTGGCTGCCCGCCTACCTGGTCAAGGAACGCCACTTCGACCAGAAATCCATCGGCCAGTATTCGTGGGTGCCCTTCATATTCGGCGGCATCGCTTATATGCTGGGCGGCTATCTCTCCGGCATGCTGATGCACAAGGGCTGGTCTCTGCCGCGCGCCCGCAAACGCATTATGCTGCTGGGCGCGCTGTGCCTGCCGGTGGCGATCGCGGCTCCGTTTACGCCGAATGCCGCTCTTGCCATTGGCGCCATCTGCTTCATCACCTTCGGCCACGGCTTCTGGACGGCCAACCTGCAGACCCTGCCGGCGGATCTTTTCCCCGGTCCCGAAGTGGGCACCGTTTCCGGCTTCTCCGGCATGGGCGGGGCAATCGGCGGCATGTTCGCGCAGTTGGGAACAGGCTACGTCGTGTCCCGCTTCTCCTACGCGCCCATTTTCCTGATCGCCGGCCTCATGCATCCGCTGTGCATGGTGATTATCTACAAAATGCTGCCGGATTCGCGCTTTCGGTATCACGTGCAGCCGGCCTGAGCGACCCCCGACGCGGCTAGGCGATCCGTCTTCCGGCGTCGATTTTGAGATAGAGAATCGCGCCCAGCACGGCCAGTCCGGCGATCGCGACGAAGATGGAGTTCCAGCCGAAATACTTCACCAGATAACCGGCGGAAGAGGTGGAAACGAAACCACCGAAATTCCCCAGCGAGTTCATCACGCCGGAGACCGAACCGGCGTAGTCGCCGCCGATATCGAGCGGAATCGCCCAGGACACGCCCACGGTGAGCTCGAAGAAGAACAGGGAAGCGCAGCTGAACCAGACGCTCTGCACCGGGTCCGGCGCGTAACAGGCCGCCAGCACGGCGACGGCGCCCAGCAGGAAGCCGGTGATCGCCACCACCCGCCGCGCCCAGGCAAGGCCCAGCTTCGTGCGGCTCAGAATGTCGGAGATGGAGCCACCCGCCAGATCGCCCACCACGCCCGCCAGCAGCGTCAGGCTCGCAAAGACGCCCATTTTCGCGATGCTGAAGCCGCGCGAGGAGTTCAGATAGGTGGGGAAGAGATCCAGATAAAACGCGAGGGCGTAGCCGTAGCAAAAGTACGCGCCCGAAAGAATCCACATCTGGGAGCTGCTCAGAATCTTCTTCCACGGCACCGCGCCCCGCGTCATTTTCTTCGCGCCCAGACCCGCCTCAATCAGTTTCAGCTCCGCCGCGTTCACGCCCTTGTGTTCAGACGGCAGGTCGCGGTAGTAGAAAAACCAGACGATGGCCCAGACAAAGCCGAGTGATGGCAGCGTGAGAAACGCCGCGCGCCAGCCAAAATGCACAATCACCCAGGACACCATCACCGGCGTAATGGCGCCTCCCAGACGGGAGCCCGCATGCGTGATCCCCTGCGCGAACCCTCGTTCGCCCGGCAACATCCAGCGCGATAGCGAACGGGTAGCCGTGGGAAACGCGCCCGCCTCGCCCATGCCGAAGAGAAACTGGCAGATCCGCATCGACCCCGCGCTCCACATGCCGATGATCGACGAACAGCAGAGCGACCACCAGATCACGATGCCCGTCAGCGCGCGCCGCGGACCGAACCGGTCCCCCAGCCAGCCGCCCGGAATCTGAAACAGCGAGTACGCCAGACGAAACGCCGCCAGGATCCCCGTCATCGTCACGATGTCGAAGCCATATTCCCTGCGGATCGACGGCGCGGCGGATGAGATCACGACGCGGTCCATATACGTGATCATGTAAGCGGCAACCGTGAGCCCGAGGACTACGTGCCGAACGTGAGAGGGGCGAGTTTCCTGCACAGGATGACTATCATATCCGCCGCGATGCTTTGTTTAAGCGGGTCTGTGTTAAAACTGCAACGTGCAGCCCCCCGGGCACTCCGTCGCCTGCGAACGCATCGCCTACGGACCCGAGCCCTTCCAGTTCGGCGAACTCCGCACGCCTGAAAAGCCCGGACCTTACCCGGTGCTGCTCGTCCTCCACGGCGGCTTCTGGCGCGCCGCATATGATCTTGAACACATCACGCCTCTTTGCCAGGCCCTCACCGCCCTGGGCTTCACAACCTGGAATGTGGAGTACCGGCGGCTCGGCAACGGCGGCGGCTGGCCGGTGACGTTCCATGACGTGGCGCTCGCGGCGCGCCGCTTCCCCAACAGCATCGCGGTGGGCCATTCCGCCGGGGGCCATCTGGCGCTGCTGCTGGCGCATGGCGGGCTCGTGTCCGCCGCTGTCTCACTGGCCGGCGTGGCGGATCTGCAACGCGCCGGCGAACTGGGGCTCAGCCGCGGCGTGGTGCTGGAGTTTCTCAACGGCCACCCGTGCCGCGAGGCATCGCCCATTGACCAACTGCCCGCCCGCGTACCGCTGCGCCTCATCCACGGCCTGAATGACGACATTGTGCCGCACGAAATCGCAGCCCGTTATGCGGATGCCGCCAGGGCCGCGGGTGACGACGTGGAACTGCTCTCGCTGCCGGACACCGGGCACTTCGAACTCGTGACGCCGTCTTCGCAACAGTGGCCGGAGGTCTACCGCATGATCGAACGGATCTCCGCGATGGTGTGGTCCAATTCTTCGTCCGCAGTGTAGAAGTGCGGCGCGATCCGGATGCCGGCCTGCGGACGGTAGTCCACCAGGACCTCGCGGCGCGCCAGCTCTTTCGTGACCGCCGCGCCATCGGGCACATCCAGAATCACCACCCCGCCGCGCCGCCCGGCCTCGCGGCACGTCCGCACCGGCAGCCCCGCTTCGTCCGCCAGGTCCATCAATCTCTGCGTCTGCCGCAGGCTCTTCGCCCGGATCGGTTCCACCCCGATCTTCCCGATGATCTCGTAACCCGTCTTTGCCGAGTACATCGCCGGAACGTTCGGTGTGCCGTTCAGAAAACGAAACGCGTCGTCGGCGTAATCAACCGGCCCGCCTTCGAACTGAAACGGCGCGCGATGGGCCATCCAGCCAATCGCCGCGGGGCGGAGCGAAGACCACAGATCGCGACGCACATAGAGGTAACCCGCACCGGGCCCGCCGCACAGCCATTTCACGGAGCCGCCCGTGGCGAAGTCCACGCCCAGCGCGCGGACGTCCACCGGCAGAATCCCGGCTGATTGGTAGAGGTCCGCCACCACCATGGCGCCCACCTCATGCGCCCGCCGCGTAATCGCCGCCAGGTCCTGCACGTACGAACTGCGGAACGCGACGTGGGACACGGAGACCAGCTGCGTCTGCTCGTCAATGGCGTCGAGCATCAATTCGGTGGGCAGCGTCATGCCATCCGGCGACGGTACCTGCACAATCCGCGCACCCTGGCGCTCCAGGCCGTGATAGATGTAATCGTTCGAGGGGAAGTTCAGGCCGTCCGTCACCAGCTTGTTGCGCGGGCCATTCCAGTCGAAGCAGGACGTCACAATCCACTGGCAAATGGACACGTTCTGGTGCATCACGACTTCGCCCGGTCCCGCCCCGATCACCGCGCCAATCCGGTCACCCACCGTAACCGGCATCTCCCACCAGCCTTCCTCCCACGCCCGGATACCGCGTGTGGCCCAGGTGTCCGCAAACTGCCGCAGCGCGTCGGCCACGCCCCGCGGCATGGCCCCCAGCGAGTGGCTGATCATGTAGGTGGTGTGCGAAAGGATAGGGAATTCGCTGCGCCAGACGAGTAAGGGGTCCACGTTTCGATCTTAGCGGTAACAGGGCCGAAGCTGTAATAGCATCGAAGGGTGCTCAAGACCCGCCTCCTCCATCTTTCCGCCCTCGCCGCGGCTCTCGCGTTCCGCGCGCAGGCGGACGTCACGCTGCCTGGCATTCTGACTGACCACATGGTGGTGCAGCGGGGCCGCCCCGTCCACATCTGGGGCAGGGCAGCGGCCAATGAAGCGGTGTCCGTCTCGTTCCGCGGCGAGACTCGGCAGACCACCGCCACCGCCGGCGGCCAGTGGAGCGTCTTTCTCGCCCCCGGCGAAGCGGGCGGCCCGTTCGACCTCAGCATCAAAGGCGCGAACAGCATCGCTTTCAAATACGTGCTGGTGGGCGATGTCTGGGTGGCCTCCGGGCAGTCCAACATGGAGTTCAAACTGCAGCGCGCCGCCAACGCGCAGGCGGAGATCGCCGCCGCGAAGTATCCGAAGATCCGTCGCACCCTGCTCGCGCGCAAAGTGGCCGATCATCCGATGGATGACGCTTCCGCAACCCCCTGGGTGGACATCAATCCCGGCAATGCGGCGGACGCCTCCGCCGTGGCTTACTTCTTCGCCCGCCATTTGCAGGAAAAGCTGGGTGGCGTGCCCATCGGCATCATCGAAAGTTTCTGGGGCGGCACGCCGGTGGAAAGCTGGATGAGCCTGCGCGGCATCAGCGAAGACCCGGCTCTGATGCCGATCTTCGGCGGCTGGGCGCGCTCGCTCGAAGCCTGGCCCACGGTGGAAGACCGCTACCAGAAACAGCTGGCGCAGTGGAACGACGCGGCGGCAAAGGCAAAGGCCGCCGGCACGAATCCTCCGGCGAAACCGGGACGTCCGGAGACCGGTCCCGGAGGCGCCTACACGCCCGCCGGCCTTTATAACGCGATGATTGCGCCCCTCACGCCGTTCGCCATTCGCGGGGCCATCTGGTACCAGGGCGAAAGCAACGCGAATCCGAATCCGAACGGCGCGTCGCTCTATGCCCGCGCCTTTCAGGGCATGATCCGGGATTGGCGCAGGGCCTGGGCAATCGGCGATTTCCCGTTCCTGTTCGTGCAGCTGGCGAACTACAAAGCCAACCCCTCCTGGCCGGAGCTGCGGGAAGCCCAGCGGGAGACGCTCTCGCTGGCCAACACCGGCATGGCCGTCACCATCGACGTGGGCAACCCCACCGACATCCACCCGACCAACAAGCAGGACGTGGGCCTGCGGCTCGCCCTCGCCGCGCGCGCCGTGGCCTTTGGCGAGAAGCTCGAATACTCCGGACCCCTCTACCGCCAGACTGTACGCGACGGCGCCGGTCTGCGCGTCTGGTTCGATCACACCGGCGGCGGTCTGGTGGCGAAGGGCGGCGCGCTGAAGGGCTTCGAAGTAGCCGGTGTGGATCGCCGGTTTGTGCCGGCGGAGGCCCGCATCGAAGGGAATTCCGTAGTGGTCTCCGCGCCGTCTGTGGCCGCGCCTCTGCTGGTCCGCTATGCCTGGAGCGACAATCCGGAAGCCAGCCTGTATAACGGCGAAGGTCTGCCCGCGTCGCCGTTCCGGTCGCAGGAATGAAACTCGACGAAGCGCTGCGATCAAACCCTCTCTTCGCGGAACTCGACGCCCTGGAACTGGCGGCGCTGGCGCAACGGTCCGCCCTGCGGCACTGTGAAGCCGGCGCGCTGCTGTTCTCGGAAGGCGACGCCTGCCAGGGCCTGTTCATCGTGCTCTGCGGCCGGGTTCGCATCTTCAAGATCTCGCCGGGTGGCCGCGAACAGGTACTTACCGTGGAGGGCCCCGGAGCAACGGTCGCCGAACTCCCGGTCTTCGATGGCGGGCCGTATCCCGCCTCCGCTTCCGCCGTGGAAGTCTCCGAACTGCTGTTCCTCCCCAGGACGGGTCTGCACGCGATCTGCCTTGAACACCCGCAGGTCGCGCTCAAGCTGCTCAAGGTTGTGGGTGGACGCCTGCGGAAGCTCGTCGGCATCATCGAAGAGTTGTCATTCACCACGGTTCGCCACCGCCTGATTGCCTGGCTGCTCCGGGAGGCGAAGGCGCATGGCAAGAACACTGCGCGCGGCGTGGCGTTCTCGCTGGGCGCAAGCCATCAGGAACTGGCGGCTCACATCGGAACCGTGCGGGAACTGGTGAGCCGCAACCTGGCGCGTCTCCAGGCACAAAGCTTCATCGAGGTGAATGGCCGGGAAATCCTCATTACGGATCAGGCGGGCCTGGAAGCCGATCTGGCCTCCGCGATTTAATCCGCCGCGCTGTGACTGAAGTCACTGCGGCTCAGCGGTGATGCGCTCTAACCTCAGCTCAGAGGCCCTGATAACAGGAAAGAGACATGACAACCATCGCCACCCGCACCGTTCGTGAAATCGCCGTCGAAAACCCCGCCACCATCCGGGTTTTTGAGAACCTGGGAATTGACTATTGCTGTGGAGGCGGGCGCTCGCTCAGCGACGCCTGCGCACGGGCTAACGTCGGGCTGGAGAGCACTGTCGAAATGCTGCTGGAAGCGCAGCAGCCGCACCCGACAGATGGTCCACGGCTCTGGGACGGCGCTCGTCTCTCCGTTCTCGCAAGTTACATTGAGGACGCGCACCACGGCTACGTCCGCCGCGAATCGAACCGAATCTTCGCCCTGCTCGCCAGGGTCGCCGCACGCCACGGTGATACGCACCCTGAAGTGCTGGAAGTTTCCAGCCAGTTCGCCGCCCTGCTGCAGGAACTCACCCCGCACATGATGAAAGAAGAAATTGTTCTCTTTCCCTATGTGACGAAGCTCGAAGCGCATTTTCTGGACGGAGCGCCGCTGCCTTCCGCCTGCTTCGATTCCGTCTCCCGGCCCATCGCCAACATGCTGGCGGATCACGATGACGCGGGCGCGGTGCTGGCCCGCATGCGCGAACTCTCCGGTGGCTACACCGCGCCTGAAGACGCCTGCACCACCTTCCGCGGCCTCTATCAGGCGCTCGCGGAATTTGAGCGCGACCTCCACCAGCACATTCATCTTGAAAACAACATCCTGTTCCCGCGCGCTCTGGCTTTGGAAAACGCGGTACTCAAAAGCCAATTGGCACTCCGCATGCAATAAACCCCGCAGGAGGTTGTGATGCAATTCACCCCGTATATCGTGATGTGGGCCACTTTGACCGCGCTGGTGCTGGCGCTGGCCCTCGTACGCTTCTTCGTCTCCCGCCAGGAAGACGACAACATCCATCTCGGCGTCGACCAGGAGGAGATCATCTCCAAACAGGTCGATATTTCCCGCAAACTGCAGTCGCTGGACCGCTGGGGCCAGGCGCTCACCGTCCTCTCGCTGGTCAGCGGGCTGGTCATCGCGGGTGTTTACCTGAATCAGGTCTTCCAGGGAAGTCTGATTCCCAAAGGTTAGTTTCGGCGCTGGGCCAAATCGCGCAACTGCGCGGAATCCGGCGGAAGGAACATCTATGTCAACCGGGACTTTGAGAGCCGCGTTCGGCGCGGCTCTCCTGTTCGGAAGTCTGTGCTTTACGCAGACCTGCTTTGCGCAGAGCATGGAATCCACGGAAGGCGTGGTTCTCTACAAGGCTTATTGCGCCAGTTGTCATGGCACAGACGGCAAGGGTGTCGGCCCCATGACCGAGTGGCTGAAGATCCAGTCGCCCGATCTCACGCGCATTGCCGCGCGGGAAGGTGGCCGGTTCCCTCTGGCGCGAGTGCAGCGGATTATCGCCGGTGAGGAAAACATCACGCGCGGGCACGGCAGCCGCGAGATGCCCGTCTGGGGCCCCGTTTTCTCCCAGGTCGGCCGCGATCAGGACTGGGGGAAGGTGCGAATCCTGAACCTGGCGAAATATCTGGAGACTCTGCAGGTCCGCTGAAATCGTGTCCGCTAAAATCGCGGCATGTGGATTCTTCTGTTCGCCCTCCTCGCCCAGTCACCCGCGGACCGCGTCATTCTGGAAGCGGAGCAGGCACGGGAGGCTGGTGTTCCCGCGCTGCGGCGAGCCCTGGCGAGCCCCGAAGCCCACACGCAGCGCCGCGCGGCACGCGCGCTGGGTCGCCTCGAAAACCCCGCGCACCAGGACGCTCTGGTTCCCCTGCTGCATTCCGCCGACGCTACGGTACGTCTTGCCGCCGCCAGTGCCCTCGCGCAGATGCGTGCTCCGTTTGACTATGCCGCACTGCTGAAAACGGAAGCGGACTCTCCCGTTCGGCAGGTTCTCTATGAGGCCATCGGGCGCGCCAAACCCGCCGGAGAAGACGCGGAAGCCCTGCTGGCGAAGGGTCTTGCTGATGGCTCAGCGCGTGGTCTGGAAGCGCTGTTCCGGCTGAACCGCCAGCGCCACCCCTCCGCCGCCACGCTGGCCTCTCTCCATGCCGCATTTTCCTCGCAGACCTCCGAACAGACCCGCGAACTGATCCTGCTCACCATGAACGCGGCCGGCGATCATGATGCCGCCACTCTTGCCATGGCGCTCCAGGACCCAGGCCCGTTGGTCCGCCGCCTGGCCGTTACCGGAACGGGCAAATGGGTGGACGATCCCTCACCCCTCGTACGCTACGAAGCCCTGCGCGTCGCAAAGTCCTGTGAACACGCCGCCGCCGCCGTCGGGGATGCCAGCGAGCATGTCGCGCTCGAAGCCGTGGATTTGCTCGGCACCCTCCACTGCGATGCGAAAACTCTCACGCCGCTGCTCACCAGCCCGCGCTCCTGGCGAATTCGCGCTCACGCACTGGTCTCGCTGGCGGCGGTCGATTCCGATCAGGCTCGGGCCGCGCTCCCCGGGGCAGTTGCCAGTCCCGTGTGGCAGGCGCGCGCCTGGGCCGCCATCGCCGCGAAGAAGCTGGGGGACACCACCGCGCTGTCGAAGCTCGCCCGGGACGTCGAGCCCAACGTGGCCATCGCCGCTCTCACCACACCCGCTGATGCGGACCGCGCACTGAGCAGTAGCCACAACGGCCTGGTCCTTGCAGGCGCGGAACGTCTGAAAAACGCGCCCGATCTTCCGGCTCATCTCGCGCCGCTCACCGCCGCGTTCCGGCGACTCACCGCCACCGGAGTGATGAACTCCCGCGATCCCCGCCTGGCCATCCTGAACCGCATCGGGGAGGCGGCTCAGCCAGCCACCGACAGCCTGCTGAGAGGCGCTCTCAGCGATCGCGACCCCGCCATCGCCACCCTCGCCGCGCAGTTTCTGACAAAGCGAACCGGAGCCCCTGTTCAGCCGGTCACGACAAAACTTCCCATTCCGCCGCTGCCCCCCGCCGCCTATATACAGGCCCTGGAAGGCGCAACCGCGCGCATCACGCTGCGCGGTCTGGGCATTCTGACCATGAATCTGCTCACGGACGAAGCCCCGGTCACCGTGGCCACGTTCGCCCAACTCGCCGAAGCCGGCAGATACAACGGCCTCACCCTCCACCGTGTGGTTCCCAACTTCGTCCTGCAGGGCGGCAGCCCGGGCGCGGACGAATACGATGGCCGCATTCCTCACTTCCTCCGGGACGAACCGGGCCTTGCCCGCAACGTCCGCGGCAGCATCGGCATCTCCACCCGCGGCCGCGATACCGGCGACGCGCAGATCTACTTCAATCTGATCGACAACTTCCGCCTGGACCGCGACTACACCGTAATGGCCACCACGCGGGACGGCTTCGACGTGATGGACCGCGCGCAGGAAGGCGATGTGATTGAACGCATCGAGATCCTTCGCAAGCCGGCGGCCCGTGGCATAAACTGACGTTCGAATGGCCACGCGACGCCTGCACGCCTCCGCCCTGCTGCTCCTGCTGCTCACCGGCGGGCCCGCGCGGGCCGTCCCGCCGGATTCGGAATATTCCCGGCGCATCTGGCGCAGCGACGACGGTCTGCCCCAGAACCGCATCCAGGCCATCGCCCAGACGCCCGATGGCTACCTGTGGATCGGGACCTCAGGCGGTCTGGTGCGGTTCGACGGAGTCCGCTTCGTCGTCTTTGACCGCTCTTCCACCCCCGCGCTCGGTGACGACAGCATTCTCGCGCTCCGCCCCGCCAGCGACGGTTCCCTCTGGATCGGCACCGAAGGCGGTGGCCTGGTGCGCATGAAAGGCGGCGCTTTTCAGGCCCTGGGAGCGCAACAAGGCCTGACGAATCTCTTTGTCAGGACCATCGCGGAAGGCAGGCGGGGGGATCTCTGGATCGGCACGGACCGCGGTATCTTTCGCCTTGACTCCCCGACCACCAATCCCCGTTTCGTCCGTCTCGACGGACCCACCGGAGTCGGCCATAACGTGCCCATCCTCACCTCCAATTCCCTGTTCCGTGACCACTCCGGAACCATCTGGGTGGGCTCGGCCAACAACGGCCTCTATAAGGCCCAGGGTGATCAACTGGTCACTGAGGACGCCTGGCAGGGCCTTGGCACCGTTCGCTCCATCCTCGAAGACCCGGACGGTTCCCTGTGGTTTGGGTCCGACCTCGGTCTGAGCCATCTGGTCAACGGGCGTCTCCAGCCGGCGCGTCCGACGGATCCGGCCGGCCCCCGCATTCTGTGCCGGGATCACGCGGGCAACCTCTGGGTCGGCACCGCCGGCGCTGGCCTGGTCCGCCTGCGGCCGTCAGGCCATTCCCCGCCAGTCAGTCAACGCGTGGAAGGGCTGCCGGACAACGGTGTTCTCGCCATCTTCGAAGATCGCGAAGAGAACCTCTGGGTGGGCACGCTCGACGGTCTGCTGCGCCTGAATCGCAGCGTGGTCAGCACCATCGCCAGCCATGAAGGCCTGGCGGAAGACAACGTTACTTCGGTATATGAAGATCCGGGCGGCCAGCTCTGGATCGGTACCGTGGGCGGCAGGCTCCATGTGGTGGATGACCTTGCGTCGGGCGTCCGCGTCCGACCATTTGTTCCGCCCCCCGCGGCCCGTGGCTTCAATGCCCGGGCGCTCTTTGTTGATCGCGAGGGCGGGCAGTGGTTCGCCAGCAACCGGCAGGGTTTCCTCCACATCGCCGGCGGCCGCGCACAGATCTTCAACCGGAACACCGGACTGCGCTCCAACGATGCGCGCCAGTTCTTTGAAGACCGCCAGGGCGACGTCTGGATCGCCACCGGCAGCGGGCTCAGCCGCTGGTCGCGCGCCACCAATACCGTCAAAACCTATTACCTCGAAGACGGTCTTGCCTATGGCGGCACCCACGTGGTCGCGGAAGACCGCAGCGGGGATCTGCTGGTGGGTACCGATGGCGGGCTGAACCGGATTCACAACGGAGTCTTCGTAACCGACCCCGTCTTCCAGCGGCTGGGCAACGAACGGATCTGGGCCATCAAAGTGGATGTGGGCGGCAGCATCTGGCTGGGTACCCGCGGCAGCGGCCTGGTCCGGATCCGAAACGGGAAGATCACCCGCTTCACTACCCGCGACGGCCTGATGAGCAACACCATCTACCGCATTCTGGACGACGGCAATCACCACTTCTGGATGAGCAGCGGCGCCGGTGTCTTCGCCGCCGACCGCAACGAACTCGACGCCGTTGCCGATGGCCGACCCGGTCCGATTGCCATCATTCCCTACGGCACGGACAGCGGCATGCGCTCCAGCCAGATGAACGGCGGAACGCAGTCCGCAGGCTGCCGCACGCGCTCCGGAGTGTTCTGGTTCGCCAGCATCAAAGGCGCGGTCCGCATCGATCCCGCTCAGCTGCGAGTGCCCGTCGCTTCCCCGGTGCTGATTGAAGGCGTTCTGATTGATGACCGCCCGCTGCCGCCGGCGTCTGAAATCGTGATCCCGCCCGGTCGCGGCAAGCTCGAAATCGACTACACTTCGCCCGACCTGCTCTCGCCGGACCACGTCACTTTCCGCTACCGCATGGAAGGCTTCGAAGAGACCTGGACGCCGTCTCCCCGGGGCCGCTCCGCCTGGTACACCAACCTGCCTCCGGGGCGCTACCGCTTCCATGTGGTGGCGCGCGACACCGCCGGCCCCGGCCGCATTTCAGAAGCCGTCATCCCCCTTGTCTGGCAGGCTCACTTCTACGAATCCGTCTGGTTCTTTGTGGCGCTGGCCGCTTTGCTGGGGCTGCTGGTGTTCGGCATTTTCCGGTTCTACGCGCGGCAGACCCAGGCACGCTATGCGCTGGTGCTGGCCGAACGCACGCGCCTTGCGCGCGAAATGCACGATACCGTAATTCAGGGCTGCGTCGGCGTTTCCACTTTGCTCGAAGCCGCGCGGAGCATGCCGCCCTCGGCCAGAGACAAGGCTGCGGAACTGGTGGAGCGCGCCGCCGTCCAGGTTCGTCTCACCGTGAATGAAGCGCGCGATGCCGTGTGGGATCTGCGCCATTCCGGCATCGGCGGCAACGAGGATCAGCCGACTGACCTGGTTCGCACCCTCGAAAGCTTCGCGCAGCAGGTGCACACCTCCGAAGGGATTCCGGTCCGCACCGATTTCGACGGGCCGCCCTTGTCGCTCGGTAATGCCGCCGACCGCAATTTACTGCTGGTGGCCCGCGAGGCCATTCGTAACGCCGTGAGCCACGCGCGCGCCTCCAGTATTGATGTCAGCCTGCATTTTGACAACAACGAAGTGTGCCTCGAAGTCCTGGATGACGGCCGGGGCTTCACTCCGGAGGCTTCCCGCGGCAACGGCCATTATGGAATCATTGGTATGCGCGAACGGGTGGAGCAATCCGGCGGTTTCTTTGAAATCACCAGCGCCCCCGGCAAAGGAACCCTGGTGATGGCCCGCATCCCGTTCAGGAGAAAGCTATGAGTGCTACCGGAACCATAAAGGTCCTGCTGGCCGATGATCATCCCATCGTGTGTCTCGGCCTCGCGACCATGATCGATTCGCAACCCGACATGACGGTGGTCGCCCAGGCCGCCAACGGCCGCGAAGCCGTGAAGCTTTACATCCAGCACCAGCCCGATGTAACCCTGATCGATCTGCGCATGCCGGAACAGAGCGGGCTCGATGCGATCCGCGACATTCGCGAAATCCACCCCGCCGCCTGCTTTATCGTGCTCACCACCTATCAGGGCGATGAGGATATCCACCGCGCCCTCGCCGCCGGCGCGCAGGGCTACCTGCTGAAGGGGATGCCGCACGGTGAACTGCTCGATGCCATCCGGCGCGTGCATTCCGGCTCCCGCTACCTGCCCGGCGCGGTGCGCGAAAGCCTCGCCAATCGCCCACCTGGCCCTGACCTGAGCCCGCGCGAACTCCAGATTCTGGAGCTCATCGTGAAAGGCATGAGCAATAAACAAATCGGCGACCGGCTCGGCATCACCGAAGGCACTGTAAAGTGGCATGTGAACTCGATCCTCGGCCGCCTCAATGTAAGCGACCGGACCCAGGCCGCCGTAGCGGCATTGAACAGAGGAATTGTCCAGTTATGAACCGACGTAATTTCATCGCCGCCACAGCAGCCGGCGCCGCAGCCATGACGCTCCCTGAAACCGAAGCCGCTCCCGCGGGCATTCCCATCATCGATTGCCACATTCACCTGTTCGATACGAACCGCAAACAGGGCGTGCCGTGGCCGGAGAAGAAGGACACCGTGCTTTACAAGCCGGCCTTCATGGACCGCTACCGCAAGGTCACCGCGGGTCTGGGCATCGTCGGCGCCATCGAAGTGGAGGCCAGCCCCTGGTTTGACGACAACCAGTGGGTTCTTGATCTCGCCGCGAAGGACAAGATGCTGGTCGGGACCATCGGCGACATGGAGCCCGAAAAGCCGGAGTTCCGCAAACAGCTCGATAATTTGCACAAAAACCCGCTGTTCCGCGGCATCCGCTACGGCAACCTCTGGGACCGCGATTTCACCGCCATGCTGGGCAAGCCCGAATTCATCGCCGGCCTCAAGCTGATGGCGGAAGCGGATCTGGTGATGGATTCCGCCAACCCCACTCCGAAGCTGATTGAAGACCTGTTGCGCCTTACCGATAAGGTGCCGAATCTCCGCATCGTGCTCGACCACCTGCCGCGCATTGAACGGCCCGCCGCACCCGCCGCGCTCAAGGCGTACGAGGCGAATCTGCACGAATTCGGCAAGCGGAAACAGGTGTTTGCCAAGGTCTCCGGCGTGGCGAAGAAGGTCAACGGCAAGGTACCGGAAGACATCGCGCCCTACAAAGCCACGCTGGATGAGATGTGGGAAGTGTTCGGGGAAGACCGCCTGGTCTACGGCAGTGACTGGCCGAACAGCGACCTCTGGGCCGAATACCCCGTGGAATTGAAAATTGTGAAGGCGTACTTCGCCACGAAGGGCCCGGCGGCTTCCGAGAAATACTTCTGGAAGAACTCGGTGGCGGCTTACAAGTGGGTCCACCGGGAGGCGTCACAGCCGAAGGCCTGACCGGTCGGCCTCTACAGTCCGAACGGCCAGACCTGCTGCACGGTTTTCCCCAGCACCCACGCGCGGTCCTCACCCTGGAACACGTCCAGGTGGTCGCGGAACAGTTCCACGGCCCGCGGATAGGTGAGCTGTTTCAGCGAAATCGGCCAGTCCGTGCCCCACATCAAGCGCTTCGCGCCGAATTTGTCATAGAGGCGCTTGACCTGCGCCGCGGAATCGGCGAAGGGGTATGGCTGTTTTGACAGCGACCACATGTGCGAGATCTTCACGTACACGTTCGGATACCGCGCCAGCGCCAGCAGGGATTCCAGCTTTTCGGGCTGCGCGGGCGGCGAATCCGCCATGTGATCAATCACCACGGTCAGATCGGGATTCCGCTCAATCAGCGGCATAATCTCCGGCAGTCGCGTCACCGGCGTCAGCACCGTCATGGGTACTTTTAACTGCGCGCAGCGCTTCCACAGCGGCGGCATCAGCGGGCCGCGGATCCAGTCGCCATCCGGGTTCGCCGAAGGGCTCAGTCGAACGCCCCGGAAGCCCTGCTCTTCGGTGAGCCGGCTCAGGTGATCCGGTGCGGCGGGGTCTTCCGGATTCACCCGGCAGACACCGCGAAACTGCTGTGGATAGCGCTTCAATACATCGGCCAGATAACTGTTGTCCCACTTGTAATGGATCACCTGGATGATCACCGTCCGGGACACGCCATTCGCCTTCATCAGCTCCAGCAGCATCTCGGCGGAGGCGTCTTCGGCGGGCGGTTTCGCTCCGGCGGCGAAGGGGAACGCCGGGTCATGCTTCCAGACGTGCACGTGCGAATCGATCACCAGAGGGCCGGACGCGCCCATCAGTGGTGCAGCCAGCGGAGTGGCCAGCGGCAGGGCCAGAAAAGTCCGTCGGTTCAGCATGAACACCTCATTGCGGCCCCGGCTCCTTTGCCGGGTTTGTATTTGAAATCATCCGCCCCATCACGGGCCAGATCGCTTCCACGTGTCTTCCCCGGCAGGCGTGGATTCGGTCATACAGATTCACCGTCGGGTCGCAATGCGGCGGGATCAGTTCCACGCGACTGCCGAGTTTCAGCGGTGAGCCATCCACATAGCCGAACTCATCGCCGCCCCAGCGATAACCCGCGTTCGGTACGCCGGTCACTTCCGGACCAAACGGCCGGTCCGTCGAAAAGGCCTTGAAGCCCGCGTCCAGCGTCACGAAATCGGCATGGTTCGCGCTGATCACCGTCGCCATCACCGCCATGGCGTTGCTGAAATCCACGCCGATCTTCCGGTACGCCAGGTCCATCAGCGGATACGAACCGGCCTGCAACTCCGTCACATCGGGAACCGCCAGGTCCACATTCCACGTCCCCGTGCTGCCGCCCGAGACGATGTCCGTGTGCAGTCCGTGCGCCGCGAAAGCGTCGCGCGCTTCCGCCGCAATCTTCCACGTGGGGCCCGCCTCCGCGCCATGCGAGCCGCTCACCGAATAAGCCTGCACGCCGCGCAGCGCCAGGTGGCCGGCCTGATCAATAGCCAGCGCGATGTTCACAGCCTGCTCCAGTGACGCCGCGCCGGTTCGGTGATCCCCCACATCCAGATCCACCAGCACATCCAGCTGCACATTGGCCGCGCACGCGGCTTCCTGATACCAGCGCACCTGCCGCACATGATCCACCACCACCATCGCGCCGGTGGCCACAATACGGGCCATTTTCAGCGGATCCGCCACGGGCGACGTCAGCAGGATCCCGCCGATTCCGGCGCGCGAAATCATCTCCGCTTCGGAAACCGTCGCGACACAGACGCCGCACGCCCCGGCCTCAACCTGCAGCCGCGCGATCTCCACGCACTTGTGCGCCTTCACATGGGGCCGCAACTGTTTGCCGGCGGTCTTTGCCGCCTGCGCCATGCGGTCGATATTCGCCTCCAGCAGATCCAGATCCACCAGGAGCGCGGGTGTGGGTACCTCAGTCTTCAGCAGCAATTGATATTCTCGGATTACCTTGGAACAAGCACACCAGGATCGTATCGCAGCTCTGCAGCCAACCGCCGTCAACGCCATCCTCGCGGAAGTGCGCGAACTGCAGGCGAAGGGTGCGAAGCTTGTCTCGCTCATGCGCGGCGAGCCGGACCTGCCCACGCCCGCCCACATTGTGGAGGCCTGCGCGCGCGCTCTGCAAAACGGACGCACCGGCTATCCGGACAATCGCGGCGAGAAGAGTTTCCGCGAAGCCGTGGCGCTGAAGCTCGAACGCGACAACCATCTGCTCTATGACCCGGCCTCGGAAATCCTCGCCACATCCGGCGCGACCTTCGGCATCTACGCCGCCCTCATGGCCCTGCTCCGCGAAGGCGACGAAGTTCTGCTGCCCGATCCGATCTACGACGCCTACCAGTCCCCCATCCGCCTCGCCGGCGGCATCATTCGCCCGGTGGCCGCCGAGATCCGCAACGGGCGCTTTGTGATTCCGATGGACACGCTGGAGCGCGCCTGGACGCCGAAGGTGCGGGCCCTGATTCTCAACAGCCCGTGGAACCCCGTGGGCACCGTCTTCACCCGCGAGGAACTCGAAAGGCTTACCCACTTCTGCGAACGCCGGAACGTGACGCTCATCAGCGATGAGATTTACGAAACCATCACCTACGGCGATCACAAACACATCTCGCCGTTGGCTGCGCTGCCGGGCCTGCGCGACCGGTATCTGCATATCAACAGCCTGTCGAAAACGTATTCGATGACCGGCTGGCGCGTCGGGTACTGCGCCGGCCCGGCCCCATTGATCCAGCGAATGTTCATGATCCTCGCGCAATCCAGCCGCGGCCCGGCCACGTTCATTCAGGACGCCGCCGCGGCAGCTCTCGCAGGCTCACAGGACTGCGTCGCCGCCATGCGGGCCGAGTATGCGCGCCGCCGCGACATCGTGCTCCATACCCTGCCCGGCGCCATGGCTCCCGAAGGCGGCTTCTTCGCGATGGTCGACGTGCGGCATCGCGCGGAAACTTCCGATCAGCTCCGCCGCCGTCTGCTGCACGATTTCGGCGTGGTTGTTGTTCACGGCGCGGCCTATGGACCCTCCGGCGAGGGCACTCTGCGCGTCTCCTTTGCGAGCGGCGGCGACACGCTCCGCCAGGGCCTCGAACGCCTCCGGGAAGGTTTAAGTTGACGCTCCGGCAGGAACTCGAACGCGAACTCACCTGCGAGGTCCGCTTCGACAAAATCTCCCGCGCGCTCTATTCCACAGATGCGAGCGTCTACCAGATTGAGCCGGTCGGCGTGGTGGTGCCGAAGACGCGCGAGGAAATCATCCGCACCGTCGCCATCTGCCGCCGTCTCAAATGCCCCGTCACGATGCGCGGCGGCGGCACCTCGCAGGCGGGCCAGGCGATTGGCGAAGGCCTGCAGATTGACCTCTCGAAACACTACAGCCGCATCCTCGAAGTGAATGCGGAAGAGCGCTGGGTGCGCGTGGAGCCCGGCATCGTCCTCGATGAGCTCAATGCGCAGCTCGCTCCGCTGGGCCTGCGCTTTGCCCCGGATATTTCCACGGCCAGCCGCGCCACCGTCGGCGGCATGATGGCCAATAATTCCAGCGGCGCGCGCAGCGTGCTCTACGGCATCACCATCCACCACGTGCTGGAACAAACCGTGCTGCTTTCCGATGGCAGCATCGTGGAACTGCGCGAAATCCCGCGCGCCGCCGTGCCTGCCGGGGACACGCTGGAAGCCCGCTGCTATCAGACCGTTCTCAGCCTCGCCGCGCAGCACGCCGCGGAGATCGACCGCCGCTTTCCAAAGATCCTCCGCCGCGTCGGCGGCTACAATCTGGACGCCTTTACAGACCCCGAACGCCCCGTGAATCTGGCGAAAATCATCGTCGGTTCCGAAGGCACGCTCGGCATTATTCTCGAGGCGAAACTTCGCCTGGTGCCGCTGCCCAAAGCCAAAGCGGTGATGGCGATTCTGTTTGATGATCTTCTCGAATCGCTGGCCGCCACGCCCGTCATCCTCACCCACCAGCCTTCCGCCGTGGAGGTGATGGACAAAGCGATTCTCGACAACACGCGCCAGAACGCCGGTCTCGAAAAGATCCGCGCCGGCTTCGTGAAGGGCGACCCCGCTTCCATGCTCTGCGTAGAGTTCTACGCCGACCGCAAAGAAGATCTGCCACCCCGCCTCGCCGCGCTCGAAGCGGACCTGCGCGCCCGCAACCTCGGCTACCACTATCATTCCGAAACCGACCTCGCCGCGCAGGCCCGCATCTGGAGCCTGCGCGAAGCCGCTCTCGGACTTTCCATGGCCACCCGCGGCGACGCGAAGTCGGTCTCCTTCGTGGAAGACACGGCCGTTGCGCCGGAGAAGCTCAGCACCTTCATCGGCCGCTTCCTCGAAATCATTCACGGCCACGGCACCACGGCCGGCATCTACGCCCACGCCTCGGTGGGCTGCCTGCACGTCCGCCCCGTCATCAACATGAAGACGGCGGATGGCATCCGGAAATTCGAAGCCATCGCGAGCGATGTGGCGGATCTCGTCCTCGAATTCGGCGGCTCGCTTTCCGCCGAACATGGCGACGGTCTGGTCCGCAGTCCCTTCCTGAAGCGTATGTTCGGCGAGGTTCTCTACGAAGCCTTCCGCGAAGTGAAGCGAACCTTCGACCCCGCCAATCTCTTCAACCCCGGCAAGATCATAGACTCCCCGCCGCTCACCGCCAACCTGCGCTACGGCGCGAAATACCAGACCCCGAATCCCTTCACCTGGTTCGATTATTCCGAGCATGGCGGCATGGCCGGCGCGGTCGAAATGTGCAGCGGCGTCGGCGCCTGCCGCAAGAAACTTTCCGGCACGATGTGCCCGTCCTTCATGGCGACGCGTGAGGAATCCGCCTCCACGCGAGGCCGCGCCAATGTGCTGCGCCTCGCCATGCAGGGCAAGCTCGAAGAGTCCGGTCTGGGCGACGAGGGCGTCTATCAGGCGCTCGATCTATGCCTCGAATGCCGCGCCTGCAAGGCCGAATGCCCTGTCGGCGTGGACGTCGCGCGTTTCAAGAGCGAGTTCCTGGCCGATTACTACACGCGCCACGGCGTGCCGCCCAAAGCGCGCGCGCTGGGCAACGTGCACCGCACCGCCGTCTGGGGCAGCCGCTTTGCTTCCCTCGCGAACAAAATCGCCGCCAGCCCCGCCGCGAAGTGGATCAACGAAAAGCTGCTCGATATTGACCCGCGCCGCGCGCTGCCCGCCTGGCGCTCCGATACCTTTGCCTGCTGGAGCCGCACGCACACAAGGTCCACCGGCGCCCTGGCCGTGACGCTGTTTAACGACACCTTCACGAACCACTACGATCCTGAAATCGGCATCGCCGCCGTGGAGGTTCTGGAACGCGGCGGCTGCCAGGTCAGCATCGTGCGCCCCGGCTGCTGTGGCCGCCCGCTGATCTCCCAGGGTCTGCTCAGTGACGCCCGCGCCAACGCCGCCAAACTGGTGGAAGCCCTGCACCCCATCGCGGCGCGAGGCGAGATCATTCTCTTCTGCGAACCCAGTTGCCTTTCGGTGCTGAAAGACGACGCCATCCACCTGCTGCGCGGCGAACTGCAACAGCAGGCCCGCGACGTGGCGAAGGCCTGCCGCCTCTTCGACGAATTCGCCGCCACGCTCGATCTGCCGCTTCGCGAAGCGCCCGGCAGAATCCTGCTGCACGGCCACTGCCACCAGAAATCCCTGGGGCTGCTGCCCGCCTCCATCGCCCTGCTCAACCGCATCCCGAACGCGAAGATCGCCGACCTCGACGCCGGCTGCTGCGGCATGGCCGGCTCGTTCGGCTACACCAAACAGCACTACGATGTCTCGGTCGCCATCGCCGGCCGTCGCCTGCTGCCCGCGGTTCGCGCCATGCAGCCAGGAGATGTTCTGGTCGCCACCGGCACCTCCTGCCGGCATCAGGTGGCCGAACTCGAAGGGACCAAAGCCGTGCACCCGGCCGTGCTGATCCGGCAATTGCTGAAGTAAGCCGCTCTCCACCGGCGGGAGAGATCTTCTATCCTAAGTGTTGGACCCGCAACAGATTCGCCAGGGCATCGATGGCCTCGGACCCTGGTTTTACGCACACGACTTCGGCAACGGCCTGAAGACCACTCCGCTCATCCCGCCGCAGGTGGTCGGCATCCATGACACGCGCCTCGCCATGGTGGAAGCCGCCGTCGCGCAGCAGTTCGGCGGTCGCGCGCGCGGGCTCGACTGCATCGATATCGGCTGCCACGAAGGCTTCTACTCCGTTGCCATGGCCCGCCATGGCATGAACGTCACCGGTCTCGATGCGCGCGAAGAGAATCTGGAACGCGCCCGGTTTGTGGCCGATGCTTCCGGCTTCCCCGGCATCGATTTCCGCAAGGGCCGCGTGGAGACCCTGGCTGCCGATGAAGGCCGCGCGTACGCGCTCACGCTCTTCCTCGGCGTGCTTTATCACGTGGAAGATCCCATGCTCTGCCTCCGCCAGGTGGCCGCCGTCACCGGGGAACTCTGCCTCATCGAAACGCAGGTGGTGGACGAAGTGGAAGGCTTCACCGAATGGGGCGCGCAGGAATGGACCCGTTCCTACAAAGGCATTCTCGCTCTGGTGGACGAATCCGGCGAGTTCCACGCGGGCAACCGCGAAACCGGCGTCACGCCCATGGCCACCTGCCCGTCACCCAAAGCCCTGATCTTCATGCTCCGGCAGGCGGGCTTTGCCCGCGCCGAAATCCTGACGCCCCCGCCCGGCGCATACGAACAGCACGCCCGCGGCAAGCGCGTGGTCTGCGCGGCCTGGAAGTAACCACATGACCCACGCTGATCGCTTCCTCGAACGAGCCCGCGAATTCAACGAACGCGCCGAAAAGATCGGCCTCGCCGACGTCGACCGCTATTACTGGTACCACACCATTGACCTGGGCGACGGCCTCATCACCCCCGGCATGTACGACTACCGGGAGACCATCGCGTCCTTTCAGTTCCCCGAAGACATGCGCGGCATGACCGTGCTGGACGTGGGCTCAGCCACGGGCTTCTTCGCCTTCGAATTCGAACGCCGCGGCGCGCGCGTCATTTCCGTCGAACTGCCCACGCTGCGCGACCTTGATCGCTTCCCCGGCCAGGACGTGGAAAGCTCCCTCCGTAAGATCGAGCAGATGATCTTCCCGGACGTGCTCGACCTTGAAAAATTCGTCCGCCACGGCCACGGCGAACGCGACCTCTACTGGTACCTGCTCGAAGGGCCGTTCCGCTTCTGCCGGGACCGCCTCGGCTCCCGCGTGGAGCGCTGCTACTCCACCATCTATGACCTCACGCTCGAACGCACCGGCGTGCGCGAAGGCTTCGACATGGTGTTCTTTGGCGACGTGCTCATCCACACCCTCTATCCGCTCAAGGCGCTGGCCTCTCTCGCCGCCCTCTGCAAGGGGACGCTTGTCTTCGCCGGCGTGCTGCCGGAAGGCCCGCAGGAACCCCCGGCCATGATGTACATCGGCGGGTCCGATGCCGCGGACGACGAAGTCGCCTGGTGGCACCCCAACCTTTCCTGCCTCAACCAGATGCTGCTGAAACTCGGCTTCGCCTCCGTGGAGAACGTCGGCTTCCATCGCGGCGCTCTGAACCCCTCCGGCTGGGAGTTCGAGCGGGTCATCATCAAAGCCCGCAAGCGCTGAAGCCGTGACCGCCATCGAGGTTCGAAAGGTCTCGAAAAGCTATCCCCTGAGCAATTCCCAGTGGACACGCTTCCGCCACGCTCTGGCCTCGCGCGCCGCCGCGGCCCAGGGCATCCGGGCTCTGGAAGACGTCAGCTTCAGCGTGAAGAAGGGCGAGGCGTTCGGCATCATCGGCGCCAATGGCTCCGGCAAGAGCACGCTGCTGCAGATCATCGCCGGAATTCTGCAGCCCACCGCCGGCTCCGTGGAAGTGCACGGACGCCTCTCCGCGCTGCTCGAACTGGGCTCCGGCTTCAGCCCCGAATTCACCGGCCGCCAGAATGTTTATCTGAATGGCTCCATTCTGGGCCTTTCCACCGAAGAAGTGGAAGAGCGCTTCGAAACCATCGAACGTTTCGCGGCCATCGGTGATTTTATTGACCAGCCAATCCGCACCTACTCGACCGGCATGGTGCTGCGCCTGGCCTTCGCCGTGGTGGCCCACGTTGATCCCGAAATCCTGATCGTCGATGAAGCGCTCGCGGTGGGAGACATCGCTTTTCGCCAGCGCTGCATGCGGCGGATCCATGACCTGCGCGCGGGTGGCGCCACCATCCTCTTCGTCTCGCACGAGACGGGTGATGTGAAGGCCTTCTGCGAGCGCTGCGTCTGGCTGGAGAATGGCCGCGTGCGGGCGCTGGGTGAATCGGATGAAGTGATTGCCGGTTACCTCAGCGCCACCGTGCAGCGCGAGCGCGCCCGGGATGCGGCGGATCACCCCCGGCCCGTGGCCGCACCCGCTCTGCAGGGACCCCTGCGGCAGGTGAACGGTACGCACCGCTACGGCACCCGCCATGCCGAAGTCTGCGGCGCGGAACTCACCGCGCCCTCCGGCGAACCCCTGCGAAACTGGACCGGCGGAGCCGGCGCCACGCTCCGCGTGAGCTTCCGCGTCCTCGCACCGCTGGCCTCCCCCATCGCCGGATTTCTGGTCCGCAATGCGAAGGGCGAGACCATCTTCGGCTCCAACACCACGCGCGAAAACTACCCTCTTCCGGAAATGCTGCCCGGCGAAGTGCACGCCGTGGATTTCCACTGGGTGCTGCCGCCGCTGGCATCCGGGAAATATTCGGTTTCCGTGGCGGTCAGCGAAGGTGACCTCGAAGATTTCGTGGTCTGCGATTACGTGGAAGACGCGATTGTGATCGAGGCTCCGGAACTCGGCACTTCAGAACACCCCACTTCAGAACACCCCACGCAACCGCGCGGCTATCTCCGGCTGCACTGCCCCTCGGTCACGCTGCAGCGCGAATAGCTGCCGCGGCAAGGGTCTAACGGTAGCTCTTGTCATCCAGATGGGAGAAGTCTATCCCATCTTTCATCACACCCAGCGTCACAATACCGAACGTGAACACTTCGGTGCCCGGCTCCAGATGCCCGCCGAACGCATGTTCCGGCGTCGCCATCGTCATGTGCGCGTGCACCTTGCCTTCAATCACGTAGCCGTTCATGCTGATCAGGTCCGCCGGCTGCGTGGGGTCTTTCACGAACATGTTCTTCGACGGCAGGTCGCGGTTGCTCACCTGATGCACCTGATACCCGCGCACTGAACCGGCGGCCGAGAGAATCACCGCATTGCGGATCTTCTGTTCCTTCACGATCTTCTCGATTCCCGCCAGCAGGTCCGCCCCAAACTTGAAGCGCAGCACCACCACGCGGTCAAACTGCCCGCTCACCGCCCACACGTCCGGAACCTGGTCGCTGTTGGGTTTTTTGTCGTCCGCCGGATTGGCCGATGGGTTCGTTTGTTCGCGCCGCGTCTGCTGTCCCAGGGCTGGCAACACGGAGGCCAGCGCGACCATCATCAGCAACAGGGCCCTACTGCGGAAACGGAACATATTTCCCCCCACACGAATTCTTTTTGCCGCTCTCCGGCGTCGCCTTCACGGCGAAACCCCGTAGATCGGCTTCCTTCATCTGCACCTTGATCTGGCCGGGATTGTCGAACACCACGTTATCGAACAGCATGTTGAGCCGGTGCGCCGCATCGTAACCCTCCAGCGTCACCTTGCCCGCGCCTTCAATCCTCGTGTTGCGGATGGTGATGTTGCGGAAGTGCGGCAGCCGGTCCGTCGCCGTCCCCTTGAACGAATAATTCGTGTCCATGTAGATGGGGTTCTTCGTATCCCGAATGCAGACGTCGTCATAGACCACGTCTTCCACCAGTCCGCCGCGGCTCGAATTCGATTTGATCCGGATCCCGTTGTCGGACCCGTCAATCGAAAGGTCCGTCACCCGTATGGCGCTCGCCCCGCCATCGGTCTCGCTGCCGATTGACATCCCATGCCCCGTGTAGAAGTGATTGTGGGAGATCGTGAAGTTCGTCGTCGGCGCGCCGCGCCCGGCCTTGATCGCCACCTCGTCATCGCCCGTATGAATGAACGAATGTGTAATCGTGACGTTGGTGGAATTGCCCGGATCAATGCCATCCGTGTTCCGCGCGCCCTTGCCCGGTGACCAGACCTTCACGCCCCACACCGTAAAGCCGTTGCCGCCGCTGTAGGCCACATGGAAGTTCGGCGAGTTCTTCAGCGTAATGCGGTAGAGCGTGAAGTTATCGCACCGGTTCAGCACCGCGATGCGCGGGTTGTTCTGGGCGCCGCCTTTTCGCGCCTGTTCGGCCAGGTCCCACCAGGTGATCGATTGGCCCAGAATCTTCTCGCCACCCCGGCCATCAATCACGCCATCGCCCATCACCCCCGCGCCTTCCACCCCGTCGCCGTTGAGCAGTGCCCGGCAGCCCCGGCCCTTTTCCGTGATGGTGCCGCAAACTCCGGGTTCCCGGTCATAATCTCGCGGGTTGCGGGAGGCGTAGAGCGTCACGCCCTTGTCCACCACCAGCGTCACGCCCTTGCGAAGGTCCAGCGGTCCGGAGAGGAAAATATCGTTGCCTCCCGCCGCTTTCAGTTCTACCGCCTTCCCCGGCGCGCAGCCATCGAGAGCCTTCTGAATCCGCGCCGTATCCGTCTTCGCTTTATCGAACATCGCCTCATCGAAACCGGCCTTCAGGTTCGCGGTCAGCGTGACGCAGGCCGCCGGAATCACCGGTTCCGTCACGGTACGCCGGTCCTGCGCGAAAGCGATCAGTGGGAGCAGCAGCAGAGGCAGCAGAGTTCGCATGATTTTCCTTCATTATCGCCACCATGCGTACACTCAATCATGCGCCCTGTTTTTCCCGCGATCCTGTGCATGACCCTGGCCGCCGCCACCACCCAGGCGGCCGACTGGTACGTCCGGGCGGCGCCGCAGACCGTGGTGATCGGAAATTACTCGGCCGCCACCCCGTCGGTCCTCACCGTCAAGTCCGGGGATTCCGTCCAGATCGAAACGGTCTCCGGCAGTACGAAACTGTTCCATGACCTCGGCCTGAAGGATGCCGAAATCCCTCCGGCGCTCGCCGCCATTGAGCGCGATGTGAAAGATCGCGGCCCGGGCGGCCACATTCTGACCGGCCCGGTTTTTATCGACGGCGCCGAACCGGGCGACACGCTGGAAGTCCATATCGACCGCATTACGCTCCCCGTGCCCTGGGCCTACAACGCCTTTCGCATGACCGCCGGGTTTCTGCCGGAGGATTTCCCGCACTCCGCCTCGAAGCTGATCCGGCTCGATCTGAAGCGCAACGTCGCGCTGTTTGGCCCCGGCATTGAACTGCCGCTGCGGCCGTTTTTCGGCAGCATGGGCGTCGCGCCCCCGGCGACGGCCGGCAAGCTCAACAGCGCTCCGCCATGGCTGCACGCCGGCAATCTCGACAATAAAGAACTGGTCGAGGGGACCACGCTTTACATCCCGGTTCATGTCAAAGGCGCCCTCTTTCAGGTGGGTGACGGCCATGCCGGGCAGGGGAATGGCGAGGTCGATATCACCGCCATGGAAACCCCGCTGAACGGCATATTCCGGTTCATTGTCCGTAAAGACCTGCATCTGAAATGGCCCCGCGCGGAAACTCCCACTCACTACATCACCATGGGCATGGAAGAAGAACTGGTGGTGGCGGCGAAGCAGGCCGTGCGGGAGATGATCGACTTCCTCGTCACGGAAAAAGGCCTCAGCCGTGACGACGCCTACATGCTCTCCAGCGTGGCGGCGGATTTCTCCATCACGCAGCTGGTCGACGGCAAGAAAGGCGTCCACGGCATGATCGCGAAATCCATCTTCGTCAAACCGCCGGTTGTGCCCGCCGTTGTACCTCCGGTTGTACCTCCGGTTGTACCTCCGGTTGTTCCACCAGCCGTCGTTCCCCGCCCGAAGTGACGGCGCAAATCTACCGGGCCAGCAGCGCCATCTTCATGCCGTGCGCTTCCCAGCGCCGCACCACCCGCATGGAAAGCATCCGCGCCACTTCATCCGGACTCAGCGCCGGCTCAAACGCGTAGAAACGGTTCATGAACGCCCTCACCCAGCCGATCCGCAGCAGGTGCAGCGGATCCCATGTGGTGTCGTACACCACCATCAGGTCCGGCCGCCGACCGGTCATCGCGCGGATGTCGGAAGCGCGAAAGCCCTTCAGTTCCTTCACGTCGCGCGGCAGCGAGGTGTAGCCGTACTCCTCGTGTCGCAGCGCATCGGCCATCGGGAAAGTGGTGGCGATCATGCCCGGGCGCAGGTCAATGGCCCCCGCCACCTGCCGTTCCAGTTCCACGAAGTGGACGAACGCCAGGTTGTTTTCAAACGGAAACGAATAGATCGGGTTCACGCCGTTGGCCACCACCAGACAGGCCAGCAGGGCCGCCAGCGCTCGTTTCCGGGGTACGGGCAGCAGTGCCCGGAACGCCACGGCGAACGCGATGTAGACCACTGGCAAAACCGGCAGCAGGTACCGCTCCAGCACCGCCCCGCCCAGCGCGCTCACCGCCAGCACGTTTACGGCGACAAATGTGGCGGCGATTCGCCACGGACGGCTGCGAAACACCGGCATCCGGCGCATGGCCCAGAGCAGCACGGCGGTCCCGATAAAGTGGCCGGTTCCAATGAAGAGGTAGTACAGCCGCCGCAGCAGCGCGAAACCGAACCGGACAGGATGCAGCGGATAAAACAGGTTGTAATCGGTAAACTCCGCGTTTCCCAACCAGTGCCCGGTACCGGCCCGCAGAATCACCAGCCACACGGCCAGCGCCCCGGCCGGGGCCAGATACCAGAGTGCGATCTTCCAGCGCTTCTCCATCACCAGCCAGCCGGCCAGTACAATCACCGTGGCCAGCCCGGTTTCCTTCATCAGCACCAGCGCCACACAGGTGAGGGCGGACATGCGGAACCGGTCCTGCAGAAACAGCAGCAGCGCCAGAATCGCGAAGCACATGGCCGGCATATCCAGTTGCGCCAGCATCGCCTGCGCGAAGAACAGCGGTGAGATGGAGATCATCACCAGCACCGCAAACCCGGGCGTGCCGGTGGCCTCGCGGGAGAGTTCGATGCCCAGCAGGAAAGTACACAGCACCCCGAACGCGGCCAGCAGCAGCATCGCCACCCGCGTCGCCGCGATGGAGAAGCCGAAAATGTGCCAGAAAAGCGCCAGATAGGCCATCACGCCCGGCGGATGTACGTTCGGCAGAGTGCTGTGCGGAATCAGCGCGCCCGAATGAAACAGATCAAGCGCCGCCGGGATGAACTGCCCCGTCTCATCCCAGTAAAACGGCGTATAAAGCAGCGGCCCGTGCGACAGCACCGTAAACAGCGCGATCAGCGCATAGACCAGAGCATACGTCTGCCGGCGAACCGGTGGGCGGGGGCGAATCATGTTGGCCCTGCGGGAGCAAGACTATTGGACGAAGCTCGCGCCGGCCCGCGGTTCCAGCCGGATCTCACCAAAAGCCGCCTCATACTGGCCCACGTTCTGCTGCAGAACGCCGAGCAGCGCCTTGGCCTGCTGCGGGCTCACGTAAATGCCCTGGAAATTTCGGATGTGGACGTTTTCCGGCGCGTTGGGCTCAATGTTGCCGAACATCAGAAAGAAGTCCCAGAGGTTCACACGGATCTGGACGCTGTTGGCATAGGATTCGCGGTAGTCGGCTGCCTTCTCAAGGAGGATCCGGGGTTGGGACGGTGTCATTGCCTCAATCGTACCGTACGCCATCCACCGTAAAAACCCGCTCGTTTGAAACAGATCTTGACTTTACAGCGTCCGGCATTTTATGGTGGCCTTTCGTCTTCCATCGCAAAAAAGAGCGGCGGGGACCGCGGCGCGGAATTGAAAACAGTGGAAATCGGTGAACAGGCAGTAATCGACCAGGACTACCCCTCCACGCTGGAGAGCGTCGATCTGGCGGAAGCTTCCACCCTGGAAGCGGCCGCTCAGGCGGGTTTCGACGAGGATGAGCAGCACCGTATCGGCATGTCTCTCCGGGAGTGTATGGTGAACGCCGTAGTGCACGGCAACCGGTACAACCGGAACAAAATCGTGCACATCCGCGTCCTTCGAAGCAGTGAACGGTTTACAATCCAGATTACCGATCAGGGCGAAGGCTTTGAAGTCAAAGAAGTTCCCGATCCGCTGGATGAGACGAATCTGCTGCGTCACTCCGGTCGCGGCCTGTTCCTGATGGGCGCGTTCATGGATGATGTGAAGGTCAGAAAGATCGAGCCCACGGCAACACAGCACTCGGGCACGGAAGTTACGTTAGTCAAGAACGTTGGGCCGCGCGAGCAGTAACTGCCAGCGTGGTAATTTAAGAAATTCTTCGAGGAGCGCAAATGAGCGTTAAACTGAATACCCGCCAGGTGGGTGACGTTACGGTGATTGATGTTTCCGGTCGCATTACTCTCGGGGAAGGATCGAGCGCACTGCGCGACGTCCTCCGCGATCTGACGGCCAAGGGCAACAAGAAGATTCTCCTGAATCTCAGCGAAGTTTCCTACATTGACAGCTCCGGGATCGGCGAGCTGGTTTCCGGCTTTACCTCGGTTGCCAATTCGGGTGGCACGCTCAAACTGCTGGGCCTCACCAAGCGCGTCAAGGATCTTCTCCAGATCACCAAGCTCTACACCGTGTTCGACGTGCACGAAGAAGAAGCGCACGCTATCCGCAGCTTCGCCTAGATCTTCGCGCAACACGTTTTGAAAAAGAGCCGGGACCGGCTCCGCGGCA
Organism: uncultured Acidobacteriia bacterium; assembly: GCA_903900705.1. Classification (GTDB taxonomy): domain Bacteria; phylum Acidobacteriota; class Terriglobia; order Bryobacterales; family Bryobacteraceae; genus BOG-234. Next base: position 91,774 of record CAIUOG010000057.1, read on the forward strand.
GTTCGCGCGGAGAACCGATCCCGGTTTTTTATTTTAGAATCAGGAGGGTAAACACTGATGTCATCCCAACCGATTCCCCGGATCACGCCCGAAGAGTACCTCCGGCGGGAGCGGGTTGCCGAATTCCGCAGCGAGTTTATTGACGGACAGGTCTTTGCCATGGCTGGCGGGACCATGAACCATGCGAGGATCATCGGCAACGCCCTCGGCAACCTTCGCGAACTCCTGCGCGGTACGGGCTGCGAGGTCTTTTCAGGGGAACTGCGCGTCTGGAGCGAGACGCATCGGATCTACACATACCCCGATGTGGTGGCGGCCTGCCGCCCTTATCAGTTTCAGGACGCCACCCGGGACACCATCACCGATGCCGCGCTCGTGATCGAGGTCCCTTCGCGTTCGACGGCCAACTACGACCGTGGTGAGAAGTTCCGCTTCTATCGCTCGCTCCCGTCTTTCTCCGAATATCTGCTGCTCGCTCAGGACACAATCCGCGCCGAACACCACGTCCGCCAGCCCGATGGCGGCTGGCTTTTTCATGAACGGACCTCTCCGGACGACGGGATTGACCTCAAAGTCACCGGCTGCCGGATACCGCTCTCTTCGTTTTACGAATCGGTCGAATTCGAAGGCTGACGCCGCCGGCGTTCCCGGAGCCAAAATAAGGCTCACGAACCAGCGGCCTTCTGCCGATAGACAGGCAGGAGGCTGAATCTGACGCTGCTCTGTCCCGAACCCGAAATCGCCGTCACGGCGCCGGTCCCCGCGGGCGGCAAAACGGCTCTGCTTTTCCGGCTCAGCATGGTCGCCTGCGCACCACTGGAACATTCCGGGCAGCCCGTTCCCACCGCACTCGTCCGCTGATCCACGCTCTTGCACGGAACAGGGAAGCTGGTAAGCTTACCCGCATGCTCCCGCCACCAAACCTTCGCCATACCGGGGCATACGCCGCCTTCCGCTGTATCGGGTCCGCGTGCGAAGACAATTGCTGCTATGACTGGTCGATTCCGGTGGACCGCCGGACCTATGAGATGTACCAGACCTGCGGCGATGAGGGTTTGCGGCCTCAACTCCGCAAACTGATCACCATCCGGCCCGCCGGCGGAATCGACCAGGACTACGCCCGCATCAACCTCGTCAACAATCAATGCCCCCTTCTGCATGAAGGGCTGTGTTCCGTTCACGCCGGCCTCGGGGAGTCCTACCTCCCCGAGGCCTGCGCCTCGTTTCCGCGCTCCGCCGTCATCATCGATGGCGTTCAGGAGAATTCCCTCTTCCTTTCCTGTCCGGAAGCCGCGCGGCTGATCCTTCTCGACCCGGACCGAAACCGGATTGGCGAGTACCCGGCGGAAGACCCACCCAACCGCGTGGCCGACTACGCCCCGGTTCTCGATTCCACCCCGTATCCCGATTTCCATGAGGTTCGCGAACTGGTGCGGCAGCTTCTGCGCGCCACTTCGCTTCCCCGCTGGCGTCGCATGGTAATTCTGGCCCGCTTCTGCGAAGACCTCAACGCGGCTCTGGCGGGACGGGGCGGGAGCGTTGCCGAACGGATACGTTTCGCGCGCCAGGCGATGACCGAAGAACCCGCACCCCTGCCAGAGCCCCCTGCCGCGCGGCTCGAAATCCTGCTGGAACTTCTGGTCGGGCGGCTGTCCACGGAATTCACGCCCAGGCCCTTCCTCGAATGCTACCGGGAATTCATGGCGGGCCTCGACTGGGGTCCGCTCTCCACCATAGACGACATTGCCGTCCGCCACAGTGCCGCCGGAAACCACTTCGCGCGGTTTGAGGCGCGGTATCCGCAATTCCTGGACAATTTCCTCATCAGCTACGCCACCCGCACGGTTTTCCCTTACGGCCACCGGGACACCGATCCCCGGACCATTCAGAAGATCCGCATCGACTATGTGGAAAACGCGATCCGGGAACAGTACCTTCTGCTTGCCGTTCACTACGCAGCCGTTCGAACCCTGCTGATTGGCATGGCCGCATTCCATCGTGGTGGCCTGACCGCCGAACACGCCGTCAAACTGGTGCAGTCTTATGCCAAGGCGTACCTGCACAGCGGATCTTACGCGTCCCATGCGCAGCAGATCCTGTCGTCGAACGGAATCCAGCTCGCGACGGAAGCCACTATCCTGTTTGCGGAGTGAGGTTTAGCCCCCGCCGACGAACATCACGATTTCAATCTCGGACTCCGGCGTCAGCTCCGTCGCATTCCAAAGCTCACGCTTCACAATGGCCCGGTTGTACTCCACCGCCACCCGCTCCGGGGCCAGTTCCAGCGCCTTCACCACACCCAGAAGTGTCGTTCCGGCCTCGAAACTTCGCTGCTCCCCGTTTACTGTAACCCGAAATTCGTTCGTCAAGAGATCCCGTGGATTATTATAGTCCTTGGGTTAAAAACCCATCGGAAACTTCCTGCTCTAAACGAAACGACGATGCCTACTAGTCCGGCTGAACAATGGCTCCCTGTGTTGCTGCAGATGGCCCTCGCGATGATTATCGCGGCTGCGCTTGTCACCCTGTCTTTCGCGATCGGCCGTAAGGTCAAAAACCGCGTGAAAGACATGCCCTACGAATGCGGTATCGCGCCAACGGGCGACGCCCGCGAACGGTTCAGCGTCAAGTTCTACCTTGTCGCGATGCTCTTTATCCTCTTCGACATTGAAGCGATCTTCCTCTACCCCTGGGCTGTGGTCTACCGGCAATTGAAGATGTTTGCCTTCCTCGAAATGCTGCTGTTCGTTGTTTTAGTCCTCGCGGGCTTTTTCTTCATCTGGAAGAAAGGGGTTCTCGACTGGGCTGAGGGCGAGCGCGTGAAAGCGCCCACCACTCTCGGCGGCATGCTCGAAGAAGTTCCCGCAAAGGCGTCCGTACGATGATTCCCGAGTCTCTCCTATCCAATCCGACGGTAGCCGCACTGGCCGACCTCGCGACTGCCGCCAAGTTTGAATTCGACGAACTGACCGTCGAAATCGACGCCGCGAAAATCGCCGAAGCCCTCGGGCGCGTCAAGCGCGATCTGAAATTCGAACGCCTTACCTCGGTCACCGGCGTGGATCGCTTCCCCGCCGAACCCCGGTTCGAAATCGTCTATCATTTGCAGTCCATTGCTAACAAGGCCCGCCTTCGCCTGAAAGCCCGGGTTTCCGGCGCGAATCCGGAAATCGAATCCGCGAGCACCGTCTATCGCGGTGCGGAATGGTATGAGCGCGAGACCTTTGACTTGTTCGGCGTGCGCTTCCTGAACCACCCGAACCTGACCAGAATCATGATGCCCGAAGACTGGGAAGGGCATCCCCTGCGGAAAGACTACCCGATTACGGGTATCCGGTACTAACACATGTCGATCACTACTGGAGTCACTTCCGAATCCGACGTGCGGCGCGACGCCGCCGCTCACCAGGAGTCGCGCGGACACCGGACCATGGTTCTCAACATGGGTCCGCAGCATCCCTCGACCCATGGCGTGCTCCGTCTTCTCCTCGAACTCGACGGCGAAACCATCGTCAAAGCCGCTCCGGATATCGGCTACCTGCATACCGGCATCGAGAAGGAATTCGAAGTCAAGAACTATCAGCAGGGCGTCACCCTGACCGATCGCATCGACTACCTCGCGCCGCTCTCGAACAACCTCACATACTGCCTCGCCGCCGAAAAGCTGCTGGGCCTCGAAATTCCCGAGCATGCGCAGTGGACCCGCGTCATGCTGTCCGAGTTCACCCGCCTCAACAGCCACCTCGTCTGGCTCGCGACGCACGCCATCGACATCGGCGCCATGAGCGTCTTCCTGTACTGCTTCCGCGAACGCGAAGAAATCCTCCGGATCTTCGAAATGTTCTCCGGTCAGCGCATGATGACCAGCTATTTCCGCATCGGTGGTCTGGCTCTTCCCCACCCGCGCGGCTGGCAGAAACGCGTCAAAGACTTCGTCGACATTTTTCCCTCACGCATTGACGAATACGAGGAACTCCTCACCGGTAACCGCATCTGGACCGGTCGTACCAAGGGCGTCGGCTACATTTCCCTCGAAGACATGCTCGAACTCGGCGTCACCGGCCCCATGCTGCGCGCCGCCGGTCTTGCCATCGACGTCCGGAAAGACGCCCCGTATTCCAGCTACGAGAAGTTTGACTTCACGGTGCCCACCCGCACCGAAAACGACGTCTTCGCCCGCTACCTGCTCCGCATTGAAGAAATGCGCCAGTCCCATCGCATCATCAAACAGGCTCTGGAAGGTATGCCTTCCGGTTCTCACCAGGCCGACGCCCCCGGTATCGTGCTGCCGGAACGCGAAAAGATGAAGACGCAGATGGAATCGCTCATCTACCATTTCAAGATCGTGACCGAAGGCTTCCGGGTTCCGGAAGGTGAGGTTTATCAGGCGGTGGAATCGCCGCGCGGGGAAGTGGGTTGCTACATGGTCAGCGACGGGACGCAGAAACCTTACCGCGTTCACTGGCGCGGACCCAGTTTCGGCAATCTGCAGTCGATTCCGAAGCTGATTGAAGGCACGCTGATCGCCGACGTGATCGCGGCACTGGGCAGTATGGACTTCGTCCTTGGAGATACGGACCGGTAACATGACTTTCTCCCCTGAACTCGAAGCGCGCTTCGAAAGATTTTTGGCCAAGTATCCGGCGGACCGCAAACGTTCCGCCCTGATCCCGATGCTGATTTACGGGCAGGACGAAGTCGGTTCCATCACCGATGAATTCGTCGAGGAAATCGCAAAGCGGGTTGGCGTGACTCCCCTCGAAGTGCGGGAAGTTTCCGGCTTCTACTCGATGCTGCACCACAAACCGATGGGCAAGTATCACGTCCAGGTTTGCACCAACATCTCCTGCCTGCTCACCGGCGGCGAAGAGCTCTATGAGCGCGCCTGCCACAAACTGGGCCTCGGCCACAAACAAGTTTCTCCCGATGGCCGCATCTCCCTTGAAGAAGTGGAATGCATGGGCGCCTGCTCCTGGGCCCCCGCCGTGCAGATTAACTACGACTTTTATCACGACGTGACGCCGGAACAACTCGACAAGCTTCTCGATGGTCTGAAAGCCGGCAAAGACCCCGAACAGATTACTGAAGTTCCGAAGGTGAATTGCTGATGTACAACTCTCCGAGTCCGCTCGAAGTGCAGGTTCTGACGCGCCGTTTCCGGCTGCCGAACTCGCACAGCATCGAAACCTACCTGCAGAACGATGGCTACAAGGCCGTCGAAAAAGCGCTGGGCATGTCCCAGGAAGACATCATCAATGAAGTGAAGGCCTCCGGTCTTCGCGGTCGCGGCGGCGCGGGCTTCCCCACCGGCATGAAGTGGGGCTTCGTGCCCCGCACTTCCCCCAAACCCAAATACATCATGGTGAACGGGGACGAATCGGAACCCGGCACCTGCAAAGACCGCCTGCTGATGCAGTACGACCCGCACCAGCTGATCGAAGGCATCATCATCGCCGGTCAGGCGGTCGGCGCGGAGCAGGGCTATATCTATATCCGCGGCGAATTCCGGTACCTGATTGAGCACATGGATCGCGCCATCGCGGAAGCCTACCAGCGCGGTTTCCTCGGCGCCAACATCTTTGGCAGCGGCAAAACCTTCCACCTCGCCACGCACTCCGGCGCGGGCGCGTACGAATGCGGCGAAGAGTCGGCTCTTCTGGAATCGTTTGAAGGCAAGCGCGGCAATCCTCGTATCCGTCCCCCGTTTCCGGCCGTGGCGGGCGCATATCAGTGCCCCACTATTCTCAACAACGTCGAAACCTACTGTGCTGTTCCGTCGATTATTCTCAACGGCGCGGCGCACTTTGCGGGTCTAGGCAGTCCGAAAAACGGCGGCACGCGCCTGTTCTGCCTCTCCGGCCACGTCAACAAGCCCGGTGTTTACGAACTCCCCATGGGCTTCAACCTCATGCGCATGATTAATGAGGTGGGCGGCGGCGTTCGCGGCGGGAAGAAGCTGAAAGCGGTCATTCCCGGCGGCTCTTCCTGCCCGGTGCTGAAGGCCGATGAATGCGACCTCGCCATGGATTTCGACAGCGTGGCGGCGGCGAAGTCCATGCTCGGTTCGGGCGGCGTCGTCGTCATGGACGAAGACACCTGCATGGTCAAAGCGGCACTCCGCATCATGCGGTTCTATGCGCACGAAAGCTGTGGCTGGTGTATCCCCTGCCGTGAAGGCACAACCTGGCTGCGCAAGCTGCTGCAGCGCTTCCACGATGGCATGGGCACGAAGAGCGACATCGTGCTGATCGGGGATCTCTCAAAGAATATGCTGGGCCGCACGTTCTGCCCGCTGGGCGATGCGGCTGCCATGCCGACCATCGCGTTTGTGGAAAAGTTCCGGGACGAGTTCGAAGCCCATCTCGACGGCAAACCCTGCCCGTACGAGAAGAGCTCGAAGCTCGTGGCCGCGTAGTAAGGGCATAAAGGGACCTGAATGGCTGATCTGGTAAAGTTCACAATCGACGGAATCGAGCTGGAAGCCCCGGCGGGCACGCTCGTCATCGAAGCCGCGAAGAAAAACGGCATCGAAATCCCGTCGTTCTGTTATTACGAAGGCTATTCGCTGCAGGCTGCCTGCCGCATGTGCCTCGTTGAAGTGGAAAGAATGCCCAAGATGCAGGTGGCGTGTACGCTGCCGGTCGGCCCGGGCATGGTGGTCCGCACCAACACGCCGCAGATTCAGGCGGCGCGTAAAGGCACGCTGGAATTCCTGCTCGGCAATCACCCGCTCGATTGTCCCGTCTGCGACAAGGGCGGCGAGTGCGAACTGCAGGACATGGTGTTCCGCTACGGCGCGGGCGAAAGCCGTTTCACCGAAACCAAGATTCACGTGGACGAACAGCAATGGTCGCCCGTCGTTTTCTACGACGCGCCCCGCTGCATTCTCTGCTTCCGCTGTGTTCGCGCCTGTGACGAAGGCATGGGCGTCGGCGCTCTGGGCGTCATCAATCGCGGCGCGGTTTCGCTCATCGCCCCCAACATGCAGGATCACCTGAACTGCGATGAATGCGGTCAGTGCATCGATATCTGCCCGGTCGGCGCGCTCACCAGCGGCACGTATCGCTACCAGACCCGCCCGTGGGAAATGGAACATGTCGGCACCATCTGCACGCACTGTTCCGATGGCTGCAAGACCACCCTCGGCGTTCGTCACGAACAGATCATGCGCGGCAACAACCGCGACCGCTCCGGCATCAACGGCGAATTCCTCTGCGTCAAGGGCCGCTACGCGTTTGATTTCTACGATCACGCCGAACGCCTGCAGACGCCCATGGTTCGCAACGTGGCCGGCAAACTGGAGCCCGCCTCCTGGTCGAAGGCCCTGGAAGTAGTGGCGAAGAAGTTCGGTGAAATCAAGGCCCGCGGCGGCAGGTTCGGCATCGTCGGCTCCAACCACACCACCAACGAAGAGAACTTCTACCTGCAGAAGTTTGCCCGCGAATGCCTCGGCACCAATAACATCGACCACCGCCGCACCGGCGACGTGACCACGCTCGTGGACGCGCTTTCGGGCACCAGCGGCACGCTGGCCACCACCGCCGACCTCTACGAAAAGAAGGCCTTCCTCATCATCGGGGCCGATCTCTCCATCGAGCATCCCTTCCTCGCCTTCCAGATTCGCGCCAACTACCGTCATCATCAGGCGCACGTCTACACCGTCACGGCTGACGAAGTTCGCGAAGAAAAGACGGCGGTCCGCGCCATTCGGAAGCCCCGCTTCCAGGAATTCGACGCTCTGCCCGAACTGCGCGACGCGCTCGCCGCCGAGCCGAACCTGGTCATCCTCTTCGGCGACTCCGTGAAGGGCGAAGACGTCCGCAAACTGGTCGCATTTGGCGAATCCCTCGGCATCCCGGTCAGCTACTGCGCGCTGGTGGATTACTCGAACTCGCGCGGCGCCATCGATATGGGTCTCACGCCGGAACTCCTGCCCGGCTACCATGCCTCGGGTACGCCCGGTCTCAACGTCGGCGAAATGCTGGCCGCCACGGACCTCGATGCCTTCTGGGTCATTGGCGAAAACCCGCTCGAAAACGCCAAACTCTCCACCAAACGGCCCTTCGTGGTGGTGCAGGACATGTTCCTCACCGAAACCGCGCAGAAAGCCGACGTGGTGCTGCCCTCCGCCAGCGCATACGAGAAGAACGGCACCGTGACCAACGGTTGCGGCGAAGTGCAGAAACTGAAGCGCGCCGTCTCCATGCTCGGCACCAAGCCGGATCTCGAAATCATCGGCCTGATCGCGAAGGAAATGGGCTTCGCGCCCCGGATGGGTCCCTGGCTGCCCGACACCGTATTCAACGAAATCCGCAAGGCGGTCAAGGGTTACGATATTCCGCTGCCCGCCATCACTTTGGGCGCACAGCAAACCATGCCGGTCAATGGACGCGTCGGCGTTCAGACCAACCCCGATCTGGTAGCCTCCGCGCACGAAAATCTGTTCACGTCCGGAACCCTGGGGCGGTATTCTAAAATACTGAATTCAGTCATCGAGAAGCGGGCCAATCAGTAATGGAATTCCTCGTCATCACACTCATCAAGCTCGCGCTCATCACGTTCATCTTTATGACGACGCTCGCCTACCTCCAGTGGGTGGAGCGCAAAGTCATCGCGCACGTGCAGGTTCGCATGGGTCCTTCACGCGTCGGACCCCACGGTCTGCTGCAGCCGCTGGCGGACGTGATTAAGCTGATCACCAAAGAAGGCGTCCTGCCGCCGCACGTCAATGCCGGCTACTACCTTCTCGCACCCTTCCTCGCCGTCTTCATGGCGCTGATTTCCATCTCGATCATCCCGTTCGGCACCGGCATCGACATCCCGGCCATGACGTTCGGGGGCAAGACCTTCGGCCCTTATCACACGATGATGGAACTGGCGAGCGTCAACATGGGCGTCCTCATGATCCTCGCGGTCAGTTCCATGGGCGTCTACGGCATCGCTCTCGCCGGCTGGTCTTCGAACAACAAATACGCGCTGCTCGGTGGTCTCCGCAGTTCGGCCCAGATGATCAGCTACGAACTGCCGATGAGTCTGGCGATCGCCTCGCCCCTGCTGATGGCGGGCACTCTGCAGCTTCGTGGAATCGCTGATTCGCAAGCGGGCTTCTACCTCGGCTTCGTTCCCAAATGGGCTATCTTTCAGATGCCCGCCCCCCAGATTTTCGCTTTCATTATTTTCATGATCTCGGCGTTTGCCGAAACCAACCGTATCCCGTTCGATCTTCCGGAAGCGGAAAACGAACTGGTCGCCGGTTTCCACGTCGAGTATTCGAGCATGACCTTCGCGTCCTTCTTCATGGCCGAATACGCCAACATGGTCACGGTCTGTTCCGTCGGTACCCTGCTCTTCCTCGGCGGGTGGCAACCGCTCTGGCCCGCCGCGCTCGGCTCGAATTTCGTTGCGCCGGCCATCTTCCTGGGCGCCGGTCTCATCTGCCTCTATCACGGACTCAACCCAGCCCGCCCGTTCGACCGCTACACCCTGCCGGTCTTCGCAGTGGTGTTCTTCGGACTCGCCGGCCTGATGGCCTTCCCGCCGCTGGTTCCGGTCCTGACGCCCCTGTTCTGGTTCCTGGCCAAGGTCGGGTTCCTGTTGTTCGTGTTTATCTGGATTCGCGCAACGCTGCCCCGGTTCCGGTATGACCAGCTGATGAGTTTCGCCTGGAAATTCCTGTTCCCCGCCGCGCTGCTAAACCTTTTGGTAACCGGTTTCCTTGTAGCGCTGGTTTCATAGATGAAAGCCGCCTGATGGACCTATTTTTCTTTTCACTATTCGCGTTTATCGCGCTGATCTGCGCCGTCAACGTGGTGCTCCAGAAGCACCCGATTTCGAGCGCGCTGTCGCTTGTGGGCGTCATGGGATCGCTCGCCGTGCTGTACCTGCTGCTCGGCGCGGAGTTCGTCGCCATGGCGCAGGTCATCGTCTACGCCGGCGCCGTGATGGTGCTCTTTATCTTTGTCATCATGCTTCTCAACGCCGGCATTGAAGAGCATCGCGGACGCTCGTGGATCGCCAAGCTGCTCGGCTTCCCCGCCTTCGTCGCCCTGCTCGGGTTGCTCTGCTGGTTTGTGCAGCGCTTCTTCCCGAACACGGGCTTCGTCAAGTTCGGCGACTTCACCGGCGGCGGCGCGCAGGAGATCGGCTACGCGCTCTTTACCGAATACCTGCTGCCCTTCGAAGTCACCTCTGTACTCATTCTCATCGCCATCATCGGCGCGATTGTTCTCGCCCGAAAGGAGCTGGATTAATCGATGGACCCATCCCAGGCACTTGAGATGTTGAAGAACGGCGTTCCGACCTCCTGGTACCTTACCCTGAGCGCCCTGCTGTTCTCCATCGGCGTTGCCGGCTTCATGATCCGCCGCAACATCATCACCGTGTTCATGTGCATCGAGCTGATGCTGAACGCGGTCAACCTGAGTTTTATCGCCTTCGCCCACCAGCACAAGCAGGTCAGCGGACACCTCTTCACGTTCTTCGTGATGGTGGTCGCCGCCGCCGAAGCCGCCGTGGGCCTCGCGATTATCCTGACGGTGTTCAAGAATCGCTCTACCCTGAACATCGACGAAATTAACACCCTTAAGAACTGATGTACAAACTCTGGCTCATTCCGGCCCTACCGTTCATCGGCTTCCTGATCAACGGCATAATCGGGCGCAAACTGCCGAAGGCAGTCACCAACCTGGTGGCAGTGGGAAGCGTTGTCCTCGCGTTCCTCTGGGTGCTGTTCGTTGGCAACCAGTCCAATTGGGGAGCGACCCCGCTCCACGCACACTACTTCACCTGGATTAAGAGCGGCGCCGTCAACGTCGGCTGGGATTACTGGGTCGACAAGCTGACCATGATCATGCTGATGGTCGTCACCGGCATCGGCTCGCTGATCCATATATATGCCACCGGCTACATGGAGCATGAGGAAGGCTATTACAGGTTCTTCGCCTACCTGAACCTGTTCATGTTCTTCATGCTGAACCTGGTGCTCGCCGGCAACTATCTGATTCTCTTCGTCGGCTGGGAAGGCGTCGGCCTGTGCAGCTACCTGCTCATCGGCTTCTACTTCGTGAAGAAGAGCGCCACCACCGCCGGCAACAAGGCCTTCATCGTCAACCGCATCGGCGACTTCGGCTTCTCCCTTGCCATGTTCCTGATGTTCACCACCTTCGGCAGCCTCAACTTCGCCAAGGTGTTCGCCGCCGCTCCGGGCAAGCCGGAAGGCATCCTCACCGCCATCGCTTTCCTGATGCTGCTCGGCGCAACCGGTAAATCAGCGCAGATCCCGCTTTACGTCTGGCTCCCGGACGCCATGGAAGGCCCCACTCCGGTCTCCGCCCTCATCCACGCCGCCACCATGGTCACGGCCGGCGTCTACATGTGTTCGCGTTCCTCGGTGATCTTCCTTCATGCGCCCATGGCCATGGAAGCAGTCGCTCTGGTGGGCCTCGCCACCGCGGTCTTCGCCGCCACCATCGGCCTCACCCAGTACGACATCAAGAAGGTTTTCGCGTATTCCACCGTTTCTCAGCTTGGTTACATGTTCCTCGGCGTCGGCGTCGGAGCTTTCTCCGCCGGTGTCTGGCATCTGATGACCCACGCGTTCTTCAAGGCCCTGCTCTTCCTCGGCGCAGGCAGCGTCATTCACGCCTGCCACGGCGAACAGGACATGCGGCACATGGGCGGTCTGCGCAAGTATGCGCCCAAAACCATGGCGGTCCTGGCCTGCGCCTCGCTCGCCATCGCCGGCTTCCCCGGCACCTCCGGCTTCTTCAGCAAGGATGCGATTCTTACCGCCGCCTACGGCCACGCCCCCTGGATGTTCTGGGTCGGCGTCGTCACCGCCGGCATGACGGCCTTCTATGTCTGGCGCGCCTTCTGGATGACGTTCTGGGGCGAGTATAAGGGTCACGGTCATCCGCACGAATCCCCCTGGTCCATGCTCGGCCCCCTGGTGGTTCTCGCCATCCTGTCCCTCTTCGGCGGCGTCCTGTTCAACGTGCCGAAGATTCTCGAAGGCATGTTCCCGCCGCTCCATGAAGTGGAAGGCGAAGGCATGCTGATGGGCATCTCCATCGCGGCCGGTCTGCTTGGCATCGCGCTCTCCTATTACATGTACGTCGTCAACACCGAACTGCCCGCCAAAATCACCGCGGCTCTCGGTGGCCTCTACCGTCTGGTCTACGATAAATACCGCGTGGACGAGGCTTACGATGCAGCCGTCGTCACCCCGCTGATTGAAGGTTCCAAAGCCGTCCTGTGGCACGGTGTCGACCAGGGTGTGATCGATGGCGCCGTCAACGGCGTCGGCTATCAGGCCCGGGGCATCGGCGGAATCCTCAAACTCATCCAGTCCGGCAACATCCGCAGCTACGCGACCTGGATCGCGGTCGGAGCGGTTGCCTTGCTCCTCGCACTCGGCGCGGGTGGAGGTGTGAAATGAACATGCTTGACCTGGTAATCGCCCTCCCGGCGATCGGCTTCCTCATCGCGCTGCTCATTCCGCGAGCGATGGACAACTTTATCCGGCTCTTCGCGCTGGGTTTCTCGCTCCTCACTTTCGTGGTTTCGCTGACCCTGGTGATGGGCTTTCAGCAGGGCGCTGCCGGACAGCAGTTCGTTACCAATGTCGTCTGGATCCAGAACCCGGAAATTCACTATCACGTCGGCATTGATGGTTTGAGCCTCTGGCTCATCATCCTCTCCACCTTCCTGACGCCCATCGCCATCCTGCTTTCCTGGAACGCCATTCAGGACCGCGCCAAGGAATACTTCGCCTTCCTGCTGCTGCTTGAATTCGGTCTGGTCGGCGTCTTCGCCGCCTGGGATCTCTTCCTGTTCTACGTTTTCTGGGAAGTGGTGCTGGTCCCGATGTACTTCCTCATCGGCATCTGGGGTCATGACCGCCGCATCTACGCGGCCGTCAAGTTCTTCCTGTACACCATGGCGGGCTCGGTGCTCATGCTGGCCGCCATCATCTTCCTGTACACGCAGGCCGGAACGTTCGATTACGCTTCGATTCTGGACCAGTTCAGCACCGGCAAAATCGTGCTGACCCACCTGCAGGAAACGCTGCTCTTCCTCGCGTTCTTCCTCGCTTTCGCCATCAAGGTGCCGCTCTTCCCGCTGCACACCTGGTTGCCGGATGCCCACGTGGAAGCGCCCACAGCCGGATCCTTGATGCTGGCCTCCGTCATGCTCAAAATGGGCACCTACGGACTGGTTCGCTTCTGCCTTCCGATGTTCCCCACCGCCGCTCGCGAGAACGCTCCCTGGATCGTCATCCTCGCCATCATCGGCATCGTCTACGGTGCCCTGGTCGCTATGGTGCAGCCGAACATGAAGAAGCTGGTCGCTTACTCTTCGGTCAGCCATCTCGGCTTCGTCGTTCTCGGCATCTTCACCTTTACGCAGGCGGGTCTCGATGGCGCGGTCTACCAGATGCTGAATCACGGCATCTCCACCGGCGCGCTCTTCCTCCTGGTCGGTTTCCTGTATGAACGCCGCCACTCCCTCGAAATCTCGTCCTACGGCGGCGTGGCGACCGCCGCTCCGTGGCTGTCCATCCTGTTCCTCATCACCACCCTCGCCAGCATCGGTCTGCCGACACTCAACAACTTCGTCGGTGAATTCCTGGTTCTGCAGGGCGCGGCGCAGGCCAACTTCACCTGGGCCGTCTTCGCTTCGCTCGGCGTCATTCTCTCCGCCTGCTACATGCTCTGGATGTACCAGCGCGTCTTCTTCGGCGAGCTTTCCGAAGAAGTGAAACACCACATGCCCGAACTCAGCCTGCGCGAATGGGCCTGTGCCGTCCCGCTGATTTTCATGATGCTCTGGATGGGCATGTACAGCCAGTCGTTCATCCCTATCGTTTCGGAACAGAACGCAAAGATTCTCCACCAAGGCAAAATGAGTTCACCAGTCAGGGCGATGGCCGCCGTTCAGGGGGTCAACAATGCCCGCTAATTTCGCTCCTTCATCCAGCGAACTGCTGCGGTTTTCACCGGAACTGATTCTCTCCGGCGCCGGCACGCTGCTCATGATCCTCGACCCGTTCTTTGGCAAAAAAATGCCGAAGCTGTTCGGTCATCTCTCCATCGTTGCCTTTATCCTCGCGATCTTCGGCGCTCTCGCCGCCAACGGCGACGCCGGTCCCGCCTTTTCGAACCTGCTGATCGTGGACGGTTTCGCCACCTTCTTCCGCATTCTGGTCCTCGTCATCGGCATCCTCGCGGTGCTCGCCTCGTATCGCTATCTCGACCGGGAGAACTCTGAAACCAGCGAATACCATGCGCTGATGCTGTTCTCCGTCGCCGGCCAGTGCCTGATGGTGGCTTCGAACGACCTGATCATGATCTTCATCGGTCTGGAAATCTCGTCGATCGCCAGCTACATCCTTGCCGGTTACCTCCGCGACGATAAGCGGAACAACGAATCGGCCCTCAAGTACTTCCTGCTCGGCTCCTTCGCCACCGGCTTCTTCCTGTACGGCATCGCGATTACCTACGGCATCACCGCCAGCACCAAACTGAACGTGATCGCCACCGCGCTGAACGCCCCCGGCGTCTCCCTGCCGATGATCGGCTTCGCGGTCGCGCTCATGCTGGTCGGTCTCGGCTTTAAGATCTCCGGCGCGCCCTTCCAGATGTGGGCGCCGGACGTTTACCAGGGCGCGCCCGCCCCGGTGAGCGCCTTCATGGCCACCGCGCCGAAGGCCGCGGCTTTCGCCATCCTGCTTCGCATCTTCATGACCTCCTTCCAGCAGAGCGCCACTCTCTGGGAGCCGTTCATCTGGATCTCCGCCCTGGCCTCCATGACCATCGGCAACTTCGGCGCGCTCACCCAGACCAACCTCAAGCGCATGCTGGCTTATAGCTCCATCGCGCACGCGGGTTATCTCCTGGTGGCCGTCGCCGCGCGGTCCGAATTCGGTACCGCCGCCGCCATGTTCTATCTGGCCGCCTACGCGCTCATGAACATCGGCGCATTTGGCGTCATCATCCACATCTCCGGCAAGGGTGAAAAACACGTTCAGATCAGTGATCTGGCCGGTCTCGCGCAGAAACAGCCCGTCACCGCCGCCCTGCTCACCGTCTTCCTGCTCTCTCTGATTGGTGTTCCGCTCACCGGCGGCTTCTTCGGCAAGTTCTACATCTTCCACGCCGCCCTCAAAGCGAACCTGGTCTGGCTCTCGGTGCTGGGTCTGCTGAACAGCGCGGTGGCCGCCTACTACTACCTCCGCCTGCTGGTCGTGATGTACATGCAGGAGCCCGGTGAAGTGACCAACTCACTCGAACCCCTGACGCCCGGCCTGAGCGCCGCTCTCGTGCTGCCGGCCATCGGAACGTTTTTCCTCGGCATCCTGCCGGGCGCTGTTCTGACCTTCGCTCGTAGCGCGGCTATCTTTACAAGGTAGTCAATAGTCCTTCCTGCGGTTCCATCCCATGCCCGATTCCGATACCATTGGAATCGGGCATGAATATTTATCACCGTACTCTTCTGATCTCCGCCATCGTTTTCGCGGGCGCACTGCACAACACAGCGTCCGCCGCCAAAGGCAACGCCGCCGCGGAGCGCCTCGACGCCGCCGCGGACCTCATGACCGAAATGATGCACGCCTCCGACAAAGGTGTGCCGCAGGACCTGCTGAACAAATCACGCTGCGTCATCCTCGTCCCGGGCCTCAAGAAGGCGGGCTTTATTCTGGGTGGCAAGTTCGGCCGCGGTTTCGCCGTCTGCCGTCGTGAAGGTGGAGCAGGCTGGTCGGCCCCCGCTTCCATTCGCGTGGAAGGTGGCAGCGTCGGCTTCCAGATCGGGGCATCGGAACAGGACGTCCTCCTGCTCGTGATGAATGACTCCGGCATGAAGCACCTGCTCAGCAACAAGTTCACCGTGGGCGGGGAAGCCACGGCCGCCGCCGGCCCCGTTGGCCGCGACCTCAGCGCCCAGACGGACGCCGTCCTTCGCGCCGAAATGCTGTCCTACTCCCGCTCCCGTGGTCTGTTCGCCGGCGTCTCCCTGCAGGGCGCGACGCTCCGCCCGGATGACGAAGCCAACCGTGAGCTCTACGGTCGGGATCTCGACAACAAGTCGATTCTCCAGGGCCACGAAAAAACGCCCGCCGCCGGCGCGAAACTCGAAAACCTGCTCAACAGGAATTCGTCCCGCATGTCCAGATAGCTAGGCGCTCCAGCTCGAAACTTCGCCTACGTGGAAGCTGCCTTCCCGGGGCACGGAATCGAGGGGAAGTCCATCCTGCCAGAAAGACAGGGTGGCTTCCCCGGAATCGCCTTCAAGTGGCATCGCAATTTCCAGCACGTCCGTAAACGCCGCCACCACCCCGTCGGTACCCGTCACGGCCGCCTTCCCGCTCAGAATCCGAATCACGGCCAGCGGCTCACCGCCCACCTGATTCCGCACCTGAATCTCCAGGTTCTCCAGCTTCGCCGCTTCTTCTTCGAAGTCCACCCGCAGGAAAAGCAGTTCACCATCGGTGCCGTAACGGACTTCCTTCAGCAGCGCCCGTTTCCCATGCATGGAGCCCTGCCGCTGATCCACCTTGTACAGCCCCGCGCCCAGCCACTCGAAGTACGAATCCACCGTGCCATTCACGCGCGGCGCAATCGGACCCAGCGGCGGCGTATGCGTCTCTTCCGCCTGAATCTTCAGAATCGGCCGGGACAACTCCACCGGCGGCGTCATCCCCAGCGCCAGATACACGTTCGCCAGGTGTTCCCGGTAGATCTGGTCAAACTCCACGCGATTGGCCGATTCGTGCTCCGGCCCATACCACCAGTTCCAGTCACTGCCCTCGGAAATCAGAATCTCCTGCAGCGCCAGTTTCCGCCGCTCTTCCGGAACGTTGGTCGCAGTTTCGTAGGCCCGCCGGGCGTCCAGCAAATACCGCCAGGCAATGTTGTCTTCCTCCGCGCCTATCCAGACGTCGAAGTTCGCGTTAATCCATGAACCGGGGAAGATATGGTCAATCGGCTGCGCGGCAATCCGCCGGAATGCCTCGCTCACCGTCACCGCTTCCATGTTGAGGTCGGACTCAATCGCCCGGTACAACTCGCGGAAGAAGGGTCGCCCGCTGCGGTCGTAATACTCCCACGCATTCTCTCCGTCCAGGATGATGGGCACCAGCGCATCGCGCCCCTGCGCCAGAATTCCCTGGCAATTCTCCCGAATGCGCCGCAGAAAGTCCTGTGCGGCGTCGCGTGAACCCATGCCCGAATAAACGAAGCCAATCAGGTCACTCATCAGATGATCCCGGAAGATCATCTGCATCTGCCGCCCGTTCTGCCGCCAGACGTAAGGTCGGTACGTCACGTCCGGTGTCGCCGCCCGGCCCAGCGTCCGGTCCAGCACGCCATTATCGGTCGCCGCCCACTCGAAGCCCACAGAAGCGGCCAGATTTAGTGCCTGGTCCGATACCGAACCTTCCGAAGGCCACAGCCCCACAGGCGCGACACCGAACGTTTCCTTCACATAATCCCGCGCCATCTCCAGCTGCAGCAACGCGTCTTCCGGATACGAAAATCGCGGCGGCAGCGGCACGTACGGGTGCGAAACCCCGGCAATATCGCTGTCACAAAGCAGCGGCAGAATCGGATGGTAGAACGGTGTGGTCGAGATCTCAATCTGCCCGGACGCCGCCAGCTTCCGGTACTGCGGAATCACCATCGCGCAGATTTCCTGCTGCTTGCGGCCCATCAAAGCCTGGTCCTGCAGGCTGAAATTGCGGCCCTTATCCACCAGCGCCTGCACTTCCGGGTCCTTATCGTGGAACTCCTCGTCGAACCACGCCACCTGCGACAGCACCTGCAAATCCCGAAACTCCTGCGGACCGAAAATACCCCGCCCGTCGCCCCGGTATTCCTGCCCGTCGCTTCCCGCATGCGCCTTCTGGGCCTGGTAGGCCGTATACAACTCGCCATACCGCGGATACCGGTAAATCATCCGCGATGGATTCGCCATGAAGAAATTCCGCAGCAGAAAGACCTGTTCATCCTGCGTGAGCGTCTCAGCCGGTTTCAGCGCCAGCGCCAGAAACGGATCCTTCGCCTCCCCGCTCGCATACTCCTCCACCTGCACCATCATGGACGGCACCAGATTGAACGTCTGCCGCACCGTGGGGAACTCTTCGAGGATCTTCACCATCCCGTAGTAGTCCTTGAGCGCGTGCATGCGCGTCCAGGGGAGGCGATACTCGCCGGACACCAGATCCTTGTAGAAGGGCTGGTGCATGTGCCACAGGAAGCAGAGGTTGATCTTTGGCATTCAGTTAGTGTGAAAAGCGGCTCGCCACAGGAACGGGCGCCGGAGCCTGCGGGCCTTTGATCGCCGCCCACAAAATCGCGTTCAGTTCATCGTCGTCAATCTCATCCGCCTCCTCGAATTTCATCTTCGAAGAACGGCGGGCGAGCGGCGTGTTGGCCGGGTTCCGCACATCCAGAGGCGTCTGGGGTTTCGCCGCCACATACGCCCCGCCGGACGGCGCATTTCCAAACACGCTGAACATCGGCCGCGCCCCGGCGTCGTAAGTGGTCATCGGATGCAGCCCCAGAATCAACTCCATGGTCCGCAACACGGAAGCCTGGTTGTACATGGTGCTGTTCACCGTCCCCTTCCTCACCCACGGAGAAATCACGTAGGCGGGCGACCGATGCGAATCCACATGATCCGGGCCATTCTGCGCGTCGTCCTCAATCACGAAGATCGCTGTTTCATTCCAGAACTTGCTCTTCGAGAGCCCTTCCACAATCATGCCCAGCGCCAGATCGTTATCCGCCGCCAGCGATAGCGGCGACAGTTTGCCCGCCGTGATCCCGTTCGTGTGGTCGTTGCCCAGCCGCATGATCATGAACTGCGGCATCTTGCTGTCTTTCTCGAAGTCCTTCAGTTCGTCGAGGAATTCCTTCGCCCGCTCCACATCGGGATAGTCGAGATCGAAGCCCCGGAAGTTCGGGTCCGTGTTCGGAGCGAGGATCGGATCGCGCACCGCGGTGATCTGCGTACCGTCCGCCTCAGCCGTCCTGCGGTTATCCACGTAATAGCCGTAGTTCCGGATGCTCACGCCCGCCTGGTTCGCGGCGCTCCAGATGTATCCGGCGGGCGGCGCATTGGCCGGTTCCTGGCCCTCGTAATCGTACGTCTTGCGGCGACCCGCATAGCTGTTCGGCCAGAAGCGCTGCGTCCAGTCCGGCGCAATCGCCGCCGTCGCCCAGTTGTGCCCGTCCGCGCTCACGTCGGAATTCTCGTAGAAGTTGTCCAGCAGCACGAACTCGCTCGCGATCTTGTGCAGGTTCGGGGTCACCTTTTCCCCGAACAGCACCAGGGACGCGTCTCCGTTCCCCTGCTTCATATCGCCCAGCACCTGATCGTACGTGCGGTTCTCTTTCACTATGTAAAGCACGTGTTTGATCGGCCCGCCCGCGCGCACAGGGTTGCCTTCCGGCGTCCCCGCGTCATCCAGCTTTTCATCGCGATACGGAGTGTTCGCCAGCACTTCCTTCGTCCAGGCGTCCAGCTGCCCCACGTCTGAAACCTCGGTGAACTGCACCGTGCCGGTCTGCATATGGCCCACATACTGGATCGTGTAGGGCACGCCCTCATGAATCGGTTCCGCCCGCTTCGAGGGGTTCGGCCCGTTCGGATTCGGATACGAACGCAGCCCTTTGCCATTCAGCACGCCCATACGGCCATCCGGCAGCCCGAAGGCGACCGTCGGATACCAACCCGTGGGCACGAAGCCCAGCACGCGGCTGCGCGCATCCGTAATGTCCACCACGGCGGCTGCGTTGGCGTCGGCGCAGGCCACAAACAGCTTCTTCCCGTCCGCGCTCAGGCCCAGACCACTTGGCGTCATCCCCATCGGCTGACGCGGCGTCAGCGCCAGATTGATCGCCTCCAGCCGCGAAAGCTCGCCCGATTCCGTCGCTCCCAGCACGTAAACGCTGTTCGTATTGCTTGCCGAAACAAACAACCGCGCGCTCAGGTCCGGATGATCCTCCACCGCGCCGTTCTTCCACACCATGTCCGTCGTATGCGGCGCAACCCGGATCAGCGAGAGCCGCTCCCCGGAATTCACGTCATACTGCCCGATCGACCCGTCTGACCAACTCGAAACATAAAACGACTTGCCCGAGGGATGAAACAAAATCCGGTACGGCCGCCGCCCCGTCCTGATCTTCGACAGCACCAGCCCCGATTGCGGATTCATCACCACCACCTGGTCATGGAACATATCGGCGGCATACAGCAGATGGCCGTCCGCGCCGAACTGTACGTCGCCCGTGAAATCAGTGGCCTTGCGCGCCTTCTCGTCCACAATCGGGAAAATGCGCGAAGGCTTCAGCAACCCGGCCGTCAGCGTAAACTCATACACCGCGGCCTTCGACCCGCCGCCCACATAAACCCGGTCACCCGCCTTGTTCAGCGTCAGGCCCAGCCAGGCATCCGGCACCGGCGTCCGGCTCACTTCCTTTGCCGCAGCCACATCCACCACGCTGATGCTCGGGGGATTCCACCCGCCATTCAGCACCAGCAGAAACTTCCGGTCCGGCGTCAGCACAGAAGCCATCGGGAAAGTGTCCACCGGCACCTGGGTGCCCGCGGGCTTGATCCGCCAGCCACTGCTCAACAGGAAGCCGCCATCGGTCATCATGCCCACCTGTTCGCGCGGCGAGGGCTGGGAAACGAGTATGGCGGCGCTTACCGCCAGAATCAGGACGAGAAGTCTGGTTTTCATTCGTTTTCGAAATAACGCTGTGCGACTGGAAAACGCCGGCCCATGCCAAACGCCTTCGAGGTTACTTTCAGACCGGGGGCGGCCTGTTGACGTTTGTATTCGTTGCGGTCTACCTTGAGCGCAACGTCCTTCACAAGAGCCAGCGGAAGAGACAACTCCTCCGCGATTTCTCTGGCACTGCGGAATTCCTCAACGTAGAGGCGCAGAATAGCATCCAGCACTTCGTAGGGCGGCAGCGAATCGCTGTCCTTCTGGTCCGGACGCAGCTCGGCTGATGGCGGCTTCTCAAACACCGATTCCGGAATCGCCCCGCCGTGCCGGTTGCTGCCAATTCGCGAAAGCTCGTAAACCAGCGTCTTCGGCACGTCGCTGATCACCGCCAGGCCCCCGCACATATCGCCATAAAGCGTGCAGTAGCCCACCGCGATTTCGCTCTTGTTGCCGGTCGTCAGCACCATCGCCCCGAACTTGTTCGAGAGGGACATCAGCGTCAGCCCCCGCAGCCGCGCCTGGATATTTTCCTCGGCTACGTCCGGCTTGCGGCCCTCGAACACCGGCGCCAGCGTCCGCAGCATTTCCTCATAGGCCGGCGTGATGGAAATAATGTCGAACGGAATGCCGAAGCGCTCCGCCATTTCCCGCGCGTCCCGCACGCTGTGGTCAGACGAAAACGGTCCCGGCATCGCCACGCCCCGCACGTTCTCCCGCCCCACGGCGTCCACCGCCACCGCCGCCGTGAGCGAGGAATCAATCCCGCCGCTCAGCCCGATCAGCACTTTGCTGAAACCGCACTTCCGGATGTAATCGCGCGTGCCCACCACCAGCGCCTCATACACCGCTTCGTTCTCATCCGGCAGCGTGGCGTTCAGGTCGCCAGCCCCGCTCCCGAGATCCGCCATCACCAGATCTTCCGCGAAAGACCTGGCCGAGGCGATCACCCGCCCCTGGGCGTCCATCACAAAGCTCGACCCGTCAAACACCACCTGATCGTTGCCGCCCACCTGATTCACCACAATGAACGGAACCTTGTGCCGCAACGCCATCGCGCGGAACATTTCGAGGCGGAGTGGCCGCTTGCCCAGATGGAATGGCGAAGCGTTGATGCTCACCGCAATCGTCCCGCCGCGCTGCAGCAGTTCGTCCACCGGGTCGCGCGTATAGAGGGGACGGCTCCAGAACTGCTTGTCGTTCCAGGCGTCCTCGCAGATGGTCAGGGCCAGTTGTTCGCCGCCCAGTTCCAGCAGTTGCTGCGCCTCGCCCGGCATGAAGTTCCGCGCTTCGTCGAACACGTCATAGGTCGGCAGCAGGATCTTGTTCTGCCGCAGCAACACCTGGCCTGATCGCAGAATCGCAGCCGAATTCGTCGCCTGCTTCCCGGTCGCCACGGGGGACTGCCCCACATAGCCCGCCACGATGGCGATGGGAAGGTCTTTGGTCGCTTCCGCCAGCTTCTGCAGAGCCGCTTCGGACTGCCCGATGAAGGTGCGTTTTTCGACAAGATCCCGGGGAGGATAGCCGGTGATGGAGAGTTCAGGGAAGACGATCAGTTCCGCCCCGCGCGAACTCGCCTCGCGCGCGAACCGTGCGCAGAGCGCCACGTTTCCGGCAAGGTCGCCAACAGTAGTATTGATCTGCCCGAGGGCGATCCGCATGAACTACTAGTTTAGGCGATAGGTGGTTTTACTTCTTACGGATGGTCTCAACCGCTACCCGGATCACCGGAATCAGCGAATGCTTATCCTGCGCGCGTTCCGGGCGGGGGCGGTTCGCCAACTCCATGTTCAGATGCTGCACGAACTCCTCAATCTGCTGCTGCATCGCTTCCATCTTGGCGCGCATGTTGAGAATAATCTCCACGCCCGCCAGATTTACGCCCAGATCCCGGGTCAGATGCAGAATCACTTCCAGCCGTTCCAGGTCCTCATCCGTGAATAAGCGCGTGTTGCCGTCACTGCGGCTGGGCTTCAGCAGCCCTTCGCGCTCATACAGCCGCAGCGTCTGGGGATGCACCCCATACTGCTCGGCCACCGAAGAAATCATGTAAGCGGCTTTGGATTTCTCACGCACCGGCTTTATCCCCTTCGGGAATATCTTTCCACAGTTCCTTTCGCGGATCAGCCGTGTGAACCTCAGCCAGCTGCCGCAATAATTCGCGGGTACGCTCATCGCCCACGTCCGGCATCTGCAACTGCACCTGCACAATCTGATCGCCCCGCGTGCCCTTGCGGCTGTTCACCACGCCGCGTTCCCGCAGCCGGAACTTCTGATTATTCTGCGTGCCGGGGGGAATTTTCAGCAACGTCCTGCCGTCAATCGTCGGGACTTCGATCTTCGCGCCCAGTCCGGCCTCCGGTATCGTCACCGGGACCTTCATATGGATGTTGTCGCCCTCGCGATGGAACAGCGGGTGCTGCTCCACATGCGTGGTGATGTAGAGATCGCCCGACGGCGCTCCCATCGTGCCGGCATTGCCCTTGCCGCCCACCCGCAGCCGCGACCCGTTCTGCGCGCCCGCCGGAATCCGGACTTCCACCGGTTCGGTGTGCGCGATGCGGCCATCCCCACGGCACGTCGGGCAGGCATTCTTCAGCCGTCCCCGCCCATTGCAGCGCGGGCAGGTCAGATTGAACTTCATGTTCCCGGCCATCTGCGAAACATTGCCGGTTCCCGTGCACTGCGGACACGCCACGGACCCATTCTCATTGCCGCCCCCGCCATGGCAGGTGGGGCATTCCTCATACCGCGTGATCTGGATGGTGGTCTGCGTACCTTTGATGGCCTGCCAGAAGCTGATGTTGAGGCCATACTCCAGATCGGCGCCCTTTTCCGGTGCAGCTTCGCCACCTTCCGCATCGCCACCGCGGAAGAACTGACTGAAAATATCTTTGAACCCACCGCCCGCGCCGCCGGTTGCGGCGCCCGCGCCCCGCCGTGCATGGGCTTCCGCCTGGGCGTTCTTCAGAACGTCGGAAAAATCGAACCCGCCGAAGTCCATGTTGGGATGCCGGGAACTGCCCGGCCCCGGACCGCTCGGAAAACCGCTGTCCGAGTAGAATCCCACCTGGTCGTACATGTCCTTCTTTTTCGGATCGCTCAGAACGTCATATGCTTCCTGCACGTTCTTGAAGCGGTCTTCGGCGGACTTGTCGCCCGGGTTCAGATCCGGGTGATACTTCCGGGCAAGCTTCCGGTACGCCTTGCGGAGATCATCCTCCGAGGCGGTCCGGGGAACCCCCAGGGTTTCGTAGTAGTCGTGCTTTGGACTGGCCGGCATGAGTCAGAAAAGGGGACAGGCGGATTGCAACTTCCTCCGCCCGTCCCCCCTCGGATTATTTCTTATCGTCCACGTCGACAAATTCCGCGTCGACCACATCTTCCTTCGGCTTGCTGCCCGCCGAAGGTCCGCTGCCCTGCTGAGCGCCCGGTGCGCCCTCCGCGCCGGCGCCGGAAGTCGCCTTGTACATCGCTTCCGCCAGCTTGTGGCTCGCCTGGGTCAGGCGGTCCGTCGCCGCGTTCAGCTTTTCGGGATCGTTCTCGTTCATCGTCTTCTTGACGTCTTCGATGGACTCTTCGATCGCCTTCGCATCCGCGTCGCCAATCTTGTCGCGGTGCTCTTTCAGCGTCTTCTCCACGTTGTAGACCATCGCGTCCGCGCGGTTGCGGGCCTCAATCTGGTCCTTCGCCTTGCGGTCGTCAGCGGCATTGGATTCCGCTTCACGAGCCATCTTCTCCACTTCATCCTTCGAGAGACCTGAGGAGGAGGTGATGGTGATCTTCTGTTCGTTGTTGGTCGACTTGTCCTTCGCCGCCACGTTCAGAATGCCGTTCGCGTCAATGTCGAAGGTGACTTCAATCTGCGGCACGCCGCGCGCCGCCATCGGGATGCCCACCAGCTGGAACAGACCGAGCGAGCGGTTGTCCTTCGCCATGGCGCGCTCACCCTGGAAGACCTTGATTTCGACCGAGGTCTGGTTGTCCGCCGCCGTCGAGAAGACTTCACTCTTACGCGTCGGGATGGTGGTGTTGCGTTCGATCAGCTTGGTGAACACGCCACCCAGGGTTTCGATACCGAGCGAGAGCGGGGTCACGTCCAGCAGCAGCACGTCCTTCACTTCGCCGCCCAGCACGCCGCCCTGCACCGCCGCGCCAATCGCGACCACTTCGTCCGGATTCACGGTCTTGTTCGGCTCTTTGTTGAAGAGCTGCTTTACGATCGCCTGAATGCGCGGGATGCGCGTCGAGCCGCCCACCAGCACCACTTCGTCGATCTTGTCCGGAGTCACGCCCGCGTCCGCCAGAGCCTGTTTGCAGGGTCCCACGGTCTTCTGGAAGATGTCCTCGCACATGCTCTCAAAGCGTGACCGCGTGAGCTTCATCATCAGGTGCTTAGGGCCGGAGGCGTCCGCCGTGATGAAGGGCAGGTTGATTTCGGTCTCCAGCAGCGTGGAAAGCTCCATCTTGGCCTTTTCCGCCGCTTCTTTGAGACGCTGCAGAGCCATCTGATCCTTCGTCAGATCGATGCCCTGTTCCTTCTTGAATTCCGTGCTGATCCAGTCCATCACCCGCTGGTCGATGTTGTCGCCGCCCAGGTGGGTATCGCCATTGGTGGACTTCACTTCCACAATGCCGTCGCCGACTTCCAGCACCGAAACGTCGAACGTGCCGCCGCCGAAGTCATACACGGCAATGGTTTCGTTCTTCTTCTTGTCCAGACCGTAGGCCAGCGCAGCCGCCGTGGGCTCGTTGATGATTCGCTTCACTTCCAGACCGGCGATCTTGCCCGCGTCCTTGGTTGCCTGGCGCTGCGCGTCGTTGAAGTAGGCCGGCACCGTGATCACCGCTTCGGTCACCTTCTGGCCCAGATAGGCCTCCGCCGCTTCCTTCAGCTTCGTCAGAATCATCGCCGAAATCTCCGGCGGGGAGTACCGGTTGCCCAGGCTTTCCACGCGAGCGTCATTGTTCTCGCTGCGCACCACCCGGTACGGCACCATCTTCTGCTCTTCCGACACTTCGTCGGCGCGCCGGCCCATGAAGCGCTTGATCGAGAACACCGTGTTCTCCGGGTTCGTGATCGCCTGACGCTTGGCAACCTGCCCCACCAGCCGCTCGCCCGACTTCGTGAACGCAACAACCGACGGCGTCGTCCGCGCGCCTTCCTGGTTAGCGATAACGGTGGGCTGGCCACCTTCCATTACTGCGACGACCGAGTTGGTCGTGCCGAGATCAATACCAATAATCTTGCCCATGTCTGCTTTCTGAGACCTCCCTCACTGCCAGGCGTTCGCACTGGTGGGAACGACTTCCGGCTATTAGTTCAATCCAATTATGAAATGTGAGTGTCTGGTTGTCAAGTGGTGTGATGGGCAGGAACCGCTTCCAGTCGCCTGTCTTCTGATAAAATCGAATTTCCCCTCCTATGAAGAACCCGATGGCCCGCTCCCTCGCCGAAGCTGATCCCGCTATCCACGACCTCATCCGCAAGGAACAGGAACGCCAGAACGGCCAGATTGAACTGATCGCCAGCGAGAACTTTACCTCCGAAGCAATTCTTGAGGCCACCGGCAGCGTCTTCACCAATAAGTACGCCGAAGGTTACCCCGGCAAGCGCTATTACGGCGGCTGCGAGTATGCCGATGAGGTTGAAAACATCGCCCGTGATCGCGCGAAGAAGCTCTTTGGGGCGGAATACGTCAACGTCCAGCCGCACTCCGGCTCCCAGGCCAATCAGGCCGCGTTCAACGCCATCATCTCGCCCGGTGACACCATCATGGGCCTCGATCTTGCCCACGGCGGCCACCTCACCCACGGCCACAAGCTCAACTTCTCCGGCAAGACCTACAACGTCGTCGGCTATCAGGTACGCAAAGATGATGAGCGCATCGACTTCGACCACATGGCCGAACTGGCCGACCAGCACAAGCCGAAGATGATCATCGCCGGCGGCAGCGCCTACGCCCGCCAGTGGGATTTTAAGAAGTTCCGTGAAATCGCCGATTCCGTCGGTGCCCTTCTGCTGGTCGACATGGCGCACTTCTCGGGCCTCGTCGCCGCCGGTCTGCACCCCAACCCCTGCGAATACGCCGACGTCGTCACCTCCACCACCCACAAGACCCTGCGCGGACCCCGCTCCGGCATCATCCTCGCGAAGGAAAAGTACGGCGCGGCCATTGATCGCAACGTCTTCCCCGGCGTGCAGGGCGGCCCGCTCGTCCACGTGATTGCCGCCAAGGCCGTTTGTTTCCTCGAAGCCCTGCAGCCATCGTTCGTTGAATACCAGAAGCAGGTGATCGCCAACGCCCAGGCGCTTGCGGCCGGCATGCGGGAAGAAGGTTTCCGCGTCGTCAGCGGCGGTACCGATACCCACCTCATGCTGGTGGACGTCTTCTCGAAGGGCGTCCGCGGCAAGGAAGCCGAAAATTCGCTCGACCGCGCCCGCATTACCGTCAACAAAAACGGTATCCCGTTTGACGTGAATCCCCCGCTCAACCCCAGCGGTATCCGCCTCGGCAGCCCCGCCGCCACCACGCGGGGCTTCGGTGTGGCGGAAATGCGCGAAGTGGCCGCCTGTATCTCGGCCGTGGTCAACGATGTGCACTCGGAAGCCGCCATCTCGGCCGTCCGCGAGCGTGTGGAGGCGCTGACCTCTCGCTTCCCCCTCTACGATTGGAAGCGCTGACCCCGTGAGGTTTCGGTTGTGAGGATTGCGATCGACGTCCGCCGCATTCGCGATTTCGGCGTCGGCACCTACATCCGAAACCTCCTGCAGGCCCTCGCCACCCTCGGCACGCCCCACGACTACCATCTCATCTGCAATACCGCTGACAAAACGCAGTTCGCGGGTCTGCCCCGTAACTTCCATACCGTCATCTATAACCGGCGGGACGCCTCACGGCTCGATCACATCGAACTGCCCCGCCTGATCCATGGCCTCCGTCCGGACGTCACCCACATCCCCTTCCACCGCGTCCCGCTGCTGATGCCGAAGCCGTACGTTGTCACCATCCACGATCTGAGCAGCCTCTACTTCGACGATGCCACCGGGTTGCTGCATGGCGCGCATATCTTCCGCCTCCGCCGTGGCCTCGAACGCGCCGCGCGCATCATCACGGTCTCCGGCGCAACCGAGCGCGACGTGGCGAACCTCGTGCCCTCCGCCCGCGATCGTATCCGGCTGATCCACAACGCGCCGGACCCGCAGTTCATGGAGCGCAAGCTCCCCTCAGACGCCCGCGCCGCCGGTCCCGAAGCGGCCGCCAGAGAGCGCCACCGTATTCTGGAGCGTTACCAGATTCGTTATCCGTTTCTGCTGTACGCCGGTTCCATCCGGCCGCAAAAGAACATTCCGCGCCTCATCGAAGCTTTTGCCGTCGCCCGGAGTTCGCTCGAAAACCATCCTGTTTACAAGGACTTGCGGCTGATAATCATCGGAGACGAAATCTCCCGCCACCCCAACGTCCGCCGCGCCGTCATCCAGAGCCGCGTGGAAAATTGCGTTCGGTTCCTGGGCTTTATCCCGTTCGACACCCTGCGCATCTTCCACGAGCTCGCCGTCGCCTTCGTTTTTCCGTCGCTCTATGAAGGTTTCGGCCTGCCGCCGCTTGAAGCCATGGCCTCGGGAACGCCGGTCATCTCCTCGTCGGTCAGTTCCCTGCCCGAGGTCGTGGGTGGCGCGGCTATGCTGGTCAATCCGGAAAATGTTTTCGATATCGCCCGGGGGATTACCGAGGTTCTCACCAATGACGAACTGCGCGAGCGGATGATCGTGGCGGGCCGCAAACAGGCCGCGAGCTTCAGCTGGCCCCGCACCGCGCGCGAAGTGCTGGAACTCTACGAAGAAGTCGCCGCCGGGACGAACTAACAGTATCTAAAGCAGTTCCTGCAACTCGCCGATAAAGAAGTCCGTGTTCACTTCGCCAGAGCCGTACGTGCGGTTTTCAAAAAAGTACCACTTGCCGCCCGCGCCTTCCGGGCAGTAGAAAATGGATTTCTCCCCCACCGTGTTGTGCGTCAGGAAGTCCTGGTTAAAGGAGCGCACCGTCCCGAACAGCACGTAGGGCCGCCGAAATTCCTCTTTGGAGTAAAGTTCTTCAGTCGCCTCAAACTCCAGTTGCAGCAGCCGCCCGCGCAGGTTGATCTGGAACAGCCCGGGCACTCCGTCGTTGAAGTGCTCTGCCCGGTAATCCGCCGGGTCCAGCACCACCGCCGGACTCGTCAGCTTTCCGTTCAGCGCTTCCGTGAACTCCCGGCACAGGGCGTGCAACGCCACCGCGCCTTCAATCCGTAACCGGTCCACCCGTGAACTCTCGCTCAAGAGGTTCTGATCGCGCTCCCCCAGCAGTTCAATCGCCCGGGCGAGCTTCGTCAGCCGGTCCGTACGGTTCTTTTTCCATCTCTCGGCCAATCCAAACAACGCGCGCCCTCACTACTTCCAGAATATTCCTGCCCTGCACGGAAACCGGCTGCCATTTTTGGGGATCGTGAACCACATGCTCACCCGGCAGATACACATGCGTGCCTCCCACCCGAACGTAACGGACCCGCGGACCGCCCTTCTCCATTACAACCCAGGTTCCCCGCCCGCCGGGCCGCGCCCGGACCGCCGGATTCTGATCGAGCAGCACCAGGTCGTTCGCCGACAACGCCGCCGGCAAATGCAGATCCTGCGCCAGTCGTGCCGCCACCGGCTGCACCAGACCCTCCACCAGCGAAACCGGAAACGGGATATATCCCCGAAAGTCGGAAAAAGACGGCTCGAAGCCCGGACCAATTCGCGCTCGCAATGCCGGTACCGCGCGAATCCCCGCTTGGTTTTCCCCCGGATAATGCCACAGCAATTCGGGAATAGTCAGGCGCAGCGCCCGCATCAGCCGGTCCGCCGAACCCGGCGACAGCATGCGGATGTTCTTGAGCACATTATGCATGTGCGGCTGGGACATATCACAGAGCCGGGCCAGGCCGCGCTCCGTAACCTCGCCCGACCGGACCCGCATTCGCGCGGACTCCAGCAGGCGGTTGTACACATCCTCGATGTACATCGGGTGGATTTCCCCCTATTTCCACCGGAAATAGGGGGAACCATCTTTTTACCATACAGTGGTATTCCCCTGGGTCCGGTAGTACTGGAACTAGCCGAAACTTGGGGGTTTACCTGGGGCATCCGTAGAATTCCGAAATGGAATGAATTGCACAAAACACCAAAATGCGAGAAATTCTGAACAGAAACCGGGCGTGGTTTTTTACACAAATCCGGGAGGAGCAATTTGTGAGTTTTGAGTGGAACCGTTCAGAAGTTTTAGGTCTTGCAAAAGAATCGTGCACGCATTGCCGGGGTTTCGGACTGCGTCGCAGCAAGGGTGGGCCCGCCGTGCCCTGCCCGTGTGTGTTGAGGGCCGTTTTTCGGGCCTGTTTCAATAAGTTCCGGGAATGCGCTTCGCAGGAAAAGTACATTTCCAGGGTCCGGCTTGAACAGGTCCACGGCACCGATCGCCGTCAGACGTGGGGCATGAAAGACGAAGAATATATGGTCGACTTTTGCAATATTGCCACCCGTACTCTCGACGAGAATCAGCACCGTATTTTCCGGTTTCATTTTCTGCTGGGCGCGGATTGGAAGCTCTGCTGCCGCCGGCTGAACATGGATCGCGGAACCTTCTTCCATGAGGTCTACCGGATTCAGCAGCGCCTTGGCCGGGTCTTCCGTGAACTCCAGCCGTACGCTCTTTTCCCGCTGGACGAATACTTCGGGGGCACGGTTCGGAGTCAGTCCGTCAAGAACAACCTGTTACAAATGCCGGCGCCGCCCCGCCGGAACAGCCTCCAGCCACCCCTGAGGAAAGTCGCCTAGGCAAACTTTGTGAGGACCAGAACGCCGCCGGCCTCGTCTGCCGGCGGCGTTTTTCTTTTCCGGCAGGAATAAAATGCCCAAACGCGGGATAATCTCTCTGTGAAAGTTCTCGAAGAGAAACACAAGCTGGCCACGCGCTGGTTCCACTGGATCAATTTCCCGATCCTCACCCTGATGATCGCCAGCGGCATGCTCATTTACTGGTCGTACGACCCCTACCGCATCGGGCTCGGCGACATCACCCTGTTCCACTTCTTTCCGGACTGGTTCTACGACGCCACCCATATCGATCACAAGCTGGCCTACGGCATGGCTCTGCATTTCCTTTTCGCCTGGATCTTCTCCTTCAACGGCCTCGCCTACGTCACCTATACTGTGGTTTCCGGCGAGTGGCGTGAACTCGCTCCGGAGAAAAAGTCGTTCGCGGAAGCTCTGCAGGTGGTGAAGCACGACATGGGACTGAAGGTCCCGCTCCCGCCCCAGGGCCGCTACAACGCCGCACAGCGCATCACGTATTCCGCCATCGTCGTGATGGGCGGCCTGAGCCTGCTGACCGGCCTCGCGATCTATAAACCGGCACAGCTCAGCTGGCTGACGGCGCTCCTCGGCGGCTACGAATGGGCACGCTGGGAACACTTCTGGCTCACCATGAGCTACCTCGGCTTCTTCGGTATTCACATTGGTCAGGTAATTCGCGCGGGCTGGGCGAACTTCCGCTCCATGATCTGCGGTTATGACGTGGCGGACGCCACTCCGGAGGTAAAAACGCATGCCGGCTGAAAAACTCACTCCCGAACAGGAAATCGCGCGGCGCACACGCCGTTCATTTATGGTGATGGGTGGCGCTGCCGCCGCCGGCCTTGCCGGCTTTGGCATGCTGAACGCGGGCAGCGCGGCTGAAGGCGATATTCCGCCCGCCCTGCGCGGCGTTCTGGGCTTCAATGAGCGCGTGGTCCGCACGGCCCTTTTCAGCGACAACCACCTCGCGAAGACCTATCCCGCTTCCGAAATCGGCAAAATCAAGGCCAATGGCGATGTCGGCATCGACGAACCTCTGGATCCCGCCGCCTGGCATCTGGAAATCGTCCCGTTCGGCGCCTCGCAGCCCGCCGGCAAGCTCACCATGGACGACGTTCGCGCCCTGCCCCGCTTCGAAGAAACCATCGACTTCAAGTGCGTGGAAGGCTGGAGCACCGTCACCCAGTTCGCCGGCGCGCGCCTCGCCGACTTCACCGCGAAGTTCGCCCCCGGCTCCGAAAAGGCCGACTGCGTCGGCATGCGGACCCCCGACGAGGAATACTACGTCGGCCTCGACATGCCCAGCGCGCTCCATCCGCAAACCCTGCTGGCCTATGAGATGAACGGCGCGCCGCTCAACGATCAGCACGGCGCGCCGCTCCGCCTCGTGATCCCCGTCAAATACGGCATCAAGAACATCAAGCGTATCGGGCGGATCGAGTACACCAACAAGCGCCCGGACGATTACTGGGCTGAGCGCGGCTACGACTGGTACGCCGGACTCTAGCCGGCGTACTCACTTCCCCGCCAGAATCAGCTTCACCAGCGCAGGGCCCACCGCGAGATGCAAATCTCCGATGGGCCTTTTCGCCGCTTCCAGCGTCTGCCGGTTCCGCCTGCCGGCGAGCGCATCGGTCGCCAGCCGCACCAGCAGGGCATTCGCCGGATGGTTCACCCGGTTGGCGGCCCACAGCCTCAGCCAGCGATTGATTTCCTCCCGATTGGCTTCGCTTTTTCGACTGTGCAGATACCGGTCCACCAGTTCGCTGAACTGCCAGGCGACCACGCTTTCCGGGCGTACGGCATCCACCAGTCGGTCGAGCGGCGTGGTCTGATCGGCCAGCGGCGTCACGCGGCGGCGCAGGCCCAGTGAACCAGGCTCCAGCACGTCGGCCAGCGTCCGCAGCCCCGGCGAATCACCCGGCTTTGGCGAATCGGCCAAACGCCGCAGCATGGCCCGGTAGTTCGCGTTGTGTTGCAGACCGAGCTCTTCGAGTTCCTGATCAAGCAGCGCCAGCCGCCGGTGCATGTCCGGTATATCGCGCACACTCGCGGGGGACCACAGGCGTTCCGCCACCGCCCCGGCGCGCGGCCAGATGCGGGAATCCAGATTCTCCGCCGAAGCGAATTCCGTCCACAGGCAGGTCTCACCGCCCAGCACGCCCGGGCCGTCACCTGGTTCGCCACCCGGATCCACCAGATACATCTTCGAAGACGGCTCCATC
This sequence comes from uncultured Acidobacteriia bacterium, assembly GCA_903900705.1. Classification (GTDB taxonomy): domain Bacteria; phylum Acidobacteriota; class Terriglobia; order Bryobacterales; family Bryobacteraceae; genus BOG-234. The sequence continues at coordinate 124,604 of CAIUOG010000057.1, forward strand.
AGATTCAGGTAATAACCCGCTGAGAGAATGCCGGGGCGTCCCTGCCGCACCGTTTCCGCCAGAGCCTTCGCGCCACGCCAGGACTGGATCAGCACATCGTTCGGCAGCGCGGGATCCAGAATCTCATCCCACCCTTCCATTTGTTTTGCATGACCCGCAAGGATCTTCCGCAGCTTCCGGTTAAATTCCGCCTGCTGACCGCGCGACAGCGTGCTGACCTCATCGCCGCCGATGTGAAAGTACGCATCCGGAAACAGCGTGGCCATTTCGCCGAGGAAGCGGTCCAGGAACTCGTAGACTTCGGGCTTCGCCGGGTCGAACACGGCGTCATGCCCTGCCCACGTGCGGAAGACGTGGAACGGCCCAGGCCCCATACCCAGTTCCGGATAGCCCGCCAGCCAGCTCGCCGCATGGCCCGGCACGTCGAACTCCGGCACCACCCGGATGCCCCGGTCCCGCGCGTATTGCACCACCTCGCGGATCTGGTCCCGCGTGTAAAACAGGCCGTCCGAGCCGGACTCCTGCAGCCGCGGGTAACGTCTCGACTCCACCCGAAAACCCTGGTCATCCGAAAGGTGCCAGTGGAAGACGTTGAGCTTCACGGCGGCCATTCCCTCCAGCGTGCGGTGAATGCCATCCACCGGGATGAAGTGCCGGGAAACATCCAGCATCAGGCCGCGCCATCGGTAGCGGGGATGGTCCTCGATGGTCACCGCCTCCATGCCCCCTGGGGCGGCCGGTTCACGGGCCAGTTGAGAGAAAGTTTCCAGCCCGTGCATCGCGCCCAGCGGATTCGGCGCTGTTAACGTAGCCCCGGTGGACGTCACTTCGAGGTGATAGCTCTCGTCCTCGTCGAGCGACTGCACCGCGTTCCCGGCGGACCCGATCCGAACCCGCAGCAGGCCGTAGCCTCCACGCTTTCGGAAGCGCTCCACCGCCGCATCCAGCCGTGGTTCGTGCAGCCCCTCCACTTCAACGCGAAGATCTGTCCCCGCCGCCATCCGGCCCTGGCCCGCGTGTACCGAATACGGCGCCGGCAGGAGCCGCGACTCGCCCCGCAGAAGCAGCACAGACAGCGCGACCACCCATAAGGTCCGCATCAAAACCCATCATCCTATACGCTAAAGGCATGGCTCTCACAATCGCCGGGCGAACCTTTCAATCGCGGCTGTTGATTGGTACCGGCAAGTACCGCAGTTTTCAGGAAATGGCCCGCTGCCATGCCGCGTCGGGCGCTGAAGTGGTCACGGTCGCGGTTCGCCGCGTGAATCTCACGGACCGCACCAGGGAATCCCTGCTCGATTACATCGATCGCGACAAGATGTTCATCCTGCCGAACACGGCAGCCTGTTACACCGCGGAAGATGCCATCCGCACCGCGCGCCTGGGCCGCGAGGTCGGGCTCTCCAACTGGGTGAAGCTGGAGGTCATCGGCGACGAAAAAACGCTGTTTCCCGATAACGAAGGGCTGCTCGAAGCCACCCGCGTGCTGGCAAAAGAAGGCTTCGTCGTGCTGCCCTACACGAATGACGACGTGGTGAATGCCCGCAAGCTGATTGATGCCGGCGCAGCCGCCGTGATGCCGCTTGCCGCGCCCATCGGCTCCGGCCTGGGCATCCAGAATCTGACCAACCTGCGCATCATGCGCGAGATGATCACCGAAGTGCCTCTCATTGTGGACGCCGGCGTTGGTACCGCCTCCGATGCCGCCATCGCCATGGAAATGGGCGCGGACGCCATCCTCATGAACACCGCGATTTCCGCGGCGGATGACGCGGAAAAGATGGCCGTGGCCATGAAGCTCGCCGTCCAGGCCGGTCGCCTCGCCTTCGAAGCGGGACGCATGGAAAAGAAGCTCTACGCCAGCGCCAGCAGTCCGCTCAGCGGCGTCATCGGCCGGTAGGCGAAATCTGTTAGCATCGGGAATCCGATGCGCCCAAAATCCTGCCTTTTTCTTCTGGCCGTGCTGCTGCCCGCCGCGGCGCTCCCCGAGCAGCTTCACTGGCGTCTGATCGGGCCCTTCCGCGGTGGCCGCGTGACCTCCGTCGCCGGGGTGCCGGGTCAGCCGAACGTCTACTACTTCGGTACCCCGGGCGGTGGCATCTGGAAAACGGAAAGCGGCGGCCAGGTCTGGAAACCGATCTTCGATGCCACGGGTGTCGCGTCCGTAGGCTCAATTGCCGTCGCTCCCTCCGCTCCGAACATCCTCTACGCGGGCACCGGTGAGCGGCAACCAGGCCGGGGTGTCTTCCGGTCATCGGACAGCGGCGCGACCTGGTCCCCGGCCGGTCTCGAAAACGCGAAATTCATCCAGGCGCTGGTGGTGGATCCGCGCAACCCGGACCACGTGGTCGCCGCCGTGAATTCCCTCGGTTACGCCATCATCTGGCGTCCCCTGCTCAAAGGCGCTTTCACCGATGACCGGGGCATCTACCGCACGCTCGACGGTGGCCGCTCCTGGCGCAGGGTTCTCTCGCGGGACGATACCGCCGGCGCGGTGGATCTCTGCCAGGACCCCACCAATCCCAACGTTCTCTACACCGTCCTGTACCACCCCGCCGCCGGCAAAGGCAAGACCGCCGTCGAAGGCACTTCCGACATCTACCGCTCCACTGACGCCGGCGCAACCTGGAAGCCTGTCCCCACCGCCGGACTGCCGGAGAAAGCGCGCGGCCGCATCGGAATCTCCGTCGCCAATACCGCGAAAGGCCGCCGCCTGTACGCCATTCTCGATACGGGCGTCTTCCGGTCAGACGATGCCGGCGCACACTGGGCGCAGTCCTCCAAAGACCCCCGCGTGGTGGCGAGCAACTATTTCAGCCGCATTTTCACAGACCCCACCCAGGCGGACACCGTCTATGTCGCCCAGACCTCGATGTACCGTTCCACAGATGGCGGCCATACCTTCGAACCCTTCGCCG
>CAIUOG010000058.1 GCA_903900705.1 uncultured Acidobacteriia bacterium
GCCGGATACACCGTCAAAACCGGCGGCGGCAGGGATTTCGGTCCCGATGGCCCCGGCGGCCCCGGCGATCCGGCCAGGAAACGTGGTCCCCGCCCCGCCGGGTCCCGGCAGTAATTACTTCTTCGCGGCATACGCCGCGTAAAGCTCCCGCAGCTTCTCAGGACTGATCGCCCCATGAACCACGATCCGGTATCGAAACCGGATCGTGGTTCCTTTCTTAAGGGAGGTAATGCTTTCCTTCGCCTCCGCGTCGAAAGCCTTCGTTCCGAACGGGTTCACCGCCAGCAAGCCATAATCGCGCACATGCCACCGGGGCGGGAAGTGGTCGCTCTCCGGGTGGACAAACAGCGCCACACCGGCCTTCGCGCCCGCAATCTCCCCGCTGTAATCCACCCACGCGGCTGGCTTGCCCCACGTCTGCTTCATGCCCCGTCCGCCTGCCGAGTTCGTAATCACGCCCCCGTTTTTTTCAATCAGCGGTTCGGCCAGCCGGACGCCGAACGCGCCGTCCTTGCTGTCGCCAAACGTCGTATCTGTCAGAGCCCGCAGCGCCAGTTCCACGTCCACAATCCGGAGCGCTCCGTCGCCCCGAAACGTCATCCCGCGGGCCTCTTCAAGAATCGGCTCTCCCTGGGGCGAGAGCCAGCGAAAGATGCCGGAAATGCCGTCTTTCACCGTATCCACGCGCACGGTTTCCACCCGCCCGGCCTTCGGATCGCGGTACGAGAACTCGTTCTTCCAGAAATCGAAGCCGTTCACCGAACTGTAGCCCAGAAACACCGCCCGCTGGTGCTGATCCGTGGTGGTCTCCCCGGCGATCTTCTCCATCGGGAACCCGCGCGTCACCACCGTGCCGTCTGCCGTCCGCAGGGGATACAGATAAGGCTTGGGCGTGTCGGTCCCGAAACAAAAATCCGCAAAAGGCCCGCCGTCGATCTCGACGTGGATGCGGTCCGGCGCGGGTCGGGTGATAACCGTTGCGCCCCGCAGCAAGCCCGCCAGCACCAGCAGCGCCAACAGATTTCTCAGCATAATCGCTGATAACGATACCACCCGCCTGCTGATATACTCACCGCGCAGAGACTTTCTATGGCAAACGAAACCACCCGCAGGTTTTTCATCGGCGCGGCGACGGCGGCCGCCGCCTCCCGCGTCTGGGGCGCGAATGACCGCATCAACGTCGCCATTGTCGGCATTGGCGGCCGCGGCGCCAATCATCTGAACGTGTACTCGAAACTCCCCGGCGCCAAAGTGACCGGCCTGGTGGACGTGAATCAGGCGGCCCGTGAAGTGGCCCAGGCCACGCTGCTCAAAAACACCGGCGAAAAAGCGAAGGAATTCGTCGATATGCGGCAGGCTTTCGCCGACCCCGGCATTGACGCCGTCTCCATCGCCACCCCGAACCACTGGCACGCTCTCGCCTCCATCTGGGCCATGAAGGCCGGCAAGGACGTGTATTGCGAAAAGCCCGCCTGCTACAACATCCACGAAGGCCAGATGATGATGAAGGTGCGCCAGGAGACCAATAAGATGTTGCAGATTGGTTCCCAGCACCGCAGCACTCCCTTCAAAATCAAGGGCATGGCCGCGCTCCAGGGCGGCATTATCGGCAAGGTCTACGAAGCGAAGGGCCTCTGCTATAAGCGCCGCGTTTCCATCGGGCACAAAGAGAATGAACCCACGCCTCCCGGTGTGGATTGGGATCTCTTCCTCGGCCCCGCCCCCCTGCGCCCGTTCAACGCCCTGCGTTTTAAGTACAACTGGCACTGGTTCTGGGATACCGGCAACGGCGACATCGGCAACCAGGGCGTCCATGAGATGGGCATCGCCCGCTGGGGAATGGGCGACCCCGAATTCCCGAAGACCGCCGTGGCCTTCGGCGGCAAATTCGGCGTGGAAGACGACCAGGAAACACCCAACACCCTGACCGCGTCCTACGATTTCGGCGGCCGCCAACTGGTGTTCGAAGTACGAGGCAATCTGACCAACGGCGAGGGCTCCACTCCGGCGCGCCGCGCTCCGGCCAACGGCGACGCACCTCCCAAAGCCCCGGCCTCTCTCAGCGTGATGGTCGGCAACCTGTTCTACGGCTCCGAAGGCTGGATGTCCATGAATGACGCCGGCTATCAGGTCTACAAGGGCGAGAGCAGCGAACTGATTGCGGAAGAGAAACCCGAAGCCCGCCTGGATACCACCCGGCTGCACATGGAAAATTTCCTCGACGCCGTCCGTTCCCGCCGCTACAGCGATCTGCACGATGGCATCAACAACGCCTACCAGAGTGCCTCCCTCTGCCACCTCGCGAACATCAGCTATCGCACCGGCCGCAAACTGAACATCGAAGCCGGCCCGAAGTTCACCGGCGACGCGGAAGCGACCAGAATGCTCACGCGCCCCGTCTATCGCAAGGGCTACGAAGTCTAGCCGGAAACCGCCGCCGGAAACGCCGGAAGCGCCACGGTTCGCCCTCGGGGCCGTGGCGCTATCTCTTTTGTTTGGTTCTCACCCGCCCGTTCCTCCCCTGCCGCGATTTGGGGCCGCCACCTGACATAAGCAGTCATCCCTCAATGTTCTCTTTTACTTTCAAAGGGTTAACATGATATCCTTATTGATTATCATGCGCACAGTTGACCTGATCCTGCGGAAACGCGGGGGTGAAGAGCTTAGTGTGGAAGAACTCCAGTTCCTGGTGTCTGGCTACACGTCCGGCGATATTCCGGATTATCAGATGGCCGCCCTGTTGATGGCCACCTTTTTCAATGGCATGACGGATCGGGAGCTGAGTGCCTTCACTGAAGCCATGATGCAGTCCGGCGAAGTGCTGGATCTCTCAGACATTCCGGGCATCAAGGTGGACAAGCATTCCACCGGTGGTGTGGGCGATAAGACCAGCCTGATTTGTGCGCCCATCGCGGCGGCGGCAGGCGTGGTGGTTCCCATGATCTCCGGTCGCGGCCTCGGCCACACCGGCGGTACCCTGGACAAACTGGAATCGATTCCCGGCTTCCGTACGGATCTCTCCGTGGAACAGTTCCGCGCCCAGCTGCAGGAAATCGGCCTTTGCTTTATCGGCCAGAGCGACGAAATCTCCCCCGCCGACAAACGTTTTTACGCGCTGCGCGACGTTACCGGCACCATCGAATCCATCCCGCTCATCGCCTCTTCCATCATGTCCAAGAAAATGGCGGAAGGCATTGACGCCCTTGTGCTGGACGTGAAGGTCGGCAACGGCGCCTTCATGAAGAAGCAGGTGGATGCCCGCCGTCTTGCGCAGGCCATGGTCGGCATCGGCCGCCGCCTCGATAAGAAGGTGCAGGCCCTCATCACGGACATGAACCAGCCGCTCGGCTACGCCATCGGCAACGCGCTCGAAGTGATGGAAGTTTCCCAGACGCTGCAGAAAGCCGGTCCGGCGGATCTCACCCGCCTCAGCCTGGAACTCGCCGCGCGCATGATTTTCCTCGGCAAAATCACCCCCACGCTGGATGAAGCCCGCAAGCTGGCCGAAGACAAGCTGATGGATGGTTCCGCCTACAAGAAGTTCCGCCAGGCAGTTGCGGCGCAGGGCGGCAATCCGCAGGCTCTCGACCGCTTCGAACTGCTGCCGAACGCCACCGGGATGCGCGAGATCCTCTCGCCGCGCGCCGGTTTCGTCAGCGCCATCATGGCCGAAGACATTGGCCGCGCTTCCCAGATGATGGGCGCGGGCCGCAGCCGCAAGGAAGACGTGATCGATCCCGCGGTCGGCGTGATTCTCGAAGTCAAGGTTGGCGAAAAGGTGGAAGCGGGTTCCGTGCTCTGCCGCCTCTACTACACCGGCGAAGAGAATCTGGACGAAGCGGCGGACCTGGTGGAAGATGCCTTCCGCATCTCCGGCTCGCGTCCCGAAGAACGCGAGCTCATCCTTGAGGTCGTCGGCTAGTTTCATGAGCCGCTTTACGGGGTTACTCGGCATTGCGGCAATCCTTCTGGTGGCGTGGCTTCTGTCGCGCCACCGGAAAGAGATCAAGCTCCGGATCATCCTCTGGGGCATGGGTTTACAGTTCGGCTTCGCCGTTCTGGTACTCAAAACGTCTTTCGGCAAAATCTTTCAGGCTGCCAGTTCGGGGGTGAACGCCATGCTTGGCTACTCCCAGGCCGGCAGCATGTTTGTTTTTGGCGATATCCTCGGTTCCCAGACCAACTCTTCCCGCATGCGGGACGCGGTGGATTCCACCCACATGCTGGGCCCCACCATCTTCGCGTTCCAGGTCCTGCCTATCATCATCTTCATCGCGTCTTTCTTCGCGATTCTCTACTACCTCGGCGTCATGCAGCAGATCGTGAAGGTTTTCGCGATCGGCATGCAGAAGGTCATGGGCGCAAGCGGTGCGGAATCGCTCAACGTCGCGGCCAGCATCTTCATGGGCCAGACGGAAGCGCCACTCACCATTCGGCCCTTCCTCGATGGCCTCACGCAATCGGAACTCTTCACCATCATGGTGAGCGGCATGGCGCACGTCTCCGGCGCTGTCATGGCCGCCTACGTTTTATTCGCCCACGTCGAGATCCAGCATCTGCTCACGGCCGTCATCATGACCGCGCCCGCCACCATCATGCTGGCCAAGATCTTTGAGCCCGAAATCGGAAACCCGGTGACGGCGGGCAAGGTCGATATCAAGCTCGAAAAGACCGCCGTGAATATCATCGACGCGGCCGCGCAGGGCGCGGGCGACGGTCTGCATCTCTGCCTGAACATCGCGGCGATGCTGATTGCCTTCCTCTCTCTCATCGCCATGCTGAACGGCATCTTCGGCTGGGTTCACTCCATGGCGGGCTGGTTCCCCAGCTCGATGGAAACCCTGTTTGGGTTCGTTTTTTCGCCGGTGGCCTGGCTGCTCGGCGTGCCGTGGAAAGACTGCCCGGCCATCGGACAACTGCTGGGTGAGCGCCTCGTCACCAATGAGTTCATCGCCTTCATTGACCTCGGCAAGATCCGGGAGCATCTCGATCTGAAGTCGTTCACCATCGCCACCTACGCGCTGTGCGGCTTTGCGAACTTCAGCTCCATTGCGATTCAGGTCGGCGGCATCGGCGCACTCGCTCCATCGCGCAAGTCGGATCTGGCCCGCATGGGTATGCGCGCCGTGGCGGCGGGCACCATGGCAAATTTCATGTCCGCCTGTATCGCGGGCATTCTCCTCTAGGAGTCTTTCTTCATGCCAACAGCTGCGGAAGTGATTGCGGCCCGGACTTCGCTCCGGCCGCGCGTGGGGGTCGTGCTGGGCAGTGGCCTCGGCGCTTTTGCCGATACTCTGAACGACCGCACAGTCATCCCCTACGGCGAGATTCCGGACTGGCCCCAATCGACCGCCATCGGCCATGCCGGCAAGCTGGTCATCGGCGTAGTCGACGGCGTGGCTGTCGCTGTTCTCGCGGGCCGCGCGCACCTCTACGAAGGCTATACCGCGAAGCAGGCCGCGTTTGGCGTACGCACCCTGCGCGCCCTGGGCGTGGAATCCCTGGTGCTCACCAACGCGGCCGGTGGCATCCGTCCGGACTGGACGCCCGGCAGTCTCATCCTGATCTCCGACCACATCAATCTGCTCGGCCAAAATCCCCTTTCCGGCCCCAATGACGATTCTCTGGGACCGCGCTTTCCGGATATGAGCGAGGCGTATTCGCGCTCCTTCCGGGCCATCGCGAAGGAAGTCGGCCACTCTGTCGGCGTCGATCTGCACGAAGGCGTCTATGCCGCCGTGCCCGGTCCGAGTTATGAGACCCCGGCGGAAATCCGCTATCTCCGCGCCATTGGCGCAGATCTCGTCGGCATGTCCACGGTTCCGGAAACCCTTGCCGCCAATCATATGGGCATGAAAGTCCTGGGCATCAGCTGCGTCACGAACCACGCGGCCGGCGTGATCGATCAGAAACTCAACCACACCGAAGTGCTGGAAGTGGGCGAACGCATGAAGGGCACTCTCATCCACCTCCTGCGGCGCGTGATACCGCGCCTCGTATGAATACCGACTTCCTGATTGACGCCGCCACCCGCGCGCGCGAACACGCCCACGCGCCTTTCTCGAAGTTCCGCGTCGGCGCGGCGGTCGAAGATGCAGCCGGCCAGATCCACACCGGCTGCAACGTGGAAAATGCCACCTACGGCCTCACCGTCTGCGCCGAGCGCATCGCCGTCTTCAAGGCCATTTCAGAAGGCGCGCGGGGCTTCCGGCGCGTCGCCATCGTGGCCGATACCGACACCCTGACGCCCCCTTGCGGAGCCTGCCGGCAGATCCTCTGGGAGTTCTGCGGCGACGTGGAAATCGTGCTCGCCAACCTGCGGGGCAAAAGCGAGACGCTGCGACTCGGTACTCTGTTTCCAAGGGCCTTTGATGCTTCGTTCCTTTAGTCTCCTCCTCCTGCTCGCTGCCGCGCTGGCCGCCGCTCCCTGCGACCTGATCGTCACCGCTCGCTACGTCGTCACCATGAATGCCGGCAAACGGGTGATTCAGAACGGCGCCGTCGCCGTTCGCGGCGAGCGCATTGTCGCAGTCGGCGCCCGCGCCGAAATCGACCGCGACTGGCAGCCCAAAAAACGGATCGACCGCCCCAATGCCGTGCTCACCCCGGGCCTGATCAACACCCACACCCACGCAGCCATGTCGCTTTTCCGTGGCGTCGCCGACGATCTGAAGCTCCAGGACTGGCTCAACAACTTCATCTTCCCGGCTGAGGCAAAGAACGTCTCCGCCGATTTTGTCCGCTGGGGCACCCGCCTCGCCTGCCTCGAAATGCTGCTCTCCGGCACCACCACCTTCACCGACATGTACTACTTCGAGGACGTTGTCGCCGAAGCCGCGAAGGAAGCCGGAATGCGGGGCGTGCTGGGCGAAACCGTCATCGGTTTCCCGGTGGCGGACGCCAAAACTCCGGCCGACGCGCTGAAACTTACCGAGAAGTTCCTTGAACGCTTCCGCAATGATCCGCTCGTGGTCGCCGCCATCGCCCCGCATGCGCTCTACACGAATTCCGACGAGACGCTCAAAGCCACCCGTGCTCTTGCCAACCGCTTCAACGCTCCGCTGCTGATCCATGTTTCGGAAACGAAGAAGGAAAACGACGACAATCAGGCGAAACGCCACCAGTCGCCCGTGCAGACGCTGAACGCGCTCGGCGTCTTCAATGGCCGCACCGTGGCCGCGCACTGCGTCTGGGTGGATGCGACGGATATGGGCATCCTGAAGTCGAAGAACGCCGGCGTCGCACACTGCCCGTCGAGCAACATGAAACTCGCCAGCGGCGCGGCCCCCGTGGTCGAACTGCTCAGGCGTGGCGTCGCTGTCGGCCTCGGTCCGGATGGCCCCGCCGGCAGCAATAACGACTTCGATCTGCTCGAAGAAGCCGACCTTGCCGCCAAGCTCCAGAAGCTTGTCCGCAATGATCCCGAGGCGCTGCCCGCCGCGCAGGCCTTCGAAATGGCCACCATGGGTGGCGCGCGCGTACTCGGCCTCGAAAAGGAAATCGGCTCTCTCGAAACCGGCAAACGTGCCGACCTGATCTCGCTCGATCTCGACGCGCCGAACGCCGTGCCCCTCTACGATATCTACTCCCAGCTGGTCTACGCTCTCAAGGGCTCAAACGTGACCGACGTCATCGTCAATGGCCGTGAAGTGGTCCGGGACCGCCGCGTCCTCACGCTCGACCAGCAGGCCGTGATCGCCAAAGCCCGGGAGTACGGTCTCAAAGTGGCCCAGTCCGTGCAACAGAAACACTGACGGAGGCAGAGCATGGGCGAATACGCGCATCCGGAAGCGATTGTTTCCACCGACTGGGTTTCACAGCGCCTCGGCGAAGCCAATGTGCGCATCGTCGAAGTCGACGTCGATACCCGGGCCTGGCGCGAAGGGCACCTCCCCGGCGCGATCACCTGGGACTGGCAGACGCAGCTCTGTGACACCGTCCGCCGCGACATTCTTCCCAAAGAGGATTTCGCGCGCCTGATGTCCCGGTCCGGTATCGCCAACGACACCACCGTGATCCTCTACGGCGATAACAACAACTGGTTCGCCGCCTGGGCCTTTTGGCAACTCCGGCTATACGGACACCCCGACGCCCGCCTGATGAACGGCGGTCGCCGGAAGTGGCTCAGCGAGGGCAGGGAACTGACAGTCGATGTGGTTCCTGTCACTCCCGCCGACTACCATCCGCAGTGCGCCGATTTCGAAAACCGGGCTTTTTTGCCCGAAGTTCTCGCGGCGGTTCGCATGAACTCCGGCAGCCTGGTCGACGTGCGGGAGCCCGAAGAGTTCTCCGGCGAGATCCTGGCCCCGCCCGGTCTGAACGAGACGTGTCAGCGCGGCGGCCATATTCCGGGCGCGCGCAATATCCCCTGGGAAGCCGTCTGCAATCCCGACGGCACCTTCCGATCCGCCGATGAACTCCGCGCTCTCTATGCCGCGCACGGCATCGATGGCTCCGCCACCGCCATCTGTTACTGCCGGATCGGCGAACGTTCCAGCCACACCTGGTTTGTACTGAAATACCTGCTGGGCTTTCCGAAGGTGAAGAACTACGATGGCTCCTGGACCGAGTGGGGCAACCTCATCGGCGCTCCCATCGAACTGGGGCCGGCTCAGTGGGAGCAGGGACAATGAGAGTCGAAGGCTTCACCGAACGCAACCTGCAACTGGCGGGCTGGGAAATCGTCCTCACCACCTACCGGCTCGGTGATCTGTATCACTGCAAGGCGGATAACGCCGCCCCCGGCGCGACTCTCGCCCGCACCAGCGCTCCCTCCAAAGAAGAAGCGGAAGAAAAAGCCATCCGGCGCGCTGAGGAACTTCTGCTCCGCACCAAACGCCGGTCCGCTTCGAAGCCCTAACCGATCGCGACCTGTTCCAGAATCCGGATTCCGAAGCCTTCCAGCGCCACAATTCGACGAGGATTATTCGTCAGCAGCCGGATGGTCTGCAGCCCCAGATCGGAAAGAATCTGCGCTCCCAGGCCAACCTCATGCTGCAGCGGTGGATTATTCACGTTGCGCTCGTGTCCCAGAATCCTGCCGTCTTCGGTTCGAAGCCCCACACTCGTCTGGTGCAGATAGACCAGCACGCCCTCGCCCGCCTCCGCAATGCGTTTCAGTGAGCCCCGCACCATGCTCTGGCACTCGCACTTCACCGAACCGAACAGGTTGCCGTAGGCGCAGTGCGAGTGCATGCGCACCAGCACGTTCTGCTTCCCGGCCACGTCGCCCAGCGTCAGCACCGTGTGGGAATCCGGACTCAGGTCGCTGCTGTAAAGAATGGTCCGAAACTCCCCGAACTCGGTCTGAATTGTGCCCTCCGCGCGCCGGTGCACGCAGTGTTCGTGCTGCAGACGGTAGCGGATGAGCTGCGCGACCGAAATCATCTTCAGCCCGTGCAGGGCACAGAATTCCTTCAGCTCCGGCACGCGCGCCATGGTGCCGTCATCGTTCATGATTTCGCAGATCACGCCGGAAGGGTCGAGCCCCGCCAGACGCGACAGGTCCACTGCGGCTTCCGTTTGTCCCGCGCGCACCAGCACGCCGCCTTCGCGTGCGCGCAACGGGAAAACGTGTCCGGGCCGGGCCAGGTCGTTGGGCCGGGTGTCCGGGTGAACGGCCGCCAGAATCGTGTTGGTACGGTCCGACGCCGAAATCCCCGTGGAAACTCCCACCCGCGCATCAATCGACTCGCAAAACGCCGTGCCGAAGTTCGAAGTATTGTTCGGCGACATGAGCGGCAGGCGCAGCGCGTCACACCGTTCCGGCGTCAGGGTCAGGCAGATCAGACCGCGGCCGTGCGTCGCCATGAAATTGATGATTTCCGGCGTAACTTTCTCGGCTGCAATGGTTAAATCGCCTTCGTTTTCCCGGTCTTCATCGTCAACAACGACGAGCATGCGCCCGGCGCGGATTTCTTCGATCGCTTCCGGGATGGATGCAAATGGCATAGATGTCCGAAATTCCAATATATCGTTCGTACACACAGGGGCCCGCCAGGCGGTATTATGTCTTAACCTCTTTGATGCCCCGAAACGCGTTGCGATACGTCCTGCTCTTATTGATTCTGAGTTCCGCGGTCTGGGTTCGCGGAACCATGGCGCTCGATCTGATCCGGACTCTCAGCAATCCCTCGGCGGTCCCGGCCGATCCCTTCACGCTCCAGGCCGCCACCCGCGCCATCGGCAGCGGGCCGTTCTTTGGCGATCAGTTGCTCGCCGTGAATGGCAAACCCCTCCACTCCGTCCGTCAGCTTCAGGGAATCATTGCCGCCAGCCATCCCGGCGATCCCCTCGTGCTCACTCTCAGCGAGCCCTCCGGCCACGCCATCGAGCGAACCGTGCGCATTCCCAGCCAGGCCACCAGTCCCATCCAGAATCTCGCTCGGTTCGACAGGCAATTGCTCGCCGTCAGCACCGCCATCCTGATTCCCCTCATCTGCCTCACGCTGGGTGCTTTCGTGGTCGCCGTGCGCCCCCGCGATACCAGTGCCTGGCTGCTGCTTTTCCTGCTGTTGTCCTTTTCCGAAATGATGGGCGGTACAGAGCCGGTGTCGGGAGCCGCGGAGAACGCCTGGAACCTGCTGTGGGCGGGCCAGTGGGCCCCGCTCATGATGGCCTTCGGCCTGCGCTTTCCCGAGCGCGCCCACTGGGACCGGAAGCATCCACTCTGGAAGTTCCTGCTCCTGGTCCCGTGCGTCCTCACGGAACTGGCATTCGCCGGAATTCTTCTGCTCTGGATTCACGATCTGAACGCCGCCGCTCAGTATCGACCCCTGTTTTTGCGGCTTTCCCTGCTGCAGTCGGTGACCGGCATGCTGGCCATCTCCGTCTTTTTCTTCAGCGTCGGCCACAAGGCCGCCACCGCTTCCAGTGCGGATGTCCGCCGCCGCCTCCGCATCCTGCAGGCCGGAACATCCGTTGCTCTCGCTCCCATCTTTGTGGTTGTTCTGTATGCGCTCGCCCGCGGCCAGGACATCTTCGTCGGCGTCCCGTGGCCCTTCATCTTCCTTTCGTTGATGATGCTCTGTCTCTTCCCGCTCGCTCTGGCCCACGTCATCGTGGTCGAACGCGCCATGGACCTCAGCTTTGTCGTGCGCCAGGGCGTCCGCTACGGTCTGGCGCGGGGCGGTTTCCACGCCGCCCGGCTCTCGCTGATCGCGGTCGGCATCTACCTCTTCATCACTCTGGATAAGTCACCCAATCCACTGGAGTGGGTAGCGGTGATCGCCGGTCTGGTGATTCTGCGTCGCCGCACGGTGGACCGCGGCGCACAGTGGATCGACAAAAAGTTCTTCCGGGAGGCCTATAACTCCGAACACGTCCTCACCGAACTGGCGGGCGAAGTCAGTCAGTTTATCGAGATCCCGCCTCTGCTTGAAAAAGTTGCCGCCATCCTCTCCGCTACCCTGCATGTGTCCGATCTGGTGATCCTGATCCGCGAGGGCGAAATGTTCGTACCCCGCTTTTCCACCCGAACCGGGGAGCCCATGCCCCTGCCGGTCGATAGCCGGATCGCTTCTGAGCTGCGCGACCACAGGAAGCCGCTTACCGTCTATTTCGAAAATCCCGCCCCCTGGATCCGCACCCTCGGCGCGCAGGAACTGCAAACGCTCGACTTTATGCGTTCCCAGTTACTGCTGCCCCTGTTCGGGCACGGCCAGCTCAGCGCCATCATGAGCCTCGGGGCCAAGCTCTCGGAAGTGCCCTACTCGGCCTCAGACGTCCGCCTGCTGCAGTCGGTGGCTTCGCAGATGGCTCTGGCGCTCGATAACAGCCGCCTGGCCGCTTCACTCGCCCATGCCGCCGCCGAACGCGAGCGCTCCAACCGGGAGCTCGAAATCGCCCGCGAAGTGCAGGAACGTCTCTTCCCGCAGTCCTTCCCGCCATTCCCCGGCGTCGATTGCGCCGGTTACTGCCGCCCCGCGCGCGGCGTCGGCGGTGACTATTACGACTTTCTGAAACTCGATGACGGGCGTCTCGGCATCGCCATCGGCGATGTCTCCGGCAAAGGCATCGCCGCCGCCCTCCTCATGGCCAGCCTCCAGGCCTCACTGCGCGGCCAGACCATGGCCGGGCTTCATGACCTCGCGGCGCTGATGCGGAACGTCAACCGCCTGGTTTATGAGGCCTCCACCAGTAACCGTTACGCGACCTTCTTTTATGGCGAGTACGATCCGGTCAGCCGTCGCCTCGATTTCGTCAATGCCGGCCACAATCCGCCCGTGATTCTGCGTGGTGAGGAGGTTTTGCGCCTCGAAGCGGGCGGGCCTGTCGTCGGTCTGCTGCCCGGAGTCCAGTTCGGCCACGACAAAATTGAGCTCCGTCCCGGCGATATTTTCGTCTCGTTTACAGACGGCATCAGTGAGGCCCTCAACGAAGAGGAAGAAGAATGGGAGGAAGAACGCTTCATCGCAGCGGCCCGCGCAGGCTCCGGTTTGAGGGCTAAAGATCTCATCGCCGCCATCTTCCGCGAAGCCGACGCCTTTACCGGACCGGCAAAGCAATACGATGACATGACGCTCCTGATTATGAAGCTGATAACTTAGATTTATCGGACGATGCCGACTGAGTTCACATTTTCGATTCCAAAACCGGGCCTGATCGGCCTGCTGGATATTCTCGCCGTGGCGGTGGTCATCTACCAGCTGCTGCAGATTGTCCGGGGAACCCGTGCCGCGCACGTGCTGACCGGCATTGTGGCGGTGGCGAGTATCTATCAGGTTGCCGTGCTGCTCCATCTGGAAGCGCTTCGGAGTCTGATCTCCTCGCTCGCTCCCTATTCCGCCATCGCCATCATTGTTCTGTTTCAGTCGGAAATCCGCCGCACTCTCGCCCGCCTGGGACGCCGCCGTCTGCTCGGAGGCTTCCAGCGCCCCGAATCCACCGATGAAATCCTGCTGGCGCTGGCGTCCATGTCCCGCGACCGCGTCGGCGCCCTGATTGTGCTCGAACGCGACATCGGCCTGCGCACGTTTATTGAGAGCGGCGTCCGGCTGGATTCCCAGATTTCCCGCGATCTTCTGCTCTCCATCTTCCACAACGGCACCGCTCTGCACGATGGCGCCGTGATCATCCAGAAAGACCGCATCTCCGCGGCGGCCTGCTTTCTGCCGCTCAGCGTAAACCCCGCCGTTTCCACCAAAATGGGAACCCGGCACCGCGCGGGCATCGGCATCACCGAAGAAACCGACTGCCTGTCGCTCATCGTCAGTGAAGAGACCGGCGCGATTTCCATGGCCTGTTTCGGCAACCTCGAACGGGACGTCACCATCGAACGCGTCGACGAGCGCATCTATGAACACTTCGGCGTCTCACGGCGCACCGCGGTGGGCGTCACGCGGACCGTCCCCGCCGGTGCGGCGGCGGAAGCAGCCATGAGGGCCCGCGAATGAAGCAGCTGTTTACCCACAACATCGGCTGGAAGCTGGTCTCTCTGCTCGCCGCCTTCCTCGTCTGGTGGAGTATCGGCAACGATACCGATCTCGCCACCATTCTTTCCGCGCCGGTTCAGTTCCGCGAGTATCCCAAGAATCTGGAAATCAGTTCCGCGATCGTGGAAAGTATTGATATCGAAGCTCGTGGTCCGGCAGGCCAGTTGCGCGATCTCCGCACCGCCCGCCTGTCCGCCATTGTCGATTTCTCGTCCGTCAAAGAAGCCGGGGAACGAACCTTCACCCTCACCTCGAAAGAGGTTCGTTTGCCGCGCGGCGTGGAACTGGTGCGCACCATCCCCGCCCAGCTGCGGTTCACCTTTGAAAACCGCACCTCACGACAATTGAAGGTGGATGTCCCGCTGGTCGGCACGGTCCCCGACGGCCTCGTGGTCTCCAAAATCGAGGTCTTCCCTCCCGCTCTCCCGGTCACTGGCCCGGAGAGCCGCGTCAGCGCCGCCCGCAACGCTCTGGCTGACCCGGTTGACCTGTCCCGCGTTCACGCCGATACCCAGCAGCAGGTCGCCGTCTATGTGGTGGAGCCCCAGGTCCGGTTTGTCGTGAAGCCGCAGGTTACAGTGAAGATTCACGTCGAACACAGGCATTAATAACAGCTGAACAACATGGCAAAAAGGCTTTTTGGCACCGATGGTATTCGCGGGGTGGCGGGCGAGCCGCCTCTCGATCCGCTCACGATTACCGCCCTGGGGATTGCTCTTGCAGACGATCTGAAGAAGCATGGTCGGGGCGATAAGCCCGTGCTGGTCGGGATGGATACGCGTGAATCCGGCCCCGGCATTGTCGCCTGCCTGGCCGATGGCCTCGCGCAGCGCGGCGTTTCCGTGCGCTTCGCCGGTGTCGTGACCACCCCCGGCGTTGCCTGGCTCACCCGCACCGGAGATTTCGCGGCCGGCATCATGATCTCGGCCTCCCACAACCCTTTTGGCGATAACGGCATCAAGGTCTTTTCCCGCTCCGGTTTCAAACTTCCGGATGCCGAAGAACATGAAATCGAAGAGGAAATCTTCCGCCTGCTGCCCGTGATTCAGGTCGCCGCGGCCCCGGCCCCGGTGGAAGTCACCTGTTCGGTCCGCCCCTATCTGGATTTCCTGCTTTCCACGCTGCGAGGCAGCCTCAACGGCCTGAAGATCGTGCTCGATTGCGGCAACGGCGCGGCCTCCGCCCTCGCCCCCGAACTGTTCCGCGAGGCTGGCGCCGAAGTCATCGCCATCAACGCGGAACCGAACGGCCGGAACATCAATCTGAACTGCGGCGCGCTTCATCTGGAACAACTCCAGGCCAAAGTGCTCGAAACCAAAGCCGACGCCGGCGTGGCCTTCGATGGCGATGCGGACCGCGCCCTGATGGTCGCCGCCTCCGGCCGGATCGTGGATGGCGACGCCATCATGCTCATCGCCGCCCGCCGTCTGCAGCAGGACGGGCATTTGCCAGGCAACGTGCTTGTCTCCACCGTCATGTCGAACCTCGGCCTCGAAAAGGCTCTGGAACGCGCCGGCATCGCCATGCTCCGGACTCCCGTCGGCGACAAGTACGTGCTCGAAGAAATGCTCCGCCGCAATGCCCCGCTGGGCGGCGAACAGTCCGGCCACATCATCTTCAGCGAATACGCCACCACCGGCGACGGTATGCTCACCGGCCTCAAGGTGCTGGAAACCTGCGCCCTCGGCCAGGCCGGTTTGGATGAACTCGCGGCGGACCTCAAGGTCTTCCCGCAGTTGCTCGTCAACGTCCGCGTCAAAGAGCGGAAGCCGCTCGATCAGTTGCCAGGCGTGCAACGCGAAATCGCGGCCTGTGAAGCCGAGCTGGGTGGCTTTGGCCGTGTGCTGGTCCGCTTCAGTGGCACCGAACCTTTGCTGCGCGTCATGGTGGAAGGCGCGGAGCAAACCCGGATTGAGGCCCTCGTCGCGCGCATCGTTGCTGCAATTCGCGCCGAATTGGGATAAAACAACCTTATGCGAATTTCTAAGCTTTTGCTCACCGCCGGCGCTGTCATTGCAGCCGTCAGCGCTATTGCCGTCGCCCAGACTCCGAAGAACCGGGCACCTCTGCCCAACGAGCAGTGGGTCAGCCTGTTCAACGGGAAAGACCTCTCCGGCTGGAATCCCGTGGGCAAAGAGAAGTGGACCGTGGAAGACGGACTCATCCACGGCAAGGCCATAACCAAGGAATACGGCTACCTCGAAACCACCAAAGACTACAAGGATTTCCATCTCTCCCTGCGCTTCAAATGCGTGGCCGATGGCAACAGCGGCGTCTTCTTCCACACCCGTTTCAAACCCGGCACCGCGGATGTTTCCCAGGGCATGCAGTTTGAAATCGATCCGACCCTGAACCACCACACCGGCGGACTCTATGGTGACGGCCGCGGCTGGATCGCCTGGCCCTCTCCGGAATTTGAATACGTCCTCCACCAGCAGGATTGGAACGACTATCTGCTCAAGGTGGAAGGCAATCACTTCGTGGCTCGGCTCAACGGCGTCGTCATCACCGATTTCACTGACCCGGCCCCGCGTTCCTTCGACGGCACCATCGCCCTGCAGCTGCATGCGGGTGGCGGCGGCGACATGATGTTCAAGGACATCTTCGTCCGCGATCTCTCAGTCCGGTAGCGCTCTCTTTGCGCGTTTATTACTGCGATCATCACGAAATTCCGCTTCCGGCGGGGCACAAATTCCCCGTCCGGAAGTACCGGATGCTTCGTGAGGCTTTGGAAGGCTCGGGCGCGCCGGGTCATTCTTGCTTCGATCTTCAGCGTGCCCCTTTTATTTCCCTCGAAGCGGTGGAACTCGCGCACGACCCCGCCTATGTTCGCGCTTTCGTCTCCGGCACTCTGCCCGCCCAGGCGCAGCGCCGCATTGGCTTTCCCTGGTCGCAGGGCCTGGTTGATCGCACGCTGGCTTCCACGGGCGGCACCCTCGAAGCCGCGCGCGTCGCGCTCCGGCAGGGCATGGCCGGTGGTCTCGCCGGTGGCACCCACCACGCTTTTCGTGACCAGGGTTCCGGCTTCTGCGTCTTCAACGACATCGCGGTCGCCATTCGCGTCCTGCGGCACGAATGCCGCATCCGCCGCGCCGCCGTTGTCGATCTGGACGTCCACCAGGGCGACGGCACCGCCGCCATCTTCGCGGGCGATCCCGACGTCCTGACCTTCTCCATGCACGGCGCGCACAACTTCCCGTTCCGCAAACAGCGCAGTTCGCTCGATGTCGAACTGGCCGATGGCGTGGGCGACGACGAATACCTCGCCCGGCTCGAAGAGGTGCTGCCTCTGGTCTGGGCCTTCAGTCCGGAAATCGTGTTCTACCAGTCCGGCGTCGACGGCCTGAAGACAGACCGCCTCGGCAGACTCGGCCTTACCCATGCCGGTCTCCGCGAGCGGGACCGCATGGTGTTTGAAGGCGCAAAAGCCCACCACTTACCGCTGGTAATCACGCTCGGTGGCGGCTACTCCGAACCCATTGAGGCAACCGTCGAAGCCAACGCCAACACTTTTCTACTGGCAGCTGGCTTTCAGACCACGCTTCAGAAAGATCGCGGTCTGTAACCCGGTCTCGATTGCACCCGATACCGCTTCCCGGTATCGCTCGGAATCTGAATCGCAATCTTCCGGAACCCTTCGTTCGGATTCGGCGCGGGGTAGTACGTGATCGTGTAGGAATTGCCCAGATCCTCACGAATCTGATCGAACGCTTCCACCTGCTTCTGCCACGTCTTCGCCCAGTACGCTTTTCCGCCCGTGCGCGTCGCCAGCCGACGGAACACACTGCTCGAAATCGGGTCCTTATTCACGTCGTTGGTCGAGATCACGTAAATCGGAATCCCTTCGTCCTCCGCCACCGCGCGGACGTCATCGGGCGCAACCATGCTCGCATTGTCCGGTCCGTTCGAAAACACGATCACCACCTTGCGCCCCGGCACTTTCGCCGCATCGCGCAGCGTCAGCAGCAGTCCGTTATAGAGCGCCGTATCGTCGCCCGCCACCGCTTTGCGCAGGCCCAGCAGCGCGTCATTGCGATCACCCGTCAGCTTCGCCGCGCGGGACAGGTTCCGGCTGAACGTGTACACCGCCACCGAATCCGCTTTGTCCAGCCCGCGCACGAAATCCGCAATCGCGTCTTCCGCGTACACAAAGCCCTTATACATGAAGTTCGAGGTGTCAAAGAGAACGAACACGTTCGTCCCCACAAACGCGTCTCCGTTCACCGCCGAAGGTCCGGCCTTCTCAGCCTCCGGCGAACCAGGCAGCAGGGGCCGCATCGAGCCATCCGCCAGAATCTGCTGCGGCGGCTTGCTGCCTTCGGCAAATGTCGCCAGCTTCTGCGGAATCCCGTCTTCCAGAATCTTAAAGTCGGATGGCTTCAGCCCGTTGACGTACTTCCCCTTGTTGTCCGTCACGGTAAAGCTGAGCACCACCAGGTCGACCTTCGATTTGAAGACCGGCGTCGGCGGTTCCTGCGCGAACAGCCAGATTCCGGTTCCGGCGGCCGTCAGCAGCCCCGCCACCGCCATTGCCCGTAAAAGCGATTTCAAGTTCATCCCCCCGATCTCCAAATGCCCTCTACTCCGTGCCCGCTTTTGCCGCCGCGCCCGTCTTGTTGCTTTCCGTCCGGACCTCTTCGCCCACACTTCGCAGACTCTTCAGCAACGCCGGCCAGTCTTCCAGATGCGATGCGAAGATCCGTTCGACTACTTTCTGTGTCCACTCCGGCACCAGCGCGTTCAGCTGCGCGGGCTGTGCCCCGATCGCGTCACCCACCTCGGCCCAATAAAGCAGATTCGACTCCCAGCTTTCCGCCATAATCCGGCTCGAATAGCCCATCAGCGTCGGGAACGTGCGGATGTTCAGCAGTTCCGAACGATAGGAGTTCGAAAGCGTCGGCTTCGGCGTCCCCCACGCCTTGGAAATCTCGCGCGGGCTCACGTCCTCCGCGGCAATCGACCGGATGTGCGCGATCTCCCTGGCCGCCGGACTATTCTGCCCCGGCTTGCCCGCCAGATTGCGCGCCACCCAGTACATCTCAGACGGCGTCATATAGTCGAGCGCGCCCTTCACGTCGCCGTTGGTAATCGCCGTCCGGATCAGCGAGGCTCGCCACGGGCTCGCCGCCGAATCCACGGCATCAAAAACCTCCTGCCGGGCCGCCGGATTCACCGCCGCCTCCGCCACTTCATCTTCCGCGAACCGCATGTTCATCCCCACCCAGTGCATCTGCACCGGCTTCACGGACCAGAACCGCGGCGCTTTCGCCGTCAGGATCATCTGCGGCACCAGATCGCCCCAGATCAGCGCCTGCGTCTGCGTCGGCACCAGGAAGTTCTGCTCAGCCTCCGCCAGCGCATAAGGCAGACCCGCCAGAGAGCCCACCAGGCGACCACCCGCATTCGACGGCCAGCCGGACCCGTACATCTCCGTCACCCGCCAGCTGCGGTTCGCGCCCTGCATCCCGATGAAGTCATGCCCCCGCACAAACAGCGGATTCGTCAGCAGAATCTGCGCCCCCGGCGGGGAATAGTGGATATAGT
The DNA here is from genome assembly GCA_903900705.1 of uncultured Acidobacteriia bacterium. GTDB lineage: Bacteria > Acidobacteriota > Terriglobia > Bryobacterales > Bryobacteraceae > BOG-234. Next base: position 18,978 of record CAIUOG010000058.1, read on the forward strand.
TGTACCCCACGATGGTGTCGCGCAGCGTGGGCGCCAGCGTTCCCCGAATGTCCTTCAGTACTTCCGGATTCTTATCCTTCCCGGCCTTGTCGATCATCGCCCGGAAGTTCAGTTTCCGCTCGTCGTCAATGTGCTTATCCACATAGAAGCCGAACGCCATGATGTTCTTTTCTGCGCCCGTCATGGAATTGCGCGGCAGTTGGATATCCGCCACGCGCGCCGCCATCTTTGAGGCCAGCTGCGCGTTCAGCTTTTCGCCTTTCGCCACGCCTTCCAGATTGTCCGCCAGTTCGAATATCAGGTCCGCCGGAAGCAGTTTCTGCGCTTCAAAGATGCGTTGTTCGTCCTGCACCAGCGACGTGCGCGTTTCGGAATCATCCACCTTCGGGCCGCCCGCCAGCAAGGCCAGCATGCGCTCCTGCATGGTTCCCGCCGTAGTGCCGGTGGACTTCACCAGCAGCGTCAGCCCCTGCCGCCCCGCGTCGAACAGTTCGCGGTTGTTCTTCACCGCCGCGAACGGCGTCACCATCGCGGCCAGCGCGTCGCTGGCCTTTGAAACCGAAATGCTGCCCTGGCGGCAGAAGATCTGCCAGATGCCGGTCAGCCCCTGATACATCCCGATAGTGTCCTGCCGCAATCGCGAATCGCGGATTTTATCCACAGCCTCGGCCGTATCCAGCCACGCCAGCACCGTCTGATCCGTAATCGCCGGGCTGTCGCTGAACACCGTGTACTGCGGCCCGAACATGTTCCAGCCCTTCACCAGCCGGTCCACCGTGGCGGCTTCAAGCGGCGCGGCGCGGCTGCGGTCAATGTCCGTCAAAGCCATGAAGATCTTCAGCGGTTCGTTGTCCACCGGCTTCCGGCTCAGCGCAAACAGCGCTTCCAGCAGATCGTCGGGATCTTTCCACTGCGCCGAAGCCTTGCTCAGCTTCGCGTCATACTTTCCACCCTTCGACTTGCCGAACAGATTCTTCCAGACCTCAATGCTGCCCGGAATGTGCGGCTTGCCATCCGGGTCAATCTGCAGCCGGGTGGTCAGCAACATCATGTCCGCATTGGCGCGGAACACGGGACGCGCCGGACCCGGCGTGGTGATCTTCCCCCGCACCGCCGCGTAAAACCGCCGCATGCGCGCCGGTTCCGTCAGGTAGTCCTGCAGCGGACCATGAATCCGCGCCAGCGCATCATACAGACTCGCCAGCCAGCCATCGTCCCGGATCATCAGCTTCTCAAAGAACTCCGCGCCCTTCTCCGGCGACGCCCCGGCCAGTTCGGCCCAGCCCGCCGCGGATTTCTGCCCGCCCGGCAGCACGGCCCGTCCGTTGCGAATCTCAAAGTTGCCGCCAAAGAAGTCCAGCACGCTCGCAAATGCGCGCAGCCGAACCGCGTTCATCGCCTGCTTCAGCGCCGCCGCGGTCTCCGGATCCAGCTTCGCCATGCCCAGGTAGAACCGGCACAGACTGGGGTCTCCCAGAAACGCGTCTATGAACTCGCCCTGCGCCTTTTCCTTCGTCGTAATCCAGTAGTCGGGGTTGTAAAGTACCGGCACGACCGTGGGGTGGTAATCGTACGAAAAGGGCTTGTCCGTCCGCAGCGATTGTTCCAGTTGCGCCAGCGGGAAGCCGGAATCGGTGGAGAGAAATGCGCGCGGCGCATTCACCGTTTCCAGCACCACTTCACTGCCACACCCGCCCCGCATCCGGAACCCCAGAATGCGCAGCAGATCATTTGTCTGTGCCGATTCGCAGCCCGGCACTTTGATCACCTGTTCGGCGCCCGCCATCTTTTCGAGTTCGCGCGCCTGCGCCAGATACCGGTGCACCAGCTTCAGATATTCGGTTTCTTCCAGTTCGTCATTGCTGCGCGAGGCCTGGAAACCATTCGTCACCACGTTGCGGGCCAGCGCCGGCAGAATGTCCTCCGGCGGGGAGTCCGCCGAAATCGCCGCCATGCGGGCAAAGGAACGCAGCGGACCGGGTATCACGATGGTTTGCGGCTTCTCTTTCTCGCCCGCCGCGTCCGGCAGACGAAGGTCGCCGCCCCCCAGCGCCTTGTATTCTTCGAGGTCCTCTTCCGCCGCCTTGCGGTCGCCCGCAATCAGGTCCAGCATTACCGCCCGCCGGGCCGCGGCGCTCGCCTCTTTGGTCTTGTTGTCCCGCTTCCAGGCCTGGACCGCCCTGCGGTATTCCTCGCGCGCCGCCGGATCGTGATACCGCTCCAGAAACTCCGCGTGCGCCGTGCGCAACTCAGCATCGTTCGGGGTTTGTTGCAGGGCCTGCCGGTAGAGGTTGCGGGCCGCCGTGGAATCGCCCGCGTCTTCATATTTGTGAGCCTTGTCCGTTGCCTCACTGGCGAACAATGGCAGAACTAAAAAGAGGAACCCCGCGGCTGCGCCCTTAACCATCTGAACCCTCGCTTTGGGTTCACTCTAACACGTAAAGGGAACGCTTGTGCAACAGCCGCCGTCTAAAGTGAGCACATCCTAAAACGCTATCCTGAAGGCGGCATGCCTCTGTTACAGGTCGACTCCGACGGACTCTGGTGTGAGGCTGGTGGCTTCCATATCGACCCCTGGAATCCGGTCCCGAAAGCGCTCCTCACGCACGGCCATTCCGACCACGCCCGCCCCGGCTCCCACGCCTACCTTGCCGGCGATCCCTCCCGCGGCGTGCTCCGCCTGCGCCTCGGCCCGGAGGCGCACATCGAAACCCTGCCCTACGGTGCGCCTCTCACTCTCGGCGCCACCCGCGTCTCCTTCCATCCCGCCGGGCACGTGCTCGGCTCCGCTCAGATCCGTGTGGAATGTCGTGGCGAAGTCTGGGTCGTTTCCGGGGACTACAAGCTTTCGCCGGACCCCACCTGCCAGCCCTTCGAACCCGTCCGCTGCCACACTTTCATCACCGAATCCACCTTTGGTCTGCCCATCTACCGCTGGGACCCCGCCCCGCAAGTCTTCGATTCCATCAACGCCTGGTGGCGCTCCAACCGCGAACAGGGCCTCTGCAGCGTACTGTTCGCCTACCCGCTGGGCAAATCGCAGCGCCTGCTGGCCGGCCTGGACCCCGCCATCGGTCCCCTCTTCTGCCACGGCGCCATGGAGAAAATGAACGCGGTCTACCGCGAGGCCGGCGTCCCTCTCCCCGAAACAGCCTTCACCGGCGAACCGGTGCGCGGCAAATCCTGGTCCGGCGCCATGGTCATTGCCCCGCCTTCCGCCCAGGGCTCTTCGTGGATGCGGCGTTTCGGCCCCGTCTCCACAGCCATGGCCTCCGGCTGGATGCGCATTCGCGGCCGCCGCCGCCATCGCCCCATGGACCGTGGCTTCGTTCTTTCCGATCATGCCGACTGGCCCGAGCTCCAGCAGGCCATTCACGAAACCGGCGCGGAAACCATCCTTGTCACCCACGGCTACCGTGAGCCGATGGTCCGCTGGCTCACCGGCCTCGGCAAACAGGCCCGCTCGCTCGAAACCCGTTTTGACGCGGAGGATGCCGAATGAAAGCCTTCGCGGCCCTCTACACAGCCCTCGACGAAACCACCAAAACCAGCGTCAAGGTCGAGGCTCTCGCCGGCTACTTCCGCGCCGTTCCGCCGGAGGATGCCGTCTGGGCCCTCCATTTCCTCATCGGCCGCCGCATCAAGCGGCTCATCGAAACCCGCAAGCTGAGCGACTGGGCCATGGCCCAGGCCGGCGTCCCCGAATGGATCTTTGCGGAATGCTACGCCGCCGTGGGCGACCTAGCCGAAACGATAGCACTGCTGCTGCCCCCACCGGTCACCTGTTCCGCGCGCCCCCTGCGCGAATGGGTGGAGGAACGCCTGCTGCCCCTGCGCCAATGGCCCGATGACAAACAGCGCGAATCCCTGCTCGCCGCCTGGAACGAAATGGACGAGCGCCAGCGCTTCGTCTGGAATAAGCTGATCACCGGCGCCTTCCGCGTCGGCGTTTCGCAGAGCCTGGTCGCCCGCGCGCTCGCCCAGGTCTCCGGCCTTTCCGCCGAAGTCATCGCCCACCGCCTGATGGGTGACTGGCGTCCCGAAGCTTCCTTCTATGCCCAGCTGATCGCGCAGGATACGGGCGATGCCGCCGTCAGCCAGCCATATCCGTTCTTCCTCGCGCATCCGATGGAGGGGGAACCCGAAGGCCTCGGCGACCCCACCCAGTGGGTGGCCGAATGGAAATGGGACGGCATCCGGTGCCAGGTGATCCGCCGCCAGTGGCAGACCTTTGTCTGGTCACGCGGCGAGGAACTGGTGACGGATCGCTTTCCGGAACTCGCGTCCCTCGGTGCCTTTCTCCCCGAAGGCACTGCTATTGATGGCGAAATCCTGCCGTGGAATGGAAATGCCCCGCTGCCATTCGCCCTGCTGCAGCGCCGCATCGGCCGCAAGCTGCTCGGCCCGAAAATCCTGGCGGAGGTGCCCGTGGTCCTGCAGTCCTATGATCTTCTTGAATGGGGCGGGGAAGACGTCCGCGAATGGCCGCTCGAAAAACGCCGCGCGCAGCTTGCCGAACTGGTGACCGCCCTCGCCCCCACCGGCCGCATCCTGCTTTCCGAACCCGTTCCCTTCGAATCCTGGGAGAGCCTCACCGAACTCCGCCGCCAGTCCCGCGCTCGCGGCGTGGAGGGCTTCATGCTGAAGCGCGCCGGTTCGCCCTATCGGGTGGGGCGCAAACGCGGCGACTGGTGGAAGTGGAAGATCGAACCCTGGTCGGTCGACTGCGTGCTCACCTATGCCCAGCCGGGCCACGGGCGTCGCGCCGGCCTGATGACGGATTACACGTTCGGCGTCTGGTCGAACGGTGAACTGGTCACTTTCGCAAAGGCTTACTCAGGTCTGACGAATGAGGAAATCGCCCGCGTGGATGCCTGGATCCGTCGCAATACCCTCGAAAAGTTCGGGCCCGTTCGCCGCGTCAAACCGGAACTGGTCTTCGAACTCGCCTTCGAAGGGATCCAGTTGAGCCCCCGGCACAAGTCCGGCGTCGCGGTGCGCTTTCCCCGCATCGCCCGCTGGCGGGAAGACAAACCGGCCTCGGAAGCGGATACGCTCGACACGCTCCGGGCGCTGTCATCGAATTGATGTACACTGAAGTCAAGTGCCGGACAGAAAAATAGCCATCGCGCTGTTCGTGGGAAGCCTTGCCATCTATCTCGGGTTCTCGCCCCTGCTCGATGAGCTGGTCCAGGGCCTTCGCAAGTTCAATCCCATCGGCACGCTGCAACCGGTCACCCGCCCTCGTGAGCCCGAACCCGTTTCCCGCTTCGACCGCCTCTGCTTCGTGGCGTCCGGCGTGATCGTGATTCTGCTCTCACTCATCGCGGCGATTTTCGGTCGCTAAAACACTTCAATCCAAAAACACAAACGAGGGACTGTACCCGTCTTCCGTGGCGGGTACAGCCCCTCGCTGGGACTGCTAAAAATTTGTTTCCAGCTTTTTAGAGCGGGCTAACCTGTTCCGCCTGCAGACCTTTCGGCCCACGGGTAACGACAAACGAAACCTTTGCACCTTCGTCGAGCGAGCGGTAACCACTCGACTCGATGGCGGAGAAATGCACGAATACATCCTCCCCGGATTCACGCTGGATGAATCCAAATCCCTTGGCGGCGTTGAACCACTTCACCGTTCCTGTTTCTTTCATGTATGTGTCTCTTTTCCAGCTATTGGAATTCCCGGCGGTGTAAATCTTTTTCTTGCGCGCCCTGGTGGCCTTGCGGTTTCAGGACTGTGACTTTGCAGCGAACTACATAACGTGTTTCGTGGGTGGTCGGAAGAAATAACAGCGGGCTCAAAAGCTATGTTGAAGATAGCACGGTGAGCGGAAGTTTCACAAGTTTTTTCGTCGTCCTTTGCTTTGTTCAACATCCGGCAAAAATGCGGTCAGCAATCCGAGCGCCGGCAGAAAAGAGCACACGTGGTACACAAACCCGATGCTCGTCATGTCCGCCAGTCTTCCCAGCACAGCCGCCCCAATTCCGCCCATGCCGAACGCGAAGCCGAAGAACAGCCCGGAGATCATGCCCACCCTTCCCGGCACCAGTTCCTGCGCGTAGACCAGAATCGCCGAAAACGCGGACGCGATTACCAGTCCGATCGGTACTGTCAGTACTGCCGTCCACCGCAGGTTGGCGTACGGCAGCAGCAGCGTAAACGGCAGAACGCCCAGAATCGAAACCCAGATGACGTACTTCCGCCCGATCCGGTCGCCCACCGGACCACCCGCGAAAGTCCCCACGGCGGTCGAACCCAGAAACAGGAACAGATACAACTGCGCGTCCCGCACCGGAATGTGGAACTTATTGATCAGGTAGAACGTGTAGTAGCTCGAAATGCTGGCCAGGTAGAAGTATTTCGAGAAGATCAGCACCACCAGTATCGAAATCGCGAACGCCACCTTCCGCGCCGGCAGCCGTTCCACCGCCTCCGCCCCGCCCGATTTCTTCTTCGCCCGCTCGGCCATGTGGGCCTTGTACCAGTTGCCCACGCGCCACAGAATCGTCATTCCCAGCAGTGCCGCCGCCGAAAACCACGCGATACTGCCTTGCCCGTTCGGCACCACAATGAACGCCGCGAGCAAGGGCCCCAGAGCCGACCCGCCATTTCCGCCCACCTGGAACAGCGATTGCGCCAGCCCGTGCCGCCCGCCAGACGCCAGTCTTGCCACCCGCGAAGACTCCGGATGGAAGATCGAGCTCCCCATCCCGATCAGCGCCGCCGAAATCAACAGCACCCCGTACCGCGGCGCAACCGAGAGCAGCAGCAGTCCGGAAAGCGTAAAGCCCATGCCCGCCACCAGCGAGTATGGCATCGGCTTGCGGTCCGTAAACGTCCCCACAAATGGCTGCAGTAGTGAGGCCGTCACCTGAAACACCAGCGTGATCAGCCCGATCTGCGAGAAGTCCAGCCGGAACGAAGTCTTCAGAATCGGATAGATCGCCGACAGCAGCGACTGATTCATGTCGTTCAGCAAATGGCAAAAGCTGATCGCGAACAGAATCGGGAAGGTCGTATTTTCTCTGCTGGACGACAACTTTCAGTGTAGATCCCCCGCCGGCCACCGCCCGAAAACGGACACTTTGATTTCGCAATCGGACACCGCCTGGAGTAAAAGCCTATTTATTATCAATGGTTTGCATTAGATTCTGAATGGTCTGGCACATGCAGTCTGCCCCTGTGCCATTCCCATGCTGAAGACAGCGTTTCTGTTTCCTCTCGCCACCCTGGCCTGCCTGGCGCAGCCCGGTATCACCATTACCTCGCCGCCTCCGCCACGCATATTGGGTTCGCTTTTTCGTCCCTTCCATCTTGAAAAGCGCGTAGTCTCAGAGGCTCGGCTGACCGACAGCCCCCGGCTTGAAGCCCTGGTCCGGGGCGGCAACCTTTATCTTTCCGTTCAGGATGTGGTGGCGCTCGTGCTCGAAAACAATCTGGATATCGACATCCAGCGCTACGGCCCTTTCCTGGCCAAAGAAGTTCGGCGGCGTGCCGAAGGCGGTGGCTTCCTGCGCGCGGTCGACACCGGAATTCTCGCCGGCCCACAAAGCGTCAGTCTCGCCGGTGTCAGCGTCAACGCCGGAGGACTCGCGGGTGGCGGCGGCGTGGGTGGTGGCGGCGGTTACGTCTCCCAAATCGGCCCCGTTCCCCCGAATCTCGACCCCAGCCTGTACGCCAGCTTCCAGCTCGGGCACAGCACCACACCCCAAACCAATACTCTGCTGAACCAGACCACGGCTCTCACCAACGATTACCGTCAGTACGTTCTGCAGTACTCCCAGCAATTCATCACTGGCACCAGCAGTTCCGTCACCTGGTTCAGCGGGACCAACAAACTCAACAGCCCCACCCCGCTGCTGAACCCTTCCACCAGCGGCTATCTCGACCTCACCATCAACCAGAACCTGCTCCAGGGTCTCAGCGTGGCCGTGAACAATCGCGATATCCGCGTCGCGCGGAACAATCAAAAAGTGAGCCTGCTGCAACTCAAACGGCAGGTCGTCACCACCGTCTCGGCCGCGCTCAACCTGTATTGGGATCTGGTCAGCTTCATCGAAACGCTCCGCATCACCGAACGGGCCGTCGCCACCGCGGAAAAGCTGTATCAGGATAATCAGAACCAGGCGAAGCTCGGTGCCCTGGCGCAGATTGAAGTCACCCGCGCCGCGGCCGCCGTCTCCCAGGCCAAGGAAGACCTGCTCATCGCGCAGACCAACGTCGCCCAGCAGGAGACCGTCCTCAAGAACGCTCTCAGCCGCAACGGTTCAGACAGCGTCTGGCTCGAAGAAGCCCGCGTCATCCCCATGGACCATATTGAAGTTCCCGCCACGGAAGACCGGAAGCCGCCCAAAGAGCTGATTCAGGAAGCCGTCGAAAACCGCCCCGAACTGGAACAAACCCGCATCAATCTCGAAAGCAACCAGATCCTGATTAAAGGCGACAAAAACGGCCTCCTGCCCGTTTTGAGCGCCTATGCCGAGTTCACCAATCACGGCCTCACCGGCCAGGCCAACGCCCTCTACAATAACTGCTGCGGCGCGGCCGACCCGAACTTCGTCGGCGGTTACGGCAACCTCGCCTCCCAGGTCTTCCGCCGCAGCTTCCCCGACTATTCCGCCGGCTTCTCTCTGAGCATCCCCTTTCGGAATCGCGCCGCGCAGGCCGACTACGTTACCGACCAGCTGCAACTCCGCCAGGCCGAACTGCAGTTGAAACGCGCGCTCAATCAGGTCAGCGTCGAAGTGAAAAACGCCATCATCGGTTTGCAGCAGGCTCGCGCCCGCTATGAGACGGCCGTCAACACCCGCAAGCTTGCCGAGCAGTCGCTCGAAGCCGAACGCAACCGCTTCCAGTACGGCGCCGTGCCGGACGCCACCCTTGTGATTCAGGCGCAGCGGGATCTCGCCGCCGACCAGACGGCGGAAGTGCAGGCGATGGCCAACTACACACACGCGAAGATCGCCTTCGATGACGCGGTGGGGCGCACGCTCGATGCCAATCACATCACCATGTCAGAAGCCATCAGTGGCCAGGTTGCAAGTCAGGTCACAGGTAAGGTGACCCGATGAAGCCGCTGGCCCTCGCCCTGATCCCGGTGCTCCTGCTGAACGCCCAGCCCCCCGGACTGCGCACCTGGCAGGCCCCCGAAGTTCCCCCGGTCCGCCTGGCGAACTCAGCACGCCTCGCCTCCGTCCTTCGCGCCGGCAAACTATACCTCACGCTGCAGGACGCCATTGGCCTCGCCATCGAAAACAACCTCGGCCTCGCATCGGCGCGCTATGGCCCGCTGCTTTCCGAATGGGCGCTCAAACGAAGCCAGGCCGGTGGGCCCATTCGCGGCGTCCCCAGCGCCAGCGCCCAGGTTTCCAGCGTCAACAGCGGCGTCGGCGTCAGCGGTACCATCGCCAGCGCGGGCCTTGGCGGCGGGGGCGGCAATGGCGGCGGCGGTGGCGGCGGTGGCGTCGCCGTGCAGCAGATCGGCCAGGTGACCCCGAATCTTGACCCGGTGCTGCAGAATTCCACCACCTTCTCGCACCTCACCCAGCCCCAGGCCAACCCTGTGCTGAGTCAGACCACCGCCCTCGTGCAGAACCAGCGGACCTACAACACGGTCTACCAGCAGGGCCTGCTCACCGGCGGTTACATTCAGCTGCGCGACTACTCGCAATACCTGAAGGAAAACGCCCCGTCGGACGCGCTCAATCCCGCCTATGGGCCCCATGCCGATCTCTACCTGCGTCACAACCTTCTCCAGGGTTTTGGCATCCGCCTCAACAGCCGTTCCATCCGCATCGCCGAACTGAACATCGCCGGTTCCAGGGAAACGCTGCGCTCCCAGGTGATCGATCTGGTCTCTGCCGTCGCGAACCTGTACTGGGACCTCGTAACCGCTCATGATGTCATCCAGGCGCGCCGTGCCTCGGTCGAAATTGCGCAGAAGTTTTATGAGGATACGCGGCAGCGCATCGAAATCGGAGCGCTCGCCCGCGTGGAATTGCCGCGCGCCGCGGCTGAACTCGCCACCCGCCGGCAGGACCTGCTTCTCGCGGGCAGCACCGTGGCGCAACTCGAAAACCGCCTGAAAGAGGCCATCATCAGGACGGAAGATCCCGCCGTCGAAATGGCTTCGATTGTGCTTCTCGATGCGGTCCCGACTCCCGCGGCCGACACCCTTCCGCCCGTTCACGACCTGGTCGCCGCCGCTTTGAAGAAGCGCCCTGATGTGGCGGTCGCGAAAATCCGGGATCAGGCCGCCGAACTGAACGCGCTCGGCACGGTGAACCCGCTGCTGCCAACGCTCAGCGTGGTGGCGCAGACCTACAACCGGGGTGTGGCGGGCACGCCCCAGGCTTCGGGCGGCAAAACCAGCCCCTACTTCGCGGGTGGCGTCGGCGCCGCGCTCGGGCAGGTCTTCCGGCGCGATTTCCCCAGCGAGTCCGCCTCGGTATCCTTCTCCGCGCCCCTCGGCAACCGGCAGGCGCAGGCCGATTACGGCATCGACCAACTCCGGCTCCGCCAGGCCGCCATCCAGGGCCGCCGCGATACGAACCAGATCGCGGTGGACATCTCGAATCAGGTCATCGCCCTTCGCCAGGCGCGTGCCCGCTTCACCGCCGCGGCCGACACCCGGGCGCTGCAGGAGGAGTTGCTGCGCGCCGAACAGGAGAAGTTCGCTTTCGGGAAGTCCACCATCACAGGCCTGATCACCACCCAGCGGGCTCTTGTGAATGCGCAAACCCTGGAGATCAACGCCCGGGCGGACTATGCGCATGCGCGGGTTTCGCTCGATCAGGTATTGGGCGACACCCTCGAAGCGAATCATGTTTCGCTGGACGCCGCGACACGCGGATTTTATCCGGACCAAAAATAAATATCCCGCCGGGTGTCCGTAGTTTTCCTGGTTGCTGAAGGTTTTAATTGGGCATGAATCTGCTTTATCTTGCTCCAGTTCCTGCATGGCGCCATTCCCTAATTGCCGCGAGTTTTCAGATTCAATTCAAACGGTGCGCGGCGGTTTGTGTTCTCCATGCGGGAAGATCAGGCTCAGGATCGCGCCTTTCCTGCGTTTCGGGCAACCTCCCTCCCCGCACCCGGTGGGTCACGGGCGTGCAGTCTTCCGCTATACCCGCACGTTCCGTCGTCTTTGCGCGCAAAGGAACTGCGCGAAATGACCCATTCATCGGCGTGCGCCAGCCAACGAAAGGTGCCGATTCATGGAAGAGCCACAGGAACGACCCGGTAAGCCCGCCTTCATTGTGGGTATCGGCGCATCCGCCGGCGGTCTGAACGCCCTCGAGCAGTTTTTTGAGAACATGCCCGCGCACTCCGGCATGGCGTTCGTGGTCATCCAGCACCTCTCGCCGGATTTCAAAAGTCTGATGGACGACCTGCTCTCCCGTCGCACGCAAATGCCCATTCACCGCGTGTTGAATGGGATGGAAATTGAGGCCGACAGCATCTACCTGATTCCCTCGCGCTCGCAGATGACCGTGCAGAATGGCCGGCTTTTTCTTACGGAAAGAATCGAGAAAACATCCACCGGGCGGGTGGAATTACTCATCGACGTATTCTTTCGTTCTCTCGCTCTCGATGCCCGGGAGCGTAGCTTTGGCATCATTCTTTCCGGCACCGGGTCGGACGGGTCACGAGGCATCCAGGCCATCCATGAGCAGGGCGGGGTCGTGATGGTGCAGACGCCGGAATCAGCCCAGTTTGACGGCATGCCGCGCGCAGCCATTGCCACCGGCACGGCGGATTTCATACTGTCGCCCGACCGCATGCCCCGGTTGCTGACCGATTGCGCCGAAAACCCGCTGGCCGTCAAGGCGAGTCTGGCCCAGCGGCTGGACGTGGTGGAGGAAGAGGGGGAATTTGCCGAGATCTTCGCCCTGATGCGGCGCAGCTACCGGCTCGATTTCTCGAAATACAAGGCCGGTACGGTGGGGCGTCGCATCACGCGCCGCATGGAGTTCCGCCAGATCGACAACATCAGCGACTACGCCGCGATTCTATCCGGTGATCCCCAGGAACTCGACGCTCTTTATAAAGACCTGCTGATTGGCGTGACGGAGTTTTTTCGCGACCTGCAGGCCTTCCACTTTCTCGAAACCATCGTCGTGCCGGAACTCTTCGCCAACCGGAGGGGGGAGCCGGATATCCGGGTCTGGACGGCAGCTTGCGCCACGGGGGAGGAAGCTTATTCGCTGACAATCC
>CAIUOG010000059.1 GCA_903900705.1 uncultured Acidobacteriia bacterium
GTAAAAGTCACCAAAGGCTTTACCGCGCTCAAGCCGAGCGCCTTCACCGCGATCGCAAACGACCCAATCTTGGATTTCCGCATTTCACCGGCGGACAAGAGCAACATGGCCAAGTTTCTGTTTGGCGGATTCCAACATTGCCTGTTCCCGGCCCAAAAGTTCCACTCAGACACTGAGCGCCGCTTGGCAGTCATCCTGGAGCGCGAAAAAGCAAAATGGTTTAAACCCGCGAAGGGGCAGTTCCAGATTTACTACAAGGCGGGAATTGATCATCTGGAGTATCAACCGGACTTCGTCGCAGAGGTCCCGGATTGCATCTACATGTTTGAGCCAAAGGCAGCCAACGAGATGGATGACCGGGAGGTGTTGGCAAAAAAGGTGGCTGCTGTGAAATGGTGTGGCCAGGCTTCGAACCATGCTTCGAGTTACGGCGGTAAGCAGTGGCAGTACGTTCTTGTCCCGCACGATGCCATCCAAGACAACATGACGCTGGACGGTTTAGCCCAACGATACCGCTGTAACTGAACCTGGCGGGAAGGGCACTCTCCTCATTGCCCATGGCAAGGGCGATGTTGAAAAACAGACCAGAAGGCAGGCCGTGTTGGACGGGGCTGTCAACAAACGCTTCCTGTCAACTGGAGAAACCGGAGAATTGGTACGTGTAAACGTGGGGTTCGACTCCAACCCAGGGGTTGTCTGCGCCACCCCGCAACACCTCGCTTCCAACCGGAGAGAAGGTGCTGCGCGCAAGAACCTGCGGAATGTTGGGGATACGGGCGGAAAGAAGAAAAACGCTGCTGTCAACAAACCGTGCCCTCGGAGTTGGGGCGGAGACGGTTTGGCTCCCCGACATGGATTCGAACCACGATTCACGGCTCCAAAGGCCGCTGTCCTACCGTTAGACGATCGGGGAGTGGGAGGGAAGTGCTGGAACCCTTTCAGTTTAACGCACGCCTGCAGAATACGCGAGGGAGGGTCCGGTGTGCGCCGGACCGCCGTGCGGAAGCCAATCCTGGCCGGTGCGGGGCCAGGACTTCAAACCCGGCATTCGTTACCTTGTATCACGGGTGGCTTCGACCCCACTGGCTTCCGCCAGGCATCACCTTCGACCCATCGAGACCATAAAGCTTATGGTAGCGATCCCGGAAGCGTTCGATTGCGGGCCACACCAGCAGAGGCCAGCCTATGTTGAGGCATTACGTCTTTATAGGATATGAGCACCCTATCATGGCCGAACTTGCACTGAGTGATCCCGACGAAGATCAGGTCGCTGGCGGAGTCGACCCGGAACCGGGCGTCAGCCGCACCTTCCCAGTAGTACGTGCAACTGCAAAACGTCGCCACTTACACGGATCCGTGAACACCACGCGTTCCGCTGGCGGAAATTCTATCCGGTGCAAATACTCCTCTGCGTGAATCGAAATCCACAACGGCGGCAGAGCCGGCCTGGTGTAGTATTAAGCCTATCCGCGGCCACCTTCTTACCCACGTCGCAGCAAGGTTCGCTGCGAAACGCCCTGGCTCCACAAACAGAAAGGACCCTCATCGTGTCTCTCTCAATTTTCAAACTTACTTTCGCTTCCGTCGCCTTCGCCAGCTTAAGTCTCGGCGCAGACACCCTCACGCCACCCGCACCGCAGAAAGTAGTCGTGGTTATTCTGGAGAACCACGACTACAACGAACTCGTCGGCGACACCGTCAATGCCCCTTTCCTCAACAGCGTGATCTCCCAGGGGCTTTTGTTTACCAACGCGCACGGAGTCGATCACCCCAGCCAGCCCAACTACCTCTCCTTGTTCTCAGGCAGCGATCAGGGCGTCAGCAACGGAAATTCCACCCCCACTAATTCGCTCAACCTGAATGTCCTTCTCGCCTATCTCAAAGCGGCAATCGCTGACCCGAAGACGCCCGCGGCCCAGCTGCCCATCCTGCAGGGCCAGTTGGCGCAGGTACAGGCCGCTCTCGCAGCCGGTATTGATCCCAAAGCGCTGGCGGGAGACGCTTTCCCCGCCTCTGGCAACTTCGTCTCCCTCGACGGTAATCCGGTGTGTCTGCCCTTCAACTCCCCGAATCTCGGCTCCGTGCTGATGAAAGCCGGCAGGACCTTCACCGAATATGTGGAAGGCCTCACCGAGGCCGGCGTCGCGGATAACTACGGCTATGCCGTCGTTGACAAGATCAACAATCCCGCCGACCCCTATACCGTCGGCTATGCCCACCGCCATGACCCGGCGTCGAACTGGATTTCAAACACACCAACCGGTAACCAGCTGCCCCGCTACATGGTCCAGGATTTTGCAAACTTCCCCGCGGAGGCCCGCGATTTCTCGTTCCTGCCCAACGTCTCGCTGATCGTTCCCAACACCATCAACGACATGCACGATGGCACCATACCCTTCAGCACCCGCACCGGCGACCAGTGGTGCAGAAAGAACCTCAGCAACTATCTCGCGTGGGCGAAGACGCATAACAGCATCCTCATCATCACGACCGACGAGTCGGACACGGATCCCACCAATCGCATCATGACCCTCGTGGCCGGAGATCCCGGTCTCGTTCAGGCCGGCACCTCAGATCAGTACCTGTCTCACTTCGATCTCCTGCGGTCGATCGAGTCGATGTTCAGTACCGAATATGCCGGCTTTAGTTCGCAAGTCTATGGCGCGGTCTTCCTCAACGGCCGGATTTTTGCCACCAGTCCCGCGCCCATCATCGTCAGACCCACCCAGATTCTTTCCGGTGTCACCACCAGTGGCGCCCAGTATCAGTTCATCATCCCCAAACCCTGGAACG
Source organism: uncultured Acidobacteriia bacterium (assembly GCA_903900705.1). Classification (GTDB taxonomy): domain Bacteria; phylum Acidobacteriota; class Terriglobia; order Bryobacterales; family Bryobacteraceae; genus BOG-234. Next base: position 2,794 of record CAIUOG010000059.1, read on the forward strand.
GGCAGTTGTTGTTGTATGCCCACGGCTATGCCGACATTTCGGCTCCCGTCGCCATTCCAAACAGCGCTCCCGAGCTCCAGATTTACGACGCTTTCACCAGCGAGGGTTTTGCGGTCGCCATCTCCAGTTATTCAAAGAACGGCTGGGCGGTGAAGGAGGGGATTCAGGATATGCGTGACCTCCAGGCCCGCTTCTCCTCGCAGGTCGGTAAACCCGGTCGGACTTACCTTGTCGGCGTGTCCATGGGCGGCCTGATCACCGTCAACCTCGCCGAGAACCCCGGTACATTCGACGGAGCTATGTCAATCTGCGGCGTTGTCGGCGGGGCTCCCGCCAGTTACCAACGCTTCGGCGATGGCCGCGTCGTCTTTGACTATTTTTTCCCGAAGGTCCTTCCTGGGGACCTGCTGAATCAGCCCAAACTCGATTACTCGATCGGGAGCCCCACGTTCAACCTGATCGCGGCCACCCTTTCCGCGGGTTTCACGGCCCCAGGTAACCCCACTCTCCAGTTCGCCAGCGTGACAGGACTCACCGGCTCCAGCCTGAACGAGCTCATCTATTCCGCTGTCACTCTGCTGGGCGGCGCTGATTTCAGCGAGATGCTGAGCCGTACCGGCGGCCTTAACTTTTATGACAACTCCGCCACCATATTCACCGGGTCGAATAACGATAAGGCGCTGAACGCGGGCGTTCGGCGGTATCAATCTAATCCTGACGCCGCGGCTTACCTGCGCGCCTACTACCAGCCGACGGGGAAGCTGACGATTCCGCTTGTCACTCTCCACACCACCGAGGACCCCACTGTGCCGTTCTCGCAGGAAGCGGGCTACGCCGCCGTGGTTGCCAGGGCAGGCGCGTCAAACCTTCTCGTGCAGCAGTCCGCAGACCGCTACGGACACTGCAATGTGAACTCCTCCGAGATCCTCACGTCCTTTCAGGGCCTGTACGGCTGGATAAACCTCGGTATCCGGCCCGCGGGAGGAGACATCACGGTCCCCTGAAGCGCCTTTATCGGTCACCGTGTCCGGGTGGGGGCAGGAGGTCCCCTCCCGCCGCCCTGAGTGTCTCGCCGCCTTGTGGAGGATGTCGGCCGGAATTGAGGCGGCCCCGGGCTTTCCGCAGTCTCAGATGACTCAGTACCAGCGCATTCGGATCAGCTCCGCTTCGAGCGTCACAGTGACGCCCTTTGCGAGATCGGCCTCATCGCTCAATGGGAAGCACTATCAGAGCGGCCCGAAACTCCACGTTCCGGAATAATGAGGCCATCATCTGTCAACAGACCACCAGCCCCCCGCCGAGCCGGATGCCCTCTGTTCTTCAGTGGGCTGTGCCGATCATGATTTTTTGTTGCCAGGCAGGTTGTGCATGGCTCCCTGAAAAACGCGCTGTCAAACACCTCGCCCGACCCGGAAGATATTGATAGCAAACGGCTTGAATACGCCTCAAAACCGATGTGGGTGTGATCGTACCGTATCGCGCTTTCAATGTAGAGGGTGTGGCTGTGAGCAGCACGTCCCTTGACGCGCCGGAAAAAAGCCCGGGTGGCTTACGAGAGCGGCTCGAAGGCTATGCGTTCGGGGCGGCTGGACGGGTCCGCGCGCGTGGCTGGAACTGGGGCGGGCGAAGGAGCGGGCTGGTTCGGCAGTGCCCGCGCGGGAGGCTTGGAAAAAGGCGATCGAACCCGACCCGAAGCTGACCGGGGCGAAATCCGCGCGCCGGGTATGTGCCGGGTTTGACGCTTGCGCAGAAGGGCGATCGCGAGGGCGCCGCGGCTGAACTGAGGCGTTATCTGCAGGCTGCGCCGCAGGCTCCGGATGCCGAGACCGTGAAAGCAAATCTGACAGCGATCGAAAACAGCATCAGGAAATAAGAACTTCCGGCGGCGGTACTGGTGGGGTGAGCCTCAGCAGGCGGGAATCTTCCGACTCGCAAAGAGTCACGCCCGCCCCTTGCGGAACCGATAGCTTCTAATCCAAAGGCGCTGAATCCAAAAGAAAAACGGCGCGCGCCGTTTTGAGGGGCGCGCGCCGTTGGAGTGAAGTTTAGCTGTAGTGCCGCTTCGGCCTAGAAGGCGACGCGGACCTCCAACTGGATGCTGCGCATGTTCATGGCGCTGTTGGCAGCGCCGAAGCCTGCGTTCTTAGGCAATGAACGGCCCGACGCGATGCTGCCATCGGCGTTGTACTGACTGTTCTGCAGTGCCATAGCCGTCGGATTGTTGAAGGTAGCAGTTGTGTTGCGACCATTCAGAATCACGGCGTTGAGGGTATTGAAGATGTCCGCCCGGAATTCGAAGCGGCGTGCTTCCTGGAACTTCCAGAAGCGGAATCTTCTCACGATGGAGTTATCGACGTTGACGATCGGACAGCCGCGCAGGTAGTTGCGGCCCGATTCCAGGCCTACGCTGCCGTAGGCCGGCCCAGTGACGGCCGAAGCCTTGAACTGGTTGAAGGGGTCACTCGAGCATCCGCTGCCGAGGTTGCCGCCCAGAACCACTTTTCCGCCGTAGTCTGGAGAACCCGTGATGTTCACGTTCGCTCCGTTCGAGTTATAGCCGTAGCCGAGGCTGTAGGCCGTTCCGGAAGCTGCCGTCAGAATGCCCGACAACTGCCAGTCCTTCGTTAACTGATGAGCGAAGACACCCATGGTTGTCAGGCCGGTCGGTTCCCAGGTCGAGTTGACCTTGAGGAAGTGCGGTCGACGGTCGAGGGTGTTGTTCAGGGCTTCGTACTGCGCCTGGTCGGAGCGCACCGAAATCGAACCATCGGCGTTATGCGCATTCCGATAGATCAGTCCGGTGTTGCCCGTCAGCGAGATCCCATACGTATAGGCCGCCGCGAACGAAAGCCCATGAGCGAAGCGCCGGTTCAGGGTCACCTGAACCGAGTGATACGTGTCATGGAAGGTCGTCGTATTCTGATTGATGGTGCCCAGACCCGCGTAGGGACGGAGGAGGTTGGTTGTGTAAGCCGAACCACCCGGAACGCTCGGCGTGCCGAGAGTCGGGTCCTGATACTTCGGCAGATACGCGGTGCCGAGATCAATTAAGTTCAGGTTTTGCAAGTCTCCATTCTGCAATGCTCCCAGCCGGTTGTAGCCATGGTTGCCAACGTAAGAAACGTCGGCGACAAGGGCCCAGGGGAGTTGCTTCTGGACGCCGACGTTCCACTGGATTGACGACGGAACCTGGGCGTTGTACTGGAAGGTGACCAGTCCCGGTACGGGCAGCGGGCTCAACCCGCCCTGACCGAGCGACGCCAGATTCCCGTTGCGCAAGTCCGAAGCCGTCGCGGCCGGTGGATTGCCCGGAGTCGAGAAGACCGTATTGCCATCGGGCCGGTCGTAGAACAACCCGGCGCCTCCGCGGACTACCCAGTCGGACTTCCCTGTTACGTCGTACGCAAAGCCGAACCGGGGTGCGAACACCACTTTTGGCCAGACGTAATTCGTCTTGTCGATGCCTTTACCGGCAGCTACAATACCGTTCAACGTAGTGCCCGTGCCGGGGACAGGAGTGCCGATCAGCGCCTGCGTGTTCGCCGCGCCGACCGCCGATACAACCTGCCCTGTGAGCGGATTCAACGCGTTACGAGCGTTGCCCGAACAGGCCGCCGCACCGTTGTTGCAGCCGGCTATATAGAGGACAGGTGCGGCTGAAGCCTTCCACATTGCGGGGAAGAAGTTCGACGCCGTGCCGTTGATGTCATACTGCGGGCCCTGATTCACAAGGCGCAGGCCGTAGTCCAGCGTCAGGCGGCTGTTCACTTTCCAGTTATCCTGGACAAAGCCCTCAATCTGGTTGTAGACCATATCGCCTTCGATGAAAGCCGAGGCCTGCGTGTACTGCGTGAAGACTCCGAGCGCGGCGTTCGCGTAGCCAAAGCCGCTGTCCAGAATATTGGTTGAGTCATTGCCGAAGTTCACGTTGCCCTGGAAGCTCGCGCTGGTGCCTACATTCTGCGCCTTGTAGCTGTGGTTCACGTAAGCGCCGGCCTTCAAGGTATGCCGTCCCACGATTTTGGTGACGCTGCCGGCCACATCCTGGGTTTTGTTGATATTCAGCCAGCCGGGGAACTGCAGGTTCGGAGGCGCTGCTCCAATCAGGCTGCCCCAACTGAAGATCGGCGGCAGGTTCAGGCTCTTGCCGTCCCAGAACACCGGCTTGGTGGCCTGCAGGACTTGGTAATCGTAGTAAGCAGGATTCACCACGCCCGCGTTCGGATACAATTCGGGGAAGCCCCCGAGAGTGTTCAGCCGGTTCGCCGCCGGACTCGTATCGAGACCGCCGTTGTTGCCGCCCGCCAGTTGGTTCTTGATGCTTCCATAGGTCACTTCAAGGAACGTGGTGGGAGAGATCGTCCAGTCAAACGTAGCCCCGAGGTTGGTGATGGTCGGATACGGGACATAGCTGTCGCTGAAACCCGGAATGCCGTTGGTGCCTGTACCGCCAATCTGCAACGCCGGACGCTGGAGCTGTCCGGAGTACTTGCCCGAGACGCGGATATTCGGTGTGAACTGATAGTCGAGGCGGGCGACCGGCTGCTGAGTCAGCTGATTATAAGGTACAGGATTCAACTGGTAGTTATAGTTTGTTCCTGGCGCCTGCGCCTGGGTCGGCAACGGGTACTGGCTGAGCACCGCGATGCCCGGAGCATAGAGGCGGCTCTTCGGGATAACCTTCCCGGTGAAGGGCTGCCCGGTCGTGTTGTCGATGAGATTGGGGATCGGGTTGCCGTTCTGGTCGGCGCTCTGCGAGAAATCGCCAGCCCGCTCGAGCGCGCTGGGCAGCCGCAACCGGATGACGTTTCCGCTATTGCCGAGAATCGACTGGGGCCGGTATTCATGCGCGTAGAAGAAGAAGAACTTGTTCTTGCCGTTGTAGATTTTCGGGATCGAGACGGGGCCTCCGATCGTGTAGCCGTAGGTCTGCAGGCTCGTGAACACCGGTATGTCACCGTTTTTCTGAGCAACCCACGATCTGGAATTCCAGGACGTATCGGTGAAGATACCGTAGCCGGACCCGTGGTACTGATTGCTGCCGCTCTTGGTCACGGCGGTAATCTGCATGCCGCTGGATCTGCCGTATTCCGCCTGATAGCCCTGCGTGAGGACCTTCACTTCGCCGATCGATTCAATGTTCAACGAGAGCATCTGGCCGTTGTTGCCGGTATCCATAGCCGAGACGCCATCCATCATGATGTTGTCCTGGCTTTGGCCGCCCAGACGAGCGGTGCTGCCGGTGCCGATCGAGCCGTCTACCCCCGGGGTAAAGGCCACAGCGTTGAAGAAGTTTCCATGCTGGATGGGCAGGCTTTCGATTGCCTTGGTTTCAATTGCATACGAACGCTCGCCGGTCTGCGTTTGCAGCAGAGCCTGTTCGGCGCTGATCGTTACTGTTTCAGTGGTTCCGCCTACCTGCAGCGTGATCTGGGGCACGCCGACACGGTCGCCGCCGGTCACCACAATCCCTTTGACCAGGTCTTTCTTAAACGCCGCCGCCGTGACCTCAATACTGTAAGTGTCGGGCGTGACGTTCGGAATCACGTAGTCGCCACTACCGTTGGTTTTGACCGTGGCGCTCCGGGTATTCTGTGTCTCGCTGATCAGAACTACCTGTACGTCGGGAATGACCGAGCCCGACTGATCTACTACTCGCCCCGTCACGCTGCCCGTCGTCACCTGCGCCAGTGCCGCGAGCGGCATGCACAGCGCAGCGACGAGACAGGCGCGGAGCCTGCTGTTACTTCGCATCATAAGACTTACTTAGTCTCCTTATTGGTTGAGCACGGGCAGAGCTTCGTAATACTGATGTGCACTGTTCCCCCCCCCTGCATTCAAACAACCTGACGACGATCCCCTGGCGCGCCCCACCAGCGCAATTGGTTCTCCATCGAGAAGTTGAGTCCTTATATCAATTCAAAAACGCATGCCGGTGTCAAGCCCTGGCCGGAAAATTGTCGCGCGGCGGGCAGAGTAATGGATGTCTATTTTTGCCGGAGAGGTCTGATGCCCGCGGCCAGCCGATTCATCCTCAAAAATTTGTACTCCGCGATGCTCATGGCGGGTGGGGCTGAGCGCGCCACCCGGCGGGAGCGGGGAACAGCCGCTGTCCACAAAAACAGGGCGTTGGAGTTCGGAACAAAAATGCCTGGCGCCCCTTCGTGGACACATTTCGAACTTTTGCGGTGTGCCCGCCGCCGCAGCGGCTGCAGGGTCCTGAATTGAATTGGACGCGCCGCTCAAACACCGCGACGCCAGTTTACCAAAAACCAAACCGTATGCCATTATGAATGGTATGACCCTTAAAATCGACAGCGCGGGACGCATCGTGGTGCCGCGGCAGCTGAGGGAACGCTACGGCATACGGGCGGGAATGGACCTTGAAGTGGGCGAGGGAGAAGACTGCCTCACACTGCGTCCGGTCAGACAGGAGCCTTCGATGATTCGTGTGAACGGCTTTTGGGTGCATCAGGGGGTTGTTCCGGGAGGATTCGACTGGAACCGGCATATCGACGAGGAGCGTGAACTTCGTGCCCGGCAGGCTTCGGGAGCATGAAACTTTTCCTCGATACCTGCGTTTTGATAGCGGCTTCTTCAGCGAGTCATCCGCAGCATATCTCCGCGCTCGGTGTTATGGAGTCGCTCAGAGATGGTCGCAATCAGGCGTGGATCTCACAACACACACTGGCCGAAACGTACGCTATTCTGACCAGCGCCCCTCTTACGCCGCGGATACATCCGGGTGAGGCGTTGCGTATCGTTGAAGACAACATTTTGCCATATGTCTCGATTGTCCCGCTGGACCCTCCCGACTATCTGGCGGTGTTGCGTGAGATGGCTACATCGGGTTGGCGAAGCGGACGGATATATGATGCACTGATCCTGCGTTGCGCCGAGAAGCAGCCGATCGACAGAATATGCACTTTCAATTTTAAGGAGTTCCACCAGCTTGCGCCCCACCTTCAGGCGAAGATTGGGCCGCCTTGACGCACGCGACTACAGTGGCACCCATTGCCGATTCGAATCCATGTTGGGATGGAAGGAAAACCGATCGAGACCTCAGACAAGATCTCGGGCCTTCCCCCAATGAAAGATATAGCGGCAATGCCGGGAATTGAACTCTGCCTCCCCTTCGCAGGCAATTATCGAACTTTTTTTGATGAAAACAGGCGCCTTCCAGTCACTTGGAGCCATCTCAGTCCCAATTGTCTAAGCGCCGTGGATCCTGTCATTGTCGGCGAACTCCGATTCGGCATTCTCATCCTTCCTGTGGGAAGAAGGCGGGCCGCGCTGGAGAACTGGTTCGACGGGGGCGTCGGGCGGCTCCGTTGCCTTCCCTGGGAAGCGGAAACCGGGTTGAAATGGGCCGAATTGCAGGTCAGCCTTCGCACTGCGGGGAAAGCTATGCCTATCCAGGATAGTCTCATTGCCGCGACAGCCGTTGTCCAAAATCTGGCCGTCGCCCCTTGAAATCGCGTGGATTTCATGAACGCCGGCGTTCGTACCGTCGATCCATTTTTGGCTTGATCTTTTGTGGCTTGATCTTTTGTGGCTTGATCTTTTGTTGATCGATCTTTTGTTGATTGACCTTCGGAATGCAGGGCCCGGGGACAAGAGTTCGGGGGGAGATTTGGGCTGCGGTCTACCGGACGTGAGGGTGTGAGGGGACTCAGTAACGTCCGGCGACCGCGTACTTCTGAGTGCATTTGGCGCGGACGCGGGATTTAGTTCCCGATTTTTTGCGCGGTTTTTTGCGGTGCATGTCGGGAAATGGAGTCCGCAACGCCCGGAAAGCCGTTTTGGGTGGCGGCTCCGGCGGGGTCGCGACCGGCGCTATTTCGCAGACGGGGGTCCGCGCCGTGTTCAAGCAGGAGTTCGACCAGCGCGGCATGGCCGAGCGACGCCGCGCCGTAGAGAGCGGTGGAACCGGACTCCGTCTCGCGGGCATTGACGTCGGCTCCGTGGCGAAGCAGCAGCGCCGCGGTTTCGGTGCGACCGCTGAGTGCCGCGTTGTGCAGCGGCGTTGCGCCGAATCTGTCGCGGGCCTCGATGGCCGCACCGTGTTCGAGAAGGATTTCAGCGATCTCCGGATAGCCTTTGAGCGCGGCGTCATGGAGCGGCGTGGAGCCGGTGGCGGTCTGTGCTGTGACGTCGACGCCGTGGTCTGCGAGAATACGGACCAGTTCGGTTTCGCCGCGGAGCACACACCGATCGAGAAGTGCCGCTTCGGTGGCGGAGGGCTGCGGCAGGTGCCGGAGCAGGGCGCGCAGGGTGTCCGACCGCTGATTGCGGATCGCGCTGTCGAGGGCCGTTTCCGGATTCAGGCCGTGCCGCAGCAGCACCTCGACTACGGGCGTGTTGCCGCTTTCCGCCGCCTTCTGGAGCGCGACGGCCGGCGACGCGCCGCGCGCCAGCAGCTGTTCCGCCACCTCCGCCGTGCCATGCCGGGCGGCTTCGTCGAGGGCGGAAAGACCTGCGCGATCCCGATGGTTAACCGGCGCCCCGGCTTCGAGGAGGTTTCGGACAATCCCGGGATTGGTCCGGGCGGCGGCGAGCAGCAGTGCGTCGTTGATGGCGGCGTGGCGCTGCAGCAGGAGTTCCACCACCTCGGCATGGCCGCGCAGAACGGCATAATCGAGAGGCGTGGAACCGCCACCGGCGCCGGAGCCAAGGTGCCGGGCATTGAGCATCGCGCCATATTGCAGCAGGATGCGAACGGTATCGGGATTGCCCTGCCAGGCAGCGTCATGCAGCGGGGTTGCGCCTAAGGCGTCGAAATGCAGCACTTCGGTGCGATAGCGCTGCGTGGTGCGAAGAAGCTCTTCCACGTGGGCAGCATTGCCGCTCCGGATGGCGTCCCGCAGTTCCCCGCCCCGGCAGAGGGAAGCGAAAACGAGCAGCGCAACCAGAACGGCAGGGCGCATGGGAATTATTGCGGCGGGAAGCCGACGTATTGCACTTCTTCTTCGAGCGGCATGCCCCAGCGGGTTTGAACGCGCTGCTGCAACTCCGCGATGATGCCCCGGAGTTCGCGCGCCGTGCCGTTGCCGGCGTTGTAGATCAGGTTGGCGTGGTAGTCGGCCACATGGATATCCCCGGACCGCAGCCCTTTTGCGCCCACCTGTTCCAGGAACCAGGCGGAGGGCACTTTGCCCTCAATGATGACCGCCGGCGGCACCTGGGCCTGCACGGCGGGCGGCAGCAAGGCAAAAAGGAAGTTCTTGAAGATGCTGCCGGCGCACTTCATGGTGGGAGGGTATTTCTTATCACGAACCGAGCGGATTTTGTCTGCCGTTTCGCGCAGCGCGGCGGCGTCGCCCGGTTCCATTTCGAGTTCGGCGGAGAGAATGATCCAGTCCTTGTGGCGTTTGAAGACGCTTTCCCGGTAGTGGAATTCGCATTGCGCGTTGTCGAACTCGCGAAGCCCCGCGCCGTCGAAAAAACGAACCCGCCGCACGCGCTCCATGATGGAGTGCCCATAGGCCCCGGCATTGCCGTAGATGGCCGCGCCGGTGAAGCCGGGAATGCCGGTCATGGTTTCGAGGCCACTCAGACCGTGGTCCACCGTGAAATCGACCAGTGTCTGCAGCACCACGCCGGCGTCCACACGGACGGTGGGTCCCTCGGCCTGGATTGCGCGGTTGGCCAGCTTCAGCACGACGCCGCGAAAGCCTTCGTCCGACACGATGAGATTCGTCCCGCCACCGATGACGACGGTTTCAAGGCCGCTGGCTTTGGCCAGCTGCAGCGCCGCCACGAACTGCGCGGGCTCCGGCGTCTCCACATAGATATCCGCCGGACCACCGATTCCGAAGCGGGTGTGCTGAGAAAGAGAGTCGTCGCGCCGAACGGTGAGCCCCGGCAGCGCCGCCAGCGCTTCCAATGTTGCCTCGGCGGTGCTTCGGTCTTGAACGGGCGGGACGGCGGCCATTGGTTTAATTATAGGGATATGGCCACCAGCACTTCGTTCAGAGGGTTTCCGGCGGAGGGAATGGAATTTCTCCTCGAACTGAGGGAAAACAACGACCGGGACTGGTTCCAGCCGCGCAAAGAGATCTTCGTGGAGAAGGTGCAGAAGCCCATGGTGGAACTGGTGAGCGCCGTCCACAAAGAGATGCTGCGGTTTGCCCCGGAGTACGTGGGGGAGCCGAAGAAGTGCATCTTCCGGATCTACCGCGACACGCGTTTTTCCAAAGACAAGACTCCCTACAAAACGCACATCGCCGCGGCGATGTGGCGATCTTCAGGCGGCAAGGACACGGGTTCGGGCTACTACTTTTCGGTTTCGCCGGAAGAGATTGAGATTGGTGGCGGCATTTACGCGCCGGAGCCCTCGCTGCTGCTGCTGGTGCGGCAGCATGTGGGCGAGCATCCGGATGAGTTCCGGAAGACCTTCGAAACACCGGCGGTGAAGAAGCTCTTCGGCGGGCTGTGGGGCGAAAGCGCCATCCGGCCCCCGAAAGGCTTCGACGCGGCGCATCCGGCGATTGATCTGATCCGCCGGAAACACTACGTGCTGATGAAGGGCGTGGACCCGGCGCTTGCCACCACGCCGAAACTGCTGCCGGAAATCGTGAAGCGCTTTGAAGCGATCACGCCATTCCTGCAGTTTCTGAACCGGCCGCTTTCCGGTGGCGACAAGATGAGTAACGGAAAGAAAACACTGCGCTGAGCGCCGTCCTGTTAAGTTGGAATCAGCAGGGAAATGGAATTAGTGAAACAGTGGTATGGCCGCAAAATGGCCGCCTGGGAGCATCAGCTCGCCTTCCGTTCGACCGATCGCGTGGTCCGTCCGTTCGACTGGGGCGCGGAGTGGACGCACGACTGGCCGGTGGAGTCTGTCGCGACGGACCCCGAAGAGCGGCTGGTGGAACTCAACGAGAAGGCCATCGCGGACAGTGCCGGGTTCTTTGCCTACGACTCCCCGGCGGACTTCCGCTTTGACGGAGAGACGCTGCGGTTCACCTCCGCCGTGGAATCGCCGTACGCGGAAAACAACACCGTGGTGGGGCGATTCTTCCCGGCCAAACCCCGCTGGAAGCGCGGCAACAAGGCCGTGGTGCTGTTGCCGCACTGGAATTCGAGCGAAGGCCAGCATGTGGCGCTGTGCCGGGGAATTGCGGAACTGGGAATCAGCGTACTGCGGATCAGCCTGCCCTACCATGACCGCCGCATGCCGCCGGAACTCACGCGCGCCGATTATGCGGTTTCCGCAAACATTGCGAGGACGATTCATGCCACGCGCCAGGCGGTGATCGATGTTCGTTCCTGCTTCGACTGGCTGCAGCTGCGGGGTTTCGATGACCTGGGCATTGTGGGCACCAGCCTCGGGTCCTGCTATGCGTTTCTGGCGAGCGCGCATGATTCGCGCATCAAAGTGAACGTCTTCAACCACTGCTCCACTTACTTTGCCGACGTGGTCTGGAGCGGGCTTTCCACGCGTCACATCCGGCAGGGCATTGAGGATGAGATCAGCGTGGAGCGGTTGCGGAAGGTGTGGGACTGCGTGAGCCCCGTGCATTACATGGACCAGTACACCGCCATGGGCAAGAAGTCGTTCTTCCTCTATGCGATTTACGACACCACGTTTCCGGTGGAACTGTCGCGCAACCTTGTGGATTACGTGCGGGAGCGCGGGGCGGCGCAGAAGCTGGTGGTGATGCCCTGCGGACACTATACGCTGGGCGAAGCGCCGTTCAAGTTCATCGCCGGCTACCAGATTGTGAATTTTCTGAAGCGGAATCTGTAGGCGCGATCAAAAACCGGCGAGGCGGTTCAGGATGAAATCCACCACGGTGAGCAGCAGTGCGCCCATCACGGCGGAGAGCCAGCCGTGCACGCGGAAGCCGGGCACAAATTCCGAGGCGATCTTCAGCATGAGGCCGTTAATCAGAAAGTAAACAAGACCCAGTGAGAGGAAGATAAACGGCAGCAGCAGGAACTTCAGGAAAACGCCGAGGATGGCGCTGACCAGCCCGAAGACGGCGGCGGCGATGAAGGCGGAGAAGAAGCTGTCCACCTGAATGCCGGGCATCACGTGAGCCACGATCATGAGCGAAACCGCTTTGAGGACCCAGTGAATGAACCAGTGGCGCATGGAACTCAATATAGCGTGTTCCGGACGGGCTGTGACGCTGCACTATTTCGCAATACTGGGAACACCGGCCATCGTGGAGGGAGAGCCAAGGTAGCGGTGGTACAGGTATTGGAACACGTACAGCGAGCAGCCCGCCAGAACGGCAGCCACGGCATTCACCACCAGAACGCTGACCGCGGTCACAAGGAACGCGGAAGCATCCACCAGCCGCATTTTGGGCAGCCGGCGCCAGGTACTGACATCGAGGAGATTGAGACCCATCCAGGCCGTTACGCCGGCCAGCGCGGCCAGCGGGATGTGGGCAAGCCAGCCGGAACCCAGACTGACCAGACCGAACAGGAAGACGGCGTGCATGATGTTGGAAAGCCGCGTGGTGCCACCGCAACGGACGTTGGCCACGCTGCGGGCGGGAATCCCGACGCTCATGGGCGCGCCGAACATGCCGGCAGCCAGATTCGCAATGCCGTATGCGCCAAGTTCGGCATCCGCGTCAGCCGCCTTGTGATGGTTGTGACGTCCGCGGAAGTGCTCCACCGCGCGGGAAGTCAGCAGGATATTGATGGACGCGACAAAGGCCAGCGTCAGTCCGGTGGGAATCACGGAGAGGACGTCCTGCGGGGTCCAGGAGAAGCCCGCAAACGGCGGCAAGGTGAGGGACAGCGAGCCGACTTCGGGCTCATGAAATTTGAAAAGAAACGCGGCGACGCCGGCCAGAGCCACGCCGACCAGAGGCGCGGGAATGCGCGGATTCCAGTACATAACAGCCGCCGCGGAGGCCATCACGATGCCGCCCAGAATCAGCGGCGCAAAACGCATTTGGGGGATTTCCGCCAGCACAGTAAAGAATTGAACGAGTGAGTTGGAGCCGCCGGGAGCATGCACGCCCAACAGGACGTTCAGCTGCGAAATAAACATGATGGCGCCGATGCCGGCCGAGAAGCCGGCAACCACCGTGGGGGGAACTTTGGAGACGTAACGCCCCAGCCGCATGACGCAGAACACCATCATGAAGACGGACGCCACAATGGAAACCTTGGCCGCGCCACCGATTCCCTGGGCTTTTACCGCGGCCGCAATGAAAGGCACCGTCGCGCTGGCCGTACCGCCGATCAGGACCGGATTCCGGCCCAGCAACGCCGTGATTGGCGCCGTCAGAATCGACGTCACAACACCCAGAATGGGCGGCAGGTTCATCAGCGCCGCCATCGAAAGACCATAGGGCAGGGCAATCAGAGCCGCAATCAGTCCACCAAAGCAATCCCCCAGGAAGCGTTCCCAGTTGTACTTACCGCGTGTGCGGAGCAGCTTTGCGCGAAGCATGAATGGAGTCCTTTTGCCCTGCCCTCCGTTTTCTAGGCCATCACTTTCAGGAAGGCCGCCTGGAACTTCTTCATTTCGTCAGCGGTACCGACGGTGACGCGAACGTGGTTGGGCCAGACCGGCCAGACGCGGCCGATGTAGACCTTTTCCTTGCGCATCGCGCTCACGATGTTGTTGCCGGGCTGCTTCACATCGATCATGAAACAGTTGGAAACCGACGGCACAAAGGTGACCTTGTGCTTTTCGAGGAACTCGAAGGTGTCGTTGCGGACGTTGCCGATCAGCTTGCGGCGCTCCGGGATGAGGTTCTTTTCGCCGAGGCTGGTGCTGGCGGCGGCCATACCGGTGATGGGGAGCATACCGGCGCTGAAACCACCGAGCTTCTTGAGCAGGTCCGGGCGACCGATGGCGGCGCCGGCGCGAAGACCGGCCATGCCGTAGATTTTCGAGAAGGTACGGAGCAGGACAACGTCCTTATCGGCGGCGACCAGATCCGAGCAGAAAGGCGCTTCCGAGATGTGGGTGTAGGCTTCGTCCACCACAACCACGGAACCCTTCGGCTTGTTCGCGACCAGCCACTCGATTTCCGATTTCGGGGTCAGCGTGCCGGTGGGGTTGTTGGGGTTGCAGATGTAGAAGAGACCGGCGTTCGGGCCACCCATCTTCAACATCGCCTTCACGTCATGACGGAAGTCCGAGGTCAGCGGCACTTTCACGGTCTTGGCGCCGATGAAGGCGGCCGCGCGGCCACCGGCTTCGTAACCGGGGTCGGCCATCACGAAGGGCTTGGTGGGCGAGGAGAACGCGAGAACCGACTGGTGCAGCGGTCCTGAGGAACCAGGGTAGATCTGGATATATTCGGGCTTCACGCCTTCCTGTTCGGAAAGCAGCTTCACCACCTTGTCGGTCTCGCCGTACATGTAACGGCCGCCCTGGGAGATGATTTTCGCGACGGCTTCACGCGCGGCCATCGAGGGGCCCAGCGGATTCTCGTTCGCGTTGATGAGCACGGCGTCAGCCGGAACGTTGTCGACTTTCGACAACTGCGCCATCGCGGATTCGTTGTAGAAGGGCAGGGATGCGCCGGCGGTGACCATGGCGGCGATCTTGCCGAGATTGCGGCGCGTGAAACCGCGCGTCAGGAAGTCTTTCTGCTCTTGAATATTGAGTGACATGTGAGTCTCCTTGTCGAATGAAATCAGCTCAGTGCATTACCGGACGACACTTCAAATGCGCGGCAGAAGCGGCCAGGCCTTTGAGTCGCAAACACGGGGGCCACCCGTGGACGGTCCAAAAAGCACAAGCTTCACGCAGCGAACACTCTCAGATACTGATCATCAGATACAGATCTGTTAAATACAGATTACGATTATTTTCTCCGACGTGGAGAGAGGAGGCGCTTCAGAGCGTTTTCACCCGGCGAGTTCAGGACTCTGAAAGCCGCTGGATCAGCCCAACGAAGTCAGGATACAACGTCCTTCGGAAATACGACCGGGATGCAGAATACAGTAGCGCAGTCACAATTGAATGTCAATTTGGACAACAGGCGTTGGCCGCGAACGGGACCGCTCGTATACTCTGGTCTGGCTGATGTTTGAATGGTATGAAGACGAAGTCCGGGCGCTCGAACGGGCCCGCGCCACGCGTGCGGCCATGCCCCACCCGGTGGTTTTTTATGGCAGTTCCACGCTGCGCCTGTGGAGCGGTCTGGCGACAGACCTTCGGAATCCGCGCGCGCTGAATCTGGCGTTCGGGGGCTCCACGCTGGAGGCCTGCTGCTATTTTTTTGAGCGGATTGTCCCTCCCGAGCGTCCGGACTCCATCGTGATCTACGCCGGAGACAACGATCTGGGCGACGGCCACAGTGCGGAACGCGTGCTTTCGTCGTTCCGGGAACTGGCGGCGAAGATCGAAACCCAGCTGCCGGGGGTCCCCTTCACTTTTGTTTCCATCAAGCCGAGCGTGGCGCGGTTCGGCATCATCAACCGGATCCGTCTCGCCAATGACATGATTCGGGACGAAATCGCCCTGCATGCCTCGCGCGGCAGCCAGGCTCACTTCATTTCCATCTTCGAAGTGATGCTGCGGGAGGGCAGGCCACGCCCCGAGCTATTCCTCGAAGACGGACTGCACATGTCGCTGGAAGGCTACCGCGTCTGGACGGAAGTCTTCGAAAAATACCGCAACACAATCTTCACACCGGTTTCGGAACCATGTAATACAGAAAAGCTATGATCCGGGCAGAGTGAATCGCGAATACCACAAATGGTTCAGCCCGTGCCTCAACCGGGAGATGGAATTGCTGGTCTTCGGACAGGGCGGCGAACGGGTAATCGTGTTTCCCACGCGCCAGGGGCGCTTTTTCGATTACGAAGGCTGGGGCCTCACCGCCGCTCTGCGGGAACAGATTCAGGAGGGCCGGATTCAGCTGTTCTGCGTGGATAGCCTCGATTCCGAAAGTCTCTACGGCTGGGAAAAACACCCGAAGGAACGCATCGCCCGGCATAACGAGTACGAGAATTACATTCTGCGGGAAGTGGTTCCGTTCACGGCTTCAAAGAATTCGCATCCGGACCTGGTGGCGCACGGCTGCAGCATCGGCGCGTATCACGCGGTGAATATCTCGCTGCGCAATCCACTGACGTTCCGCAAAGTGATCGCGCTCAGCGGGCGCTATGACCTCACCCGCCCGGTGGGGCCTTTCCCCGATCTCTTCGGCGGACACTACGACAGCGATATCTATTTCCACACGCCCAACCACTTTCTGCCCAACCTCTCAGACGACGCGATGATTGAAAATCTGCGGAATATGCAGATTGCGCTGGCCGTGGGCAAGGCGGACCCGTTCAGCGAGAGCAACAGGGAACTCAGCCAGTCCCTGTGGGATAAGGGCGTCTGGCATTCGCTCGACATGTGGGATGGCGAAGCGCACTGCGCGAAGGACTGGCGGCAGATGGTGAAGCGTTACTTCTGACTCTGAATGCCCTGACTGTGCTACTTTGACGCTTTGCGGGCGTTTTTCCTCCTACTCTTCGCAGCTTTCGCCGCGGTCGGCGCGGCGGATCAGACCTTCGCCGGCGCGAAGTCCTGCGAGCGGTGCCATCAGGAAATCCAGCACAAGTGGGCCAACGCCCGGCACAGCAAAATGGTGCAGCCGGCCACCGCGCAGGCGGTACGGGGGGATTTCCTCAAAGGCGCGATCACGCTGCGGGGCCAGCGGTACACGCTCGCGAAACGAGCGGGCGCGTTCTACATTACGGAATCGTATCTGAGCGGCCGGTCCACCGAACATCGTATTGACTACACGCTGGGCAACCGCCGGATTCAGCACTACCTGACCACGCTGCCGGACGGGCGCATCGTGGTGCTGCCGCCCAGCTGGGACATTCTGCGGAAACAGTGGTTCCACAATTTCGATATCGGCGACCCCGACGAAAGCGGCGACGTGGAGGTGCAGCTCTGGAACAAGAACTGCTTTTCCTGCCACGTGAGCGAAGAGAAAAAGAATTTCGACAGCGATCAGAAGACCTACCGGACCGAGTGGAAAGACTTCGGCATCAACTGCGAGCGCTGCCACGGGCCGGGGTCGGAACACATCACGTCCGAGGCGAAGAAGCCGCGCCAGGACATTGTGGTGCAGACGCGCCTCACGCCGGAGCGGAACACCATGGTCTGCGCCCAGTGCCATTCTTTCCGGGACATCTTCATTCAGGGCTACCAGGCGGGTGGCAATTATTACGACCACTTTGTGCCGATTCTGGAATTCGCGCAGCCCCTCGATAAAGACCCGGCCTACTGGCCCGACGGGCGTCCGCGCCGGTTCTCCACCGATGCGTTCGGCTTCTGGCAGAGCCAGTGTTTTCTGAAAGGCGGCGCGACCTGCCTGAACTGCCATGCCGACGCGCACGACACGAGCATCGAAAAGAGCCCGCAACTGCGCCCGGATGCGGCGGCGATCTGCACCACGTGCCACAGCGCCATCGGGAAGAACGTGACCGCCCATACGCACCATGGCGAAAAGAGCACCGGCAGTTCCTGCGTGGAATGCCATATGCCCCGCACCGTGCTGAGCGTGAAAGCGAAGATCCGCGACCACGCCATTACGATTCCGTCGCCCGAAAACACCACGCGCCACGCCATCCCCAACGCCTGCAATGAATGCCATGCGGAGCACAGCGCGTCCTGGGCGAAAGAGCGGATGACCGCCTGGTGGGGAGAAAAGCCGGGCCCCTGGGTTCGGCGCGCCGACGCCTTTGCCGCCGCGCGCGAACGACGTCCGGAGGCCGTTGATCAACTGCTCGCCATCGCAACCGACCCGAAAGAGATCCCCTTTGCGCGGGCCAACGCGCTGGGATATCTGGCGACGCGCGGTACCGATCCGCGCGTGTTCCCGGTGCTGACCTGGGCGCTCGGCGAGGACCACCCGCTGGTTCGCGTGGAGGCGGCGCTGGGGCTCGCCGGCGGGGGCGCGAACAAATCCGCGGCCGCGCAGGCCCTGGTGGCGGCTCTCAACGACGGCGCCGCGACGGTGCGCCTGGCGGCGGCGGTTTCGCTTGCCTCCATCGGCATCCGTGACCTGCCGGGCGAAGACGGCGTGCGTTTCAACAAGGCCAAAGAACTCTACGCGGGCCGGGCCGAGTTCAATACCGATGATGCCTCGCAGCAGTTTGCCGCCGGGCGCTTTTTCCTGCTCACCAACAATCCCGCGCGCGCCGAAACGGCGTTTCGCAATGCGCTGGCCCTGGAACCCTCCACGCCCGCCACCTACTTCCTCGCCTCGGCGCTGGCGCAGCTGGGCAAATATGCCGATGCGCGCGTGATGCTCGATACGATCCGGCCTTCCGACCCGCAGTACGGCAGTGCCCAGGCACTGCGCAGAACCATCGCGGACCGCTAGAGCGGACCAGCTAAAGCAGGTGAAACATCACGTCGATCAGCGCGGAGACCGCCACCGGTCTCCCGTCCTTCGTGCCCGCGCGGAAATACCACTGCGTGACGGCGTCCACGGCCTTCTCGTCAAGCCCCATCCCGAGGCTGTGCACGATGCGGATATTGCGCGGGTGACCGGTGGAATCGATGTCCGCCCGCAGGGTCACGGTGCCGGAATACTTCGCGCGGCGGGCTTCGTCGCTGAACTCGGGATCCACCTTGCGCAGTAACACCGGGGCCGTCACGCCGCCACCGGGCCGGTAGACGGCGCCGATGCCGCCATTGCCCGGGCCGGCGCCGGGACCGTGCCGATTACCGACTCCAGTGCCGTCTCCATCGCCAATGCCCAGCGGCCCGCCCCGACCGCCACTGCCGCTCATGAGCTTGCTCAGGGGATCGCCCAGGTTCGACAGCGGACGATCCGGCAACAGAGCGTCGGGAGGTGCTTCGATACTCATTTCCATCGCGAGCTTCGGATGCGGATTGAGAAGCTCCAGCGTGGGCGGCACGAACTGCCTGGGCGCGACCTTCGGCAGATGACCGGCCGTGGCGGACGTGTTTTGGCGCATGCCGCCACCACCGCCAGGCGCATCGAAATGCACCGCGAGAGGCTTGGGCAGGTACGGGGCAAACAGGGGCGTCAGGCCGGCGGTATTGAGACGCGCGGCAGGCGGGGCCACCTGCTTCGAAGCAAGCAGCAGCAGGGCGATCAGGCCCGTGTGAACCGTGACGGAAATCATGCCGGATTGCGGACGAAAACTTGTCATGACTACGGAAGCGGCACGGTTGCGGCCAGCGTTTAAGTGGCGTATTTCCATAGCGGGATGCCGGCTCGCCCGCCACGCCGCCTCACACATGTGCGGCGCGCAGCACAGTTTCAATGCGAAAATGCGTGTGTGGCGTCCACAATTCTGAAATCCCCCTCGCTGGCCGATTCCGTCCAGGCCGTTCCGCACTCGCGCATCCGGGAACTGGCGGAAATCGCATTCCGGATGGAGGGCGTGCTGAAGCTCTATTTCGGGGAATCGAACCAGCCCACGCCGGACTACATCAAAGATGCCGCCGCGGCCGCGCTGCGGAACGGCTACACGTTTTACACGGAGAATGCCGGCCTGCTGTCGCTGCGGGAGGCGCTGGCGGCGCACTATGCGCGCACACAGGGCGTCACGCTGGACCCGCGCAAAGAGATCGTGGTCACCGCCTCCGGCGTGCAGGCGCTCAACGTGGTGATCCGCTGCGTGCTGGACCCCGGCGATGAAGCGATCGTGCTGACGCCCGCGTGGCCGAACGGCGCGTCGATTGTCGCCATGTCGAACGCGAAGCCGGTGGAGATTCCGCATCCGCTGGTGGGCGAACGCTATGAGATCGACTGGGCGGCGCTGGAAGCGGCGGTAAGCGGGAAGACAAAGCTGCTGGTCTATACGTCTCCCTCCAATCCGCTGGGCTGGGTGGCGACGGATGAGGACCAGACACGGCTGCTGGAGTTCTGCCGCCGGCACGGGCTCTGGCTGCTGGCCGATGAGGTCTATGACCGGCTTTGGTATGAGACGGAAGAGCCCGGCACGCCGGTGCCTTCGATTCTGCGCAAGGCGACGCGGGATGACGCCGTGATTGTGGTGCACTCCTTCAGCAAGAGCTACTGCATGACGGGCTGGCGCATCGGCTGGGTAATCGCCCGCGCGGACCTCGCGGCCAAGGCGACGCAGCTCAACGAGTTCATCATTTCCCACGCGCCCAGCTTTACGCAGAAGGCTGCGGAAACAGCCCTGGCCGATGGCGAACCGGAGATCCGCGCCATGCTGCAAAGACTCAAAGCAAACCGCGATTTCTGCATGGATGCATTGAGCCGGATGCCGCGCGTTACCGTACCCCGCCCGGAAGGCGCATTTTATTTATTTCCGAAAATTGACGGACTAAATGATTCGTTTGCATTCTGCCGCGGGTTACTCACGGAAACCCGCGTGGGACTTGCTCCGGGCGTTGCATTCGGGGCCGGTGGAGAAGGCTCCATCCGTATTTGTTATGCCGCGGACCGGACGATATTAGAGCCTGCGATGGAGCGCTTACACGGCTTTCTTGACAAGCTTTAGTGCGCGAGCATACAGTCACTCTTAGCAGTCGAAACGGAGAGCAATTATGGCAGGCGGATTCAAACAGTTTTTACTACGCGGTAATGTGGTTGACCTTGCGGTGGGCGTTGTGGTGGGCGGTGCTTTCGGGGGTGTGGTCACGGCCTTCACGAAAGACCTGCTGACTCCGCTGATCGCGGCGGTGGCGGGCAAGCCGGACTTTTCGTCCATTCTGTTCGAGGTGAACGGCAGCAAGATCCTGGTGGGTGATTTCCTGAACGCCGTGATCTCGTTTGTGATTGTGGCGGCGGCCGTGTATTACATGGTGGTGCTGCCGATTAACGCGATGGTTTCGCGGGCGCGTAAAGAGCCCCCGGCAGACCCGACGACAAAGAAGTGCGGCGAGTGCCTGAGCGAAATTCCCCTCGACGCGAAGCGCTGCGCCCACTGCGCGCAGCCGGTGAAGTAGTTTTAGCCGCTCCCCTGCTTCCGGCGTTCCTCCAGAGTGCGCCGGAGCAGCGGGAGCATAGCCACAACTGGAATAACCCCGAATCAGATAAACCGGCCGGCCGGAATCCAGCCCATGGAGACGCTGGTCATCACCACGCCGATCACCAGAATCACGGTTGCCGACACCACCGGCATGTAGCGGAAAAATGCGTTCTGGTGTCCGCCTTTGCGCTCCGGCAGCAGGTTCTTCGCGTAGACCACCAGCAGTCCCGTCGCGGTCAGCACAATCGCCAGGCCAAGGCTGAACGCGACCAGCAGAACCATGCCGAGGCCCACGCGGCCGATTGAAATCGCGCTCAATAACAGGATCAGCGCGGAGGGACACGGCACCAGGCCGCCACTCGCCCCGAGAGCGATCAGGCCGCCGATGGAAATGCCGCCCTCGGGGACATGCGAATGCGTATGGCCGTCGTGCGTGTGCGTCAGACCGCCGTGGGAATGGGCGTGGCTGTGATCGTGATGGTGGTCATGGTGGTGGTGGTCATGGTGGTGGTGGTCATGATGGTGGTGATCGTGATGATGATGGCCGTGATCATGATCATGCCCGTGATGGTCATGACGATGGTGATGGTGGCCATGGCTCAGGCCATGCAACCGCCGCCACAGCATCGCGCCGCCAATCCAGACAATCGTCAGACCGGAGATCACGCCCAGCACCTTCGAGATCTTGTCCGGCATGACATAGCGGGAGAGGAACATGGTGGCGAGCCCCAGCAGAAACACGCTCACGGTATGGGTGAACGTCACCATGCTGCCCAGAATCACGGCATGTTTCGCGTTCCCGCGCTCGCCCACCAGGTAAGCAGCCACCATGGTTTTGCCATGCCCGGGTTCGAGCGCGTGCAGCGCGCCAAACCAGAACGCCAGTCCGAGCAGTGTGAACAGCAGCGGCCCGGAAATCTCTTTCATCCGCAGAATCCGGGAGATCTCATCATTCCGGGTCACCGCTCCGCCGGATTTCGCTTCGGGAGGCCGCACGTCATACCCTGGCGCAGGGGGAGCGATGGCCGGCGCGGGAACGACTTCCTCCACGACCGGCTTACGCAACTGAGAGACAGGTCCGGAGGCCGGCGTCCATTCAAACCACGCTTTCGTATCCTGCGGGGGCGCCTTCGCCGGATCCTGCGGATAGGCGGTCAGAGCCGAACTCAGATCGACGTCGCCCTTTGACGCCCTGGACACCGCGGCCCCGGCGCCGGGACGGATCACAATCTCGCGCCAGCCGGCACGCGTCGGATAGTTCCCGTCCTCATATTCCACACGGCCGCCGGCGGCAGGCACGGTGAGCTTTGTGGTGATGCGAAAGACCGGCAGATTCCCCGCCCCGTCCAGCACCGCCAACTCCGTGCTTTCGATCACCGGCCGGAGGCGCTTTCCGCCTTCGTTGAAGGTGAGTGCCGCGACCCATGTCTTTGCCTGTTCCGCCGCTTTCGACCGCAGCAGATCCCTGGGGGCATCCTTCGGAACGCCCCAGCTTTGGGTCAGTTCGAACGTCGGAATCTCGGCAAGATCCAGCACATAAGTCACGGCGAGGGTTTTCGCGCCCGGTTCCAGCCGCGCATAGTGATTCACGCTCAGGTTTCCCATTGGGTGCGCGGACAACACGCTCACCGCACCCCCGCTCACACAACCCAGGGTGGCCAGGTACAGAACGGTCGTCCGGCGCAGTTTCTTCATCTGTTTACTCAATGTGGTTGGACGCATGTCATTGGAACTTACGAAACCGACGCCGGATCGGATGGTCCGCCGGGCGAATTTCTCTCCCCGTCGATATGTTACGGTAAGGGTTCCGGCTCATTTCGGCCCTCAAACCATGAATTTTGATCGTAAAGTCGCGCAGCTCATCGACCACACCATTCTAAGGCCGGACGCCGTCAGAAGCGAGGTGCGCCAGGTTTGCGCGGAAGCGCTTCGTTTCGAGTTCGCGAGCGTCTGTGTCAATACGTGCTGGATTTCCCTGGTGGCGGCGGAACTGAAGGGCTCCCCGGTGAAGGTCTGCGCCACGGTCGGGTTTCCTCTGGGAGCGGCCAGCACGGCCGCCAAGGTGGCCGAAACGCTGGGCGCCATTGCGGACGGCGCGCAGGAAATCGACATGGTGATCAATATCGGCGCGCTCAAGGCCCGTGAGGACGAAGTGGTGGCCTCCGACATCCGCGCGGTGGTCAATGCCAGTCACGAAAAGGGCGCGATCGTCAAAGTGATCATCGAAACGTGCCTGCTGACGGATGCGCAGAAGGTCATCGCGTGCGAGATTGCCAAAGAGGCGGGCGCGGATTTCGTCAAGACCTCGACAGGCTTCAGCAAATCCGGCGCGACGGTGGAAGACATCGCACTGATGCGCAAAACCGTGGGGCCGGACCTTGGCGTGAAGGCTTCGGGAGGCGTCCGGACGCTGGAAGACCTGCGCGCCATGGCGGCGGCCGGCGCGACCCGCATCGGGTCGAGTTCGAGCGTGAAAATCGTTGAGGCCACCGCGGCCTGACATGGCGGCTCGCATAAAACCATGGCCCCTCGCGTAAAACCGCCTGTCCGGTTCCGCGAACGTAGTGACCTGCTCGATTTCCTGCTGGAGGTTTCGGATGTCACCTCCGAAACCCTGGATCTGGATGAGTTGCTCACCAGCGTCGCGGGCATTGTGCGCCGCGTCGTGCCGTGGGACCTGTTCGCCATCCTGCTCCACAACGAGAAGCGGCGTGACCTGCGGATTCGCTATGCCGTCGGCCACCGGGAAGAAGTGGTTCGCAACCTTTCGATCCCGCTGGGCGAGGGCCTCGTGGGCCTGGCGGCTTCCCTGCGTGAGCCGGTGCTGGTGCCGGATGTAAGCAAGGACGACCGGTACCTGGCGACGTCTGACGTGGTCCACAGCGAGCTCTCCGTGCCGATGATTGCGCGCAACCGGCTGGTGGGCGTGATTGATGTGCAGTCTTCGCAGTTGGGAGCCTTCCGCGATTACGACCGCGCGATGCTGAAGCTGATTGCGGGGCGTGTGGCCGCCGCGATTGATAACGCGCAACTGTACCGCCGCGCCGAGCGCCAGTATCGTACGATCCGGACGCTCTCCCGCATCTCGCAGGAGTTTTCCTCGATTCTCGAAATCGACGAACTGCTTTCAAAAATCGCGGCCAGCGTGCGAGGCCTGATCAACTACGACGCGTTCAGCATCCTGCTGGTGGACGCCGAGCAGAAAACGCTGCGGCACCGCTTCAGCATGCGTTACGACGAACGGGTGAACATCGACAACATCCCGCTCGGCAAAGGCATCACCGGAGCAGCGGCCACGTCGCGCGAGATCGTACGCGTGCATGATACCGGGACGGACCCGCGCTACATTGCTTCGCACCCGGACATCCGGTCTGAAATCGCGGTGCCGCTGATTGTGGGGCATCGGGTAATCGGCGTGATGGACCTTGAAAGCGAGCGGATCGGCTACTTTACGGACGACCATTCCCGGACGCTGAACATGCTGGCGCCCTCGGTGGCGATTGCTGTGGAGAATGCCCGCCTGTACCAGGAGATTGGCGAGCGGGAGCGGAAAATGCAGCACGACCTGCAGGCCGCTTTCGAACTGCAGACGGTGCTGCTGCCGCAGGAGGCGCCGGAGATTGCCGGGCTCGATATCGCGATCGGCCTGCGCCCCGCCCGGCAGATCTCGGGCGACCTCTACGATTTCTTCCCGCTTGCGGGTTCCGATGTCGCCATCGCCTTTGGCGATTCGAGCGGCAAGGGCGCGGCGGCGGCGCTCTACGGCGCGATGGTGAACGGCCTGATGCGGACCCTGGTGCCACGGCGACTGCGGCCCGCCGGCCTGATGAAGTCCCTCAACGATGCGCTGGTGCAGCGCAAGGTGGAAGGCCGCTACGTTACGCTGCTGGTGCTGCTCTGGCGCCCGGAGAACAGAACGTTTACGATGGCCAATGCCGGCGGTTCCCCGCCCATGATCTGCCGGGACGGGGAGATTCTGAAGGCTCGCGTGGAAGGCGTACCGCTGGGGCTGCTGCCGGACCGGGAGTATGAGGAAAAGACGTTCGAAGCGAAAGCGGGCGACCTGGTGGTCCTTTTCTCCGACGGCGTTTCCGATCATCTGAACGAGGCGGGCGAAGAGTATGGTGAAGGCCGCCTGGGACAGGTGCTGCAGGGCTGCTGCCGGCGTACGACCGCGGAAATCGTTCAGGAAATCTTCGCCAGCCTCGACCGGTTTCATACCGAACGCTTTGATGATCAGACGCTGATCGTGATGCGCATCCAGCCATAACGGCATTAACGAAATGTTCCACTACGAAAACGAACAACTACTCTGTGAACAGACTGGTCTTGACGAGATTGCGCGCGCGACCGGCACACCCTGCTATGTGTATTCTTCGGCTGCCATTCTGGGGGCCTACCGGGCCTACCATACGGCGCTTTCCGGCATTCCGCATGTGATTTGCTACGCGGTGAAAGCGAACTCCACGCTGGCGGTGCTCGCTCTGCTGGCGAAGGAGGGTTGCGGCTTCGATATCGTTTCGGGCGGCGAACTGTACCGCGTGCTGAAAGCCGGTGGCGACCCGGCCCGCGTCGTCTTTTCCGGCGTGGGGAAGACCTCGGAAGAGATCGAATTCGCGCTGCGGAGCGGCATCTGCAACTTCAACTGCGAGTCCGAAGGGGAACTGGCGGAGATCGACGCGGTGGCGGGCCGACTGGGCGTTACGGCGCGGTTCTCCCTGCGGGTGAATCCGGACGTGGATGCCGTGACGCACCCCTACATCAGTACAGGTCTGCGCGATCACAAGTTCGGCATCGATATCGCCGACGCCCCGGCCGTTTATGGCCGCGCCCGCGCCTTCACCAATCTGCGCGCTTCCGGCGTGAGCTGCCATATCGGTTCCCAGATTCTGGACTATGCGCCGATTCTGGAAGCCGCCGGGAAGGTTCTCGATCTGATCGAACGGCTGCGGGCGGAGGGGCACGGGATCGACCACGTCGACCTGGGCGGTGGCCTGGGCATCGCGTATCAGGAAGCGGACAACGCGCCCGGAATTGGCGAGTTCATCGCAGCGCTGCGCGGGCGACTGGAAGGCGCGGGGCTGACCGTGATGGTGGAACCGGGCCGGTCGATTGTGGGCAACGCGGGGGTGCTGCTGACGAAGGTACTTTACCGCAAGCAGAGCCCGGCGAAGGAGTTCGTGATTGTGGATGCGGCGATGAACGACCTGATCCGCCCGGCGCTTTACAAAGCCCACCACGAAATACTGCCGCTGCGGCGGGAGGCCGGCCTGGAGATTGTGGCCGACGTGGTGGGTCCGGTTTGCGAGACCGGCGACTTTCTGGCAAGAGACCGCTCCCTGACCGCGCCGCGCCAGGGCGATTTTCTGGCGATTGCGTCCGCCGGCGCTTACGGCTTCGTGCAGGCATCGAACTACAATTCCCGTCCGCGCCCGGCGGAAGTGCTGGTGGAAGGCGGCGAGTGGCGCGTGGTGCGGAAGCGGGAAACGCCTGAAGACCTGATCAACGGAGAAACGCTGTGAGCCCGGAATCAATTCATGAAGATCTTCGCTTCCCCATCGGACGGTTCTCCTGGCCGGAAACCGTGACGCCGGAGGACAGGGAGAGGTATATCGGGATCATCGCCAGCCTGCCCGCGCGACTGCGCGCAGCGGCGGAGGGACTGACCGAAGCACAGCTGGAAACGCCTTATCGTGAGGGTGGCTGGACGCTGCGGCAGGTGATCCACCACGTTCCCGATAGCCACATGAACAGCTATGTCCGGTACCGACTCGCGCTGACGGAAGATGAGCCCCTGATTAAGCCCTATGATGAAGCGGCCTGGGCGACGCTGCCGGACGTGGCGTCCACGCCGGTGGAAACGTCACTGTGCCTGCTGGCGTGTCTGCACGAACGCTGGGTGAATCTGCTGCGGGGACTGAGCGAAACGGAGTGGAAGAAGACGTTCCGGCACCCGGAGATCGGGCTGGTGACGCTGGAGAAGAACCTGGCGCTTTACGCCTGGCATGGGGATCATCATCTGGGTCACCTGACGGTCACCCGGACACGACACGGCTGGTAGCGGGCGGGCGGCCCGGGAAGGGACACCCGCCGCGGACCGGATTAAGCTTCGGCGGCTTCTTCGCCACCCTCGCCGGGACCATGCTCGGCCTTGGTGTAGTAATACGTGTACTTGCTGTAAAGTTCGCCGGCGCGCGCGCCGTTCGCCACAATGCCCAGCACGTTGTTTTCGCAGAGGGACTGCATGGCGCGGATGACGTTATCGTACGTGGTGGAGCCGATGCGGACCACAATCAGCGTGCCGTCCGTCAGGGTAGCCAGCAGGTTGGCGTCCGCCGAGAACAGCAGCGGCGGCGTATCCAGAATCACCCAGTTGAAGACCTTGCGGAACGCGTCAATGGTGTACTTCACCTGGCGCATGTTGAGCAGTTCCAGGGGATTCTTCACCTGCGTGCCGGCGGGCATGAAGTAGAGGTTGGTGCCTTCGATGCGCCGGACGCACTCTTCAAGAGGCCGTTCGGCGAGCAGGAAGTCTGAAAAACCCGGCGATTTTTCACACTGGAACATGTTGTGGACCACGGGGCGGCGAAGATCGAGGTCGGCAATCAGAACGGGCAATTCCAGCTGCGCCTGCGCGAGAGCGAGGTTGATGGCGCTGAAGGTCTTGCCTTCCGCCGGGGAGGCGCTGGTGACGACGATGGAATGCAGATCCTGCTGGCTCTGCATGTGGTTCAGGCGGGTACGCAGACTGCGGAACTCTTCGCCGGGAACTTCGTGCGGGCGCTCAATATCGATCAGGTGAGCTTCGGGCGCGGGGTGAAACGGAATCACCTTGCACTTGGAAAGGAAGTTCCGCCAGTCGACCTGAATACCCTTCCCTTCCGGACGGGTCAGTCCGGCAGAGAGCGTGGTGGGCGCGGGAACCTCGAAATAGCTCTCGTTCTCCGCCAGCGAACCTTCTTCGGAAACGACAAGCGACCGGGCGTCGGGCGACGCGCCCCGTTCCGCGTCCTGAGCATCGTCGGACGAAGGCGATTCCAATAGTTGTTCCGCCCGTCGAAGGGCGTCGTGCACTCGGCTCATTTTTGAATTTCTTTTCTAAAAGACTTTACTGGTTAACGGTATACGAATAGTAGTAGAACAAAGCGGAACAGATCGCGATAATGCCAACAATCACCGCGGCTGACCACGCCAGATAGGTGATACGCTTCTTGCGCTTCAACAACAGAGTGTTCTCGAGCAGCGGAATGCTGCAGAGAACGGGAAGATTTGTATAAGCGCGCACGTCCTTCAGATTTTTGAGCGACGTGTCCTTGGCCTCCTGAACGCCGGCGAGAGCCAGACCAAGGAAGAAGGAAAGGGCGACGCCCCCGCCGACGATCATCCACCGGTTCGGGCTGGACGGGGTGGTCGGCAGGGAGGCGGGATCGAGCACGTCCAGGGCTTCGCCGGCCTTGCGCTGAATCAGATCGCCGTTCTGCGCCGTCAGTTCCTGCTTGCGCAGCATGGTCTGGTACTTCTCGGCCGCATTGGCCTGATCTCGGAGCAGGTCGACGGATTTCGCTTCGATGGCGGACGTTCCCACCAGCCGGTTTCGATACTCCTCAATCTGCTTGGTGATCTTTTCCTGCTCCTTCAATTTGTAAACCCGGTCGGAGTCATTCGTCTTGAGCAGAGCGTTGGTGCCGTCAATCTGGCCCTGCAGCGCGGTCTGGGACTGGGCGAACTGGAAGTTGGTGGCCTTCCGGGCGGGAGTCTTGGGCTTGGCTGCTTCGTCGGCCAGTTCCCGCTCCTGTTTCGCCTTCAGGTCGTCCCGCTGCCGCTTCAGAACGCCGAGGCGCTTTTTCAGATCGCGAATGTCCGGATAGGTTTCTTTATAGGACTGCAGCAGCAGCGCCAGATTGGACTCGCCACCTTCGATCTGACGGTTCAACGTTTCGAGTTCGATGTTCTGCTTCGCCATCGGGCTGTTCGGCAGCGCTTCCGGTTCCTGCGACATCATGGTGGTGAGATCGAGCTGACTTTTGAGCGTGGAGAGGTGCGCCTCCAGCTGCACGCGTTCCTGTGCCAGACGATTCAGCTGATCGTTGATCCCGTTGACCTGATTCTGCAGAGACTGCAGAGTCGTGAGGTTCATCTGGCTCTGTTCCGGCAGGCGTCCCTGATTCTCGGTGCGGAACTTCGTCAGTTCTTCATTCGCTTTTTCGAGGTTAGCTTTCGCCTGGGCGAGTTCGTCGCCGAAGAAGTCATGCAGCAGGGTCTGCTGGGTGCGCTGCGTGTTCTGGTTTTCGTCGATAAACCGGGTAATGAGCTTCTGCACGGTTTGTTGCGCTTTGAAGCGATTCACGTACTGGAAGCTGATCTTGAAAGCCGACGCGTGTTTTCCCGCAATGGCCGCGTTGGTGATGTCGATTTTGAGATCTTTCGACTTCATCGCTTCGATGACATCTTCGATAGGAAGCTTGGCGCGGTCCTGTGGGTAGAGATTCAGATCGGCAGACTGAATCAGGTTCGACAGACTGGTGCGGCTCAGAATCGCGCCTTCCATCTGAATAATCCGGTCCGTCAGCAGCTGATTGCCCGTATTTTTGATCAGATCTTCGGAAATCTGCGCCGGCGTAATCTGAATCACCGCTTCCGACCGGTACACGTTCGGTAACAGGAACGCGACCGCAATCGATACCACCAGACCCATGAACAAGGGGCCGACAATCCACGCGACATGACGCCGGGCGACGTCGATGTAATCCTCGAGGTCAAGCGGGCGGCGGGAAATCGCGATATAACCAGTTCCGGATGCTGTTGCTGTCATGCGTCTTTCAGTCCAATATGCAGAAACAAATTTCTATTCGGGAACAAAGATCCGGTCGCCGTTATGCAGCCGGATGTTCTGCTCCATATGCTTTCCCTGGCTGACGTCTTTGTAGTTGAAGGGGAAGCGCTGGGTTCCGCGCAGGATGTAGATTTTCTTGAGGTTGGCGAAGTCCTTGAAGCCGCCGCAGTTTGCGAAAGCGTCGAGGACGGTCGTCGGGCCGACCAGCGGGAACTCTCCCTGACGGGCGCAGCCCCCGAAGATCGTGTATTTCTTACTGTTGATCCGGGCCACCTGAATCGTGACTTCCGGATCCTCCATCACGGTCTCGCGCAGCTTCCCTTTGATCACGGAAGTCAGTTGCGGCACGGTGAGTCCGTCCGCCTTGATTTCCCCGATCAGCGGCATGCTGATCACGCCATCCGGGCGGACATCGCGGTAACCGCTGAGTTTGGCGTCGTTCCAGACCTGAACATCGAGCAGATCCAGAGAGCCAATCACATAGGGGGCATCATCGGATTCCGCGGGAGGCGGCGGCGAGTTCGCCTCGCCCTTCTTCCCTTTCACGGCTCGGGGCTTTGCCGGCGCCTCGCCTGCGACCATCGGTTCGGGTGCAGCGGGCGCGGGAACCACGGCAGGCGAAACCACGGCAGGCGAAACCCCGGCAGGCACAACCCCGGCAGGCACAACCACGGCAGGCACTTTGAGCGCTTCAACGTCCGATTTTGCCGCGGCGCCCGGCGTCGGCGTGACAGCTGCGGAAGAACCCTGAACCGGGGTGGAATCCGTCTTTTGAGTCGCTGCTGGAGTGGTCGTTTGGCCCAGGGACGACAGCGATGCCCACAGTGTTAAGGTAATGAGCACGAGAAGGGTCCTGCACGGCAGATTCATGAGTCTTTATTTAAGATCGTAGCAAGATCTGAC
>CAIUOG010000060.1 GCA_903900705.1 uncultured Acidobacteriia bacterium
CTGGAACTGAAGGACGGCAAGCTGGTGGGGACGTTTTCGGCGCAGCACCATAATCCCGCGAAGTGGGTTTATGACCGGGTGGGGGCGATTACGATGGAGAGCGAAAAGTAGGGGTTCGTGCCGCCTGAAGCCGAGCTTTGCTGGACGACGACGAGGGGTTGCGCCGACTGTTACGAGTCTCCGGGATGGATATTCAGCAGAAGATAAGTCCTTTGTGCGCGTTCACCTCCCCTTCGTGCCGCGGCGTTTCCGCTCTCCATATTTGCGCGGAGTCGAACCGGTATCTGCGTGGTTCAGCGGGCTGAAAACCGGCCTCAAAACACTACATTTCGAATACTCACTTTGGTGATATTCCGACCACTACCGTTTTCCAGCCTTGTCACTGTAATCCGCAAATGTTAACTATGAGCTACGTTAACTTTTCAACGTTTCGCACGGAGGACTGGAAATGAATATGCAAGTGAAGATGATGGATCAGTCGTCACTGATGACAATCGTCGGAGGACTCACGGAGCGTCGCGGGCCGCGGAACCGGCAGAAGAGCTTCGCCGCCCGGTGTGAAGCGAGAGCGAACGACGGCAGCGAAGATCCCGAGAGGCCGGAACCGGCGGCGGCACTTCCCGCAACAAAACTCCCTCCCGGCCCGTGGCGTTCGCTGGGCGGTTACATGGATTACTCCGGCTGGGCGGACCGGGAACGCTTTCTGGAACTGGACGCCGCCATTGCCCGCATGCGCGAACAGGAAAAAGAGAGAGAGCACCGGGAGCGCGAAATGATCAAGGCGACGGCGGCCAGTGCGGAATGGATCGACTGGCGCGCCCTGCTCCGGGCCGGACAGGACGCCGCGTAAAGTTTCCAAAAAGCCCGCTTCAAAAACCCCCGCAAACCCACTTGCGCCCGCCCGGGAAATCTGCAAAAGTAGAGTCTCAGGGGCGAACAAAGGGCGAATATGGGCGCGGCACTTCTCCAGCTCCGGGCGGAAATCGAAGCACGCTTCGAAAGCTCGCTGGACATACAGAAGCTGGACATACGAAAGCGGGAAGCGGCGTCGATCCCCACCGGGATTGAGGCGATTGATCGACTGACCTCGGGCGGCATTCCCCGGGGAACGCTCACGGAAATCTCCGGTCCGGAATCGAGCGGTCGGACCGCGCTTTTGTTTGCCCTGCTCAGCCAGGCGACGCGCCACGGCGAATGCTGCGCGTGGATTGACGCCGCTGGTGTTTTTGACCCCCGATCCGCCCAGGAAACCGGCGCGGACCTGGCGCGCATCCTCTGGGTGAACTGTGACCACAAGACGGAATACGCGCTGAAAGCGGTGGATCTGCTGCTGCAGTCGGGCGGCTTCGGGCTGATTGTACTGGACCTTGGCGACACCCCGGACAAGGAGGCGCGGCGGATTCCGCTCGCGTCCTGGTTCCGGCTTCGCCATGCCGCCGAGCGTACGGGAGCGGCGCTGGTGGCGGTGGAACGCGCGATCAACGCGCGTTCGTGCTCCGCGCTGCAACTGGAACTGCGGCGTAAGGGGCCGGTGTGGGTGGGGCGACTGCTGCGGGGGCTTGGCACGGAGGCGGAATCCCGCAAACACTTCCGCTCGCAGACGGCTGAATTCACGGCGGTGCGCTGATGGCGGTTCAGCCCACACAATATGCCTGCCTGCACGGCCCGGGAAATCTGCCGTTGCTGCTGGAATGCGCGCGGGGGTTCTCGCCGCACATTGAAGAAACCTCGCCGGATACGGTGGTTTTCGACGTACGCGGACTGGAAGCGCTCCACGGCCCCCCGGCCGCGCTGGCGCGGGAGATCGCGAGGCGCGTTGGCGTGCCCGCGAACATTGCGATTGCGCCGAATCCGGACGCCGCGGTGCATGCGGCGCGGGGGTACAGGGGCATCACGGTGATCGAGAGGGGCCAGGAGTCGGCGGCGCTGGCGAAACTGCCGGTGAATCTGCTGGGCGGGAGCCCGGATATTGCTGAACTGCTTCACCTCTGGGGGGTGCGGACGTTTGGGGATTTCGCCAAACTCCCGCCCCTGGGCGTGGCGGCCCGGCTGGGTGAGGAAGGCATTGAGCTGCAGCGGCTGGCGGCGGGGCATGGGTATCGAAGGCTGCGGGAAATTGTGGATCCGCTTGAATTCGAGGCGGAAACCGAGCTGGAGTATCCGGTTGAACTTCTGGAACCTTTGGCTTTCATTCTGAATGACTTAATCAACGGCATCTGCTCCCGCCTGCAGCACCGCGCCCTGGCGACCAACGAACTGCGGCTGGCGTTATCGCTCGAAAACGGGCTGACGCATGAGACCGCGCTGCGGCTGCCGGTGCCGATGCTGGATGCCAAGGCGTTTCTCCGCATGCTGCAACTGGACCTGAACGGACGGCCGCCGGTGGCGCCGGTGCTGAAGGTCCATCTGGCGGCCGAGCCGGTCAAACCCCGGCGCACGCAGCACGGGTTGTTTGTGCCGACCGCGCCCGAGCCGGAAAAGTTGGAGCTGACGGTGGCGCGCGTGAAACATCTGGTGGGGAATGACCGGGTGGGCAGCCCCGAGCTTTCCGACACGCACCGCCCGGACAGCTTTGTCATGCGGAGTTTTGCCCCGGGGCCGGCGGTCCTGGCGGCGGAAAAGCCGGGCGTACCGCCGTCCCTGTGTCTGCGGCGTTTCCGGCCGCCCCGGTACGCCCAGGTATTGGTGGTGAATCAGCAGCCGGTGCGGATTGTTTCGCCCACCATCAACGGGCGGGTGGTGATGGCCAAAGGCCCGTGGCGGACGTCGGGGGAATGGTGGCGGGAGGATGCGTGGAACCGGGACGAATGGGATGTGGCGCTGGAGGCCGGGGAACTTTACCGGCTGTTTCAGGAGATCGATTCGGCGCGGTGGTTTATTGAAGGGAGTTACGACTAGGCCGGGCCAGCTCAATACGGGTACGATGAACGCATGATCCCGCAGGAAAAGAGCGCCGCCGTATCGCAAGGACTGGAAGAGGCGTTTGGCACCAGGGTGGTCGATGAGATTTGCAGGATGACGCGGGGCCTGAGTTCGGATCTGGTGCTCCGGATTGTGGTCCGGGGAGCACCGTACCTGCTGCGGATCATGACACGGATCGACGAGATGAACGATCCGGCCCGTATCTTTGCGTGCATGAAGGCCGCGGCGGAAGCAGGGATCGCGCCGCGTGTTCTGTATACGAACGAGGCGGAAGGGATCGCGATCATTGACTGGATCGAAAACGTACCTTTTCCGAGGGAACAAGCGCTTGTCCGGCTTCCCGCAACGTTGCGCGAACTTCACCGGCTGCCGGCTTTTCCCAAAACGTTCAACTACGTCACCGCGCACAAGTTTTTCATCTGGAGATTTCGTACGGCGAGTCTGCTGCCGGAAGCGGAGGTGGAGGAGGTTTTCCGTGGCTATGAACAGATCTGCGCGGTGTACCCCCGGCTGGATGACGATCTGGTTTCGTGCCACATGGACCTGAAGCCGGAGAATATCCTGTTCGACGGCCGCCGCGCCTGGCTGATTGACTGGATGGCGGCATTCCGGAACGACCGCTACCTCGATCTGGGGGTTGTTGCCAACTTCGTAGTGACCAACGAGGCGGACGAACGAAGGTATCTTGCGGAGTACTTTGGCCAGCCGCCCGATGCGTATCAGCTGGCCCGATTTTTCCTGATGCGACAGGCGCTGCATCTGTTGTCCGCGGCGGTTTTCCTGATGCTGGGTTCGGCGGGGAAGGCCATTCCAAAAGACGTGAAGCCACCATCATTCCGGGGTTTTCACGAGGAGATCTGGAATGGCGGGATCGACCTTGCGGACAACGGGCAGAAGATCGTCTATGGCCTGGTGCACTGGGACCAACTGCTGCGGAATCTGCGGGATGAGCGATTGACTGAGGCGCTGAGAATCGTGCAAGAGCGGAATGCGCGGGACGGCCGGACGGAGCGGCTTTTGCCGGGCGCCCGTTAAAACAGAAGGGGTGTGAGCAGGACAAGATCGATGAGGGTTCTGCGGACCTCCATGGGCAAACGGCGTTCCGGGAGGCAGATAGCGACCATGGCGGCGGCGCTGAGGCCCACGGCCTGGAACCAGCGCGAAGGCCCGGCGGCGCGGCTTCGCAGGCAGCAGAGGGCGAGAAGCGCCATGGCCCACGCGAACCAGTAGCGGTTGAACCAGGCGGTTGCGGGATGCGCGTCCCGGCCCGCCCTGCTTTCGAGCTCCCGCGCCTCCCAGCGCTCAATGGCGAGCAGGTTGAGCAGGCACAGGCCGAAGAAGGCCGCGGCGGGAGGGCCCAGCTGATGCCACGGGTCCGGGCTGGCGGTCCAGGCGATCAGAAAAGTGCCCGCGGTGAAGAGGATGGCAATGATGAGTTCTTTGGGAATCCGCAGACGTCGCGAATGCAGGGTTGCGAGGTAGAGAAGCACGGCGGCCAGGGGCCAGAGCCCGTTGCGGAAGACGGCGGGACGCAGTTCGAGACAGACCAGCAGGAAATCCAGCAGGAGCACGATGCCGGTGAGAAGCCACAGGGGGCGGGCGTGGCGGCGGCTGAAGGCATGGCGCGCGGTTTCACAAGCGGCTGAGGGGTCGCGGGCGTCGAGCAGGCGGTCGCCCAGGTAAATCGCCCAGACGGTGAGGGCGAGCACGGCGCGACCGGCGAGGCGCAGGGGCAGGCCCGATTCCCGGGCCAGAAAGCCCTGCCAGACGAGCGCCACCACCGGGGCGTCCAGGCTGAGCAGATTCGGCAGCTGCCAAACCGGGGGCCGGAAGCGCCTTTCCGCGGAGTTATCCATCAGCTTTCATTCAATTATAGGAAGCGTCCGCCGGATGGATCTTGCCTGGGGGAATTGCTACAATTCAGATAGTCACTCCGAAGCGGGAGTAACTCAATGGTAGAGTCACAGACTTCCAATCTGTTGGTTGCGGGTTCGATCCCCGTCTCCCGCTCCAATCTCTTCTGAACTGAACATTTTCAGTGACCGGTCAGCTCACCCGAAGACTCCGTCCCGAAGCCGAAGAACTTGCCGTCAAGCGCGAGGAACTGGCGGCATTATTGACCACACTCTCCGACCAGGAACTGGAACTTGCCAATATGCGCCATGCGCTGGCGGAACTGGAAGTGCGCTACCTTCGCGAGGTGGGGGCGCTCTACTCGGAACTGGATGACTGGAACAGCAAAATCAGCGAGCTTCGGGCATTGCGGAATCCGCACCTGGCGGATGAGCCTGGCCATTGCGGCGAGCAGGCCGGGGACGGTTGCGGAGCCGGCACGACACAGACCGCGACTCCGTCGAAGGAACTGAAGTTCCTGTACTGGAACACGGCGCGGCGCATTCATCCGGATCTGGCCGACGATCCGCTGGAACAGGAACGCCGCACGCGCTTCATGGCGGAGGCGAACCGGGCTTACCAGGCAGCCGACGCCGAAGCTCTTCAGAGGATTCTCGAAGAGTTCCATTATGCAGGTGAGGTCGGGGAAGGCGACGCCGGACCCACGGAAAGCGCGAGCGCGGAGATTCTGCGTCTGATACGCCAGATCCGGGATGGCCGGGAGCGGCTGACCGCGATTGAGCAGGAACTCGCCGGGCTGCGCAAATCGGCCATCGCGCATCTTCGGAAGGACGTGGAAATCGCCGCCGAACAGGGTCGCGATCTGCTTGGCGAACTTGCCGAAGTGATTCGCGGCCAGATTCAGCGGGCTGAAAAAGTGTACGCGAGTTTATCGGCGGAGCGAGGCCCGCGCGATATCCCTCTGCCTCCGGTCTAACTGGCCGAAACGGCCGCGTTTGAGAGCTGGTTGCTGGCGCCGCCCCAGATGGCAGTAGCGCTACCGCCGACATTTACGAAAATTGCGGCGGAAGCGAGCGCAATAAACGCGATCAGAAGCGTATATTCAATCAGATCCTGACCATTTTCTTCTTTGAGGAAACTCAATAAGGTCTTCATGGCTATAGCGTGACACTGACGAAGAAATGACACAATCCTGTTTGTCGTGCTCAGTAATATTCCGGGGCCGGCTGAAGCGGATTGCATATAATCACCCTGTCCCGCATGCCTCGCATCCTCATCAACGAATGCAAACAGGAGATCTCATCCTTCAACCCCGTCCCGGGCCGTTACAAAGACTTCGCGATTGCCCGGGGCGGCGAGATGCTGACGCTGCACCGGGGCATCGGCACGGAAGTGGGGGGCGCGCTTCAGGTTTTTGACCAGGCCGCCTCGATCCGGGTGGTCCCCGGCTATTCCTGCCGGGCCATCACCTCGGGCGGCACTCTGGCGGACGCGGATTTCGACCGGATCAGCAGGGAGTTTCTGGATGCCGTGCGCGAGCACCGCGACGTCGACGCCATTTACTTCTCGCTGCATGGCGCTTTCGCGTCCCAAACCGAGCACGACATTGAGGGCTACCTGCTGGAAGAGACGCGCAAGATCACGGGCGCGTCCATCCCCCTGGTCACTTCGCTGGACCTGCATGGCATTCTGACTGATCGCATGGTGGAGAACTCGAACGCCGTGGTGCTTTACCACACCTATCCGCACGTCGATTTCTTTGAAACCGGCCAGCGTTCGGCGCGCCTTTTGCTGCGGATTCTGGCAGGCGAGGTGCGCCCTGTAACCGCTGTTGTGCCCATCCCCGCCCTGGTGCGAGGCAACGAACTCAAAACGGCGACCGGCCTTTTCGGCCAGTGTGTGAACGACTGCATTGCGCTTGAAAACTCGGCCGCGGGCCTCTCCGGCGGCATGTTCATCGGCAACCCGTTCACGGACGTTCCGGACCTGCGCAGCAATGTGCTGCTGGTGACGGACAACAACCCCGCGCTCGCCGAAGCGGAGGCGGTACGGATCGCGCGGAAATTCTGGGAGATGCGGGAGCATCTGCACCAGCCGCTGACCGAACTTCGGGAGAGTGTGCTCGCGGCTGCGGAGGCCACGGGCCGGGTGGTGCTGGTGGACGCGGCGGACGCGACCAGTTCCGGCGCATCCGGCGACAGCAACGCCATACTGCGCGCGCTGCTCGAAACGGGCTACCGGCGCACGGCGCTGATTCCGCTGGTGGATGCGCCGGCGGTGGAGCGGGCTTTTGCGGCGGGCGTGGGCGCAACCATACGAGTCCCGCTGGGCGGTTCGCTGGATCGGGCACGGTTCACGCCGCTTGAACTCGACGTGCGGGTTCGCATTCTGCATGACGGTATTTTCCGCAGCGAGTCGCATGGCTGCCTCTGGGACGGCGGGCCTACGGCGCTGCTGCAGCATGAAAACTATACGCTGGCCGTGACCAGCCAGGCGGTGAGCCTCTATGACCGGTCGCTGTTCTATGCGCTGGGGCAGGACCCGGCGCACTTCGATTCCGTGGTCGTCAAATCCCCGCACTGCCAGCACCATATGTTCGATGAGGGAGCGGAACTCATCCTCCCTATCGACGCGCCCGGTTCTTCCAGCGCCAATCTGAAGAGCCTGGGCCATACGCGCTGCGCGCGCCCTGTTTTTCCGCTCGACGAGGGTGTCACATTCACTCCGCGGGCGCGAATTTTTCAAAGGAACTCATAAATCATGAAAATCCGCGATGTCCAGGCCTTTGGCCTCCGTGGCCGCACGCCGGAAGGCGGCTGGTCGAATGAACTGCAGCCCGAGGATTGCGTCCATACGCTGATCAAAGTCACGACCGATGAAGGGCTGACCGGCTGGGGCAGCGTGTTCACCAGCGATGAACTGGTGCGCGCTTCGCTTTCCGTACTGCGCCCGCTCTTTCTGGGGGAAAACGCGCTGGAGCCGGAACGCGTGACCGAAAAGCTCCACCAGAATACGTTCTGGCTGGGGCGCGGCGGCGCGATCACCCATACCATCAGCGGCCTCGACATTGCCCTTTGGGACATTCTGGGCAAGGCGACGGGGCAGCCTGTGGGACGTCTGCTGGGGGGCCGATACCGGGAGCGGGTTCTGCCGTATGCCTCCCTGCTGATGCGGGAGCCGGAAGAGATGGAAGAGGAACTCGGGCCGGTCCGCGAACAGGGTTTTCGGGCGTTCAAGATTGGCTGGGGGCCGTTCGGACGCCGCAACACGGCGCTGGACGAAGCTATTGTCGACGCCGCGCGGGAGGCGGTGGGGCCGGATTGCCTGCTGATGGTGGATGCCGGCGCGTCCGACGCCTTCTGGCCGAATAACTACAAATGGGCGCTCCGCACGGCGGAAATGCTGGCGGATTTCAATATCCACTGGTTCGAGGAGGCGCTGCAGCCGGACGCGCTGAATGACTACGTGAATCTGCGCCAGGGCTCGCCTGTGCCGATCGCGGGTGGCGAAGTCCTGACGCGTCGCCAGACGTTTCAGCCGTGGCTCGAAGCCGGGGCTTTCGATATTGTGCAGCCCGACGTCACGAAATGCGGCGGCATCTCCGAGGAGCGCCGCATTGCGCAAATGGCGCGCGATCACGGCATCCGGTTCATCCCGCACGGCTGGAATACCGCTGTGGGATTGGCCGCCGATCTGCAACTCGCCTCGGCTTTCCAGGACACGGACCTTGTGGAATATCTGACGGGCTCGCCGTTTATCGACGAACTGGTGACGAGCCCGTGGAAGCTGGATGCGGACGGGATGCTGGCGATTCCGAACCGGCCGGGGCTGGGGATCGAGATCGACGAGAAGGCGCTGGCGCGGTATTCCTGAAGTGCCTCGACTCACGTTGCTGAAGTACCATCTGCTGGGCTTGCTCTGGCTGGCGCTGGCCCTGAATTACCTGGACCGCCAGATGGTGTTCAGCATTTACCCGGCGCTGCGGCGTGATCTTCATTTCACCGGCGCGCAACTCGGGCTGATTGGTTCGGTGTTCACGTGGGTCTATTCGCTTTCCATGCCAGTGGCCGGGTGGCTGGCGGACCGGGTGCGGCGCGACCGCATGATCGCGGGCAGCATGGTGCTGTGGAGCCTGACGACGCTGGCCTGCGGGCTGAGCCACAGTGTGCCGGTCTTCCTGTTTTTCCGCGCCCTGATGGGGGTTACCGAAGCGCTCTACTACCCGGCGGCCGCAGCCATTCTGGCGGAGAGTTATGCGGCGGCGGCGCGGTCCCGCGCATTGGGGATTCACCAATCGGCGCAGCTTTTCGGGATCATCGCCGGGGGGTGGTACGGCGGCTACATGGCGGATCACTTCACGTGGCGGGCGGCGTGCGCGCTGGCGGCGACCGGAGGGGCAGTATATGCGGCGTTCCTGATGCGTGCGCTGCCGATTTCAAGGCCCGCGCCGGTGGCGGACACGAACGGGCGAAACCCCATGGCGGTGCCGCGGTCGGGTGGCTATCAGATTCTGTCGCTCGCCTTCTTCGCGCATTGCGCGATGCTGTGGATCTTCTACGCGTGGCTGCCGGCGCACCTGGCGGAGAGATTCCACCTTTCGATGACGGAGAGCGGCTTTCGCGCGACGGTGTTTGTCCAATTGGCCTGCGGAGCGGGAGTGGTGGCGGGCAGCTATCTGGCGGACCGACTGGGTGCACGTTTTCAGGTGGCCGCGGCGGGACTGCTTCTCGCCGCGCCGTTTGGCTATCTGACGTTCGCCGCGACCACGCCGGGCGCGGCGACATTGTTCTCCGCGCTTTACGGGTTTTTCGCGGGTCTGATGATCGCCAACGCTTTCGCGGCGGCCTATGAAGTGGTGCCTGTGAACCAGTTCGGACTGGCGGCGGGGCTGCTGAACATGACGGGGGGAATCGCGGCCACCATCATGATTTACAGCGCCGGAGTTTTGAAAGAGACGCTGGGATTTGATGGCCTGCTGGGGTGGATCGGGTTGGCGTGTGTGGCGACGGCGCTGCTGATGGGGTGGTACGCCAGAGCAAGAGAAATGAAGAGAGAAGCGGCTTGACTCCCCCGCCCCCCGATGGAACAATGCAACAGATGCTGAAACACGCCCTCGCCGGCGCGCTGCTTTTGTCCACAATCGCGTTCGCTCAAACGGGGACTCCGGCTGCTTTGATTGCGGGGAAACCCAATCTGAATGGCATCTGGCAGGCGGTCAATACGGCAAACTGGGACCTCGAAGAGCACCCTTCCCGGCCCGGCCTGGTTACAGCGCTGGGGGCGGCGGCGGCCGAACCCGGAGGCATTAGTTTTGTGGAAGGAGGGACCATTCCCTACCTGCCGGAAGCGCGGGCCAAACGGGAAGCGAATTTCAAAAACCGGCTCGCTCTCGACCCCGAGATCCGCTGTTATCTGCCCGGCATCCCCCGCGCGACTTACCAGCCGCATCCGTTTCAGATTTTCCAGAATGAAAAAGCGATTTTCTTCGCCTACGAGTTCGCGGGCGCGGTCCGCAACATCTTTCTGAAGGACCCGGGCCCCGCCCCGGCGGATGCCTGGATGGGCCAGTCCGCAGGTCACTGGGAAGGGAGGACGCT
Source organism: uncultured Acidobacteriia bacterium (assembly GCA_903900705.1). Classification (GTDB taxonomy): domain Bacteria; phylum Acidobacteriota; class Terriglobia; order Bryobacterales; family Bryobacteraceae; genus BOG-234. Next base: position 10,374 of record CAIUOG010000060.1, read on the forward strand.
TGTGATTGACGTCACGGGGCTTGACGAGCGCACCTGGTTTGACCGCGCCGGCAATTATCATTCCGACGCGCTGCACGTAACCGAACGCTACACGTTGCGGAGCCCCGAAGTCATGGACTACCAGGCGACGATTGAAGATCCGAAAGTCTTCTCGCGCCCCTGGACGATCCGCATGCCGCTTTACCGGCACGTGGAAAAGAATGCGCGCCTGGCGGAATTCAAGTGCGTGGAATTCGTGGAAGATCTGATGTACGGAGGATTCAATCAATCCAAATGAAACTCATACTCGCTCTGCTGCTGGCCGCAGTGCCGCTGGAAGCGCATCACGCTTTCGCGGCCGAGTTCGACGCCCATAAACCGGTTCATCTGGAAGGCGTTTTAACGAAGGTGGAACTCATTAACCCGCATACGTGGATCCATGTGGACGTGAGGGACGCTTCGGGCAAAGTCACCAGCTGGATGGTGGAGGCCGGCAGCCCGAACGTTCTGCTCCGGCGCGGGTTTACGAAGAACACCATCGCACCCGGCACGCCGGTGGTGGTGGAAGGCTATCAATCGAAGGACGGTTCCAACCGCGCCAATGGCCGGGACATTTCGCTGCCGGATGGCCGCAAGCTCTTCCTTGGCTCATCGGGTGACACCGGCGCGCCGTACGAACAGAAGAAGTAATGTCATGCGAATCCCGTTCGCCGCGCTCGCCATCACGCTTGCCTGTACCGGACTGCTCAGCGCACAGTCTGACCTTACGGGTATCTGGACCAACGCGACCATTACGCCTTTGGAACGTCCCGCCGGGGCAAAGGCCACGCTGACAGACGCGGAGGCGAAGGTTTATGAAAAGAAGGCGGCGGAGGAACTGAACAAACTGGATGGCGCATCCGAGGGGCCCCTGCTGTCTGCCACGGGTTCGAACGGGACCGGGGGCTATAACGTGCTGTTCGTGGATCGGGGCAATGAACTGGCGCGGGTGGATGGGCAGAAGCGCACGTCGCTGATTGCAGATCCACCGGATGGCCACGTGCCGCCGATGAAACCGGAAGCCAGGCAGCGGAACGCGGCGCTGAATAATATCCGGAAGGGCGGCGTGCGGGACCGACCACTGGCGGAACGCTGCCTGGTCGGGTTCGGGTCCACTTCCGGCCCGCCGATGCTGCCGGTGCTTTACAACAATAACTACCAGATTGTGCAGACGCCGGGCGCCGTCATGATTCTGGTGGAGATGGTGCATGATGCGCGCATTATCCGCATCAATGGCAGCCACGCCGCACCGAATGTGCGGCAGTATCTGGGGGATTCGATTGGCCACTGGGAAGGGAAAACGCTGGTGGTGGATACGACGAATTTCAATGACGGCATCCGCTTTCGGGGCGCGAGCGAGAAGCTCCATGTTGTCGAGCGATTCACACGCATCGACCCCTCCACAATCCTGTACCGGGCCACCATGGAAGATCCGACAACATGGGAGAAGCCGTGGACTGTGGAATACCCGTTTGTCGCCACACCTGGCCCGATTTACGAGTATGCCTGCCATGAGGGAAACTACTCCATCAGGGACATTCTGGGAGCGAAGCAATGAAGCGGCCGCAACTGGCGGCCAGCGCCCTGCTTGCGGCTTCGGCCCTGTTTGCGGCGGACGAACCACCGGGGCTCACGCTGTTCAACAAACACTGCGCGACCTGCCATGAGCACCCCGCGGGCCGTATTCCGCCCACTGCCGCGCTGAAGAAGCTCTCCGCCGACAGTATCCGGCGGGCACTGGACAGCGGCGTGATGCGCGCGCAGGGAGCGGGGCTGAATGAAGGCGAAAGGGCCGTGGTCGCGAAGTATCTTGGCGTTGCTCCCGCCATCACAGAGACGGCGGGTTCGCAGCCCTGCTCCGCGCCGGGCGGAAAGGCCGCATGGCCGGGTTGGAGCCCGGGCGAAGCCAACTGGCGTTACCAGACAGGCGAAGCCGCCGGGCTGAGTACAAGTGACGTCCCGAAGTTGAAACTTCTCTGGGCCGTGGGGCTGCCGGGAACGACGAATGTGCGGTCCCACCCGACGGTCTGGAATGGACGAGTCTATATCGGCGCGCAGGACGGCAGCATCCTCAGCCTGAATGCAAGAAGCGGGTGTACCTACTGGACGACCAGGGTTCGCGCCATGGTCCGCACGGGAGTTTCCATCGGAATTGTGAATGGAAAAGCCGTGGCGGCGGCGGGAGATGTAGCCGGGTTCCTTTACGCACTTGACCCGGAGACCGGGAAGGTTCTGTGGCAGAGGCATCTCGACGAACATCCGGCCGCCATGGTCACCGCCACGCCGGTGTTTCACGAGGGTCGCATTTACGTGGGCACGTCGTCATATGAAGAAGTGGTGGGGAAGGACTCAGTCTGCTGCACTTTCCGGGGCAGCGTTACGGCGCTGAATGCCGCGGATGGCACGGTGCTGTGGAAGACGTGGACGATTCCGGAACCGGCGCGTCCGCAGGCGGTTAACCGGAACGGCCGTAAGGTGATGGGACCCTCCGGCGCGGGCGTCTGGGCGGCTGCGACAGTGGATGCGGCACGCCGCGTGGTCTATGTCCCGACCGGCGACAACTACTCCGATCCACCGAGCGCAAACAGTGATTCTCTGCTGGCTCTGGCGCTGGATGACGGTCGCATCGTCTGGTCGCGACAACTGACCGCGGGGGACGCGTACAACACGGACTGTAACAAGAAGAACCCGCTCTGCCCGGATTCCAACGGGCCGGATCACGACCTGGGCGCCGCGCCGATTCTGGTGGGCCACACACTGCTGCTGGGCCAGAAATCCGGTGTGATGACGGCTCTCGATGCCGACAAAAAGGGCGAGATTGTCTGGCAGACGCGCGTGGGCGCGGGTGGACCACTGGGAGGCATTCAGTGGGGGCCGGCGACGGACGGGAAGCAGGTGTACGTCGCGGTTTCCGATATCTTTACGGGCAAGCCCGGCGGCCTGTTTGCGCTGCGGGTAGCGACGGGCGCAGTGGTCTGGAAGCAGCCGGACACAGCCCCGCACTCCGCCGCCGTTACCGCCATCCCGGGCGCGGTTTTCTCTGGCGCACTGGACGGGCGCCTGCGGGCGTATGACAGCGAAACGGGCAAAATGCTTTGGGAGTTCGACGCCGTACGCGACTTTTCCACGGTGAATGGCGTGAAGGCGAAAGGCGGGGCGTTCGATGTGGGCGGCCCGGCTGTAGCGGACGGGATGCTCTTCGTGGGCTCGGGCTACGGTCAGTGGGGCGGCCCGGCGGGCAATGTCCTGCTCGCGTTCGGGCTGCAGTAGGACCGGTTAGTTGCGCGCCATTTCGAAGTGGCTGAGGGACTGCGAATACTGCGCGACACCCTTGTAGAGCGCCTCCGCAATCTTCTGCCGGTATTCCGGTTTGGCGAGATTGTTCTCGTCGCGGGAGTTGGTCAGGAAGCCGATTTCGGCGAGCACCGAGGGCATGGATGCGCCGATCAGAACCACGAACGGAGCGCGTTTCACGCCACGGTTCTTCGCGGCCACGTTCGATTTCGCGGCCTGCATGAAGATGGAGCTTTGGATAGTCTGGGCGAAGGTCTGGGATTCGGTGATCTTGTCGTTGAGGGTGATCGACTGAATCAGGTCTTTGAGTTCACCCACGCTCTTCTCCGCCCCCGCATTTTCGCGCGCCGCGACGTCAAGCGCCGAAGTTGAGTTGGTGAAGTTGAGGAAAAACGTCTCGGTGCCGGCCACGGCGGGCGCGGGCGATGAGTTGGCGTGGATCGAGAGGAAGAGATCCGCCTTCTTCGCGTTGGCGATGGCGGTGCGTTCCTGCAGCGGAATAAAGGTGTCGTCAGAACGGGTCAGGACGACTTCCGCTCCGAGGCGCGTCTGCACAAGTTTGGAAAGGCGGAGGGCGACATCGAGCACCACGTCTTTTTCGAGGACTCCGTTTGCGCCACGCGTTCCCTGATCATGTCCGCCATGCCCGGCATCGATGACGATGCGATTGACCTTCAGCCCGAGAGCGCGGGTCAGGGACCGGGACGCGTTCTCAGAGGGTTTGGAGGCCTCACTCACCCGGGTAGCCGACGGAGATGGTGGCGGCAAGGTCAGCGGCGCGGCCGGAGTATAGGACACGGCACGGGGAGCCTTTGGCGCCTTCAGCGAAGCGAGCAGCGCCGCCATGTCCGGCAGTCTGGGAGGCAGCAGCGGCGTGGGTTCGAACACCGGTGGATTGGGAGCGATCAGGATGGAATGCTGCGAGGTAACCGTCTGCCGGGGTGGCAGAGGGAAATCGGTCTGGAGTTTGGCGCCAGCGGGCGGACGAATCTCAATGACAAGGCGATTGGGCGCGTCGAGCCGCGTGATGCGGAAGGACCCGGGACCGGTGAGATCGAAAACAATGCGGGTGGTACCGGGCGAGGTTTCCGCGATCCGGATACGCTGGACCAGTTTGTCGTTGATTTGCCGGGTGGCGTAGCGCTTGCCATCGAGAGATGGAATGGCATGCAGAACGTCAAAGAAGAGCCGATCCGGATTGGCGACGCGGTCCGCTTTAAATTCGGCCGGACCCGTGGTTTCCACGATCACCCGCGTGGAATCCCGGTGCGACCAGGAGCGAACATTTGTAACCCGAATTATGCCGGAATTCGCGACGGCGAAGGAGGGCAGGAGTAAAATCGCCGCCGTCGCTTGCCATCGCTTCCACATAATCCGCTCTAGGGGGTTCGGTAATAAACGAGGCCGTCCTCACCAATGGACGTTCGGATGGGACTGTATGTTTCAGCTACTGTGACCGGCGCGGAGGCAGATTCGTGTGCCGCAGCCTGTTGCGCACGGACCTCACGGGCCACCTTCAGATTCTTCGCGACACGGATCACATACAACTGGGTTTCCGGAAACGGCGGCACACCGTGATACTTATCGACGGCATTTTCACCGGCATTGTAAGCCGCAATGGCCCGAACGTAATCGTTGTGGAAATATTCCAGCAGGAACTTCAGGTAGCGGACTCCCCCCTGAATATTCTCTTTGGGATCGAAGGCATTGCTGACGCCGAAGCGCCGTGCCGTCGAAGGTATCAACTGCATGATGCCGAGCGCGCCTTTGGGCGAAATCGCACGCGGATTGTAGTTGCTTTCAGCCCGGATTACGGAATGCACCAGCGCGTCTTCCACGCCTTCTTCGGACGAGATCTGGTTCACAAGCGCCGCAATGTCAGGCTGCGGAGGTGCTTCTGCCTGAACCGCGACCGAGGTTCGCACAAGCCGGCCGGACCGTCCGTCCGCACGGACAACCGTCTCCGATGCTGCAAGAGCAGGCATAGCGATCACCAGTATAAGACAAAGTCGCAACGTTATGTTTGATGGTAGCATTCGAAATTCAGTGCACAAATCGGACAGAGCGGGCTGGATCCTTGTGGGAGGCCGCAGCACGCGGATGGGAAAGGATAAGGCCTTCCTCGAAATCGACGGTCGTCCACTGGCGCTTCGTGTGGCCGACGCGGTGACGCGCCTTTGCGGCGTGGCAAAGCTGATCGGCGATCCGGAGAAATATTCCGCATTGGGCCTGCCGGTGATCCCCGACGAATTCCCGGGCGAAGGTCCGCTGGCGGGAATCGAGGCGGCGCTGCGGTGCACCACAGCCGATTGGAACCTGGTAGTCGCGTGCGACATGCCGACGCTCGACGCCGGGCTGATGGAGAGCCTGTTCGATACAGATGGTGACTGCGTGATTCCCCGGTATGAGGATGGCCGACTGGAACCGCTCTGCGCGGTGTACCACCGCCGCTGCCACCAGGCGATCCGGAACGCGCTGGAAGCCGGTGTGAGGAAGGTCACGGACGCCCTCGGTGAGCCGCTTGCGGTACGCTATCTGCAAGTGGGATCGAGCGATCCTTTCGCCAACCTGAATACGCCCGAAGATCTGCGCAGATACACCGATGGCTGAAGAGTTTCCGCACTATATCGAATTCCGCCACGTTTATAAGACGTTCGACAAGCCCGTTTTAGTCGACTCCAATTTTTACGTGGATTCGGGGCAGACGGTGGCAATCATCGGGCGCTCCGGCGTGGGCAAGTCCGTTTCGCTGGGCCACATCATGGGATTCCTGAAGCCGGACAGCGGTCGGGTGGTTGTGGCGCACCAGGACATCACCGAGATGTCGGAGGCTGAACTGAACAAGGTGCGCCGCAAGGTCACCATGGTGTTCCAGAACGGCGCGCTGTTTGACTCCCTCACGGTGGCGGAGAATATTCAGTTTTCTCTCGAACTGCGTGAAGACTTCGACGAGAAGAACAGGAACGATATCGTGAACGGCCTGCTGGAACTGGTGGGGATTCCGGACACGGCGGAATCCTACCCCGCGGATCTGCCGGTGGGCTACAAACGCGCGGTGGCCATCGCCCGGGCGCTGGCGGCCGAACCGGAGTGCATCCTTTATGACGAGCCGACCACAATGGTCGACCCGATTATGAGCGATCATCTGACGAAGGTGATGCTGAAGCTGAAGAAAGAACTGCACTTTACTTCGGTGGTGGTGACACACGATCTGGACCTGCTGCACCGCGTGGCGGACCGCGTGGTGTTCCTCAGCAAGGGCAACATTGCCTATTTCGGGCCGCTGGACGGGCTCTACAAGTCGCCCAATGAGGATATTCAGGACTTTCTGGAGCTGGATAAGGTCATCCGGGGGACAACGCTGGCGGAAGACGACCCGTTCCGCAAGGGTTTGGGCGGCGTGGCGAGCGAGGGCTGAGGCGGCTCTGCTATTCCGGACAACCCTTGCCCAGCCGCTCCACGGCTGCGCGGGTATTGATGCCGAGCTTCGGATGATCCCTGTCGGCGCCATATTTCGGCAGCGCAAGGTAGTGGGAAGTGAACGCGTAACCGGGCTGTTTCAGGTGTTTTGCCAACGCCAGGGAACCCTCATCGGCAGCGATCGCTTTCGCCATCACGTAGCCCAGCTTGTAAAGAATTTCCGGCTGATAAAACCCGAGCGCATAAACGTCGTCGTAGGGGACGGGATTCGGAGCGCTGAGCCCGGCCACGGAGAGTTCCAGCAGTGTGATGCTGTTGTTGATGTTATTGAGGCCGCCCTGCATTTCGTCGAGCATTTTCTTCGCACCCGGCGCTTCGATTCCCTGGAGAAGCAGCACGTCACCGACGAAACTCGCCGAACCCTCTTCATACAGGGCGCCAAATAGCTGCGCCGTGCTTTGACAGGCTTTGGGCAGCGGAGCGGATTCGCCTGCCTCCGCGCCCTGCACCGCGTGATAGAGTTCGTGTGCCATCACAACCCTCGCCGTATCGAACTCGTCGAAGTACGCGAGATTGAGATAGAACTTCGGCTCACTGAAAGCAAAACCGCCCGAAGGGCCTCCGGCTACAAGATAGCCCGAGAGAGAAACATTCGAGTCCGGCAGGCCGTACGCAGCAACGCGTTTGACCACCCAATCCCGGAAGGCGGAGGGCTCCTTTTCGATCCGGTTAATCAGCGCGGTGAGCGCTTCCGCGCGTGGCTTCAGGCGGTCGAAATGGAACTGGAAGGGAGCCTGAGGCGCGTGGCCCTGGGCCACGGCCAGCAAAGCATCGGCCAGACTCTCCCCGGTGGCGGGGCGTCCATACGAGATTTCCTTCCGGATCAGCCCCTGGTTGCCCTCCAGTCTGGCAATTCGCAGGGCGTCGTCCCGCGTGAGCCGTGGATTGCCCACGGCTGACAGGACGGCACGGGCAGCGGCAAAGTCTATCGTTACGGAAGCCTGACAGGCGGCAGGGACCAGGAAGAGGATCAGCTTTGCCAGTTTCAGTTTCATGTTACCCGGAATCTGTCATCTCGCGCGGCGTCCAGCGAGGCAATCTGAATTTTCGCCCAAACCGCTCCGTGGTGACAACTTCCGGCGTATTCGCTCGCGGATGGTGTTCTCACAGGGCAAGGCCGCTTTTCTTTTTCCTCCGGTTGCGGATAATGGGAAGGAGCCTCCGCTGCATGTTCCGCGGGCAGTTCATGAGGGGGATGAGGGATAAAGATGATCAAGCTCAAAATCAACGGGCATGACCGGACGTTCGACGGCGATCCGGACATGCCATTGCTGTGGTATCTCCGCGACGAGATCAGCATGACGGGCACCAAGTTCGGCTGTGGCGTGGGTCTCTGCGGAGCCTGCACGGTTCACCGGAACGGCGAACCGATCCGGTCGTGTTCAACGCCGATGAAGGAACTGGCGGGTAAGAACATCACCACCATTGAAGGCCTCAGCCCGGATGGAAATCATCCGCTGCAGAAAGCCTGGGCGCAGGTGAATGTGCCGCAGTGCGGTTATTGCCAGACTGGCCAGATTATGCAGGCCGCGGCGCTGCTGAAGAAGAATCACCATCCTTCGGACAAAGAGATTGACGACGCGATGTCCGGCAACATCTGCCGCTGCGGCACCTACCAGCGCATCCGTTCGGCCATCAAGGCCGCCGGCAAGGAGATGGCATGAGCATTGAGAATCTCACACAGGAAAATCTGAACCGCCGCACGTTCCTGGGCGGTGTCTTCTCTGCCGGCGCAATGGTGCTGGCGGCGCAGTTGCTGCCCGAAGAGGCCTTCGCGGATACGAATGAGTATCACGGCAAGGCGGCCGCATCGGCGCTGCGTTCCAGCATTTACCTGGGCCTCGAACCGGATGGCACCGTCTACATCGTGACGCACCGCTCAGAGATGGGAACCGGCATCCGCACCACGCTGCCCATGGTGGCGGCCGATGAGATGGAAGCCGACTTCAGCAAGGTAAAGATCGAACAAGGCATTGGCGACAAGGCTTATGGCGATCAGAACACGGACGGATCCAAATCGATCCGCGGCTTCTTCACGGCGTTCCGCGAGTCTGGCGCGGCCGCGCGCACGATGCTGGTTCAGGCTGCCGCCGCACAGTGGAAGGCGCCGGTTACCGAGTGCAAAGCGCAGAATCATGAAGTGATCCATACGCCGAGCGGTCGAAAGCTGGGGTACGGCGCGCTGGCATCCGCCGCTGGCAAACTGCCGGCGCCAAAACCGGAAACACTACAGCTGAAACCGAAGAGCGAATGGCGTTTTATCGGCAAAGATTCGAAGATCGCCGACATGGCGGATATCTGCTCCGGCAAGGCGGTTTTCGGGATGGATGTGCAGCGCCCGGGGATGCTTTACGCCTCGGTCGAGCGTCCGCCGGTGATGGGCGGCTCCGTGCAGTCCTTTGACGACAAGGAGACGCTGAAGGTAAAGGGCGTTTCGCAGACGGCGTCCATTGATCCGTTCAAGCCGCCTTATACATTCCAGCCGCTGGGTGGAGTAGCGGTGGTGGCGAACAGCACGTGGGCGGCTTTTCAGGGCCGGAAGAAGCTGAAGGTCGAATGGAACAATGGCGCGAACGCGAGCCACGATTCCGAAGCTTATAAAAAGGAACTGCTGGAGACCGCGCGCAAGCCTGGCAAAGTGGTCCGTAATATTGGCGACGTGGACGCGGCGTTTGGCAAGGGCGGCAAAATTGTGGAGGCGGAGTACTACGTTCCGCTGCTGGCGCACGCCACCATGGAGCCTCCGGTCGCGGTGGCTGAGTTTAAGGACGGCAAGGTGGAAGCCTGGGTGCCGACACAGAATCCGCAGGCCGTGCAGGATACGGTGGCGGGCGCGCTGGGAATCAAACCGGAAGACGTCACCTGCCATGTCACGCTGTTGGGAGGCGGATTCGGGCGCAAGTCGAAACCCGACTACGTGGCGGAAGCGGCTATTCTTTCGAAGAAGACGGGCAAACCGATCAAGCTGGTGTGGAGCCGCGAGGACGATCTGCGGTTCGACTACTATCACGCTGTCGCCGGCATGTATCACAAGGCGGCGCTCGATGAGAAGGGCAAGACGACCGCCTGGCTGCACCGTTCGGTGTTCCCGTCCATCTCTTCGATGAACGACGCGAACTCGATGTATGGGTTCGACGTGGAATATGGCATGGGCCTGAACGACATGCCCTTCGATATTCCGAATCACCGTGCCGAGAACGGACCGGCGAAGGCGCATGTGCGCATTGGCTGGCTGCGGTCTGTCGCGAACATTTACCACGTGTTCAGCGGACTCAGTTTCGCGGATGAACTGGCGCACGCGGCAAACCGGGATCCGCTGGAGTATCAACTGGAGCTGATTGGCCCCGGCAGGATCATCGACTTCAAGAGCCAGGGCGTGGCGAATTACTGGAATTACGGCGAGAGCTACGATAAGTTCCCGTTCGATACAAAGCGTCTGCGGAAGGTGCTGGAGATTGCGGGCGAGCGTTCGGGCTGGGGGAAACGGAAGCCGGGCAATGGCTGGGGCCTGGGCATCGCCGCATCCAGAAGCTTTACTTCTTACGTCGCGTCAGTGGTGGAAGTGGAAGTGGATAAGGCCGGCAAAATCCGCATTCCGCGTTCCTGGCAGGTGGCCGATGTTGGCATGGTGATCAACCCGGACCGTGTGCACTCGCAGTTTGAGGGCGCGGCAGTAATGGGTGCGAGCATTGCGCTGACGGGCGAGATCAGCCTTTCCGACGGTCGGGTACGGCAGTCGAATTTCCACGATTATCCGGTGGCCCGAATGAATCAGGCTCCGTTGCAGACGGACGTTCATATTGTGGAAAGTTCGGCGTTGCCCGGCGGTGTGGGCGAGCCGGGAGTTCCGCCGTTTGTTCCGGCGTTTGCGAACGCGGTGTTCGCTGCGACCGGAAAACGGGTGCGGGAATTGCCGTTCTCGAAGCACAAGCTGGTTTAGAGAATGAAGCCGGTTTAGCCGGGTTCATCAAACAGTGCCAGGCCGCGGTGCAGTGCCGCGCCCTGGCACTGCATCACCGAGCCGGCCGAGGTTGCGCCGGGGCGATTTCGGGTTGTCAGCGCGCGACGCTTCGGTCTATCCTGAAGGTTCGTCAGTTGTCCCTTCCTTCTGTTATCCCGCAGAAGCTATCCCGCAGAAAACAGACTAAAAAATGAAGCCTGCAGAGACAACGCGCCACGACTATCACGGCCCCACCAAACCGCCGCGCCATCCCGTCATCCGCACGTGGAAAGTGATGCGGTACCGATTGCTGGCGCTGCTTGCGGTGATCGGCCCGGGCTTCATTACGGCGAACGTCGATAACGACCCGGGCGGGATTCTCACCTACTCCCAGGCGGGCGCAAAGTACGGCTATACCCTGCTCTGGACACTGATACCCACCACGATCGCGCTGATCGTGGTGCAGGAGATGGCGGCTCGAATGGGCGCGATCACCGGCAAGGGTCTTTCCGATCTGATCCGGGAAGAGTTCGGGCTGCGCATGACCTTCTTTACGATGATCGTGCTGGGGCTGGCGGACTTTGGCAATATCGCGGCGGAATTTGCAGGACTGGCTTCCGGCGCGGGCATCTTTGGAATCAGTAAATACATAGCGGTCCCGGCGGGAGCCCTGCTGGTCTGGGTGGTGATCGTGAAAGGCTCCTATAAGCCCGTTGAGCGGATTCTGCTGGTCTTCTCGCTGGTCTATTTTGCCTATCCGGTTTCCGCCTTTCTGGCTAAACCAGACTGGAAAGCCGCGCTCGAAAACACGCTCATTCCGCAATTCAATTCGGACCCGGGTTATCTGATCATGATCGTGGGTCTGATCGGCACCACCATTACGCCGTGGATGCAGTTCTACCTGCAGGCGTCAGTGGTGGAAAAAGGCGTATCGAAGCGTGATTACAACCTGACCAGGATCGATGTCATCTTTGGCTGCATTGTGACGGACGTGATCGCGTTCTTCATTGTGGTGGCCTGCGCGGCGACGATCTTCCACTCCCAGCACCGGGAGATCAACGACGTTGCCGATGCTGCCCGCGCGCTGGCGCCATTTGCGGGGAAGTTCGCCTCCGTGCTGTTCGCGGTCGGCCTGATCAATGCCTCGCTGATGTCGGCCGCCATTCTCCCGCTCGCGACTTCGTACAACATCTGCGAAGGTCTGGGTTTCGAATCCGGCATCGACCGCCGATTCGGGGAAGCCAAAATCTTCTACGGACTCTACACGGGGCTGATCGTGTTCGGCGCCGGCTTCGTACTGATCCCGCATCTGCCGCTTCTGAAGGTGATTCTGGTCTCCCAGGTGGCCAACGGGGTGCTGCTGCCGTTTGTGCTGGTCTTCATGCTGAAGCTGGTCAACCGGGAGCGGCTGATGGGCGAGTACAGAAACGGATTCTGGGGCAATGCAATTGCGGGCGGCACGAGTGTGATTATGGTGCTGCTCACCATCGTGATGGTCTACACGCAGCTTGCCGGCTGACGCTTCTCTAAAACGCTTCCAGCGCCCGGAGTTCCCTGCTGAGCAGGTCCGGACTAATGGAGACATAGCCCAACGCCGCAGCCTGTTTCTGGCCGGGTCCCAGGATCCAGTTGAGCAATTGTTTCAGGGCTTCCTTCTTTGCGGAGTCTTCGACAGATGCCGGCACGACGAACCAGGAGAAGGCCGCGATCGGATAAGCATCGGCCCTGGGCGCGTCCGTCAGGGAGGTCTGGAAGTCTTCCGCGATGCGGTTGGAAGCGCCATCGGCGGCCGCCGAAATACTGTCCAGTTCGGGGGAGACGAAGCGACCGGAACGATTGCGCACCACGCCATAGCTCAGGTGGTTGGTAATCGCATACAGGTATTCGACGTAACCGATGGAATCCGGCAGTTCCCGCACGCGTCTGGCCACGCCGTCGTTGCCTTCCGCACCCTGCCCGACCGGCCATTTCGGAGAACTGGAAGCACCTGCCACGGTCTTCCACGGCGGACTGACCTTTGACAGGTAATCCGTGAAGACGTAGCTGGTACCGCTGCCATCGGATCGATGGACCACCGTAATTTCGTGGTCCGGCAGAGCGGCATTTGGATTTGCCGCTCGCAGCAGCGGATCGTTCCAGCGACGAATCGTACCCAGATAGATTCCGGCGAGGATTTCCGGCGTGAAGCGGAGGTCGCGGTTCATGCCGGTAAGGTGGAAGATGGGAACCACTGCGCCAAGAACAGTGGGAAATCGCAGATATTTCGGCTTGCCGCCTTTGAAGTAATCGGCCTGAGAAATCAGAGCGTCGGAGGCTGCGAAATCCAGCAGTCCTTTCGAAAGCTGATCAATGCCCGCTTCGGAACCAACGGCGTCGTAGCGGACTGTGACACCAGGGAGGCTATGTTGGAGGCTCTCAAACCATTTCAGATAGACTGGCTGGGGAAACGTGGCCCCTGCGCCATGGAGGGAGGCGTGGATGCCGCCCGGGGATGCCTGCGGAGCGGTGGCGGAACGCGCCGTAACGGCGTCCGTTAGTCTGCTTACCACCACCTTCGCGAGGTCACGGGGCGCGTTGCCGGAGGCGGAGTGCGGCGTTGCCAGCCACGACCAAAGGGTGACGCCTCCCTTGTCTTTCAATTCCACTGAAAGATAACCCGAGTAGAGCGTTTCGGCATCGTTCGCGGTGCGATTTCGCGGGTTGAGGGAAACATGCCCTTTGACCCAGATTTCACCGGTTCCTGCGAGGGTTGCATCCGCCTGCGCGGGATCGGAAACCAATTGAAAACTTCGATTCTTTCCGAGTTCCGTAATGACATGGGCATGCAGTTCCGCCGCGCCGGGTTTCGAGCCGAAGTCCGCCACGGAAATGGAAGTTGTGGCACCAGCGGACAAAGCACAAAGAAACAGACAGATCAGCAGACGCATGGGAGTAAACCCGATTATCCGGATCGACATGTAACAAACAGGTGACGACGGGGCGAAGTTTCCGTTTTGCCGTTCCGGATTCATTGACAGTCCTCCCCGGACATCCCGACCATAGGAGTTTGCGCGCCTCCCGTCTGATATTGCTGCTTGTGTTTTCCGCCGCCGGTCTGTGGGCGCAGATGCAGGTTTCCGAGGGTGAAGGCGATGCCGACTGGAAGAATGACCGCTTCTGGCTGACGTTTCAGGCCAACCTCATCCGGCAACAGCATGGCAACTTCCCCGCGAAGTACAGCGGCGAAAACAGCCTGCAGTCCGCCAAAGAGCATGCGACTTCCCGAATCGAAACCCTCTATTCCGGCTTCCGGATCACAAAAAATCTGGAATTTCTGCTGAACCTGGAAAGCGCCGGTGGCGGTGGAATCAGCGATGCGCTGGGCGCGGCGGGCTTCACCAATGTGGATGTGGTGCGGAACCCCACGCTGGGCGAAAAGCCCTACGTTTCCCGCATCATGCTGCACTATACGTTGCCGCTCAGCGGACATTACACAGAAGCGACCCGCAACCCGATGTCGCTGGCGGGCATGACGCCGGAGAGACGTCTCGAATTCCGGTTCGGCAAGATCAGCACGGTCGATTTCTTCGATCTGAATTCGGTGGGCAGTGACAGCCATCTGCAGTTCATGAACTGGTCCGCGGTGAACAACGGCGCATATGATTATGCGGCCGATACCCGTGGTTACACGTACGGGCTGATCGTCGAGTTTTACGACAAGGGCTACGCGCTGCGCTTTGGCGAGACGCTGATGCCAACGGTGGCCAACGGCATCACGCTCGACTGGAATATCCGGAGAGCTGCCGGGCAGAATTTCGAGGCGGAATTCCATCCCGCTTTGCTGAAGCAGCGCGAAACGATTGTGCGGGTTTTGTATTTCCTGAACCGGGCGAACATGGGCAGCTATGCGGTCACCAACGCCCAGGCGGCAAAGTCCGGTGGCAGGCCGGATATAACGACGTCGCGGCAACAGGGGCGCGTCAAAACCGGTTTCGGTATCAATGCGGAACAGGAACTCGGGCTTGGGGTCCGGGCGTTCGGGCGAATCGGCTGGAGCGACGGGAGGAACGAGGCTTTCGCGTACACGGAAATCGACAACACGGCGGAGATCGGCGCCTCGCTGAGCGGAAGGGCCTGGCGGCGGCAGAAGGATAAAGTCGCGGCCGCATTCATTTCCAATGGCATTTCGCAGGATCACCGGGAGTATCTGACGCTGGGCGGGTCGGGCTTCATTCTGGGTGATGGCGGATTGCGGTACGGTCGCGAACAGATCTTCGAGACGTGGTACACGGCGCATCTGTGGCGCGGCGTTTCGGCGGCGCTGGATTTTCAAAATGTGGTGAATCCGGGGTACAACCAGGATCGCGGACCCGCGAGGGTCACGAGTCTCCGGCTGCATCTGGAGGACGGGTTCACTTCTTTTCGGAGGAAGTAGTGTTCGGAGGAAGCAGACCTCACTCGTCGCGGAGGGCGGCGGTGGGGTCGAGGTTGGAGGCGCGGACCGCGGGCACAAGACTTGCGGCCGCGGCCACGAAAAGCAGGAAAAGGGAAACACCGATCAGTGTCAGGGGATCGGACGGGCTGACTTCGAAGAGCATGGCCCGCATCAGCCGGGTGAGAAGCATTGCACCGGCGAGCCCGGCGGCGACGCCCGCGATACCAAGAATCAGGCCACGACGCAGAACGCTTCTGAGGATGTCGGCACGCTGTGCGCCCAGCGCCATGCGAACTCCGAGTTCGCGGGTGGATTGCGAGACCAGATACGAGATCACGCCATAGACCCCGATACCCGCCAGGATGAGCGCGAAGGTCGCGAACGCCGCGAGCAGTGTGAGGGCGAACCGAGGCCGGGCGAGGGATTTCGAGATTCGATCCGGCATGGTGCTGATGTCGTAAACGGGCAAGTCCGGGTCGATGGCCCGGATCTCCCGCGTTATCGCCGTCACTTCCGTGGCGGGATCTGCATTCGTGCGCGCAACCACATAGAAGGAATCAGTGACTAGTTGCGCCTGCGGAAAATACACGGCCATTCGCGGCTCGGCGTCGAGTCCGTTCTGTTTCACGGTCCCGGCGACGCCCACAATGGTGGACCAGGATGCCTTTCCGGTACCGATGCGGACCCGACGACCCAGCGGACTCTGGCCGGGCCAGATCCGCCGGGCGGCCTTTGCATCCACGATCGCCACGCCGGGAGCGGAATTCGTGTCAAACGCCGTGAATCCGCGGCCCGCAAGCAGGGGGATCTTCAAAGTACGGAAGTAATCGGGGCTGGCCGCGCGGAGGTCCGCCTGGAGTTCCGGCTGATCGGCGGAGCGCGCCATCCCTTCCACATCGAGGCCGCCCCAGCCGTCGCCGGCTGTCATCGGAAGATCGGAGATGGTGGCGAATGCGCGAAGCCCGGGGGCTTTACCGAGGCGGTCCTGCAGGGCTGCGGCAAACCGCAGAATCTCATCCCGGCTGCGGTAACGGGGCCAGCGAAGGGACAGACGCAGGGAGATGACGTTTTCCGGGTTGAAGCCGGGGGAGACGGTCTGCAGACGGGCAAAGCTGCGCAACATCAGTCCGGCCGCCGCGAGCAGAATCAGACAAAACGCGAGTTCCGCAATAACGAGGATGCCGCGGAACCTTGCGGACAACTGGCCGGAGTGGACGGAGCGACTCCCGGCTTTGAGGCAGGTGTGGAGGTCCAGTTCCGCGATGCGAAAGGCTGGCACAAGGCCAAATGCAAGACCGCTTACCAGAGAGATGGTAAAGGTGAAGGCCAGCACGGTGCCATTGATCCCGATTTCCGCAGTTCGGGGGAGGCTTCCCGGCGCGAGGATCCCCAGCGACTGGATCAACAGCCAGGCAACCAGGATGCCGGCAATTCCACCGGCCCCGCTCAACAGCAGACTTTCCATCATCAACTGGCGAATCAGACTGCCCGGAGTCGCGCCCAGCGATATCCGGACGGCGGTTTCCCGTGAGCGCGTCACAGCGCGCGCCAGCAAAAGATTAGCCACGTTGGCGCAGGCAACCAGCAAGACTAGTCCGACGGAGGCCAGCAGCACCAGAAGGGCGCGCCGGACTTTGCCGGTCACCTGCTCCGTGAGAGGCACGACGCTGATGTTAAAGGAGGGATCGCGGCGGTCCTGCCGGCGGATCTGCGCCGCAATTCCGGCGACTTCAGACTGAGCCCGCTCTAAAGAAATTCCGGGGCGCAGGAGACCGATCACGTTATAAGCTTCTTCGGAACGGTTGGCGGCGGCGTTCGGCCCCAGTTGGAGGGGAACAAATATTTCCATGGCATGCGCGCCACCCACCACGGGAAGTTCGTCCGAGGTTAGAGAAAAACCGCGTTGCAGGACCGCCACGATCGTGCAGACGCGACCGTTCAACGTGAGGGATCTTCCAATGACTGCTCGATTTCCGTCAAATAATCGCCTCCAGACGCTGTATGTCATGACGACGTTCAGCGGACCGCCGGGCTGATCGATTTCATCGCCCGGAATGCTGCCGAACAACGCTCTCGCACCAAGAACGGGAAAGAACCTGGAATTGACACGCAGCCCTTCGACGCGCTCCGGATTGGCGCGTCCGGTCAGATTGAAGGAATCTCCCCTTGCAATCGCGAGTTCCTGAAAGACCTGGCTCCGATTCCTGATGTCCAGATACTCACCGGGAGAAAGCCAGTCCTGGTTGATGCCCTGCGCCGGGGAACGAACCCAGAGGAGAGCTAAACGGGCGACGTCCGCATAGGGCAGAGGCCGAAGAAGAATGGTTTCCGCGACGGAGAATATAGCGGTGTTTGCGCCAATACCGATGGCAAGTGAAAGAACAATTACGGCACTGAGAGAGGGGCTCCGGCGGAGAATGCGAAGCGCAAAGGAGAAATCCTGTCCGATATTCCCGATGATCTGCCGCATTTCAGCCGTGTTTTGCAGGATATCACCAAAGGAGTCTTCTCCGGACGGGTGTGCCGCCTGCCGCGCAGGCCGCATGGTATATTTATACAGTCCACTGAATAAATAATCATCGCCATGTCATTCCCTGTTGGAATCGTCGGGTTCACCGGCTACAGCGGCGCGGAAGCGATCCGCATCCTTTCCCATCACCCGGACTGCGAACCGGTCCTGCTGGAGCACCGCGCGGATAACGCGGGCGCGAAGCTTCAGAAGAAGAGTCCTGTGCGCCGCGCTCCGGCTACAGCGGAGGGCATTCGGGCAGCGGGGATCCGCGCCGTCCTGCTTGCGACGCCACCCGAGGTGTCTATGGACCTGACGCCGAAGTTCCTTGAAGCGGGTGTGATTGTTATTGACCTGAGCGGGGCCTTTCGGCTTCGGACCGCCGCGCGCTACAAACATTGGTATAAAGAGGAGCACACGGCAGCGGAACTCCTTGCCGAGGCGGTGTACGGCCTGCCGGAATATAACCGCGCGCAGATCGCGGGCGCGAGGCTGATTTCGAACCCGGGATGTTATCCCACGGCGGCAAATCTGGCGATTCGTCCCTTGGTGGCGGCGGGGATTGTGGACCGCGCCGCCGGCATCATTTGCGATGCCAAGAGCGGAGTGAGTGGCGCGGGACGAAAAGCCTCCCTCAAAACCAGCTTCTGCGAAGTGACGGAGAACTTTTCAGCCTACTCGATCCTGAACCACCGGCACGTGCCGGAAGTGCTGCAGACCAGCGGGCTCGAAGAAAAGGAATTCAGTTTCACGGCCCAGCTGATCCCGATTGACCGCGGCATTCTGGAAACGATTTATTTCCGGACACTCCAGCCCATGACGGCGGCGGAAATTGTCGCCATATACGAAAAGCAATACGCGGACGAACCCTTTGTGAGGCTCTATGAGGCGGGAAATGTGCCCGATCTGCAGGCGGTTCGGCGGACGAATTTCTGCGACATCGGAGTGATTGCCGATCCGGCGACGCAACGCTGCGTGGTGGTGAGCGCGATCGACAATCTGGTGAAGGGCGCGGCGGGACAGGCAGTGCAGAATCTGAACCTGACCCTGGGACTTCCGGAAACGGCGGGGCTGCTGTGAAGGCGCTAATCAAGATCGGCGGAACTTTGCTGGACGATGCGGCCTCACGGCACGATATCGCGCGGCAAATTGCGGCGGTGGCGGCATCCGGCGTGGCCGTCACGGTGGTACACGGCGGCGGGAAGCAAATGACACGGTTTCTCGAAGAACGCGGCATCAAAAGCACATTTGTACGCGGGCTGCGGGTCACCACGGATGAGACGATTGACGCTGTGCTGAAAGTGCTGGCCGGCAGCGTGAACACGCAACTGGTGGCGGCTCTGGGCATGGCCGGAGCACGGGCAGTGGGTCTGACGGGAATCGATGCGGGCATCGCCTTCGCCGATCAGCTGGATTCCGAGCTGGGCTACGTGGGACGCGTGGTTTCCTCAGACTCCCGACTGCTGACCACGCTGAGTGAGGCGGGCTATGTTCCGGTGGTCGCCTGCGTGGCGGGCGGCGAAGAAGGACAGGTCTATAACGTGAACGGTGATTCCATGGCGGTTGCCGTCGCATCCAGCTGGTGTGTGGATCGTCTGGTGTTTCTGACCGACGTGCCCGGAGTGCTGGACGCGAATAAACAGCGCCTGCCGGTGCTGACAGTAGCGGACTGCGGGAAGCTGATCGCAACGGGCGTGGCGACAGGTGGTATGCAGGCCAAGCTGAACGCGGCGACCGATGCCGTAGGCGGCAATGTGGGCGAGGTGCAGATCGTGAAGGGTTCCGACCCTGATATTGTGACTCGTGTATTCGCGGGCGAAGCAGCAGGCACACGGGTAATTCAGTAAGGAACTCGGGTAATTAAAGTAATGATCAGCGCGCTGACGCATGACGCGGTGCAATACGCCACCACGTCGAATAAGAATATCGAGGTCCGGAAGGCATCCATGCAGGACATTCCTGCGTTGCTCGACCTGATCAACGGCTACGCGGCCCGCGGCATCATGCTGCCCCGCACGGAGTTCGAACTTTCGGAGAACATGCGCGATTTCACGGTCGCGTACGACGGCAATAAGCTGGCGGGCTGCGGCGCGCTGCACTTTTATTCGCCGGCAATTGGCGAAGTGCGTTCCCTCGCGGTGGCGGAAAGCCACAAGACATACGGCGTGGGCCGCCTGATTGTGGAAGCTCTGGTCTACGAAGCGAAGATGTATGGTCTGGACGCGGTATTTGCGTTCACCTATGTCCCAGGCTTCTTCTCCAAAGTGGGTTTCAATGAGGTAGAGCGCGGCGAACTGCCGCTCAAAGCCTGGAAGGACTGCCTGCGCTGCGCGAAATTCCATTCCTGCGATGAGATTGCCGTGCTGCGGGTACTGCGTCCCCAGCGCTGGGAACAGCGGTCAACAGGCGCGCCGGTTCTCGGCGTGGAGGGCGGACTCGTGGTGATTCTGCCGACCGTTCGCCGTCAGCAGGAATTGTAGAGAGCCAGCGGATAGAATCGTTCGTGAATGAACCTTTCACGGCGACAGTTCACGCTTGCGACCGGGGCTGCGATGACCGCGGTCGAAGCGCTCGCACAGACTCCACTCACAGCGGCCCAGGTTATCGCGCGCATTCAGAAGAAGCTGGCGGAATCGACGCCGCCGGTTGTCTGGAAGACACCCACTCGCGATGTCTTTAAGGCAGGCGACCCGGAGACGCCGATCACGGGAATTGCCACGACCGTCATGTCGACGTACTCCATTCTGGAGCGCGCGGCAAAGGCCGGGAAGAACCTGATCATCACGCATGAGCCGACTTTCTGGAGTGATGCGGACACCACAGCGGAACTGGTCGGTGACGCCATGTATCAGCAGAAAGCGGAGTTCATCAAGAAGAACAACCTGGTGATCTGGCGATTCCACGATCACTGGCATTCCCGCAGGCCGGATGCCATGCTGGTCGGTCTGGCGCAGGACCTCGGCTGGGGCGCGCCTCTCGACGATTCGCAGCGACTCTACAACGTGAAACCCACCACGCTGGGCGCCATGGTGAAAGACATGCAATCGCGCCTGCACTACCACGCCGTCCGCGTGATCGGCGATCCGAATCTGAGAATCAGCAAAGGCGCCATCAATGTGGGTTCCACGTCGCAGCAGATCGTCCTGAAGCTGCTGCCGGAAGTGGACGTCTTCGTGGCCGGCGAGCCCAGGGAGTGGGAAGGTCCGGAATATGCGCAGGACCTGGTGGCGGCCGGGCAGAAAAAAGCGATGATCATCATCGGGCATCAGAATTCGGAGGACCCCGGGATGAGGCTTTGCGCAGACTGGCTGAAGACTTTCGTGACGGAAGTACCGATTGAATGGATCCCGACCAGTGATCCATTCTGGAGATAAGGATGGAATACAAGCGACTGGGCAACACGGGACTGTGGGTTTCGCGCATCTGCTTCGGGACCATGAGCTATGGCTTAAAGACCTGGCGGGACTGGATTCTGGACGAGGCGGAAGCGCAGCCATTCTTCCGCCAGGCGTGGGAGTTGGGAATCAATTTCTGGGATACGGCGGACATGTATTCCTACGGCGCAAGCGAAGAGATTCTGGGTCGCGCCATGAGCAATCTGGGGATTCCGCGTGACCGTCTGGTGATTGCGACCAAAGTGTTCCAGCCCATGAGTGACGACCCGAATGATAAGGGTCTGTCGCGAAAGCATATTCTGCGCTCCATCGATGCAAGCCTGAAGCGGCTTGGCACCGATTATGTGGACCTTTACCAGATTCACCGGTTCGATTACCACACGCCGATCGACGAAACGCTCATCGCGCTGAATGATGTCGTCCGGGCCGGCAAGGTGCGCTACATCGGCTGTTCCGCAGTGTTTGCCTGGCAGTTCATGAAAATGCTGGCGGCGAGTGACAGGCTGGGCGTGGCGCGTTTTGTCAGCATGCAGAACCATCTGAACGTGATCTACCGCGAGGAAGAGCGGGAGATGCTGCCGCTTTGCCGGGAGGAAGGAATCGGCGTGATTCCGTTCAGTCCGCTGGCACGCGGGTTTGTGGCCGGGAACCGGCGGAAGGAAGATTTCGGAGATACGGTTCGGGCGAAGTCTGATGATCTGTCTCGGAAGCACTTTTTCCAGGATGCGGATTTCGCTGTGGTGGAGAAGGTCACGGAAGTGGCGCAGGCGCGCGGAATCAGTAACGCCCAGGTGGCGATGGCCTGGGTTTTGCAACAGGCGGGTGTGACGGCGCCGATTGTAGGTGCGACCAAACCGCACCACCTCGAAGAAGCGGTGGCGGCGCTGGGCGTGAAGCTCGATGAGGCGGAGTTGAAGACGCTGGAATCGTGTTATGTACCGCACCCTGTAATCGGCCACTCTTAAGAGCGGCTCAGGAGAGACCGATCAATCGGGCGAATCCTCCACGTACTGCACGCCGAGCTCTTTCAGTTTCGCGCGCAGGCCGTAGAAATCGAGGCCGAGCTCCCCCTTGCGTAGACGTTCGCGCGTGGCAGCCTCTTTGGCGAGACGCGCCTCACCAAGCTTCGCCACTGCCGCTGCCTGCGCAAAAGGGACAACAACGACGCCATCGGCATCGGCCACAATCACGTCACCGGGGTTGACGGTCGCGGCGGCGCAGATCACGGGAATGTTGACAGAGCCCGGGGTCGCTTTCACAGTTCCCTGCCCGGAGATGGCTTTCGCCCAGACGGGAAACTGCATGGCAGTGAGGTCGGCTGTGTCGCGGACACCGGCGTCGATGATCAGACCGGTAACGCCATGCGCCTGGCAGGAGACACCGAGGAGGTCGCCGAACATCCCGTCGGTCGATTCGGATGTGGTCGTAACAACGAGGACATCGCCGGGTTTGACCACATCCATCGCGGCATGGATCATGAGGTTGTCGCCCGGCTGGCAGGACACCGTGACGGCTGTACCGGCGGCATGCGCCGTGGGATAGATGGGGCGCATGTACGGACGCAGCAAACCGGTGCGGCCCTGCGCCTCATGCACGGTAGCGACGCCGAGTTCGCCCAGGGTCCGGACCACGGCGGCGTCCGCCCGGCGGATATTACGAACGATCCGGTGCATCATGCCAGTTCCGAGGTCACCTGGGGATAGACCCGTTGGAAGGCCTCCGCATACCGGATGCCCTTCGCTCCGCCGTTGCGGACCGCCTGGGTCCCGCGGCGCTTACCAAGGTCCGTGTAGTATTCCCACAGGTGCGTCTGGGCTTCCATCGATTCCATTGCCTTGTGCTTGGTCTCCCAGACCGGCGTGACATCGAGCAGCACCTCCGGCTTCCACTGGCACTGTTCGGGCTGGTGGGGCTCGAACAAAAAGACCGGAGGCGCTTCGAGCGGCTTCCCCGGGGCCGGGTAGCCCAGGGCCTGCGCATAGACGCGCGTCTGCAATGTCACATTGTTGGCAACCGGGTGATCGGGGTTGTAGGGATCCAGATACGAGTGGGTCAGGACGAACTCAGGCTGGAGTTCCCGGTATTCGGCCACCATGGCGTCTATCGTTTCCTGGGTGGGGACAATCGGGTAGTCCCCCGAGTCAAAGAAGCGAATTTCAGCCCCCAGGATTCCCGCAGCACGGGTGGATTCGGCGCGGCGGATGTCCTTCACGCGTTCGATGGTCATACCGGGCTTCTTCCATGCACCCTGGCTTTCGCCACGTTCGCCGAATGAAAGACAAAGGATGCGGACGCGGTAGCCCCGCGAGGCGTAAAGCGCGATGGCGCCGCCGGCGCGCCAGACAAAATCGGCCGCATGGGCGCTGACGACGAGAACAGTTTTCTCAGACATGGGAATCGATCAATGCCTCCGCATTGGTGACGGACATCCGGCGGATTTCGGTTGTAGTGAAACCCGCGTCGAGCAAGGTCTGGGCGAACATGGCAAAGCCTTCTGAGACGGCCGGGTTAATGGTCTGGCCCAGATCGGTGGAGAGGAGGCAACGTTCCGGACCCACCTGGCGGATGGCGTCGAACACGCCCTCCCAGGACGCTTTGCCGGTATGCATGGTGGTGAAGCAGTGCTCGATGATGGCTCCGAGGTCGGCCAGTTGCACCTGCTCCGCGGCGGAAAGGCTCTGCGATGGAAACTCGGCGTGGGTCACCATAACCCTTTTCAGGCCAATCTCTTTGGCGGTCTTCACGAGGGCGAGAATCTCATGGCGGCCAAGGTGTCCGGTGGCCAGAATCATGTCGTACTTGTGGATCAGTTCCAGACATGTCCGGGCCGCGGAATTCAGTTGGCCGTCTTCGTCCAGCACCGTCATGGGCGCGGGGTTGATTCCGGTAACCGCCAGTTCCAACTGAATCTTTGCCCAGAACGGCAGGTGCTTCTTCGTGCCGTCCGGACGACCAGCGGTTTCATTGGCAGCATCGACAGTCGGCATCCAGACGATTTTGCAGCCGGAACGGCCCGCCAGTTCCACCGCGACGGGATTGAGGCCGCCGATGCTGTGGTTGAGGGCGATGGCGCCAAAAGCACGGATGCCGGGAACGGCTTTGGTGACTACCTGAGCGCGTTCGGCGGTCGGAAAGTAGTGGGACTTGAGGACAAAACCCTTCAGTCCGCGGGCGAGAAACTCTTTGGCAAGATCCAGATCGTCAATCCGGCGGGCAATTACGTCCGGCGCGACGTGGACCTGCAGATCATACCCGCCCTCAATGGCTTCCCAGGCCTGACTCGACGGGGAGGTATTGGTAGTGATTCCGCTCACTGGTTCTCCTGGTGATTCACGCACGAAGTATGACAGCAGGGGTTAAGGTGCGTCAAGGATGTTTCGCACGTTTGATATATCAGAAAAGCCCGCCCGGACCGCTCTCTCCCCCTGAAATAGAAAACGATTACGTGATATACATTCTATAGACGGTCCGGGTTTTCCAATGACTGAAACAGCCGACAATCTGAGCCTGGCATTCGAGGCTTACACGACCGTCCGGCAGAGGATTCTGCGCGGGGAACTGCCGATGGGGCAGGTGATCTCCCGCCGCAAACTGGCTGCGGAACTGGGGATGAGTTTCCTGCCCGTCTCCGAAGCCCTGCTGCGACTGGAGTTTGAAGGTCTGCTGGAAAGCCGCCCCCGAGCCGGGACGCGGGTCCGCATTCCGACCCTGCGGGACGTTCAGGGCCACTACACGGTGCGTGAGGCGCTTGAGGTACAGGCGGCGCGACTGTTCACTTCCGCGGCGACGGTGGAGGAACGAAACGAATTGCAGAAACTGGCCGCGCGTGTGGACCTGATGGCATATCAGCCTGAAGCGGATCGCCTCCATTACCTCACGCTCCACGAAAAACTCCACCGGCGGATTGCCGATTGTGCGCGTTGCGAATCGCTTTCGGACGCCATCGAGAAGACACACGCGCTGGCTTCCACCTGGATGTGCGTGGGCCGGTCCGGTTCCGGGGAAGAGCCGAAGCGAACCCCGCATCAGTCATTACTGGAAGTGCTTTGCGGCGCGGACTCCGAAAGGGCAGGCGAGGCCATGCGGCGGCATATTGTTTCCAGCCAGACCCGGGCTCTGGAGCGGCTGCAGCCTTACTTCGAAATGCATAAGGTGAACGGAGCCACCTACGCGCGCAGTGCAAAGCGGAACCTCGAACTCGCAGGCTAAGCGATAAAGAACACGGTTTCAGCGCCGTGACACAAAATGCGGCCCCGGAGGATTGTGCTACCATGGGCAATACTCTCAAAAGGCGTCCGCCTTGTATTTGTAACCACTTAGATGAACCTCCGGTCATTATTCAGTCTTTTTTCTTCCGATCTCGCGATCGATCTCGGAACAGCTAATACGCTCGTGTTCGCCAAGGGCAAGGGCATCGTCGTCAACGAACCATCCATCGTAGCCATCAACAAGAACACCGGTGAAGTAGAAGCAGTTGGCAAAGAAGCGAAGGAAATGCTGGGCCGCACGCCCGGCAACATCGTCGCTATCAAGCCCATGAAAGACGGCGTCATCGCGGACTTCAAAGTCACCGAGAAGATGCTGAACTACTTCATTCAGAAGGCGCACAACCGCAAAGTTCTGGTGCATCCGCGTATCGTGATCGGCGTGCCGAGCGAGATTACGCAGGTGGAAAAGCGCGCCGTCATGGATTCGGCATATCGAGCGAAGGCCAGCGAAGTGCATCTGGTGGAGCAGGCCATGGTGGCGGCAATCGGCGCCGGCCTGCCCATCACCGAACCCTCCGGCAACATGGTGGTGGATATCGGCGGCGGAACCACGGATATCGCGGTCATCTCGCTTTCGGGCATCGTGTATTCGCGTTCGGTCCGCGTGGCCGGCAACGCCATGGACGACGCTGTGATGCAGTTCATGAAGCGGAAGTACAACCTGCTGATTGGCGAGCGCACGGCGGAAGCCATCAAAATGGAAGTCGGTTCCGCTTACCCGCTCGACAAGCCGATCAAGATGGAGATCAAGGGCCGCAACCTGATCGAGGGTGTGCCGAGAACCATCGAAGTGGGCGATGCGGAAATCCGCGAGGCTCTGTCCGAGTGCATCGCGATGATCGTGAACGGCATTCGCGTGGCTCTCGAACGCACTCCCCCGGAACTCAGCGCGGACATCAGTGACCGCGGCATTGTGCTCACCGGCGGCGGCGCGCTGATCAAGAATCTGGACGAGCGCATTCGCCAGGAAACCGGACTGCCGGTCTCGATTGCGGAAGACCCTCTGGCTTCGGTCGTGCTCGGCACCGGCAAGATGCTCAGCGACTTCAAACTCCTTCGGAAAATCTCGATAGATTAAGAGAGGGCCTGCGCTCAGGTATGGAATCTCTCTTCTACCGGTATCGGAACATCACGGTCCTGCTGGTAGCGCTTTTCGCGCAACTGATTCTGCTTGCCTGGCAGGTGAGGAGCGAGAATGATGTGCCTCTCGTTCGCTTCTGGGCCATTACGGCCGTCACGCCGGTGGCCAGCGCGATTGAAGGCGCGCGCAACGGAACCGCTGGTTTTTTCGGCAATTACTTTGCCGTGCGCGACGCCCGTGATCAGAACCGGAAGCTGAAGGCGCAGGTCGATAAGCTCACACTCGAAAACCAGCTGCTGAAAAACGAGCTGGCGTCGGCGCAGCGCGTGGAAACCATGGCCGGATTTCAGGCGCATAATCCTTCGAAGATGATTGGGGCGCGCGTGATCGGGACGACGACCGGTTCGGGCGCGAAGTCACTCCTGATTGATCGGGGAACCGCTTCCGGAATTCACAAGGGAATGGCGGTGGTCACGCCGGCCGGAATCGTCGGAAAGATTCTGGCTGTTTACCCATTTGCGAGCCAGGTGCTCTCGGTCAGCGACCCCGGGTTCGCGGCGGGCGTTGAATCCCAGAAGGGCCATGTGCATGGCGTGCTGAAGGGGGTGGGGACGGGTTCGGCGCGCGTCGATTACATTCCCACGGGCCAGAAAGTGGAAGTGGGCGAACAGTTCTTTACTTCCGGCGAGGACCGCGTTTTTCCCAAGGGTCTGCTGGTGGGTAAAGTCACCGGCGTGAAGGAAGGCGGCAATTTCCAGGACGTGTTTCTACAACCTTCTGGTGCGGAAGCGGCTCCGGAAGAGGTGCTGATTATTGTGGACCCCGCGCACCAGGAGATTCCGGACGCGCCGCCCGCCGATTCTCCTGTGTTTCTGGCACCCCCTGTCACCACAACCGAGACAGGGCCCAGCCCGGCGCCGGCAGCCTCCGGCACACAGGCAGACAAGCTGATGGAGCAGTACAAGAAACTTGGCGAAGCGCAGCGGTACACCTACGGCGAAGGCGGCCCAGGCTCACTGCCAATGAACTTCAACGCAAAAGTACCTGGCGTGAATGCACCGGCCGCGAATGCCGCGGGCGGTGCAGCGCCGCCCGCCGGTGCGACGGGAACAACGGGGAAACCGTAGATGGAGTACACAACACCCGAACGCATCCTGGTCACCGATGCGAGGCAGGTCAGGAGTTCCAAGTACCCCGTCTGGGTCTTTTTCGCAATCCCCCTCGTGGCGTTGCTGATTCAGGTCTATCTGCCGTTATTCCAGACGCTGAAGTTCATCGAAAACATTGAACTGCCGCTCCTGGTAACCATCTACTTTTCGCTGATGCGGCGGTCACAGATTCGGGGCCTCACCCTCGGGATGGCGCTCGGCCTCGCGCAGGACTCCTTTTCGCGCTATTACATCGGCATGTACGGGATCTGCAAGACCATGGTGGGGTATCTTTCCGCCTCCATCGGGCTGCAGTTCGATGTGGAGCATTCGCTTGTCCGGCTGATCCTCTGTTTCGTGTTTTATCTGTTCCATCAGTTCCTCTATTGGGTGTTGCAGCGCGCATTACTCAATCAGCCCGTAATTCTGGATATCCAGAAGGAATTGCTGATGGGCGCGGTGAATGCCATTGTCGGCGTGGCATTGTTCAGCGCGCTCGACAAGCTGCGCGTCCACGAGTAAGCACCACTGCGGTACTATCGCGGGATGCGCGCCCTGATTCTCGTATTCGCAGTTGCCGCCGTCACCTGTTTCGCTCAACTAACCCCGGAGCAACAGAAGGCCATCGATCGAATCGCTGCAGACGTACTCGCCGAGACCGGTGTACCGAGCGCTTCGGTGGCCGTCGTGAAAGATCGACAGATCTACGCAAAGGCCTATGGGAATGCACGACTGGAACCCCCTATGCCCGCCACGGCCGCGATGCGTTACAAGATCGCTTCGAACAGCAAGCAACTGGCAGCATCGGCCATTCTGCTGCTGGCACAGGAGCGGAAAGTCTCGCTGGACGACAGAGTTTCCCGTTTCCTGCCGGAATTGACCCGCGCGAAAGAGATCACCATCCGGGAACTACTCTCCCATACGTCGGGCTATCAGGATTACTATCCGCTTGACTATGTTGCGCCGTTTATGCGGAAGAATGTAACGGCGGCGGAGATTCTGAACCAATGGGCGAAGATTCCGCTCAATTTCGAGCCCGGCACAAAGTGGCAGTACAGCAATACAAACTACGTGATCGTGGGGCAGATCGTCGAGAAGATCACGGGGAGGCCGCTCGTCGATTTCCTGCGGACCCGGTTCTTCGTCCCGCTGGGGATGAAGACACCCATCGACGTCACGCGTGAGACGTGGAGCGCACAGGATCCGACGGGCTACACGCAGCACGCGCTGAGCCCGGCAAGGGTTGTCGAACCGGAGGGCAACGGCTGGATGTATGCGGCCGGCGAACTGGCCATGACGGCGGGCGACCTGGCGTTGTGGGATCGGTCCCTCATGGAAGGTACATCGCTCAAGGAGGAATCACTGAAGGCTCTCACAACGGAAGTCCTGCTGAAAGGCGGTTCGGGAACCAGGTATGCGCTGGGTTTGGAGATTGGCACGACAGCGAGGGAGAAACGCCGCTGGAGCCACAGCGGCGGGGCTTCCGGATTCGTTTCGCGGAACACCATGTTTCCGGATGACGGGATTTCAATCACTGTCCTGACCAACGGTGAAGGCCGCGCCCAGGAGGCGATTGCGAAGAAGATTGAGGAATTGCTGCTGGGGCCGGCGGCGGACCCGGACGGCGCCCCTGCGCTTGAACGGGCGCGGCGGCTGTTCACCGGCCTGCAGAAAGGTCAACTGGAGAAGAGCCTGATCGACAGCGATCTGGAATCGTATTTCACTCCCGACGTGGTGAAGGACTTTGCCGAGTCCCTCGAATTGATGGGGAAGCCGGAGAGCTTCACCGAAGGTCCGCATGAGGAGCGTGGCGGAATGATGTACCGGGGTTATGCTGTGAAATCCGGCACAAAGTCGATCCGCATTTCGACCTATGTGACGAAAGACGGAAAGTTTTCACAATTCCTGATCACAAAAGCCGTACAGTAACTATCGGGCTTCCGGCTTGCCCGCCTTTACGAGGGCTTCTTCGCGGAGCTTTTGGGCAATTTCATCGGCCGGGTGCAGCTTCAACGCTTTCAAAAGGGCTACCGCAGCCTCATCGAACTTCCCGCCTTCGAGGAAGGCACGACCCGCCAGCATGGCGGCCGGATACACTTCCGATGGAACGCGCGTCAGCTGCCGTTCCCGCTCTTTGAGAGCCCGGCTCAACAGGTCCATCGCTTCCGCGGGCTTCTTCGCGGCAAGCAGGCCAACGCCTTTGGCGAAGGCGTCATCAGCCGACGTAAGCCCCGCCACCGCCTTCGCAAACGCCGCCGGATCCAGTCCGGAATCGTGATGCGCGCCGAGCAGTTTGCCCGCTTCCAGCGCCGCGATCACCCGGGGGTTCGCGAGCGCTTTCAGATCACCAGACTCCATCACCAGGGCCGGAATTTCTCCCGGTCCGTCCTGCGGTTTCACTTTGCCATCGTATGGCCAGATCAGGACCGGAGTTCCCTTCCCCTTGTTGACTACTTTCAACCGCATCCAACCTTCGTCATCCGGCTCCGAAACTTCCAGGCTGATACCGGATGGCTTCTTCCCCCGTGCATCGGTGATGTCAAAATGCAGCGTGGAAGCGGCGACAAAGAGGAGGAAAACCGTCTTCATTCGTCTCTCAGAATCTCCAGCGGTTTCTGCCCCAAAGTCCGATAACTGGCGGCCCAGCCGGTTACAACCGCCAGCAACGCCGTGCCGCCGATTGCCGCGAACATCGGCATGATGTCCGGCGCGGCGTTGGCTCGCAGCAGACGGTTCAGCACCAGCCAGGCGAAGCCGCCCGCCAGCAAGCCACCCATCATCCCCGCCACTGCGCCGATCACCAGAAATTCCACCGAGAAGATGCGTGCGATACGCTGGCGGGTCGCGCCGAGGGTCTTCAGAATCACCACTTCGCGAATCCGTCGGAAGCGCGTCCCCGCGACACTCGATGCGAGGATCACAACGCCGGCCAGAATCGAGAAAAAGCTGATGAAACGAACCACGAGCGAGATCTGGTCGACGATAGACTGAATCGTGTCGAGCACGTCCGCCATGTTGACCACCGTCACGGTCGGGAATTTCTCATAAAGCACTTTCTGAATGCCGGGGACCGACTGCGGTCTGGCTCGGATGCCGCCGTAATAAATGGCCGGCAGACCATCGAGCGCTCCATCGCTGAAGAAGAATTCCACGCGCGCCGAGAGACGCACGGATTCGCTCTTGTGGATGGCTGCGACCGTCGCCGTAAAGTTGCGCTGCGGCGTGCTCCAGTTCATGGTGGAGCCCACGCGGATCTTCAGCAGCTTCGCGACCGATTCGGCGACTGACACCTTTGCTTCCACCGGATGCGAACCCGCTGGCCACCACTCGCCCGATAAAACCTGGGTGAACGGCGGTTTCTCCGGCGCGGTGGAGACTGAAGTCGTGCGCGCGTAGCGACGCGCCATGCCCTGCAGCTTCTCGCGTTCGAGGGGAACGCCGTCGATGGCCGTGATGGAGGCGGCGACCGCGCCCAGCATTTCGGGCTGACCCAGTACGCCCGGTTGGGCCTTCACCAGGTCGGTGATGGCCTGCCGGTTGGATGCCGTAATGTCGAGCAGATAAACGTTCGGCATGCCGGGTGGCGCGGTGCGAACAATGTCCTGGAGCAATCCGCGCTGCACAATCCAGATGGTGACCGTGAACATGACGCCGACACCGAGCGCCATCACCGCCGCTCCCGCGTGGTTGCCGGGCCGGTAGAGATTCGCAATGCCCTGCCGGATGACGGGGCCCACACCGCGCGGCATGTGCCGGCTCAGAATCCGCAGTCCCTTCAACAGCAGCCACGCGACGGCGGCCAGAGCCAGCATCGCGATGGCGATCGCAGCGGCGAAGTAGCGGCCGGTGGTCGCATTATCGGCCAGCCACGCGGCAAGGCCGCCCACAAACGCGAGGATCACGATGGCCGAAACAACCGAGGCCGCGGCGCGCTTCCACCATTCAGCAAAGCTTTGCTGGGGAGCGGCCATTTCGCGGCGGAAAATCAGGGCCGGGCGTATGTAGCGGATACCCAGGAGAGGCGGGATGGTAAACAGCAGAACGGTCAGCACGCCCACCAGCAGGCCCTGCAGCGCCGATACTGCGTCGAAACGCGGCATCGATGAGATCTGAAAATAGCGTTCGAGGAAGATGGGGAAGACCATCTGCACCAGGGTGCCCACGGCGATGCCAATCGCACTGCCTGCCAGGCCCAGTCCCAGCGTCTGCAGGATGTAGATCCGCAGAATCTGATTCGATTTCGCACCCAGGCACTTCATAACGGCGATGGAATCCATCTTCTGCTGCAGGTGCGCCTGAATGGCGGTGGCGACACCCAGCGCGGCGATTACCAGCGCCACCAGGCTCACCAGCGAAAGAAAGGTGGTGGACTGCCGCAGGCCCTGCTCAATGAGCGGATGTGCCTCAGTGTAATCGGCAATCAAACCTTCCCGGAACGCGTTCTTCAGTTCGTTGCGGGCGCTCAGGATAGGAACGGCAGCGGGCAATTTGAACAGAAATCGCTCGGCCGCGCGACTGCCAGGAATGATGAGCGCGGTACGATCCAGCGCGGCGCGGGACATCATGACGCGCGGGCCAACGTTCAGGCTGCCGGTCATGCGGTCAGGCTCGTTCGTCACTTCCGCCGTAATACGAAAGGGCAGGCCACCAATGCGCACGGAGTCACCGATTTTGGCGTTGAGCCGCAGCAGGACGCCGTCAGAGACCACAATGGCGTCGGGTTGCAGTGCGGCCTTCAGCGTGACCGGCGGGTTCAGTTTGACGACGCCGTAGAACGGGTAGACATCCGGATCCACGGCCTTGACCGAGATCAGCAGCGGCGTCGAACCCTCGCCAGGCGAGGCCATGGTCAGCGTCTCGGTGACCTGCGTCCGGCGGACGCCCCGGCTTCCCAGCCGGTCCATTACCTCGGTTTGTTGTGGCGTGGGGAGTTGGAAAGTGCGGACTGTGAGGTCAGCGGCCATGAAACCGCGCGCATCGCGCTGCAGCATCGTGTGGAACGCGCGGGAGAAGCCTCGCACGCCGGTGAGCGCGCCCACTCCGGCGGCAACCGCAAGAACCACAAAAAGGAAGCGGCCGGAGGAAGCGCGTGTTTCCCGCCAGGCGATTTTGGCGGAGGTCTTCCAGGGATTCGGCTTCAAGCCGGTCATCGGGCTCCGTTCAGTTCGTCGCTCACGACCAGGCCGTCGCGTAGCGTGATCACGCGGTCGGCATGAGCGGCGAGCGCAGGGTCGTGCGTAACCAGTACGAGCGTGGCGCCCTCCATGCGGTTGAGTTCCAGCAGAAGTTCGAGCACCTGCTGGCCGGTTTTTCCGTCCAGATTGCCCGTTGGTTCGTCGGCAAGAAGAATGGGGGGCCTGGTGATGAACGCCCGCGCCAGTGCCACGCGTTGCTGTTCGCCGCCGGAGAGTTGCACGGGATAGTGATCCAACCGGTCCGCCAGGCCGACGCGGGTCAGCAGGGCTTTCGCGCGGTCGGTGACCTCCGGGCCGGCCCCGGCAAGTTCGGCGGGCAGCAGCACGTTCTCCTCGGCGGTCAGGGTGGGAATCAACTGGAAAGACTGAAAGACGAAGCCAATCTTACGGCCGCGAACCTCCGCCATCTGGTCTTCGGAAAGTCCTGTGATGTCGGTGTCATCAAGAAGGATCTGCCCGGCAGTAGCGCTATCCAGCCCGGCAAGTAGCCCCAGGAGCGTACTTTTCCCGCTGCCGGAGGGCCCCATGATGGCGACGAACTGGCCGCGTGGGATTTCCAGATTGATGCCGCGCAGGATTTCCACGCTGTGCGTCGGCGTGGCGATGATGCGCGTCAGACTACGGACTGCAATGATGGCCTGCGAAATGGGGAGCTCCGGGTTGCGGGAATCCGCGGGACGAAAAGTGACGTCTGTCATGATTATGGCAGTGCTGATTCGATTGATGCCCGCAATTGCCCTGGCGGTTGCGTTTAGTGCGTGCGGCGACAAAAACAAGCCTGCCGCGCAGACGCCCAACCAGGCCCGGACCTCGGCTCAGCCCGCTCCGGTAGCCGATGAAAGACCGGTGA
The DNA here is from genome assembly GCA_903900705.1 of uncultured Acidobacteriia bacterium. GTDB lineage: Bacteria > Acidobacteriota > Terriglobia > Bryobacterales > Bryobacteraceae > BOG-234. Next base: position 43,966 of record CAIUOG010000060.1, read on the forward strand.
TCGTGGCCTTTGGCGACAGTCTCTCCGCCGGTTTCGGCGTGGAGCCCGGCAAAAGCTTCCCGGACGACGTCCAGCGACTGCTGGACGCCGAGGGTTTCCGCTATCGCATTCACAACATGGGAGTAAGTGGCGACACCACCACCGACGGCGTGGAGCGGCTTCCCAATGTTCTGAGTGCGCATCCGGCCATCGTGATTCTCGAATTTGGCGGCAACGACGGGCTGCGAGGACAACCCGTGCAAGCCTCCCGGCAAAACATGGAGCACATGATTCAGGCCATTACACATGAGGGCGCAAAAATCGTGCTGGCCGGAATGACTCTGCCGCGCAATTACGGGCCCGAGTATATTCACTCCTTTGAGCAAATCTATGTGGATCTCGCGAAGCAATACAAGCTGACGCGCATCCCATTTCTGCTGGAGGGGGTGGGCGGAAACGCGCAACTGATGCAGCCGGATGGCATACATCCCACCGCGGAAGGCGCGGATATTGTAGCCCACACCGTGATGAAGTACCTGCGGCCACTGCTTCGGAAATAAACGGATACCACGGTTTCCCCGCGAATTTCTGTATCAATTTCCGAACTCTTGCTTTACATTAGAACCACAAGGATATGGGGATGGAATTACAAATGACGGGCCGCGTGCCATGCCAGGAGCGCCGTCTCCAGGTGGCGCGGATTCTTCTGGCCGATGCCGTTCCCGCATCGCGGCTGACTTTGAAATCCCTCCTTTCGCGAGCCGGCTATGGCGTGGATTGCGCCGCGACCACCGGCGAGGCGCTCGGAAAACTCGACCGCAACGAATATCAATTGGTACTGGCGGACCTGCGGGCGGAATCGGAAGAAGCCAGCGCCGGCGTTCTGGCCTATGCCCGACAAAAAGATTTCAGGCCCGCCACGGCGCTGCTGAATTCGGATCTCACCGGGACCTTTCCCGTTCGGGAAAACGTAGTCAGAATCAGTCACGAGAACATTTCCTATCTGCTGGGCCGGATCGCGGAACTGATCGGAGCCCGCGCAGACAGACGACTTAGAAATCGTATTGATCGATGTTGGCTCGCGTAAAGACCAGCGGCTTGCCCAGAACCACCTGACTGCCGTCGATGCCGATCCTGCCCAGACGTCCGGCCTCAATGGAAGTAACACCCGGTTTGAGAGTGCCTTCCGCCGCCATCTCCGACGCCTGCACCACCAGGTAACCCAGGTTTCCGGTGTTCCAGAGAACCACCGACTCCGCAATCCCCGCCTTCACATACGGCTTGCACATGTTGGGCAGCGACAGGCCCGTGACCTTCACATCTTTGCGGCCGGACTGCTTCACCGCTTCCGCGGCGCCGGGTACGGCCGGTGCGGAAATCGCCATAATCAGCTTCATCTTCGGGTAGACCTTCATGAGCGTCTGCGCCTCGGAAAATGCGCGATTGCGGTCGTCGTCACTTGGCCGGATGGTGATCAGGTTCAGCCTCGGATACTTCGCGACAATGCGGGCCTTGATGAATTTAATCCACTCATTCTGGTTGGCTGCGGTCAGCGCGCCGGTGATGATAGCGAAATCACCCTCGCCGCCCATGATGCGATTGGCTTCGTCGGCCAGGGTTTCACCAATGCCTTCGGGGGTAGCCTGGTTGACGAAGTAGTCGCGGGCGTCCGGCTCGGCGTCCGCATCCCACGTAAGAACCTTAATCCCTTTGGCCCGGGCCTTCCGAAGCACCGTGGAAAGGCCGGGCGCATTGACTACCGCGACCGAAATGGCCTCCACGCCACGCGTAATCCAGGCTTCCACCACTTCGTTCTGCTTGGCGGGATCCAGATCGGTGGGACCATCCCAGATCAGGTCCGCGCCCAGTTGCTTCGCGGCTTCTTCCGCCCCGGCGCGGCAACTGACAAAGTACGGGTCGCCCTTCGCCTTCGGCATCACGGCCAGCGTGTAGCGTTTGGTTGCCGTCGCGGGCGCGGCGCCCGTGGGCATGGAGCCGGGCCGAACCGACTGCACCAGCCACCAATTACTGCCCGCCACTATCAGCGAGCCCGCCAGAATGACCGCGCTCAGCACGGCCAGTTGTGAATTTTTCATTTCATCTTCCTCAATACCTTCAGAAACGGGCGCCGCGCGCCATTGCAGTTTGCCGATCGCGATGGTCGCCACCAGAATCGCACTGGTAAGAATGCCTGCGAGTTCGGCGGGAAACGCCGAGACGCGGAGACCGTTCTGCAGCACCACAATGGCGGACAGGCCCAGCAGGGTGCCCCAGATGCTGCCGCGCCCCCCCATAATTTCCGTGCCGCCCAGAACGACGGCCGTGATGGCCAGAAGTTCGTAGCCTGTCCCGGCGTCCGACCGTGCCTGCCCCAGATGCGCCACGTATATGAGGGATGCGACGGCCGCCGTGAACCCGGAGAGCGTGTAAACCAGGGCGAGCCGCCGGTTGACCGGAATTCCGGCCCAGCGCGCGCCCTCCGCCGCGAAACCAATGGCGCGGATGGCACGGCCATAGATACTGCGATGGAGAAGCAGCCAGTAGAAGGCCCCGAAAAGCAGAAAGACCGGCGCCTGTGCCGGCAGGATGCCGCCCAGATAGCCCTGGCCGAGATACAGGAAGCTCGCCGGAAACTGCGAAAAATTATCGACGCCCCGCGTCAGCCCTTCCGCAATGCCGCGAAACAACGAATAAGTTCCCAGCGTGACGATAAGCGGCGCACCGCCGAAGCGCGTGATCACGATGGCGTTCAGCGCGCCGCCCGCCAGACCGGCCAACAGCGTACAGGCCGCCGCGACGGCGATAGGGAAATGCAGGTCGCGCCACAGATAGCCGAAAACCACCGCGCAAAGGCCCATCATGGAGCCCACCGAAAGATCGATTCCGCCGGTGACGATCACCGGGGTCAGCGCCAGCGCAAGTAACCCCAGTTCCACGCCGAGTCGCACCACCTCGAACGCGTTCGCCGCGGAAAAGAAGTTCGGACCGGTCACCGCAAAGATCGCGATTTCGAGCAGGATCAGCCCGATGAGTGCGCGTTCGCTGCCCGCGCGGTTTTCCACGAGCCTCATTTCGACCTCCGCTGCGAGGTCACACGCTCCAGCACAATCGCGCCGAGAATAATGCCGCCCTGAATTGCTTTCTCCCAGAAGGCGTTAATGCCGAGGAAGGTCAGCGCCGGGGCGATCACCGCCAGCACGCTCGCGCCCAGCAGCGTTCCCCAAAGATTGCCTTTGCCCCCCGTGATAGAGGTTCCGCCGATCACGACGGCCGAAATGGCCTTGAGTTCCAGTCCCGCTCCCGCGCTGCTCTGCACTTCGGAAAAGCGCACGGAATCCAGCAGCGCTGCGAGCCCGGTCAGCGCCCCCAGCAACATGAATACGCCAAACGAAATCCCGTTCACAGGAATACCAGCCAGCCGGGCCGATTCCCGCTGTGACCCGATTGCATACACCGCGCGCCCCGCCTGCAGATTCCGCATCGCCCGGACCAGGGCGGCGAACAGCAACACCGTGGCCGTCAGGATCGCGAATTCTCCCTGCGCCTGGCCGAGGCCCATCCACTGAAAACCCGCGGGCAGACCCTGCACCCACGCACCCTGTGTGTACCAGCGAAGTAGTTCCCGCCAAAAGGCCATTGCCGCCAGAGTCGCCACAATGGAAGGAACGCCGAGCGCCGTCACCAGCGCGCCGTTCAGGCAGCCAAACAGCATCCCGGCAAACGCCGTCAGCAGCGCGGTCAGGGGCAGCGGCACTCCGGCCTTCGCCAGCGTCCCTGCCAGCACACTGGCAACGGCGAACTGCGAGCCGACCGACACATCGATCTGTCCGGCGATAATCACAACCGTCATGCCCATCGCGACAATCAGCGCGGGGGCATTGGTCACCGCAATGTCGCGGAGATTGGCGAATTCGAAAAAGCCCGGGGCGCGCCAGGCAAGCACGGCCAGCAGCGCGGCCCAGAAGATCCCGATGGCGATAGCGCGGCTTTTCATGCGGGCAACGCCATCCCGAGAATGGACTCCGCGGTTGCCTCGGAACGGCCTGAAATTCCGGTAATTTCCCCTCCCCGCATCACGGCCACGCGGTCGCTCATTCCCAGAATCTCCGCCAATTCCGAGGAAATCATCACGATGGCCAGCCCCGCCTCCGCCAGGTCGCACATGATGCGGTGGCATTCCGCTTTCGCGCCCACATCGATGCCTTGGGTGGGCTCGTCCAGAATCAGCACTCTCGGTTCGGTGGCGATCCAGCGGGCGATGGCCACCTTCTGCTGGTTGCCGCCCGAAAGCGAGTTCGCGGGGGCGTCGATACCGTCTGTCTTGACACCCAGTTTCGCGACCCAGGATTCCGCGAGAGTTCGCTCCGCGGCCATTTGCAACAACGGGCCACTTGCGATGCGGTTCAGAATCGCGAGCGTGGAATTCGCGCGTACCGGCAGTTCACCCACGATGCCGTGCCGCCGGCGGTCTTCCGGAACATAAGCGATTCCCGCACGAATCGCGTCTTCGGGCTTTCGGATCTCAATCGCCTGTCCTGCAATGGAAATCGTCCCGCTTTCGGGCGGCGTAAGGCCGAAGAGCGTTTCGGCAAGTTGGGTGCGGCCAGCGCCCACCAGCCCGGCAAAGCCCAGAATCTCCCCGGCGCGCACTTCAAAAGTAATGTTCCGAATGCCGGCCTCCGCACAGTGGAGTCCGTTGACTCGCAGCACCGGTTCGCCGATGGGCACTTCACGCTTCGGAAAGACGGCGGAAAGGTCGCGTCCCGCCATCAGACGGATGAGCGTCCGGACATCGACCTCCGCCGCCTGCCGTGTGTCGATGGTTTCGCCGTCGCGGAGAACGGTGATCCGGTCCGCAATCCGGCTTAGTTCTTCCAGACGATGCGAGATATAAACGATCCCAGCACCGCGCTCACGCAGCCGCGCGATGATGCCGAAAAGCTTCTTCGTCTCGCGCTCCGTGAGCGAAGCCGTCGGTTCGTCCAGAATCAGCACGCGCACATTGCCGCCCAGCGCCTTGGCAATCTCCACAATCTGCTGCTCCGGCATGCTCAGCGTTCCGGCAATGCGTTCGGGCTCAATGTCCGCGCCGATGGCGTCCAGAAGCTCTTTCGCGGTCGCGCGACGGGCCTGCCAGTCGATGCGGCGCAGCAGACCGCCGGGTTCGTTCACCAGCGCGATGTTCTCCGCTACGGTCAGGTCGGGGAAGATGGCCGGTTGCTGGTAAATGGCCGCGATACCCAGTTGGCGGCTGCGGTGCGGACTGTTGTGGAGCAATGTCTGGCCGTCAAGGGTGACTGTGCCGGCGTCGGCCTGTACCGCGCCCGTGAGGATTCGGATGAGAGTACTCTTCCCCGCCCCGTTTTCGCCCACAATGGCGTGGACTTCACCAGCGCGAAGGTCGAAGGAAACGTGCTTCAGAGCACGCACCCCGCCATAACGTTTTTCGATTCCCCGCGCCTCCAGCAAATTCAATGAAGCCAACCGCCGATTATACTTGCCCGGCTTTCTTACAAACCGCCTCAGGCTATGGCATTCTGGTTCAGAACCTTCCCTTGCCGCGGGTTCCGTCGGTCGCCTTGTTCGCGAAACCCCATCGCTGTAGTCCCCGGAGTTTCGAATGAACAGACGACACCTGCTGCAACTGGGAGCCTTGAGTCTGGCCGGCTGCGCCCCCAAAAAGCCACTGGCGCTCAATCCCCCCGTTCTTCCTTTGTATGATGCGGTTCCGCAGTTAATTCCGATCCGTGCGCACGAGGATCGGATCTTCCGCATCACTGTCTGCCTGCGCCCGTTCCGCGCGGCCGGGCCAAGGCTCGATGTGGAGAAGGTAGGTGACAAGACCGTGGTCCATAACTACGGGCACGGCGGCAGCGGATGGTCCCTATCCTGGGGTTCCGGGGCGATTGTTGCGAAAAAGGCGCTGGAGGCCGGCGCTGGCGACACGAATATCGCCGTGGTCGGGTCCGGCGCACTGGGGTTGACGGCCGCGATTATGCTGCAGCGGGCCGGAGCCAGGGTCACCATCTATGCGAAGGAGTGGCCGCCGGACGTCCGGTCATCCCGCGCCACCGGTTCGTGGACGCCCGACTCCCGCGTCGCCCTGACTGCCGACGCCGCACCCCGTTTTGCCGATACCTGGGAGCAGATGGCCCGGACCTCTTTCTCGATGTACCAGAGCTATCTCGGCATGGCGGGGAATCCCATCGAATGGACAGACCGTTACCAGTTGTTCGATGAACCGCGCGTCCCGGGGCAGCGGCGCGGAGGCGAAGACTCCATCGGCTTCGCGCGCTACCAAAGCCGTCTCGATGACATTACGCCCAAAGCCATCGATCTGCCGCCGGGTACGCACCCGTTCCCCACCAAATTCGCACGGCGGTCCACTTCCATGACCTTCAACGTTGCCGGCTTTTCCCGGCAACTAATGACGGATTTCCTGTTGGCGGGGGGCAGGGCGGAGACTCGGGAGTTCCATGTTCCTCAGGATCTGAACGGGCTTCCCCAAAAGGTGGTCGTGAACGCGACCGGATACGGTGCGCGGGCGTTATGGAAGGATGAGTCGGTGATTCCGGTGCGCGGACAGATCGCCTGGCTCATCCCCCAGCCAGATGTGAACTACGGCCTGGGTTTTGGCAACCTGAACATTCTGGCGCGACGTGACGGAATCGTGGTGCAGTCGAGCGAGCAGGGCGAGGCCTCTGGCTGGAAAGACGACAATGAGACGCCGGATCGCGGTGAAGCGGTGCGCGGCGTGCAGGCTTTGGCGGCGATGTACGCGAAGATGACCACGCCCGTCAAACGAACCGCCTAGTCGCCATCAGGACCGGCAGCGGCTGGCGAGAAGAAGGGTCGCTTCGGAGAGGTCTAGGTCCGCGATGAGGAGTCCCGCCTGGCCGTAAGGCTGGTAGCAAAGAAGCGTTCCCTCCGGCCGGATGAAAGCGGAGGTGGTTGGAGACCCATCGCTCGCATAGTTGGCCATCGCGAAGAAACAGGTATTCTCCGCCGCGCGACAAAGGGCGGCCTTTTCGTGGAAGGAATTTGCGGGGTCTGCAAAACTGACTGGCCGGAAGCTGCCGGGCTCGGCTTCGTGCAGGTGGGGGTGGAAGACAACCTGCGCACCCCGCATCGCCGCCCAGCGCACGGTTTCGGGATACCGCCAGCCTTCGTGGCAAATGGCGATTCCGAAGGTCAGTTCACCCGTCGTAAAGATTTGCCGATCAGTACCCGGCGCGTAGGTCCCTTCCTCCGAAGGATCCAGTTGCACTTTGTCCTGAAACCCTGCGATGCTTCCATCCTGCCGGATCACCATCGCGGTGATCCGAAGCAAACCATCAACAAATCGTTCCGTTCCGAGGATCACCGCAATGGAAGCCTCTGCCGCCGCAGTCGCAAGCATGGCCCAGGCGCGTTCCAGAAACCCGGCGTCCGGTGGCGCGACCTCATGGCCCATGCCACGATAGCCCGGGACAAAGCATTCGGGAAAGCAGATCAGATGCGCTCCTGCCGCGGCGGCTTCCCGGATCGCCGCCTCAGCCATACTGACCGATTCAGCCGGTGTGGAGGGAAACGGAATGTTGGCGAGGGCGATTCGGAACATGAGAGTCTTTCGCTCCCAGCGTACAACCCGGTCAACAACCCGGGAGTACGCAATTGCTAGCCTGTTGAATTGATCGGCAATCCACCATCGCTCGCCGCCTTCTTCGCCAACTGGTCACGCAACCAGGGTGAATACCTCCGCTATGAAGGCGACCTGGCCGTGGGCCACCTCTCCTACGCGGAGGCCGCCAAAGCCGCGTCCGTCTTTGCCAGCCATCTCCGGGAGAGCGGAATCTCCCGTGGCGACCGCATTCTCTTCTGGGGTGAGAACCGTCCGGAGTGGGTCGTCGCGGTCTGGGCCTGTCTGCTCGAAGGCGTGGTTGCGGTGCCCGTTGATTTCCGTTCTTCCGCCTCCATCGTGGAACGCATCGCGGGCATCGTGGAAGCAAAAGCGCTCTTAATCGGCGAGGGACTGCATGCCCCCGCCGGGCTTCCCTGCCCCGTCTGGCCCATGCGCCTGGTTCTCGAACTGCCCCGCACTTCGGTCCGGACCTTCGAACCTGCCCCCGTCGCCGATCTCGCGGAAATCCTCTTCACCTCCGGCGCCACAGGCGACCCCAAGGGCGTCACCCTCAGCCACCGCAACATTCTCGCCAACCTCAAGCCCATCAACGATGGCATTTCGAAATACCGCCGCTACATGGGCCCGTTTCAGCCCATCCGCTTCCTCAACCTGCTCCCGCTCAGCCACATGTTCGGCCAGGCAATGGCGGCCTTCATCCCCGCCATGCTGGAAGGTGATGTCTTTTTCACCTCGGGCTACGGGCCGCGCGACATCGTCAATCTGATCCACCGCCGCCGGATCTCCGTGCTGGTCTGCGTACCGCAAATGCTGGAACTGCTGCGGTATGAAATCCAGCAGGAGTTCCCCGAATCGAAGGAAGAACGCCATTCGAAAAAGTGGTATTGGAGTTGGTGGCAGTACCGGCGCGTGCATCGCCGTTTCGGCTACAAGTTCTGGAGTTTCGTGGTCGGCGCGGCGCCACTCGACCCGGAACTGGAAGAGTTCTGGCGAAAACTGGGCTTCGTGGTGATCCAGGGCTACGGACTCACCGAAACCGCTCCCGTCGCGACGCTGAACCATCCCTTCGAGACGAAAAAGGGCACGGTCGGCAAGGCAATTCATGGTGTGGAGATACGCATCGCTCCGGATGGCGAAGTGCTGCTGCGCGGCGAGAACGTCACGCCGGGTTACTACGGGCAGACCGACGCGGGCATCCTCGATGAAGAGGGCTGGCTGCACACGGGCGACATTGGTGAACTCGACGCCGATAAGCGCCTGCGCATCCTCGGTCGCAAGAAGGAAATGATCGTCTCGCCCGATGGGCTGAACGTCTACCCGGAAGATGTGGAACGCGTGCTCAATGCTATGGACGGCGTGCGGGAGTCCGCCGTGGTCGCCGCAAAACAAGGTGCGCGGGAAACGGTGCACGCGGTGTTGGTGCTGGAGGCCGGCACAGACGCAGAGGCGGTTATCAGCGCGGCGAACGCCAGGCTGGAGCCTTATCAGCGGGTGAAAGGCTTTTCCATCTGGCCCGGGGAAACGTTGCCCCGCACCCACGGGACGAGGAAGCTGAAGCGTGTGGAGGTGTCCGGTTGGCTCTCCGGCGTCACTCCCGTCGCACCCCGTCCGACGACGGGTGACTCCGTGAAGGACATTCTGCAGAAATACGCGGGCTCCCGGCAGATCACCGAGGACAGCTCACTGGATGATCTGGGACTCAGTTCGCTCGACCGCATTCAGTTGCTGATGGAACTGGAGCAGCGAACCGGCAATCGGATCGACGAGACCCAGTTCGCCCAGGCAAAAACGGTGGCCGACCTCAACCGCGCCCCCGCCCCCGGCGCAGCGGCGCCTGCCATAACCGAAAACTTCGAGTTCCCCGAATGGAACCGCTCCGCTCCGGCCCGCGCGTTGCGCCGCGTGGTATTGCCGGGTTTCATTTTGCCGCTCGCCCGCCTGTTCGCCTGGATTCGAATCCAGGGACTCGAAAACCTGCGGGGCGTCGACGGGCCGGTCATATTCGCGGCCAACCACCAGAGCCATTTCGATGTGCCCTCGATCCTCTGGTCACTGCCGGGCAAATGGCGTTACAGGGCTGCCCCTGCCATGGCTAAGGAGTTTTTCGACGCGCATTTTCACCCGGAGCGCCATTCCCGGTTCGAGTGGTTCACCAACAGCCTCAATTACTTCCTTGCGTCGCTCGTATTCAACGCCTTCCCGCTGCCCCAGCGCGAATCCGGCACCCGCGACGCCCTGCGCTATGCCGGACAACTGCTCTCCGACGGCTACTCGATCATCATCTTCCCGGAGGGTAAACGCACGGAAGCCGGGGAGATCCGGCCCTTTCTGCCCGGCGTGGGCATGCTCGCCTCCCGGTTGCGTGTGCCGGTTATTCCGGTGCGACTCGAAGACCTGGAAAAAGTGCTGCACACCAAGGCCAGGATGGCCGCGCCCGGGCGCGCGAAGGTGAAGTTCGGCGCACCGATCCACGTCGATGGAGATGACTATCTCGCACTCGCCCGAAAAATCGAAGCCGCCGTGCGGGCGCTCTGACCGCTTTTCGGGTGCTATTCTCGGGAACAAGGTAGTACTGAAATGTTTTCCGCCGCCGTTGTCGTGCTTCTTCTGGTTGTCGTCATCCTGAACCTTGTTCTGCTCTCGAAGCTGCAGGGCCAGAATCTCCAGGAAACCCGCCTGCGGGACGATATCGGCCGCGCCGGACAGCAGCAGGCCCTGGAGAGCCGCTCCCTTCGCGAGGAACTGTCCGCCGGCATCCAGCGGTTCTCCGGCCAGAACGACCAGCGGGCCGAAGCCCTTCGGACCGCCGTCACCCAGCAACTTCTCGAAATGCGCCGCGACCAGCGCAACGAACTTGAAGCCCTTCGCGCCGCGGTCGATCAGCGTCTTCTCGCCCTGCAGAACGGCAACGAGAAGAAGCTCGAACAGATGCGCCAGACGGTGGACGAAAAACTCCAGACTACGCTCGAGACACGTCTCGGTGAGTCATTCCGACTCGTCAGTGAGCGTCTGGAGCAGGTTCAGAAGGGTCTGGGAGAGATGCAAAATCTAGCCTCCGGCGTGGGCGACCTGAAGCGCGTTCTTACCAACGTAACCACGCGCGGCGCATGGGGCGAGGTGCAACTTGAAAACCTCCTGACCCAGATGCTCTCGCCGGAGCAATTCGAACGCAATGTCTCCCCCACGGGTTCGGGTGAACGGGTCGAGTTCGCCATCAAGTTGCCGGGGCCGAATGCAGGGACCCCCGTTTGGCTCCCTGTCGACGCGAAGTTCCCTTCCGAAACCTACCAGCGCCTGGCGACCGCGGCCGAACGCTGCGACGTGGAAGCCGTGGAAGTCTGTGCGAAGGAACTCGAAGCCGTGGTGAGGGCCTGTGCAAAAACCTTCAGCGGAAAGTATTTAAGCCCACCCCATACTACGGATTTTGGAATTTTGTTTCTGGCAACGGAAGGCTTGTACGCGGAAGCTCTGCGCCGGCCCGGTCTGGCTGAGGCGATTCAGCGGGACTTCCGCGTGGTTCTGGCCGGTCCCACCACATTCGCGGCACTGCTGAACAGCCTCCAGATGGGCTTCCGGACGCTCGCCATCCAGCAGCGCTCGGGCGAAGTGTGGAAGCTGCTCGGCGACGTGAAGACCCAGTTTGGAAAGTATTCCACGGTACTCGAAACCATCCGAAAACGTCTCGACCAGGCTACCGCCACAGTCGACCAGGCCGCGATTCGTACCCGAGCCATCGAAAAACGCCTGAAAGACGTGGAGGCCCAGGAGTCAGACGGCAATCTGATCGAAGAGGCAGCGCCGGACGCCGAACCAGTGGAAGCCGGGCGGCTGATCCGGCTCGCCAACGTCAGCTAACGAAGTACCAGACGACCAAATGCGGACGGTTCGTGAAACGTTTTCTTCCCCGTCGGGCTCCAGGCCACGTACACTCTGTTCGGTTCCGCACCTTCGATCCGGTAGAGTCCGATTCGTAGTTCCATCCCCGGTTGGGGGTTCGTTACCCCGAGGCTGGCAAACGGAATCCGCATTTCGCCGTACCAGATCTTCTTCTTCTCATCGACGCGGGCCTTCACGGTAAAGCCGGATTGCCAGGCGACCCCTTGGGCGGCTTTCGGATCTTCGCGGTTAATATCGAGGTCAACAAACTCCCCCTGCGGCGACACCTGGAACTCTTTGTAGAGCCCGATGTACTCAAAATTACTGCCGATAAAGGCCTCCGCAACATCCCAGTCCCAAAGCTGATTCGTTTCCACGTTGGTAACCGGTTTCTCTTTTAGATACAGAGTCTTATAGGGACAAACATAAAGCAGATACAAGCTATCTACGGTCCACCGGGACCGAATCTCCGTCGGCGCGAGCGCCACCGTCTCACCGAAGAAGCCCCGGGTAGCGGTGACCGCTTTTACGCCCTTCCATTCAGGTGCGTTCGGATTGGCGTTCGGGGCCCAATCGGAAGGCGCGGAACGGCTCTGCAGCAATGGAACAGGCGTCGTCTTTTGTAAAGTCTGCATGAGAATCCCGGCGAGCAAAAGCGATGTCAGCATAAGGCCACATTACCGCTACGCGAATTCTGCAGCATTTGGTCCTGTGAAAAACCCGCTAAACGTAACATTAGAAAGTTCTAATCCCTATCGCCACATACCCTGTTCGTGAGAAAGTATAGAGAGGAATGGAAGATAGGCTCATTACGGGCGCGCGGTGCGGCGGGGTATCCGGACACCTCTGTCGAGTCACGTCTGCCGTGGTGCCCTTTCTGGCATTGCTGCTGCAACCGGGACTTCTGACGGCGCAGTGGAAAGGTACCGGTCCCTTCGGCGGGGCGGCGGAACTGATCCGGACCGTCCCCAAAGTTTCTGGCATGGTAATTGCTGGAGCGCATAACGGACTCTTGTACATTTCGCACAACGGCGGCGCTTACTGGACGAACCTTCCCTTCCCCGGGCAGTTCGCCGGGGTCCTGCATGCCCTGGAAGTCGACCCTCGTTCCACTGGCACCTGGTACGCCGGTATGGAGAGTGAAAACCAGTGGACCTCTGGTGTGTATAAGACAACCGACGCCGGACTGAACTGGACTCTGCTGCCGGAGACAAAAGGTTTGGGCGTCTGGTCGCTGGCGCTCGCACCGCACAACCCGGACATCATCGCGGCAGGAACCTCGACGGGTATCTGGATGTCCAGGGACACTGGCTCCCGTTGGTCGCATATCTCTCCCGAAGGTGATCCGGAGCTTCGTCCGGTTGTCTCTCTCGCCTTCCATCCTTCCGACGCGAATACTTTGCTTGCCGGAACAACGCATCTGCCGTGGCGCACGACGAACGGCGGGAAGTCGTGGCAGTCGATTCACGAAGGCATGATCGATGATTCCGATGTTTTCAGCATTCAGGTCGACCCCAAAAACCCATCACGCGTCTTTGCGAGTGCCTGCAGCGGAGTCTATGGCAGCGGTGACGGCGCCGGACGCTGGGCGAAGCTTTCTCTTCCCGGCGGTGCGTTCCGCACTTATCTGGTAACCATGGACCCGAAAAACAGCCAGGTGGTTTTTGCCGGCACAACGCAGGGCCTGATGCGCTCGTCCGATGGAGGCCACTCATGGCGGCAGGTCAGCTCTGAAGCGGTTAAGTCCATCGCGTTCGACTACTTCGTTCCGGGTCGGGTCTTCTTCGCGTCCACGACAGCGGGCCTCCTGGTAAGCACGGACGAGGGCATCACGCTGCGCGAGGCCAACTTCGGCTTCACGAACCGGAACTTTACCACTCTGACCGGCTCTGGCAAGGAACTTTATTCAAGCAGCGTCTATGAACCGGCCTCCGGCGGCGTTTATCATACCGACAATCTGGGCCTCCGCTGGGTTCATGCGGGCGAACCACCGGCCGAACAACTGCTGGTTATGGCCGCCGCACCCGATAATCCAAAGCTCCTGTTCGCCGCTGGCTACCACGGTTTGTTGCAGTCACCCGACGCCGGAAAAACCTGGAGCAGTTACAAGACCCCACCGCCCACCTCGAAGATTTCCGCGCTGCTGCCCCTTTCGGCAACCAACATTCTGGTTGGTACTGAACAAGGCCTTTTCCGCACCACCGACGGCATTTCCTGGAAGAAGCAGTCGGATGGCAGAATCGACTCCATCAACCGGTCCGGCGGGAAACTCCTGTACGCGCTGACAGCGACGGGAGCGACCTATAGCCTGGACGAAGGGGCAACCTGGAGAGATTGCGGACATCCGATGGCATCTACCGCCTGGTACGGACTCGCTTTCGATATCACTTCCTCCAATATCGCGCTCGCGGCCACTTCTACCGGCCTTTTTCGCTCCGTGGATGCCTGCCAGACGTGGCAACCGGTGCGCAACGGCCTCCGTGCCGAAACGGCGAGCCTGGTTTTGTTTCACCCCACCCGCTCCGGCGAGGCTTACACCTCGCAGGGAGGCCGGGTTTTCTTTACGACCAATTCCGGTTTGAGCTGGTCGCCGCTGGATGAAGAGGGTCAGGGCAATTCCGGACCGTCATCGTTATTCGTTCTGCCCTCGGTTCCGGACAGGCTGTTCGCTCTGTTCCCACGCCGGGGCGTATTTTCCACTTCGATTCCGCAATCCGCGCTGGCAGTTCTGTCGCCCGCGCGGGATAACAATTCCGGCACCGCGGGCGAGGGGTCCGCGGTGCGCACCAATACTTTTAAGGAGAAGACGCTTCAATGAACAAGAGGTCTGACTTACGTACCCACAGATGGCGTACTGCTGTTCTGGCCATCACTGCTGCGCTGGCATTTACGGGCATCGCATCCGCTGAGGATAAGAAAACCGACACGAATGTTGCCACCGGCTATTCAACACTCGACATGAGTATCTTTGCCGGCTGGCAGTGGTTCCAGATCGGTCAGGGCACCAGCGCCGGAACCCACAAGTTCTCGCCCTCCGGAGCCTGGGGCGAACGCCTGACGGAGAACGTGCACAAGTACCTGTCAATCGAAGAAGGCATTCAGATTGGCTACAACCACCTGAATCTTTTCCCGGTCGGCGGCAAAAGCTTTACGATCCAGCCCGCCTCCAGTTCGCTGCTCTATGGCGCAGGCGTCTGGCACTTCACGCCGCGTGAATCCAAACTCCGCCCGTTTGTCATGCTGGGACCGGGTTATATCTGGTATCACCCCGGCGGCAACACCTTCATTCCGGGCGTGGGAACCTCCAATGGTAACCGCACCGCCCTGGTTTATGGCATCGGTCTCAAGGTCAACGGCAACCGAAATTTCGGCGTGCGCTTTGATCTGACCGGTATGCGCTCCGGTACGCCGCGGTTCGGCCTGCCGGGTGTTCCCGGCGCCGTCGGCACCTACTACATCCCGAACGGCGAACTGCACGAAAGCTCGCTCACGGCCAGCGTTGGTCTGGTCTTCCGCATGCGCTATCACGAACCGCCGGCGCCGCCGGTCCCGACTCCGCCCTGCCCGGCAGGCACCACCGGAACTTTCCCGAATTGCACCCCGATTCCGGTTGCCAAGGTTGTGGTTGACGGCATCTCCGGAGCTGAAAACGTTTGCGCCGGTGGCGATGTCCGCCTCACCGCAACCGCACACGGCTGGCTGCCGAATCAGACCCCGTCCTACCAGTGGATGATCGACGGTTCCCCCGTTGCCGGCGCCACCTCGGCGTCGTTCAATGTTCCGACCGCCGGCGCCTCCGGTACCAAGTCTGTTTCCGTGAAGGTCAGCGTTCCCGATAGCTCGGACTCCAAGTCCGTCAGCGTCACCATCAAGCCGCTGACCCCGCCGACCATCCGTTTCGGCGTCTCGCCCTCCACCGTCGCTTATGGCGCCACCATCCCGCTCGCGGCAACCGCTCAGGGTTCCGAATGCGGTGGTCCGGCCACCATTCGCTACTCCGGTGAAGGCGTTTCCGGCACCACGTTCGATTCCAAGGCGCTCAGCTTCGACATGAGCAATCGTCTCAAGGCTCAGTCCCGGACAGTTCATCTCACGGCGACCGCCACCGACCAGAAGAACCAGACCGCATCGGCCGGCGCTGACGTCACCGTCACGCTGACCCCGGTTGCCCGCCGTCTCGACGACGTCGTCTTCCAGTCGATGAGTTCCCGCGTCAACAACTGCGGCAAGCGCCTGCTGCTCGAAGAACTGACCCCGCTGCTGCGTGCCGATCCTGGCGCCAAGGTCATCCTCATCGGCCATCGCGATGCGTCTGAAAAGGGCAAAATCGCGGCGAAGCTCGATGAACAGCGCGTCCTCAACTCCGCTGCGGTTCTCAGCGCCGGCAAGGGTATCTGCCCGTCGCTCGACCTCAGCCGTGTGATGGTCAACTGGGTTGGCACCGAACAGGGTTCCGATACCCGTCCGGCTCTCTGTGGTTCCTCCACCAACGTGAAGGAAAAGGGCGGCCAGGCGATCAAGGAATCCGACAAGAAAGCCCAGTACCGTCGCGTGGAAGTCTGGATCGTTCCGAGCGGAGCCGACATGCCGGCTGGTATCAGCGGCCTCAAGGAAGCTCCGGCCAAGGACATTCAGGCCAAGGGTTGCCCCAAATAAACCGGTAGTCCAGCTGTAAATTGAGGCGGGGAGTACGATCCAACCGGATCAGACTCCCCGCCTTTTGTTTTTTTCCGATGGCCCGGATGCGATAATGGAAACAGGTTGAGCCCTACCTCTTTAGACAAAAACAAAATCAAAATTCTTCTCCTCGAAGGCATCGATCCCAGTGCGGAGGCCTCTTTCCGCGCGGACGGCTACACGGAGATCGAATATCACAGGAAGTCCCTGCCCGAAGATCAGCTGATCGAATCGATCCGCGACGCCAGCTTTATCGGCATCCGCTCGGCCACCAATCTGACGGCGAAGATCTTCGAGAATGCCCCCCGCCTGATCGGCGTGGGCTGCTTCTGCATCGGCACCAATCAGGTGGACCTGAAAGCCGCCCAGACGCTCGGGATTCCTGTCTTCAACGCACCTTTCTCGAACACGCGAAGCGTGGCGGAGCTGGTGATTGCCGAAACCATCCTGCTGATGCGCGGCATCCCGTGGCGCAATGCCCAAACGCATCGCGGCGGCTGGGCCAAGACGGCCACAGGATCCCATGAAGTCCGCGGGAAGACGCTGGGCATCATCGGTTACGGGCATATCGGGACGCAGGTCGGCGTGTTGGCGGAATCACTCGGCATGAGGGTGATCTTCTACGACATTGAGTCAAAGCTGGCCCTGGGCAATGCCACCCAGGTTACCGAACAGGCTTTGTTCGAGCAGGCCGACGCCATCACGCTGCATGTGCCGGAGACGCCCCAGACCAAAGAGATGATCGGCGAGGCGGAGTTCGCTCAAATGAAGCCCGGCGTCGTCTTCCTGAATGCCGCACGCGGCACGGTGGTGGATATCGACGCCCTCGCCGCCGCCCTCGATTCAAAGCGCGTGGCTGGAGCAGCCATCGACGTCTTCCCGTGGGAGCCCAAAGTGGGCGAGGAATTTGTGTCTCCCCTCCGTGGCCGCGAGAACGTGATTCTGACGCCCCATGTTGGCGGCAGCACGGAAGAAGCGCAGACCAACATTGGCCGGGAAGTGGCCGAGAAGCTGATCAAATACAGCAACAACGGCTCCACGCTGGCGGCGGTCAACTTCCCCGAAGTCTCGCTGCCCGAGCATCCCGGCAATCACCGGATCATGCACATCCACCGAAACCAGCCCGGCGTGCTCTCCTGCGTGAATGCCATCTTCTCGGAAGAAAAGATCAACATCACGGCGCAGTACCTGCAGACCAATCCGAGCATTGGCTATGTGGTCATCGATGTGGAAACCGAACAACGCGAAGTGTCGCAGGCTCTGCGGCGCAGGCTGGACGGCGTCTGCGGTACCATCCGCACCCGCGTTCTTTACTAGTTACAAAGAAGCGGGATTCCCGGGGCGAGAGATCAGCCCTGAACCCGCTTTTCTTTCCCCGCCCAGAAACGCTCGCGCAGTTCCCGCTTCAGGATCTTCCCCGTTCCGCCCTTGGGTAGCGGCTCCGTCAGGAACTCGTACTGACGCGGCAGCTTAAACTTCGCGAGGCGAGCCACAATAAACTCGTGTAACTCCACCTCCGTGAGCGTCTCGCCGGGCTTCAGGACCACAAACGCCACCGGGATCTCGCCCCAGCGCGGATCCGGCGCACCGACGACGCCCACTTCGAGCACCGCGTGATGCGCCGCAATCGCCTTCTCCACCTCAATCGACGAGATATTCTCGCCGCCACTGATGATGATGTCCTTCTTGCGGTCAACGATGTGGATGTAGTTCTCGGAATTCCATACAGCCATGTCACCGGAATGGAACCAGATGCCTGACATCACAGCAGCCGTGGCCTCGGGTTCGCGGAAATAACCATCCATCACGTTATCGCCGCTGATCACGACCTCCCCCACGCTCGTCATGTCTTTCGGAACATCCCGCATGTTCGCGTCGACAACACGGATTTCCGTCCCGGGAATCGGCCAGCCCGCCATCGCCTGATGGCGCAGACGGTCCGCCTCATCGGCATAGACCACCGTCCCCTTCTTCCGGGAAGTAGATGCCACCGGGCAGGTCTCGGTGAGTCCGTAACCAGCCAGCACCTCGCAATGGAACCGTTTCTCCAGCCGGTTCACCAGTTCGGGCGATGCCGCCGCGCCACCAATCGTAATCTGCCGGATCGAACTCAGATCGAATTGGTCGAGATCGGCGAAATTCAGCATGGCCGTCGCCATCGTTGGCACCAACGACATGGAATGCGCCTGTTCGTCCTGAATCAGCCTGCAGACGCCCGCTGGTTCGAACCGCCGCACCATCACCTGCTTCATGCCGAGCATGGTGGCGGTCTGCGGCCGCCCCCAGCCATTGGCGTGGAACAGGGGGATGGTGTACAGTTCGGTCCAGGTGTCATCGGAATCGAGCGACGTCATCACCTGCAGCGCGTGCATGTAGACCGTCCGGTGCGAGAGCATCACGCCCTTCGGCGTGCCCGTGCTGCCGCTCGTATAGAAGAGCTCGGCAATCGAGTCTTCGTCGCAGGTCATGATGTCGGCCCGCTGCGCGGTGCCCTGCTCCAGAAAAGCCTCGTATTCGGTATTGAGATTGATGGTGCGCATGGAGGGCCAGGCCTCCCGTAGAACGTCCACCAGCGGCGCAAAATCATTCTCGTAGAAAAGAATGCTGGTTTCCGCATGGCGCATGATCGCGCTCAGTTCCGCCGGAGTGAGACGGACATTGAGAGGCATTACCATCGCCTTCGCCTGAATCACGCCGTAATACCCTTCGAGTAACCGGTGGGTATTGAAGCTCAGATAGCCAATGCGGTCCTGTGGCCGTACTCCCGCCTGTACCAGCGCCGAGGCCAGCTTCTCACAGCGCTCACCGAACTCCGCATAGGTGTAACGGCTGGAGCCGCAGATAATCCCCGTCTTGTGACCGTATAAATCCACGCCGCGATGCAGGCACCGCAATGGCGTCAATGGAATCTTCAAGCTGCGCTTCTCCCCTCGACTCTTAGGCATTCTACATGGCGGCCCGCAAAGAAAAAAGGCCCGGCTTTTCAGCCGGGCCTTTCGGGGGAATGCGCTTCTTAGTACCGGTAGTGATCCGGCTTGTAGGGACCTTCCACCGGCACGCCGATGTAGTCCGCCTGCTCCTGCGACAGCGTCGTCAGCTTCACGCCGATCTTCGCAAGGTGCAGCCGCGCCACTTCTTCGTCCAGCTTCTTCGGCAGCACGTAAACGCCCGGCTTGTAGGTGTCCTTGTTCGCCCACAGATCCAGCTGCGCCAGGGTCTGGTTGCTGAAGCTGTTCGACATCACGAAGCTCGGGTGCCCCGTCGCGCAACCCAGATTCACCAGGCGTCCCTCCGCCAGCACGAAGATCGCGTTGCCGTTCGGGAACGTGTACTTATCCACCTGCGGCTTGATTTCCATGCGGACCGCTTCCGACTCGTTCAGAAGGTCCACCTGGATCTCGCTGTCGAAGTGACCGATATTGCACACGATCGCCTGATCCTTCATCAGACGCATGTGCTCCAGCGTGATCACACCGACGTTACCGGTGGTGGTGACATAAATATCGCCGCGGCCCAGCGTTTCTTCCACCGTGGTCACTTCGTAGCCTTCCATGGCGGCCTGCAGTGCGTTGATCGGATCGATTTCCGTAATAATCACACGAGCGCCCAGACCACGCAGGGACTGCGCGGAACCCTTGCCCACGTCGCCGTAGCCACAAACCACGCAAACCTTGCCGGCAACCATCACGTCCGTTGCGCGCTTGATACCGTCGGCCAGCGATTCACGGCAGCCATACAGGTTGTCGAACTTCGACTTCGTCACCGAGTCATTCACGTTGATGGCGGGAACCAGCAACTGACCGGCTTCGAACATCTTATAGAGGCGGTGCACACCGGTCGTGGTCTCTTCCGAAACACCCTTCCAGTCCTTCACCACACCGTGCCAGCGGCCGGGATTTTCCGAGTGGATCTTCTTCAGCAGGTCCTTAATGACCTGCTCTTCCTTATTTCCGGAAGGAGTGTTGACCCAGTCGGCGCCGTTCTCCAGTTCGTAACCCTTGTGAATGAAGAGAGTGGCGTCACCGCCATCGTCCACAATCAGTTCCGGTCCCAGACCACCCGGGTGGCTCAGCGCCTGATCGGTGCACCACCAGTATTCTTCCAGCGATTCGCCCTTCCAGGCGAAGACCGGGATACCGGCGGCGGCAATGGCCGCGGCGGCGTGGTCCTGCGTGGAGAAGATGTTGCAGCTCGCCCAGCGAACGCTGGCGCCGAGGTCAGCCAGGGTCTCAATCAGGACCGCGGTCTGGATGGTCATATGCAGCGAACCAGTCACGCGGACGCCGGCCAGCGGCTTGCTCTTCGCGTATTTTTCGCGGATCGACATCAGGCCGGGCATTTCCTTCTCGGCGATGGTGATCTCTTTGCGGCCCCAATCGGCCAGCGCCATATCGGCCACTTTAAAGTCTGTCGCGGCCGGTGTCAGAGTTGTGCTCACGTTGAAAATCTCCTTGTATCAATAAATCCGGATATGTTGATATATTAGCTGAAGCGAACAATGGCGTCAATCCTGAAATCTCTGCGCATGCTGGCCGACCCTTCCCGGCTCCGCATTCTGCTGCTGCTGGAACGCGAAGAGCTCTCGGTGGCGGAACTGCAGGAAATCCTCAGCATGGGCCAGAGCCGCATCTCGACGCAGCTCGCCCAGCTCAAGCAGGTCGGCCTCGTGGAAGACCGGAAGCAGGGCAAGAACAGCCTGTACTGCCTGGTGGACCGCGAACTCGTCCACCTGTTGCACGCCGCCGCCCGGGAACTCCCCGAGGCGGAAAACGACGCGAAGGCTCTGCAACTGGCGCTGGACAAGAGACGTGACAAGGTCCGAAGTTACTTTGACCAACTGGCGGGCAAGTTCGGACGAAATTATGTTCCGGGGCGCTCGTGGAAGGGTCTGGCCGAAACGCTGCTCCAACTGATGCCGCCCATGGTCATCGCGGATCTGGGCGCGGGCGAAGGCACGTTTTCACAACTCCTGGCACAGCGGGCGCTTCGGGTTATCGCGGTCGATAACTCCGCCAAAATGGTCGAGTTCGGCGCAAAACTAGCACAGGAAAACGGCATCACCAACATGGACTACCGGCAGGGCGACCTCGAATCTCCGCCCGTCGAAGAGGCATCCGTGGACCTTGCCTTCTTTAGCCAGAGTCTGCACCATGCGCTCCACCCCCAGCGGGCCGTCGAGGCGGCATACCGCATCCTCCGGCCCGGGGGGCGCATTGTGATTCTCGACTTGAAGAAGCACGCCTTCGAACAGGCCCGCGACCTGTATGCCGATACGTGGCTGGGCTTCTCAGAAGTCGAACTGCGCAGTTTCCTTGAACACGCCGGATTCGCGCAGGTCCAGAGCTGGATTGTCGACAGCGAAAAGCAGGCCCCGGCCTTTGAGACCATCCTCGCGCTGGGCTTTAAGCCGCCGCACCCGTAATACTGATGCCGCCATTATGCGTCCGGAGCCGGATCGTGGGCCCCCCGGACCCGAGCGTGACGTTCAACCGGTGATCTCCATGAGCAACCGGCGTGGCATTTGGCAGTTTCACGCTCATCCCGCCATTCACCGTCGCCACATCCAATTGGGCGGAAAGACGCTCCGGTACCTTCATGGAAATGCCGCCATTCTGCGTCTGCACGTCGATCCCCTGTCCGGCGAGGCGTGCATTGGACATATGGAAAGACACGCCCCCGTTCACTGTCTCGCCCTTCACGTTGCCTCCGACGTCCTTCAGGCTGATGCCGCCGTTCACTGAGTGGAACTCCATAGAGCTTTCCACGCCCGCGATCGACACGCCACCGTTGTTCGTTTTCAGATTCAGGTTCGTGTGAAGAGGCACGAAGATCTCGTAGGAAACTGACCATCCCGAACCCCGCGGCCCGTCTGCCAGCACCGTTCCCGCGGACGTATGCACAATCACCTGCGAACTCAGGCTTTTTGCTTCCTGGTCGCTGTTGCCGTGCGTCTGCACCATGGCGCGGACAAGAATATCAGCTCGGTTCGCGCCCTTGATACTCACGCCGCCGTTCTGATTCCCATCGACCAGAAGCGTGGGCAGCGAAGCAATCGTGGTTTCCCGAACCTCGCAAAAACTAGAGCCTTTGCTCTCTTTGCCCCCACTGCAGTGCATGGTGGGGGACTGCGCCAAAAGCCCGCACGCGGTCAGTGCAAGCGCGGCGATAAACACGGCGAGAGATTTCATTTTCTTGGGACCTCGGGGGTTTGGACGCTGCCCCGCGGCAATGGTTAGGAATTGTGATCGATTCCCTGACCACAAAGCGTTCTCATTAGCAGAGGTCCAATCAACATGAAAACGGAAAAAACAGTAACCGAAGAATTACTCGAGTCGCTCGCGAAACCCGCCGAGACCGGCGTCACCGCGGAACTGACCGCGGCTGAAACCGAGCAGGTGGCGGGCGGGCTGATCGCGCTTCTGCACCCGGAACACTAAACCTCGGGAACTTACGCGCGGGGCATGGCCGATGCAGGCATCAGGCCATGCCAGCGCCAAACCCCGCGTTGAACTAATTTCGGATCGCCGCCACGTAGTCGAAAATAACGCCCTGCTTCCGCAGCTTTTCCGTCAGCGACTTCGTATCGATCAACTGCACCGCGGTCTTCCCTTCCAGCGCCATCTTCGCCGCCACGCCCGCCGCCTGCCCCAGCATCATGTATTGCGGCTCCATGCGTACAGACGAATACGCCACATGGCTCGCGGAAAACGCCACGGGCACCAGCAGGTTCGTCGCTTCAGCGCGCTTCGGCAGCAGAATCCGGTACGGAATCTGATACGGTTTCACCGCCACCTGCATATCGCCTTCATTGCGCACAAATCCATCCGCCCCCGCAATACGCTGCACATTGTGCGAATCACTGTTATAAGAACCCATCCCGATGGGGTCCGGCTTGGTGAGTTCCGTCTGCAGGTCTTTCTGGACCATCACGTATTCCCCCACCATGCGGCGATCTTCGCGAATATAAAGTTGCCGCGGCCAGTGGTCGGAATCGGTGAACTCCTGCGCGCACAGGCCCCAGCTATTCATCTCGGCGCGCATCGAAGCCGGAACATGCGGGTCGTTCGCCATAAAGTAAAACAGGCCCTGCGTGTAGAGCTTGTGGTCGTCCCAGATCCGGTCGCGCTCGGCATAGGAGGCATTCGGATAATTCCAACTGCCGCCAATGTAATCGGTGGAAAACGCTCCGTTGTTATTGATGTCCGTCGTACCGTTCGGCAGATGCCCGATGGAAAGCACGGTCGCCAGGGCAGGAACCTTCCCTTCAGCCTTCGCGCGTGCTTCCACCAGCTTTGCGAACAGGGTATAGCGCCTGGGATCATAGCCGTCCGGCCGGGCAAAAGGCACGCGGTCCGCCGCCTGACTGAAGCACATCCGGAAATTATAGGCCTGCACAGCCTTGTCGGCGGACCCCGGCGCGGCGGGTTTGTTATTACTGATCTCCGGAAGCAACCGCCCCTCCGCATCCTTCGCCGGAATATCGATCAGAAACTGGTGGAACGGCGTGCGATCCCGCACCCCGGCGAGACTTTCCCCATATTGCTCGCTCGCTTCCCGCCCATAAGTCCAGGTGATGCCTGCCTGTGCCATCAGGTCGCCTTCATACGTGCAGTCCATGAAAACGCCGGCCGTGAAACTGTCGCCGTTTTCCATCCCGATGGAAACTACCCGCGTGCCTTCTTTGCTGACCGCGTTCTTCTCTTTCAACCGCGCGTGCTCCACCACCGTGACATGGGCGCCCCGCAGCATCTCCCGAAAGATCTGTTCCGCCACATGCGGTTCGTGATACCAGGAAACTTCCTGCGAATACTGGCTGGTCTGGTAATACTTGCCCACCAGTTTGTAGAACTCGTAGGCGTACCCGTCGATCACCTGCTTCTTCCCGAAGTCGGTATAACCCAGCCCGCTGGAAACCATGCCACCCACGTGGCCGGTTGGCTCCAGCAGGACCGTTTTCAGCCCTTCGCGAGCCGCCGAAACAGCGGCGATCACTCCGCCCGCGGTACCACCATAAACCACGACATCGTAGCTCTGAGTGGCGCCGCGGGCGGCGAATACCGAAACAAGAAGAAGCAGGATGGCGCGCACGTTCTTAGACCGAATACACGCGGCCGCGATGCAGGCCCAGCAGAATCTGCACCAGGCGATGCCCAATCAGTTCGTGCAGACTGAGCAGTTCTTTGTTGGCCGCGAAAATCACGTCCGGATCGTCGCTGTCACAGCCGGCTCCGGCCTTGAGGGCATCCGTCGCTTCCTTCATGATGGGGTCTTCCATTACTTCGCCAGCCATCTCCCAAAGTGTGATAAAGCGGTCCACCGCGCTGGGGAAGCTGACCTTGAAGACGCCGAAGTTGCTGGTGGTGCGTGGCGGCTTGTAGTCAAGATTGAACGGGCCATTAAAGCCATGGCTGCGCAGCAGGATCAGGACATTGAGCCAGTCGAGTGGATTCACCAGACCAACCGCTATATCCACGTCATGCTTCAGGCGGTAGCCATCGTTGATGTCGAAGTGCCAGAGTTTGCCCGACGTGAGCGCGCGGGCCAGTGCGGCGCGCGGCGCCCCGCCCCACATCAGTTCATGCAGATACTCCGGATTCAGACCGACCATTTCCGGGTGCGTGAGCAGGCCGGAACTGATCCAGCCCAGCATAGCGTCGCTGGTGGGCAGCAGGATTTCCGCCTGCGGCTCGAAGGGCTTCGCTTCCATGCAATGCTTCAGCGTCGGGCGGCCCTTGGCGGCGGCAACCTTGATGTCATGCTCGCAGGCCGCGTTCATGGATTCCGCATACCACTTCAGCGTCTGCGTCTCTTCAACCGCGCCCTGAATCTGATAGCCCAGTGAACCAGGCCAGTAGACCGCAAACTCCGCGCCCAGTTCGTGGCCGATATCCACCGTGTTACAGACGCGCCATTTTGCATAGCGGCGAATGTCCGGAGATTCCGATGCCGGGCTGGAAGCAAACACGGCATGGTGGAACGTTTCCGTCGTCACCATGGAGCAGCGCATGCCCTCTTCCGCCAGCGCCTTCTGAATGCGGGCGACAATCGCATCCTGGCCGGCCTTGCCCAGGTCCTGCGCCGGAATCACGTCCGTGTCATGCGTACACCAGCACGGGATGCCGATCCTGCCGTACTCGCGAATCACTTCCTCGAACGAGACGGGGGTCCGGGTAGGAGCGTGGAACAGCGCATGACCTTCATAAGCGGCCGCCCACTGAGGGCCGGAAATGTAGTACTTCCGGCGCGTTTCAGGAGAATAAGCCCCGCCGCAGGCATCCATGAGCCGCGAAACGAGGGATTGTTGTTGATCTGCAGGTACGGGTTGCATCTTGAGAGAGGATATCAGCAAATGTTCTTTGATCTGGAAGGGCGGTTGGAACCAGGGAGGGAACCAGCCACTGCGGCGGGGCGTCGACTATCCTAAAGGTTTGTAAAGTGGCGGCCAGGCAAAGTTCAGTGACGGGTTCATTTGCAATACAAAAGATGGGTTCGGCTGCCACGCTTCTCGTGGCCCTGACTCTCGCGTTTCCAGTCACGGCCACCGCGCAGTCGTGCGGTCCGGGCGAGATCCATGTGATCGTCAGAGATTCACAGCAGAGTCCCGTCTACGATGCCACGGTGCGTGTCGACTCCCCCGGCGCCCTGGCTGGCCAGCATTCCACTTCTTCCCAGGGCACCGCCGAGTTCGGCAATGTTCCCTGCGGCGTCTGGACCGTTCACGTCTCGAAAGACGGCTTCGATGAGAGCAAGGCCACACTTCAGATTCTGGGAGAGGGACTTGTTGAAGCCGCCCTCACCCTGAATCCACAGATGAATAAGTCGAGCATCGATGTAACCGATGCTGCGCCCGCGCCGGTGGAGCAGAGTTCCTCTCAGAACTACCAGTTGAAACCGGCGGAGGTGAAGACGCTGCCCACCAATCCGGCTTCCGTGACCGATGCCCTGCCGCTCGTGCCAGGCGTGGTGCGGTCTCCCGATGGAGAGCTCAAGCTGGATGGATCGGGCGAACAGCGCAGTTCTCTGGTTGTCAATCAGAGCGACGTGACCGATCCCGCGACGGGCAAGTTCGGCCAGACCCTGCCCATCGACAGCATCGAATCGATGAACGTGCTCAACACACCATTTCTCGCGCAATATGGGCGCTTTACCCAAAGCGTGGTGGCGGTGGAAACCAGGCGCGGTGGGGATAAGTTTCATGCCGATCTCAACGATCCCTTCCCCGACTTCCGGATTCGTAGTTACCACATGCGCGGCATCCGCAATGAGACGCCCCGGGCCTCGATTGGCGGCCCGCTCATTAAAGATCGACTCTACATCATCACGTCTCTCCTCTATTTCCTCGATAAAGCGCCCAACCGCACGCTGCCCTTCCCGTTCAATGAATCGAAGCGGGAACGCCTGAACTCGTTCACGCAGATCGATTACATTGCATCGCAGCGGCAGGTAATTAATTTCAGCTATCACTACGCGCCGGAACATACCAACTTCGTCAATCCCGAGTTCTTCAATCCCGAGGTAGTAACGCCGAGTTACGCCCAGAAAAACTATGTGGCGACCCTGGCGCATCACTACGGAATCTTCAACGGCACGCTGGATACGTCGCTCTCGATGCAGCGCTTCCACACGTTCATTGGCGCGCAGGGCCCTGGAGACATGATTGTGACCCCGGAGGGCAACCGGGGAAATTTTTTCGGTGTGTCTTCTCGTGATGCCTGGCGCCGGGAATGGCTGGAAATCTGGTCGCCGGCGCCCTTTCGGAAACTGGGCATTCATCAGTTGAAGGTTGGCACATCCCTCACAATCGCCAGTGATCGCGGCCATTATAACTACCGTTCCGTCGACATTGAGAATGGCGCCGGCCAGTTACTGCAAACCATTGATTTCACCACTCCCACTCCCTTTGCGCGGACGGATCTGGAGTTTACCGGGTACGCCCAGGATCACTGGACATTCAACAATCGCCTTTCGCTGGACTACGGACTTCGTTTGGAACACCAGCGCCTTGCAGACAGCCTGCGCATCGCGCCACGGGCCGGGATAGCATGGACGCCGTTGAAGGACGGGCGCACTGTGCTTCGGTTCGGATTTGGTCAGTTTTACGATCACATCCCCGTCGACGTTTACACTTTCAGCCGGTGGCCCAACCGGACCGTGACAGATTACGGGCCCGATGGCTTGCCGCTGGGCGAACCAATTCAATATGTCAACGTCATCGGCAGCGTCACCGGACCACGTTCCTTCCTCGTGCGGGGCGAAAGAGTGGCCGGTGGATTCTCTCCCCGCGGCGTCACATGGAACACGCAGATGGAACACAGTTTCGGGAAGCTGCTCCGGATGCGCGCCGTGTACACAGACAATCGATCGGTCGGTCTGATCATCCTGAGACCGGACCTGCTCGGCACCACCCGCGAAATTGTACTGAACGGCGACGGCGAATCGCGGTACCGTCAGTTGGAACTGACGGCGAAACTCAGTCTGCCGGAATCGCAGCAACTGGTTTTCAGCTATGTCCGCAGCCGGGCCGAGGGCAACCAGAACGGCTTTGATTCCTTTGTGGGGAACTTCCCGATTCCGCTCATCCGTCCCAACACCTACTCCAATCTGCCCGGAGATCTGCCTAACCGTTTCCTCGTATGGGGCAACCTGAATGTACCCTTTCAGAAACTGAAGCTGCTGCCAATCGTTGAATACCGCAACGGCTTCCCATGGATTGCCCTGAACGCCCTGCAGCAATACGTGGGCGTCCCCAACAGCGATGCGACACGCTTCCCTCGCTTCTTTTCCGGCGATGCCCGTCTGATGCGCGATTTTAAGGTCAGCTCGAAGTACACGCTCCGGCTTTCGGTGACCGGCTTCAACCTCACCAATCACTTCAACGCGCTGGCGATCCACAACAA
>CAIUOG010000061.1 GCA_903900705.1 uncultured Acidobacteriia bacterium
CAAGGCTCTTGATCGTTTCCCCGGCTGCGTGTCCGAGCCGGAGTTGTTCGAATAGTTCCACTTTGCCTCTCCTGTCCATCCCGGAATCGTTTCATCCGGGGTTGCCAGGGTGGGCCAAATCAGACGATCAAAGTGGGCCAACTCAGAGTATCGAACTCAGATCTCGCGCAATGGAAGTGTGGCGGCGAGCGTGGTCCTGCCGGGGTCCAGCTTGAGTCGCGAATTCTGCTGCTCCAGTTGCCCTTTCTCCTCTGATTCCGATCAGCGTTCTCCTTTGATTCCGATCACATTTGGGGCTGCCCGGCCCGAGGTGATCAGGATGAGAGAACGGTGACGCAAGAATATCTCCAGCCTGGATGCGGCGAGCACAGGTGACAGTAACGGCCACCTCGGCCACTTACTGACTCCCCCCAAACAAAAAAAGCGGCCGGGCATCTCTGCCCGGCCGCTTTTCCACTCCAACTCAGCCTGCCAGCCTAAAAATACAACCGGAGACCCATCGTGATAATGCGAGGACCGTACTGCGGACCCGTGGCGCGTCCGAAGTTCGCATTCCCCACCGTGCCGTTCACCGCGAAATTCGTGCGGTTAAAGGGATTAAACGCATCCGCCCGCAACTGCAGGCGAACACGGTCGCTATCACCCCGCGGCCACACACCCACCTGTTTCACCAGTGAGATGTTGTCCACCAGCACCGGCGGCTGCCGGAACCGCCCGTTGTACTGCGACGACGTTCCGAATGAATACTGACCCGGAATCGTGAACACGCCCGCATTGAAATACAGGCTGTTCGGATTATTCGGATCGAGCGAAGTGCGGCTCTGCCCGGTCAGCAGCGTGCCGCCGTTGTTGTTGCACATGCGGGCACTGGTGAACAGCACGCCGTTACCCAGCGTATTCGGGCAGGTCAGCCCGATCAGCGCGCCGCTGCGGTACTGGTGCGTGTCAGAGATGGTCCAGTTGCCCACCACCGCATTCAGGATCTTATTCCCGTCGCCCAGGAAGCGCTTGCCCTTGCCCACCGGCAGATCATACGTGCTCAGGAAGTTAAACACGTTCGGCAGATCGAAGGGAAGGTAAGACTTCGGCTGGGTCAGGTTGTAGTTGTCCTGCGGATACACCTGGCTCTGCGAGAAGATCTGGCGATAGGTCAGCAGGGAGAGCGTCTTGGAACGAACGTAAGACGCCTGGAACTGCCAGTCGCCGAACCGGCGCTGCACCTTGAACGTCGCGGCATCGTACCAGGTCTTGCCCAGTCCGCTGTTGCGCGAGTAGACGTTCAGGAACTGCGGAAACGGTCGCAGCGCCTGCGCCAGCGTGCCCGTGTCCGGGAAGTTGGCATAAGGCTTCTTAAAGCCCGCCGCCACCACCGCGGGGGATGAGATCGTCTGGCTCAGCATGCTGCCCAGGTAGAGGTACGAAGGGTTCACCTGGTTCAGATCGATGGTCGAATTCAGACCACGTCCCCGATTCCCGGCGTATTCCGCCTCCACCAGGAAGTGCTTCACTTCCCGCTGCAGACTGGCGCTCCAGTTGTAAATGCGCGGAGCCTTGCCGAACGTGGGTCCCAGATAATCCACTGCCAGACCGTTCCCGATGCTCGGGCTCAGGAAGGGCGGCGGCTGGTAACCCGCTGGTTTCGGAAGGCCGTTGTCCCACTGGAACGGCGCGTTCAGGCCATCGGAGATCTGCGCGAAAGAACCATTCGCGCCCGTGGTGCAGCCGCAGCCGCCATTGCTGGTGGCTTCGTAGAAGATGCCGAAGCCGCCGCGCAGGACCGTCTTCTGGTCAATCTGATAAGCGAAGCCGGCGCGGGGCCCGATGTTCGTGTAATCCGTGGGCCAGAAGCGGTTCACGCCCAGCCGGTTCGGACCGCTGCCCGGGAACACATACGCGCCCGGATAGTTGTTCGCCGCCGGATTCGGAGCCGTCAGACTGACTGAGCCCATGATCGGCGTCGACCAGTTGATCGGAATCTCATACCGGAAGCCGAGGTTCAGCGTCAGCTTCGGCTTGATGCGCCAGTTGTCCTGGAAGTAGGCATCGTAATACTGATACGTGATGTGGCTGTCCTGCACCGGCGTCGCCGCCGCGCTGGCCGAATCCGGCTGCCCCAGCAGGAAGCTCGCGAACGAGTTGCCCGTGGTGCCCGTTGCGCCCGGCAGCGCCGTTTCATTGCGCGCGAACACATAGGTGCCGTTCGTTGTCGCAAGGTCATGCCCGTAGGTGAGCGGACGGCGGTAGCCTCCACCCATCTTGAATTCGTGCTTGCCCTTCACCCAGGTCAGGCCCGAATCAATCTGCGGCGTGTAATTGTTCTGGCCGCCGTTGTTGACCTTGCCCTGCTGCATGCCCCAGGCTGTATACGCGTCCGCCGCGGCGAACTGAATCACCGGCGTCGCGTCGGAATCGCCCGTCACGCCGGGGAAGCCCACCTTCGACGCAAAGCCGCTCTGCGCCGGCACAAACCACTGCTGTACCGTCGTCGAATAGCCAAACGTGGTGTGGAGCAGCACTGTCGGCGAGAACGTGTAATCGTGATTGATCCGGTAAATGTGCGGCTTCTGATACTGGGAGCCCAGCGCCGTGCCCAGCGGACCACTGAAGTCGGAAACCGCGTAGGTCAGCTGACTGTCCCAGCTCTGGAAGTAGGAAATCCGGTTCCTGTCCGTGAAATTGTGATCGATCTTGAAAGCATAGACATGGTCGGTCACCTGGGAGGTATTCACGAACGCGTGGTTGCTCGAAAGCGCCGCGCCCGTGGGGGCGGGCACGAACGGCAGAATCGCGCTCGAAATTTTGCTGAAACGGCTGCTCGGAATGGTGTTATTCGGAAACGGCGTGCGCGTGGCCGAGGAGCCGGTTCCCGATGTGCTCGCCGGGTCGTAGATCACCTGCGAAATCTGCTGGAAGTTCCCCGTCAGTTCCTGCGCCGTCGGCACCGTGTTGAGCGTCGCCGCCGGGCTCACCGGACGAAGATCATGGTCGCTCGAAAAATAGAAGAACGTCTTGTTGCGCCCGTTGTAGAGCTTAGGGATCCACACCGGTCCGCCCACGCCGCCGCTGGTGGCGTTCAGGCGGTCCTTCGGACGGAAGCCGGGCTTATTCGCGCGGTTCTGGTTCACGCTCCAGCCCGCCGCTTCCCAGATGTCCCGGCGCATGTTGTATGCCCAGGTGCCATGCAGGTCGTTGGCGCCGGATTTCGTCGTGAAGATTTCAATGCCGCCGCCCACGCGCCCATATTCCGCCGTGTAGGTGCCGGCAAGCAACTTCACTTCGCTGAATGACTCCGCCGAGGGCGGGTTAAACACCGTGCCGCCCGATTCCGGAATCACGTTGCTGGTGCCGTCAATCAGCTGCTCGCGCGACCGGCCCGTCGAACCCGAAATGCTGGTCTCGCCGCCCTTGGTTCACGCCCGCCATGTAGCCCAGAAACGCCGACGGATTCTGCAAGCCGCCCGACCACAGCGGCAGCGTCCGGTACATCTTCGGCGTCAGCGACTGCCCGCGCTCGCTGGTTTCCGTATCCAGCTGCGTCTGGTTCGCACTCACTTCCACGCTTTGTTTCACGTCACCGATTTCCAGCTTCAGGTCGAGTGCCTGGCGCTGGGCGATGAAAATCTGAATATCGGTCCGGATCAGCTTCTTGAAGCCGCTCTTTTCCGCCGTAATGGTCCAGATGCCGGGCTGCATGCTGGGAAAAACGTAAATACCGGCATCCGAGGAAACTGTGTGGAGTGTCACGCCGGATGAAACCAGCGTGGCGTCAATGGTCGCGCCGGGTACAGCCGCGCTGTTCGCGTCCTGCACTTCGCCGGACAGAGAACCTGTCTGCGCCTGACCCCAGAGGAGAGAAGAACTGAATGCCCCGAACAAAAGGGCGAAAACAACACGATATGCCGCTGGACTGGGCAGCATGCGTTTAGTCATAGGCCTTTACCTTACTTTTTTGTGGAGAAGCGAGTAATGGCACTATATTTCTATTGCGTTAAAGAGTCAAGACCGCACGGCTTCGCGCGCGTCCGCATGGTGCTCCCGAAACCGGACCGATCCGGACCGCGCCTTTTACGGCAGCGCGAACGCCACGTAAATGCCACCTGCAGCCCCGTTCTTTCCACTCTTGCCGCCCGTCGCATAGATCACCACGTACTGTCTGCCCGCCACCTCATACGTGATCGGCGTGGCATTTCCCGAAAACGGCAGCGTGGTTTCCCAAAGTAGTTTCCCGTTTGCCTTGTCAAACGCCCGGAACCTGCGGTCGAAGTTCGTCGCGGCGATGAACAGCACTCCGCCCGCCGTCACCACGGGACCACCATAATTCTCCGTTCCCGTGTTCGGCATCCCCTTCGCGGCCAGTTCCGGATACTCGCCCAGCGGAATCTTCCACGCATACTCGCCCGTGCTCAGATTGATCGCGTTCAGCGTGCCCCACGGCGGCGCAACCGCCGGATAACCCTCCGGATCGAGGAACTTGTGATAACCCGTGAACCGGTACGGCGGACGCGTCGGCGAGGGCCCGTTGCTCTGCAGTTCCTTGCTCTCCCCGCTCAGCAGGTATTGCGAAAGCGCGGTCACTTCCTCCGCCTTCAACGCCGGGAACGACGGCATCCGTCCCGCCCCGCTGCGCACCACCGCCGTAATCTGTTCCGCGGTCTTCTTCCCCCGCAGGTCCGTCAGCGCCGGAATGGATGGCGGCGCGCCCGCCAGCGAATCTCCATGGCAGTTGGCGCAGTTCGAAAGATAAACCTGCCGACCGGAATTCCCCGCCGCCGCCTTTGCCAGACTCGATGTCCACGCCACATCATTCGCGTTCACATACAACAATCCGCTCGTTGGATCCCACGCCGACCCGCCCCACTCGGCGCCCCCGTCAAACCCCGGCATAATCACCGTTTCCTTCCCCACCGTGAACGGAATAAACTGGCCCTCGCTGCGGAATTTCGCGAACTCTTCGAGCGCCCATTGGTGGGCCTCCGGCGTCCGGTTCGTCAGCATGTCCGCCGTCAGCAACTGCCGCGAAAACGGGGCGGGTTTCGTCGGCAGCGGCTGCGTTGCCGCGGAGACCTCACCCGGCACGTCACTGGCCGGATACTTCCGGTATTCAATCGGAAACAGCGGCTTGCCCGTGGTCCGTTCGAACAGATAAACGAAGCCCTGCTTCGTGGTCTGCGCCACCGCGTCAATCGTCCTGCCGTTCCGCTTCAACTGCACCAGCGTCGGCGGGGAAGGGAAGTCGCGATCCCAGGTATCGTGCTTTACCGCCTGGAAATGCCAGAGCCGCTCACCCGTCTCCGCGTTCAGCGCAATCAGGCAATTCGCGAACAAATCATCGCCCGTGCGGTCAAACCCGTAGAAGTCGCTGGCCGCCGAACCGGTCGGCGCAAACACGATGCCCCGCTGCGTATCCACCGCCATGCCCGGCCAGTTGTTCGCGCCGCCCGTATACGTCCACGCATCCTTCGGCCACGTCTCATACCCGAACTCGCCCGGATGCGGGATGGTGTGGAACTGCCACCGCAGCTTGCCCGTCCGGACATCATACGCGCGAATATCTCCCGGCGGCGCGGGCAGCGCTTCCGGCAGCCGTCCGCCGGTGATCAGCATGTCTTTATAGATCACGCCCGGGCTGGTCAGCACCACGGACTGCTTCTCCGCCTCGCGCCCCAGGTTTTCCCGCAAATCAATCCGGCCATTTACGCCGAAACTCGTGATCGCCTTCCCCGTCCGCGCGTCCACCGCGTAAATAAAGCTCTGGATCGAGGTGAAAATCCTCTGGTCCCCGCCCTGTCCCCAATACACCACCGACCGGTTCGCCCCGCGGCCCACAAGGCCGGAATCGAACGTCCACTTCAGCTTCCCCGTGCCCGCATCGAGCGCGATCAGCTTGTGCCTCGGCGTCAGCCCGTAGAGCGTGCCGTTCACCACAATCGGCTGCGTCTGCGGATCGCCCGCGCCGTCCGCCGTATCGAAGGTCCACGCCACCTGAAGCTTGGCCACATTTGACCGGTCGATCTGCCGCAGTGGCGAGTACCGCGTTCCCGCCGGTCCCCCTCCGTAAGCGGGCCAGTCCTGCTGCGCAAAAGCAACGGCTGACATCGCGGTCAGCGCCGTCAGGGCTCTCAAAGTCATCGCGGTTTCGTCCTCATCTGCTGTTCCAGAAAATTCGCCACGGCCATCGTCAGGGCTCGCGGATGTTCGGTCTTCACCATAGCCAGCGCCTGCGTCCGCGAAAGCGGTTTGCCCGGTACGCGGAACACGCGGAAGTGCCCCGGCTGATCCCGCAGCGCAAACTCCGGCAGAATCGAATACCCGAAGCCCGATTCCACCATCCGCCTTATGGCCGCCGTGTCATCCGCCTCCATAATCACCCGTGGCCGCGCGCCAATCTCCGCCAGAAAGCCATCGATAATCTGCCGCATATTACTGCGCTTCGGGTACAGCAGAAACGGCTGGTCATCCAGTTGCGACGGCTTGATATTCCCCACCTTCCACGCCGGCGAGTCCGATTCCGCATGCTGCACAATCAGCAGTTCTTCTTCAAACAGCGGCGTCACCACCAGTTTGTCCGTCGGGAATGGCAGCGTAATCAGCGCCAGGTCGAACCGGCGGTCCAGCAGCCCCGCCACCATCTCCTCGGTCGCGGACACGGTGATGTGAATCGGCGTATCCGGGTAGCGGCGACGCAGCAGCTGCAGCGGCTTCCCCAGCGAATGGATCAACGTCGTCGCGCCCGTTGCGAAATGAAAAAGCCGGTCATCGGAAGACGAACTCGAATCGAATTCATATTCGATATCGCGGATCTGCCGCACCACCACGCGCGCGTGTTCCGCCAGGCGCAGCGCGGCGGGCGTGGGCACCAG
>CAIUOG010000062.1 GCA_903900705.1 uncultured Acidobacteriia bacterium
ATATACCAGGTGTACGTGTTCCGGTACGGCTCGCCGTCGTTAGCAACCCCTTCGGCGTCAAAGAGTGCGATAACCGTGTCACCTTCAGCGAACAGCCGACGAACCACAGGGACAAGCCGCCGCTGCATTCGCGCATTGAAGTGCGCAATCACGTTGTCAATAAATTCCTGGCGACCGGTGTAAGTCCTGGATACCGGCGATGTCCCAACGATCTTCCATGTGGCGCCAGGCGTCAGTAGATCGAAAGGGCTGCCGGTCCCGTCTTGCCATGCCTGGAACGCTGCCGTGACGATCGCTTTGTTCTGACGCTCGACCTTCCTGTCATCCACCATCATTTTCCTCCCGAAATTTCGACCAAAATCTTTCCAAACGCACCGCCCGCGGCCGCCCGGTATGCCTCTGACAATTGGCTCGTTGTGAAGCGGGCTGCATTCACGAGCGGCTTGACGCGTCCGGCACTGGAAAGCGCCGCGGCAGACGCGAGGATCTCGCCGTGATGAACCCGCCCCTTGCCAGAGAGTAGCGGTAGCAGCGTGAACACGCCTGAATACCGGGCAGCCCGGAAAGACAGAGGCGCCAGTGAATGAGTGCCCCATCCGAGACAGCTCACCACATGCCCCGTATACCGTTTTACGGCCTGAAAGGACGCGTCCAGAGTACCCCCGCCCAGGGTGTCGTAGATGATGTCGAACCCTTCTGTATTCGTATATTCGGCCACGTATTGTTCGGTGGAGGTCGTGGTGTAGTCGATGGGTGTGGCACCGTAAGTCTCAACCACCACAGCCTTGTCCCTGGACACAGTGGCAAAGACCTCGGCGCCGTGGGCTTTCGCAATCTGGACCGCCATGTGGCCCACGCCTCCGGCGCCAGCGTGGACGAGCACGGTCTTTCCCGCGGAGACGCCTGCCTGATCCACTAAGCCCTCCCAGGCAGTGATGAAGTTCAGAGGGAGAGCGGCCGCCTCCCGCATGCTCAGAGCGAGAGGCTTCAGCGCCAGCAGTCGCGCATCCGCCACCACGTAATGCGCGAGCGTTCCCTGGTGACCACCGACTCCCCCCACCATCCCAAACACCTCATCGCCCGGTCGGAACGCGGTCACTGCCGGACCGACGTCAACAACCGTTCCCGCCATCTCCAGGCCAGGAACCGCAGGTAGCGGCTGCCTGGCGTGCGCCGCTTTCCCGGCGCGGATTTTCGTGTCCAGCACGCTGACGGTCGCGACCGCAATCTGCACGAGCACATCACCTTCGCGGAGCGTCGCTAGTGGTACCTTCACTTCCCTGAAGTCGCCATCGGGACTTTCCACCATCCAGACCTGGTTTTCCATTTGGCTATTCTTTCCTCCTATACGCCAGCCGCAGTGGCGGCAAGTTGTTCGCAGTCTCGCATTCTCTTCGAGGAGCAGGACTTGCACAGCAGGATTGCCGGCCAGCCGAGCGGCCACCACGGAGCCGGATGAACCGGACCCGCGGACGACGCGAGTCGTACCGGGTTCTCAATTCGCTGCGCACATAGTTGCCCGGCGACATACTAGTTCCCGGCGCCCGCAGCGGCCCGGAAGTCCACTGACCGGCTCGTCTCAACCCACTTTCGGGCGAGCGCTGCCCGTTCCTCATCTGCTTGCGCGAGGTAGGTCAGTGCATCGGTTCCAAGCACGAGATGGGGTGGAAGACTGGTCTCATCCGCCAATTTCACGATCAGTTCGCCGATCAGCCGGGGATCGCTGTTTTCGTTGCCCCAGACCCCCGAGAGCGCGCGCAGGACTCCGCCAACACTCTCGTTGTATTCAGGCAGCAGTTCGGGGAGAGCCGTGTTCGCGCGTTTGCCCCAATTCGTGCGGATGCCGCCCGGTTCAAGGGCGCAGACCTGCACGCCGAAAACCGCGGTTTCCGAGGCCAGCGCTTCGGCAAACCCACTGACAGCCCACTTGGCGGCGAGATATGCCGAGTTGCCGGGGCGCGTGATACGCCCTCCGACGGAAGAGACCTGAAAGAGAATTCCGCTGCGCTGTTTCCTCATCACCGGTAGAGCCGCACGCGTCGTGTGAACGACGCCGTAGAAGCAGGTGTCCACGATGTCTTGAAAATCTTCTGCGCTGAGTTGCTCGAACGGCGCGAACTTCCCATATCCGGCGTTGTTGACGACAACGTCCAGCCGTCCGAACGACTGGAGGGCTGCCGCAACCGCGGCGTCAGCATCCCGAGCGACCCTCACGTCCTGCCTCAAGGTTCGAACGCTTGAGCCGTACTGGCTTTCGAGATCCCGCAGTTCGTCGGGCCGGCGAGCCGTAGCCACTACCTGGTCTCCCGCGGCGAGTGCGGCCTCTGCAATCTCTCTGCCCAAACCACTCGCGCTGCCCGTGATTAACCAAACCTTCGTCATGTGATGTCCTCCAAGCTCAAAATTGAGCAACGTTCGGCAGCCTTTCCAGCCGATTTCCCATGCTGTACCGGGAGCACCTTGACGGCCTTTTACACGAGAGCTGCAACCCCAACAAAAGAGGAGATTTGCCGCGAACCGCGGACCGGCTTCCGTGTCGGAGGGCCGTCACAGTGTCGAACGAACTGGGCATTTACGCACCGTTCCAAGGCTTCCTTTAGAGCTCCAAACCGCGAGATTCTGGCATCATCAGAGGACGGGGCAACAGTGCCAGACACGTGCGCGAGTACCGATCACAGCGTAGACTTCAGGGCGATGATCGACAGCATTCCGACACTGGTGTACACGATGACGCCGGCCTGCGAGCTCGAGTTTGTGAACCGGCAGGTCATTGAGTACTTCGGCCAAACGATTGACGCGCTAAAGGATTGGGAAAAGGCCTGCGTGGTCCATCCGGACGACTTGCCGGCAGTAAAGGAATCGCTTCGACGGACCATTGAGTTCGAAGAACCGCACGAGGTACAGCAGAGGCTGAGGCGCCGGGATGGCGAGTACCGGTGGTTTCAGCCCCGCGCGCTTCCACTAAGAGACGCCGGCGGCCGCATTACGCGCTGGTTTGCCGTGCTGAACGACATTGAAGATCTGCGGCGAGCGAAAGAGGCAACCCTCGCGCGCGAAGCGGATTTCCGGCAGATCGTCAATACCCTCCCCGGGCTGATTGCCACGATGAAGGCCACCGGCGAGGTGGAGTTCGTGAACAATCGGATTCTGGAGTACACAGGCTGGCCGCCGGAAAGGTTCTCGGATTGGCGGCCATTGGTGCACCCGGACGACGTAGACGCCGTGGTGGAGAAGTGGGTTCGTTCGCTGGAGACCGGGGCTCCGTACGACAGCACGCATCGCCTGTTGGGAGCGGATGGCGCTTATCGCTGGTTTCAGAACCGGGGTGTCGCACTGCTGGACGCTGCCGGGCGGCGGCTCCGGTGGTTTTTCCTGCTTTCCGACCTCGAAGATCATGTGAGGGCACAGGAGGATTTGCGCGAGAGTCAGGTGAGTTCGATACTCTGATTTGGCCCACTTTGATCGTCTGATTTGGCCCACCCTGGCAACCCCGGATGAAACGATTCCGGGATGGACAGGAGAGGCAAAGTGGAACTATTCGAACAACTCCGGCTCGGACACGCAGCCGGGGAAACGATCAAGAGCCTTG
>CAIUOG010000063.1 GCA_903900705.1 uncultured Acidobacteriia bacterium
GCCGTGACCAGACTGAGTCCCAGCCCGATCAGAGCCGGAATATTTCGATGTGTTTTCAGAATTCCTCCGTAAATGCGGGCAAATACTTTCGAGTAAAGCGTATCAGAAATTGTTTGATTTACGGGCGGATATCAGCGGGATAAAGTGCGGAAGGTTACAGCGGGGGGGGCGCGGCGGCGGGAAACAGTCAGCGGGCCGACAGGGCTTCCGCGATTTTGCGGCGCAGTTCGTCGATGCTGAAAGGTTTCTGGAGCAGAGTCATGCCCGCGGCGGGCGTGAGTTTCTCGTATAGCGCGTCCGGTGCATAGCCGGACATGAACAGAACAGGAAGCTCCGGACGAATCTTAAGAATTCTGTCCCGTAGTTCGAGCCCATTCATTCCAGGCATCACGACATCGGTTAGTAGTAGCCTTATTTCCGCTGAATGGGTTTCGAATATTTGCAGCGCCACCGCGGCGTTGGGCGCGGGCAGAGTTTTGAAGCCCAGACTTTGCAGTGCCGTCCGCGCAAGCTCTCTCACAAGGGCGTCATCTTCGACAAGCAGCACCGTGCCGGTTCCGACTATCGTATGTGCCTCGGGAATCGGGGCGATGGTCCCCTGCGGGCCTTCGGCGCGGGGAAAGAAGACGCGGAATGTGGCGCCCTCTCCGGGGGTGCTGTCGACGGTCAGAAAACCCTTGTTTTGTTTGACAAAGCCGTAAACGGTGGAGAGTCCCAGGCCCGTGCCCTTACCTGGACCCTTGGTGGTGAAAAATGGTTCAAAGATCTGCTGAATAACTTCGGGGCTCATCCCCACACCGCTGTCCCGTACGCTGATTTCGACATATTCGCCGGGATCGGCCGAAACAACGGCGTGCCTGAAATCCTCCGTGATAGTGGTGTTATTCGTCGAAATCACCAGATCTCCACCCAACGGCATGGCATCTCTCGCGTTCACGACGAGATTCATGACGATCTGGTTCAGTTGGGACGCGTCGAGCAGGGTTTTCCAAATGTCAGGACACTCGTGCAGCGTCATGGTGATGTCTTCCCCGATGAGTCTCTCGAGGCCCTTGCGCAACTCCGCCAATTCGACATTTAAGTCGAGCAGCCGGGGCGCAATGGGCTGCCGCCTCGAAAAGCC
Organism: uncultured Acidobacteriia bacterium; assembly: GCA_903900705.1. Taxonomy (GTDB): domain Bacteria; phylum Acidobacteriota; class Terriglobia; order Bryobacterales; family Bryobacteraceae; genus BOG-234. The sequence continues at coordinate 1,124 of CAIUOG010000063.1, forward strand.
CAGCAACTGACTGGTAATCTCCCGGGAACGGTTGCCCGCCTTTTCGATTTCCTCGAGAAATTTCAGGCGTGGATCCGTGTTCCCGGACTTCGCCTTCGCCAGCGCGGCATAACCGAGAATGACCGTGAGCATGTTATTGAAGTCATGCGCAACGCCGCCGGCCAGGCGACCGATGGACTCCATTTTATTGGCCTGGAACAGCTGCTGCTCCAGGCGCTCCCTCTCCCGCTCGGCCCGCCGGCGTTCCCGCAGGTCACGGCCAATGGTCGCCACGAAAAGCACGCCGCCTTTTTCATCGAAAACCGGAAAAGCGACCGATTCGAGTTCAATCTCCTCCGGCCGGTCAAAGCGCCGGAGCGTCATTTCACCCGTCCAGACCTTGCCGGAAAGAATCGCGGGCACAATTTCGTTGACCGCCAGGCCGACGTGAGATGGGGAGAAGAAATCGACAATGGGGCGCAGGGGACCGTCGGGATACTTTTCGAGGCCCAACAGCGTTAAAGCGCTGCGGTTCAGATAGGTAACAACGCCTTCCGGCGTCGCAATCCCGATCAGATCCTGACTGCGCTCCACTACCGAAGCCAGCTTCTGCAGTTCCTCCCGCGCGATGCCGCTCGCAGTGATGTCGTGGATTGCGCCGACGGTACGAACGGGGTGGCGGCTCGTGCCTTCACCCTCAAAGGTGGTCTGGGACCGCGTGCTGACCCATCGGATGGTGCCGTCCGGCAGGACCAGGCGGTGTTCCATCCGGTGGATCCCGTCGCCGCCGGGATCGTGGGCGGCCGCCACCCGCGCCGCCAGTTCGTCCCGGTCCTCGGCTGCCGCGAGCTGGAACCATTGCTCCCAGGTCGTTGTCGGACCTATTTGTCCGCCAAATATCGCCTGGCACTCCGGAGAGAAGTAGATGGACCCGGTTTGATGATCATGGTCGAAGATCCCGATGTTCGAAACCTGGACGGCCTGCAGCAGTCGCTCCTGGCTTTCCCGCAGAGCCTCTTCGGCGCGTCTTCGTTGGGTGATATCAAAGACGGCGCCACAGAATTGCACGGGTGAACCGGCGTCGTTGTAGGAGAACTCACCCCGGCTGCTGAGCCAGTGGATAGTGCCGTCGGACCAGACGGTGCGGAAATCGATGGAGGCGGCCTTTCGGGAAGCTTTGGCTTCGGCGAGAATCTGCTCCATTTGCGGGAGATCCTGCGGATGAATATGGCTGGCAAAGCCGTTCCAGGTCCCGTCAAACCCGCCTGCTTCGAAGCCCATCAGGCGAGAATCGCGCCGGCCCCAGGTGATACGACCAGTCGTGAGGTCCCAGTCGTAGGTTTCGATGCCGGCCGCGTCCATGGCAAGCCGGAGGTGCCGCTGGCTGGCGGCGAGGGAGGCTTCCGCCTCTCGTTTGCGCTCTTCTGCCTCGAGTCGTTCGAGGCCAACGCCAATGTCCGCGGAAACCTCGATGAGGAGTTCGGATTCGTCAGGTCCGAAGTAGTCCTCTTCCAGAGCGTAGACAGACAGCAGAGCGCGTGGTTCGCTGCCCAGACAGATGGGAATCGCGGCTGAAGCGCGCCAACCGGAGACGTGCGCCTGGGTCCGCCAGACAACAGTGTGTGTGTCGTTGAGGAAGTCGTTGCAGAAGTAGGGAGTTTTGGTGCGAAAGGCGGTACCGCCGGGGCCAAGCCCTTCCGGGCGGTCATCGGTGAAAATTTTCACCTGGTTCGCGTAGCCCCAGAAATCGCCGCAGGAGGCAACGGGATTCAGTTGGTGGGTGGCGGGGTCGTGCCAGGCGATAAACGCCATGGCAAATTCGCCGGCCCCCACCAGCGCTTCCACGGCGAGTCGCATCAGTTCTTCGCGCGACTGGCTGCGCACGATGGCATGGCTCACCTCACTCGATGCGAGATAAAGACGTCCGAACCTGTCCAGTTGAACGCGGTTCAGTGGCGTTGCCACAGACGGATTATATACCTAACCGTACAGAATGAACTACTATCATTGTAGTTTATGATTATAGTTGTACTGCCTATTGAAAGTCACCCTTTCCGCCGATAGACGGTGCAAACGCGTGACGACAGACATCGAGCGACGGGGTGGACGACGCATCCGGGTACAGTCGAAGGCTGAACTGGTGTGGCGCGATGATTTCGGACGTAAGCGATGGGAAGAGGGGCAGGTGGTGAACCTCTCGGCCACCGGCGTTGCGGTGGAATGTCCGGAACCGGTAACGCCCTCTTCCACGCTGGTGGTAATCGCCCCGGCGCTGGAGGTAACCGCGCTGGCGCAGGTACGCCACTGTGTCTGGGTACGAAGCCAATACCGCTTCGGGCTGCAGTTTCTGACAAGCCCGCAACCAAACTCGACGGAAGTGGCGCGCACCACGGGATGCCATGAACTTCTCAGCGCAGGAATTGCCGGGGAGACGCAGTCATTTGAGGCGCTCTACCGTACTTTGGCGTTCCGCTATCACCCGGATAATCAGGATACCGGCAATCCGGAGGCATTCCTCCAGATTCGGGAGATCTACCGAATCCTGTCATCCGGCCAGAGCCCGCGGGGAAATGCATCGTCGGAAACCAAATCGGAAGCCCCGACTGAGGAGCAGGGCAGTGCTCTTGCCGTCCGATTGCCTGGCCGGAAGAGGCATCTCGCAGTATTGCGCCTGCTTTACGAAAGGCGTCTCCGGGATTGCCATAATGCCGGAGTCTCACAGTGCGATATCGAAACGGTTACGGGATTACCGGGTAATGAGGTTCATTTCATCCTCTGGTATTTGCGGGAAAAGGGGGCCATCACGGCGGGGGATTCTCTCTCGTATGCGATCAGCGCGGCCGGTGTGGACCTGTTTGACGAGGTCTCCGCCGCCTAAAAGCCCGCGGTAAATGCCGCCCGGAGCCGCTGCCACGTGGTTTCGAGATCTTCGGGGATCACACGGGTTTCCCCGATGGTTGTCATAAAGTTCGCATCCGCCTGCCAGCGGGGGAGAACGTGCATATGGATATGGCCCGCGATTCCCGCCCCGGCGCTCGCGCCGATGTTCATTCCGAGGTTCAGACCATCCGGTCGGTAGACCGCGCGAATATGCCTCTCCGTCAGGCGGGCCAGGGCCATCATCTCGCCGGCGGCCAGGTCGCTGATGCCACCCAATTCACTTGCGTGCTGGTAGGGAACCACCATGACGTGACCGCTGGTGTAGGGGTATTTATTGAGGACAACGAAATTGTGTTCTCCGCGCCAGACGATCAGATTGTCCTGATCGTGTGAGGCCGCCGCAATCGCGCAGAACACACAGCCGTCCACAGGGGGTGCGGAACTGATGTAGCGGTAACGCCACGGACTCCAGAGGTAATCCACAAAAATCTCAGGACCGGCGGGAGGTTAGTCTTCCGAATCATCGTCGTCGGCAGGGTGGCCGCCGACGTTCACCACGTCCTTCAGTTCCTTGCTGGGCTTGAAGTAGGGGATCTTCTTGGCCGGAACTTCCACACGTGTACCGGTCTTGGGGTTCCGCCCCACGCGGGACTGGCGCTGCCGGGTGCGGAAGCTTCCGAATCCGCGGATTTCAATCTTGTCGCCGCCCCGCAGGGAGCGAACGATACTGTCGAAGATCGCCTCTACGATGACCTCGGATTCTTTCCGGGTCATCTCCACTACCCGAGAGACCTCTTCAATCAGATCGGCTTTCGTCATCTCTGTCCTCTGTACCGAATTCTTGGTGTTTCCCGCGTCCAGGCCGGTGCCCTTCTGATTGTGCCAAAAGACAGCAGGATGAAGCAATTACAGGAAATTAGAGTATCCCCTGAAAGCCCGGATTTTGCAATCCGGTTTCACTTCCTTACTCCTGCTCGCCGTCTTTTCGGGGAAGGTAATCCTCCAGGCTGGAACTGGCCGCCGCTGCCCGCTTCTGGTAGGAATCGAGGCGGCTCCGTTCTTCCGCATCCGCCTGGGCTTTCAGGCTCAGCCCGATTTTGCGCTCGCCCTCATTCATGCGGATGATCTTGAACTCCATCTCCTCGCCCGGAGTCAGCGGCGGCGGGTCGCTCTTGCGCCCGGACCATCCCGGAACCTCGGAGAAATGGCACAGCCCTTCCACACCCTCGGCCAGTTCCACAAAAGCGCCAAAACCGGTCAGCCGCAGGACTTTACCGCGAGCCGAGTCGTTCACGTTGTGCTTTTGGAACCAGGTTTCCCAGGCATCGGGCTGCAATTGCTTGATGCCGAGCGAAAGGCGCTTGTGCCCGGCGTCGATCGAAAGAATGACCGCCTGAACGATGGAACCCTTCCGCAGAATCTCGCTCGGGTGTTTCACTCGCTTGGTCCAGGAAAGGTCAGAGATATGCACCAGACCGTCAATGCCTTCCTCGATCTCGATGAAAGCCCCGAATTCGGTCATGTTGCGGACGCGGCCTTCCACCACAGAGCCGACGCTGTACCGCTGGTCTACGGTAGTCCAGGGGTTGGCTTCCAGTTGCTTCAGCCCGAGCGAGATGCGCCGGTCCTTCACGTTCACTTCAAGGACGACGGATTCCACCGTGTCACCCGGCTTGACTACCTTCGAGGGGTGCTTCATGCGCCGCGACCAGGTCATCTCACTGATATGGATGAGCCCTTCCACGCCGGATTCCAGTTCCACGAACGCGCCGTAGTCGGTAACGCTGACCACACGGCCCACAACTTTGGTCTGAATCGCGTAGCGCTGCGGAGCACCTTCCCACGGGTCCGGCGCGAGTTGCTTCATGCCAAGAGAAACGCGCTCTTTCGTGGGATCGTACTTGAGAACCTGCACCGTGATTTCATCGCCGACGTGCAGAACCTCGGCCGGGTGCGTCACGCGGCCATAAGAGATGTCGGTGACATGCAGCAGTCCGTCAATGCCGCCGAGGTCGATGAACGCGCCGTATTCCGTGAGGTTCTTCACCGTGCCCTGGAGTACGCAGCCTTCCTGCAGCGTTTCCAGCGTTACGGTTTTCCGCGCCTCCACCTCTTCCTGCGCGGCGAGCTTGCGCGACACAACCACGTTGCCGCGCTTCCGGTTGAGCTTGACGATCTTGACGGGAATGTCCTGGCCGATGAACTGATCAACATTGCGGATGGGACGCACGTCCACCTGCGAGCCCGGCATAAACGCCCGCACACCCACGTCGACGGAGAGTCCGCCCTTCACCCGGCCCAGCACCCGGCCGGAAAGCGTCAGCTGTTGCTCCAGCGCTTTTTCGAGGTTGTCCCAGATCTTGACCCGTGAGGCGCGCTCGTGCGACAGATGGACGTAGCCTTCCGACGTCTGCCCGCTTTCGACCATCACCTCGACGATGTCGCCCGGCTGAACGGCGAGTTGGCCGTTCAGGTCGAGAAAATGCGCCAGCGGCGCAACGCCATCGGACTTGTAGCCGACGTCGATGAAAACTTCATTGCCGGATATCTTAAGGACGCGGCCTTCGAGGACCTCATGCCGGGAGGGTGGCGCGAGGTGGCTGTAATCCTCGAGAAGGTGCTGATATTCTTCGGGATCAACTCCCCACGCTCCATCCGGCGCAATACCATCCGAAGCAATTCCATCAGGAGCAGGCGATTCTACGGAAGCAGTGGCTTCACCCGCGGCCACAGATGGAGGACCTGGGGCCTGCGAACCGGACAGAGGCGTCTCGGCTGTGTGGGTGCCCGCTGGAACCTCCACAGGCACAGCCGGCCCGGCTTCTGCGTGGGATTCCGGAATCGCTCCGTTTTCCGCAATTTCCGGTACAGCGGCGAAGGTGGAAACCTCGCCGTCGATGTTAGTGTCTGCCAAGGCGTTTCACTCCCCTGATTCCCCGGGTTCCGCGCCGTCACAGTAACGGCGCGCAGAGCCCAGGATCTTATCAACTATAGAGAGAGGCGCGTGAGCTTGTCAAACGGAGGCCGGAACGCGTTTTCCGTCAATCCGGACGGTTAGTCGCCGGAACTCACGTGCAGCGTGGGATAGATCTTTTTCATCACATCCGTGACGGTCGTTTTGTAGTTCGCCTTGCGGTTGTAGGTGTGGAGCTTGGCTTCCAGATCCTTGCCTTTATAGGCTTTGCCGAGAGCGAGGGTCGCGGCGACCTGATGGACCGCCTGGCTGATGCTGTCAAAGGAAGTCTTGCCGTTGGCCCAGCCAAACAGGTTATATCCCCGGGCGTACCGGCCTCCGCCGGACTCCACCATGGAAAGGCTGGGAAGCAGACGCCAGTCGAGGCCGTGCTCGTCTGCTTCGGATACGAAAAGCCCGGCGTACTGTTCAATCGGGCAGTGGTTTTCGTTGAAGAATTTGCGGAGGATAGCCTCACGCAGGTCGAACTTTTTGCGAATTTTGGTGACGTCCTGGTCGGCGTGTGCTGTTGCTGCCGCGATACCCAGAACTCCCGCGAAAATGATTAAACCCGATGGCAAAAAGCGCTTCATAGATGTCGTTCTCCTTCGTGTTGGAAAAGGTCGACGGCTCTCAGGAGCGGCCGAAAATGGATTCGGTGACGGGTGTGTTTACAAGACGATCATCTGGTTAGTATACCAAGCGGCGGTTTCCCGGCAAATTCCATATCGTTCGTGCATTCCGGCTGTCCGTCCCTCGCTTTCCGGCGCCGCTTTCCCGCTATGCTGAATCATGCGCGTTCCGCATCACGTTGAACATCATTTCGAATCCACTGAAACGGTCCGGGATATTGTGATCGGAATGTCGGATGGGCTGACCGTTCCCTTCGCGCTGGCTGCCGGATTATCCGGCGCTCATGTCCGCACATCGGTGGTGGTTCTGGCCGGCCTGGCGGAAATTGCCGCCGGCTGTATCGCCATGGGTCTCGGCGGCTATCTCGCTGCACGCACCGATGCCGAGCATTACGAAAATGAACTGCAGCGGGAGATTGCGGAAACGAAGGAAATTCCCGAGGAAGAAGCCGCCGAGGTGGCACGCGTATTTCAGGCCTGGGGACTGACCGATCAGCAAATTGCGCCGATTGTGACGGCCATCACTTCAAACGAGAAGCGCTGGGTCGATTTCATGATGAAATTCGAACTGGGGCTCGACGAGCCGGATCCGCGGCGCGCCGTCGTCAGCGCCGTGACCATCGGCGCTTCTTATGTAGTGGGCGGCCTGATCCCGCTCGCCCCGTACTTTTTCCTGAACGATCTCAGCAGCGCCCTCACCGCGTCGGTCTCCGTCACGCTGACGGCTCTGATGATCTTCGGCGGGATCAAGGCGCGCTTCACCGGTATTCCGGTCCTGCGCGGCGCGGGGCAGACGGCTCTCATCGGTGGTCTCGCGGCATCGGCGGCTTTTCTGATCGCTCGCATCTTTTAACCCGTCTGTCAGCCAATTTCAATCGCATTGCGCCCTGTTCGCACCTGTGGTTAGACTGGAATGGTTAGACTGGATATAGCAGTCCGCAGTACTTTCATACCGCAATCATTCTATTTTTGGAGGCCGCCCCAAGGTGAGCATCTGGAGTAAACGAGAAGATCCCCCGTCGCGGCCGGCAAGCTTTACGCCGCCCCCGGCGCCCGCGCCAGTCCCCCCGGCGCCGCAGTCCGCGCCATCGTCCGCAGCCTACGCGCCAGAAGTCAGGAAGGAGAACGTCCCTGTGTCGTCCACGCCCTATCGCATTTCGGAATCCGAATCGCGCAACAACATCGGCAAAGCCGTCCGAATCGTTGGTCAGATCTTCACTAAAGAAGACCTTTATGTCGATGGCGACGTGGAAGGCACCATTGAGTCGCAGGAGAACCGCGTGACCATCGGTCCGAACGGTCGGGTACAGGCCGGAATCCGCGCTCGCGAAGTGGTGATTCTGGGCCAGGTGCAGGGCAACGTGGAAGCCTCCGACAAAGTCGATATCCGCAAGGAAGCGAAGCTGGTGGGCGATATCACCACGGCTCGCATCTCCATTGAAGACGGCGCCGTTTTCAAGGGCAGTATCGACATCAAGAAGAACGAACCCAAGCCCGCCGCCTCTCCCGTGGTGTCCGCGCCGCAGGCCCCGCCCGCTCCGGCGCCCTCGGCAACTTTCAGCGCGCCGGCCGCTTCGGCAACCTCGGCATCTTCCACACCGCCCGCTTCGCCGGGCGGACAGAAGCGCTAACGCAACAGTTTGCACGGAGGACCCACCATTGCTGCCTGAGAAATTGCGTGCTCTGTTCCGAAGGGACAGGCACGCCTTTCCGGCGGGCGCGAGCCCGGTGGCGGCTTCCCCCGCTCCGTCGCCCGGTGTCCTTTCCCCCCGCCGCACCGCAGCCGAGACCGGCCCGATAACGCGTCACAGCCGGGGCATGGAGCAGTTCTTCTTCAATATTCGCGATCACGTCGGGCTGACGGTTCTCGATTTTGCCGGCGCCAGCCAGGACAACATCATGTTCCTGACCAGCCTGGGGCACCGCGTCTATTCCGAAGATCTTTTGCGGGGCATTCAGGATACCTTCGGGCCGGATCCGGCGGGGCAACTCAACGTCAGTCAGATCGATTACTTCCTCCGTTCTCACTTTGACTACCCGTCAGGGACTTTCGACGGCGTTCTGCTTTGGGATTCCCTGCAGTTCATGGGTCCGGCGCTGCTCTCCGCCACCGTGGACCGGCTTCACGAGATCATGCGCCCGCAGTCTTATCTGCTGGCTTACTTCACGGCGAACGAAAAGATGACCGAGGTCCCCTCCCACATGTTCCGCATTGCCGATCACAAGACTGTGCAGATCACAGACCGCGGCATGCGTCACTCCGGGCAGGTTTTCAATAACCGCAACATCGAAAAGATCTTCGCCCGTTTTGATTCGGTGAAGTTCTTTCTCAGTAAAGAAAACCTGCGCGAAGTCATTGTCAGGCGCTGAGTCAGGCGCAGACCGGCGTCCTGAACGCTACTGCACCTGAATCGTCACGCCTGCCTGGCTGACTACGCCATTGCAGGTCACCATAACCGTGGCGGGTCCGGACGGTGCGTCCGCCGGGATATACGCGTTCACCTGCATCAGGCCGGCAACCGCATAAGGCGCGGCTCCCGCATAAGCCACCTGCGCGGGCTTCCCGCCGATCGAGACCGTGACGCTGCCCGCGGCAGCCGCCGGGAATGGCGCGGTCGTGACAATCTTTCCGTCCACAGGCTGCGGGGTTTCCACGCCGTCGCCCGTCAGGTACAGCACAATCACGGAACCCGCCTTCGCGGGGTTGGTCGCGGTGTTCAGCGTGCCATCCTGATTCAGCGCGGCCGCGGCGCCCTTGCCCGAGGCATCCGCCGTAAAGATCCCGGGCTGCGAGGTGGTCACAGGCACCGACATGGGTGTGGACGAAATCCCGTTGTACTGCACCACCACGTTTGAGACAGACTTGCCCGCCACGCCGTACGGCACAATGGCCGCGAGCGCCGCATCGGACGCATAGATAATGGGCGCACTCACACCGTCGAACAGAACCTTTGCACTCCCCAGCGCCTTTTCAATGAAGCCTCCGGAGTTCAGCTCAAAGGTCTGCAGATTGGCCGGTCCAAGGCCTTTGCCCTGGAACAGCGTGATCATGCCAGGTGCGATCTGGCCGGGCGCGTAACTGGCGGTGTTCGAAACGCCGGATGGGGCGAAGACGGCGCGCGAGGGTGCGGACACAATGATCTTCCCGGTACCGATGTTCGAATCCTTGGGATTCGTGGCCGCGTACGTGAAGGTGTCCATCCCTTCAAAAGCCGGATCCGCCTGGTAAATGACGGTATTGCCGGAGAGATGCGCCGTTCCGCCTTTGGGTTGAGCGACAACGCGCAGCGTGCCATTGCCCGAAACGGTCACCGGAATGGAGACCGGTTGACCGCTGAGGACGGAACCCGAAATCGTTGCCGAAACGCTCGGCGCCGCAGGAGGATTCCCACTGCCCGATGGCCCGTTGTGACAGGTATAACAGCCGATCTGGTAGCCGCGGAACGTCTGGATATTCGCATAGCGGTTGTTCAGATTGCGGCTCAGCCAGGAACGGGAAAGGACCGAGCCTTGATAGCTGGAGTCATGGCAGACGGCGCAGGCTGCGCGGTTCCTTACCTGGTCGGGATGTTGGGAAACCCAGTTTGCACCAACATTGTGCATGCCGTGGGGGCCGCCGGTTGCGGACGAAACACCGTTCTTGTGGCAGGCGGTACAGTCTCCAATCACGCCGGCTGCGCCTTGCAGATCCTGACTCTGCAGATTGTCGTTGGTCACCGCGCTCTCCGCCTCCGCGTGCGTGGCCCCGTGACAGGCGGCGCACTGCAAGCCGCCATGTCCGGTGGACGCACTATACAGCGACGCGCCAGCCACCGGTACATTGGCGGTCGTCGCAAACGTGGTGTCAGTGGTGGTGTGAAGCTTGCCGGAGGCATCCACCGCGCTGGTGGCCTGGTAGGGTGTGGAAGTCGTGTGGCAGGCCTGGCAGTTGGGCAGGTCCTGATATGCCCGGCGCGCGGGATTCGCCAGCGCGGTGAGGTTGCCGTGGCAACTCTGGCATTGGATCTGTTGCGATCCGTCCGGGCCAACCGAGCGGCCCATCACCCCGCGCAATCCATGTGTTTGCACCCCCGGGTGGCAGTTATAGCAGGCCGTGCGGTTGGTGGAATTATCCAGCGTGTCATTTGTCTTCGGATCGTTGAGCGGAGCGTGATGGCCGTGCATGGCGGTGGTCAGAACCGAAATGCCGGAAATCCCCGGCGCGCCGAAGAGGTTCGACTGATGGCATTTCGAACACAACACAGGCGTCCCTGCCGTGGCCGTGGCGAGAAGTCCGTCCGCCGAGTAGCCCGCCGTGGCGAGCGAACTGGCATACAGCGGATTCCTCTTGTTTTTGAAATCGTGCATCGAGAGGATATTCAGCTTGAAGTCCCGGTTCGGATCCGGGTCGTAGGCATAGCCGGTCCCAGGACGGGCATCGGTATTAACGCCGGAAGCATGGCAGCCGCGGCACTCCACTTCATTCGAAATTGGAACCGCGACGCGCGCGGAAGCGAGCAGATTGCCCGACGCATCCCGCACGCTCACCTTCATCAGCGGTGTGTAGTTGAGGTTCCAGTTGTCGTCATACGGGGTAATCGGGATGGAAGTGGCGGTGAAACGGTTGTAAGCGGCTTCGAACTGCATCGGCTGCGGACCGGTCGCCGGCATGCTGGTGCCCGTGATGCCGGTGTCGGTTGTGCCAGACACGCCGAACAGGGCTTTCGCGTACGTCCAGAAGTCTGTCTTGCCTGCCGAAGTGGTATTGATGCTCCCGGAGGCATCCGCCAGCGCTTCGAACGTTACTTTAACCGACGATGACGATTTGACCAGCAAGCCATTGTTATCGATCACCTGCGCATGCAGCGTGACCGAGGGCGGCCAGATGCCGAAAACGGAGTAGCTGCGTTCCATGCTGTTCACACCGTACTCGCTCCAGCCCAGCACGGTCCACGTCGCGGCACAAACCGGATTGGCCGCGAAAACCATCGCGGCTACCGGGAATAGAAGTCTGCCCGTTCTGAAAGCCAATTCAATTCTCCGTTCGACAAGGTGAGTACTGCTATTTTCCTACGTGAACTACGCCGGTAGCGTTTCCCGCGCCGGGGTAAAGCAACCGTTAAGAAGGTAAAATCTGCCGGACAGGTGCGAGAATAATCGAACCATGCGTTGTCTGATTGTCTTTCTCGTTCTTTCCGGCCTTGCAAACGCGCAATCCGCGGTGCAGGCCGGTCCGCAAGTGGCTTCGCAACCTCGGGGGGAACGTCATGAATTTGTGATGCGGGACTTCCACACCGAAAGCGGCGTTACTTTGCCCGTCGCGCGCGTTGTGTACGGCGCCTACGGGCATCTCAACGCCGATAAGAGCAATGTCGTGCTGCTGCCCTCGCACTATATGGCAAACTTTCACGGCTACGAATGGCTCATCGGACCCGGTAAAGCCCTCGACCCCAATGAACTGTTCCTCGTGACTTCGGAGCTGTTCGGCAACGGGAGCTCGTCGTCCCCGAGCAACACGCCGGAGCCTTTTCATGGGCCGCGTTTCCCCGTCATGACGATTCGGGACAACGTGGAGGCCGTGCATCGACTGCTGACCGAAGAACTCGGCATTCGGCATCTGAAAGCCGTCATCGGCTTTTCCATGGGCGCACAGCAGGCTTTTCAATGGGCGGTACTGTATCCGGATTTCGCGGATCGCGTGGTGGCAACCTCCGGGACTGCGAAGACCTGGCCGCATGGCGTGGTGCGTCTGGAAGGGCAAATCTCCGCATTGACCGCCGACCCCGCGTTTCACGGTGGCGACTACCAGACTCCACCTGTGAAAGGGTTGGAAGCCTTCGGCATGGTGTGGGCCGGCTGGTTGTACTCGCAGGAATGGTGGCGGAAGGAACTCTGGCGCCCGGGCTCTCCCCCCGGTACAACCTTCGAACAGGTCATGAACCGGTTCAAAACCCGCTTCAGCGCCGATGCCAACGATTACATTCTGCAGGCGAGAACATGGCAGCGCCATGACGTGGGGAACACGCCGGGTTTTGGCGGCGACGTTGAAAAGGCTCTCCGGTCCATTAAAGTTCCCTTCCTGTACATGCCATCGGAAACGGATCTCTACTTCCCGTTAGGCGATGCAAAATACGAGGCCGGCTTCATGTCCACTGTCACGTTCCTGCCCATTCCTTCGTTATGGGGACACACCGCGGGTGCGGCGAGTAATCCGACCGATGCGAAGTTTTTGAACGACCGGATTGCCCGCTTCCTGCGGGGAGAGTCTGTCCAGTAAGGAGAAGGGCGTCGAATCGTTTAGCTGGTATAGTGTAATGGACCCCAAAACCTGGACAAAAAACTGGCCCTGTCTTAGATAGAAAGGCGGCATTGAAAATGAAGGAGAGTCAATGCCAAAAACGAGGAAGAGTCACCCGCCCAGCCTGAAGGCCAAAGTCGCCGTGGAGGCCA
>CAIUOG010000064.1 GCA_903900705.1 uncultured Acidobacteriia bacterium
CTCCCGCAGCACCAGTGGCCCCAGGAACAGCATGTAGAATGGCGCGGTCGACTGCAGAAACACCGCGTTCGCCGCCGTCGTCAGCTTATTGGCCGCCACAAAGGAAATCAGCATGGCCGCATAGGCGGTTCCGGCGGCAAAGCTCCGCCACGTCCAGTTGCGGCGCGCTTCGGGCAGCAGCACCCACATCACCACCGCCGCAATGCCGGACCGGAACCCGCCGATCTGCCAGCTGGTCATGCCGCAGCCCTTGATTGCCACGCCGCCCGTGGAAAAAAGCAAGGCCGACACCAGTAGCAGCAGGCGGTTCAGGCCGGGGGATCGTGTCTTTGTTTGTGAATTTCCCTTCATCCGGGTACTTAACGGCAAATTTCCACGGTATCGCGGATACCATAAAAGAAGCAGCAATTTTTCAGGGAGTCAGGTTCATTGCGGATCGTGATTGAAGGGCCGGGAAGTACTCGTTCAGCGAACAGCGCGACCGCGCCGGAGACCGCCCCGGAGACTGCCCCGGAGACTGCCCCGGAGACTGCCCCGTATGTTCCGTCTCCCGCATCATTCAACTTCTCCGGGCGCGTCTCCGGCTGGCGTCCTACCATCGACTACCTTTCGCAGACCGAAGTGCACGTCTACGGTCTTGCCATCGCGGCCAGCGTGCTTCTCAGCTTTTTTCCCTTCCTGATCGTCATGCTCACCCTGCTGCGGGATGTTTTCCATTTCCCCGCCGCGGAACGCGCTCTGGTGCTGGCGCTCGGCGACTATTTCCCGGGCGATCTGGGCGTCTTCATCGTCCGCAACCTGACCAAGGTGAACCACGGCCGGTTCCAGCTGACGTCCATCGTCCTGCTGCTCTTCACGGCCAACGGCATCTTTGAGCCGCTGGAAGTGGCGCTCAACCGCGCCTGGGGCGTCACCAAAAACCGCAGCTACTTCCGGAACCAGATTCTGAGCCTGTTCCTGATTCTGCTGTGCGGTGGCCTCGCGCTGGGTTCGGTACTGCTGACCGCCGTGAACGAACGCTACATCGCGAATCAGTACGGGCTCCACGTGATGCCCGCCTGGCTCTCGCTCACCATCTTCAAGCTGGCGGCCATCCCGGTCACGATCCTCTCCCTGTTTCTCAGCTACTGGATTCTGCCGAACCGCCGCGTGCCCGTGCGTCGTGTGATTCCGGTGGCGGCCATGGTCGGTGTGGGGATTGAAGCCCTGAAGTATCTGTTTCTGTTCGCGTGGCCGTGGCTGAACCGGAAGTTCCAGAACGAGTACGGGCCGTTTTCCTACTCGGTCTCCATCATGGTCTTCGCGATGGGGACGTCACTTCTGGTGCTGGCTGGCGCGGAATGGTCCTCGCGGACGCCGGCCGGCGAGTCGGACGGCGACGAAGTTCCTCAGGAATAGGAAAAGCGGCTAAAGCCGGACTTCAGCCGGTGTTTCCGGCAGCGCCCATTGCAACTGCAGATCGGCGGAAACCTCTTCCAGCATCTCCGTCGTCGTGACGCGCTTTTCCATGGCGAAGGCCGTGAGCAGCAGGTTATCGCAGACGGAATTGATCAGGCGGGGGATTCCCTGCGTGCGCCGGTGAATGTCTTCCAGCACGTCCGCCGGGAAAACATGCTGCTCGCGCAGTCCGGCGCGAGCGAGTCGCGTGGCAATGTACTGAGCGGTCTCCGCCGCGTTGAAGGGCCGCAGCCGGCACCGCAGCGCGATCCGCTGCCGAAGTTGCCGGTACTCGGTCTGTTCCAGTTTCTGGTCGAGTTCGGGCTGCCCGGCGAGAATGATTTGCAGCAGCTTGCCGCGCCGGTTCTCCAGATTCCCCAGCAGGCGGATCTCCTCCAGCACATCCCAGTCCAGATTCTGCGCCTCGTCCACAATCAGGACCGTGGTCCGGTTATGGTTGGCCCGGTCGATCAGCAGATTGTTCAGGGCAAACAGAACTTCGGTCTTCGACTTCCGCGAGCAGGGCAGATCCAGATCGTACGCGATCATTTCGAAAAACTGATCCGGCGTCAGGCGCGAGTTAAAAACGAAGGCAAACGGGGTCTGGTGCGCGTCCAGATGATCGCGCAGACATTCAAGCATCGTCGTCTTGCCGGTGCCCACCTCGCCGGTCAGGACGATAAAGCCCTTTCGGCTCTGCACGCCATAAATCAGATTGGCGAGTGCCTCTTCGTGGTGCGGACTCCGGAAAAGAAATGCGGGGTCCGGACTCAGATTGAACGGGTTCGAGATTAAACCAAAAAACGCCTTATACATGGGCCGCAATTCAACGTTAGCACGCAGGGAGGATAGCAGGAGGGAGTGCGGGTACTGTTACCGGGCCGTCTGTTTCGGGACGGAATTCACCACCGGACGGGCTTTCCAGCTAAACTATGAGAGTCGTATGGCTTATAATTCCGGTTCCGCCCGTCGTTCTGCCGCTTCCGCGCCTGCCGCCGCGCCGATCCTTATCGCTCTTCTCAGTGCGCTTATCCTCAACCCGTCGGTCCGGGCGCAGGAGCCCATCCGCGTCACGGTGAATGACGTCATTGTTCCCGTCACGGTCACGGACAGCAAGGGCAAGTTTGTCTCGAACCTTGAAAAGAAGGATTTCCATCTCTTCGACGAGGGCCGCGAGCAGAACATCAGCTACTTCAGCCACACGCAGGCCCAGCCCATCGTGATCGGCTTCCTGCTCGATCAGAGCAATGGGATGAAGATCCACTGGGACAAGTACAAGGAAGCCGCCACCGAGCTGATGCTCAATCTGCTGCCGCTCGAAAAGAAGTACAGCGGTTACCTGATCACCTACGGCAACGAGGCCGAACTGGTGGCCGATACCAACGCGGATTCCGAAAAGATGGTGGAGAAGCTCCGTAAAATGAAGCCTGGCGGCGGTTCCGCCCTCTTCGATGCCATCTACATGGCCTGCACCAGCCGCCGGACCATCAAAGGCGAGCCGTATGAGCCGCGTCGCGTGGTTGTGATCATCGGCGACGGGCATGACACCTCCAGCAAAAAGAGCCTGAAGGAAGTCATTGAGATCGCGCAGCGGAATCTTGTCACCATCTACGCGCTGAGCACCGTGGCGTTCGGGTTCCATACCGAGTCGGAAGACAACCTGGTACAGCTCACCGAGCAGACCGGCGGACGCGTGGTCACGCCGCTCAACGACATCTATAAGGATATTTCCGGCTACCTTTCCACTCCGTCGGATGACGGCAACTACGCCATCGCGGTGGGTACGGGCGGCTATACCGCTCAGATTTCGAGCGCGATCTTCCGCGCGATTGCCGATCTGGAAGGCGAGATCACCACCCAGTACGTGATGCGCTACACGCCCGATGTGGCGGAAAAAGGCAATAACCGGCAGTTCCGCCGGATTCGCGTCGGGGTGGATCTCCAGAACGTCACGGTTCGTTATCGCAGCGGCTACTACCCGTTTGCTCCACCACAGTAGTGCCGGACAAGTAATAGCCCCTCTTTATCCCATTGAGGGATTTCGTTCCACTTCGGTACTCTGTACCATGAAGGTATTCCCCTATGGGCGCGGCCGTCATCTCCATCAGCGACCTCAAACGCCGGACCCGGCAGGCCACCTGGTCCCTGTTGGAAGTCGCGCGCCCGGGTGAGTCTCCGGTTCCCTACGGCATCCTGTTGGTGGATTCGGAAACCGACGGGCTGACTCTTCGCTTCCGGGGCGGGCTTCCGGGGGCGGATCTGGAAGAACAGGAGGTGGATATCCTCGATGTTCTCGCGTCCGATCTGCGTTCCAAAGCCACCGAAAACGGCGCTTCCGCTCTGCTGCTGTCGCTCGAAGACTCACTTTCGAACTGGCTGCGCATCTCCGACCGGACCGCGATCTCCTATTCCGGCAATCCACAAATCACGGCGGACCGTCTGTTTGAACGGTACGTGGATGCGGAGGTCCGCCCGTGGGAGACGCACCTTCCGCTCTATGGACTGCGGGCCGCGGCAACCAAATTCGGCGATGGCATGGCGGCGGAACAGGAAGCCTGGCTCCGCGCGCCGGAGCATCTGCGGCTCACCCCTGGCATGTTCGTCGCCCATGTGGTGGGTAAATCCATGGAGCCGCTGATTCCGGATGACAGCCTCTGCATCTTCCGGAGCAACGTGACCGGTACCCGGAATGGCCGGTATGTGCTGATCGAAAAGTACGGGGAGAGCGACTTCGCCAGCCGGTACACGGTGAAGCGCTACACGAGCCGGAAGGCAGCTACCGAAGACGGCGAGTGGGAACATGTCCGCATCCGGCTGGAACCGCGCAATCCGGACTTTGAGGCCTTCGAACTGTATCCGGATGAGTTTCGGGTGGTCGCGGAATTCGTTGAGGTGCTCGGGCCTGCCTGAGCCCGCGGCAAGCAAACCGGTCGCCTTCCGGCGCGCGCTGCTCGGGTGGTATGAAGCCGTCCGGCGCGATCTGCCATGGAGGGAATCGACCGACTTCTATACGGTCTGGATCTCCGAAATCATGCTCCAGCAGACCCGCGTGGAGGCCGTGATCCCCTATTATCAACGGTTTCTGGAGCGCTTCCCGGATCTTGCCGCGCTCGCCGCCGCCCCGGAACAGGATGTTCTCGCCGCCTGGAGCGGGCTCGGCTATTACAGCCGCGCCCGCAATCTGCAGCGTGCCGCGAAACAGGTGGTGGCCGAAGGCATGCCCGCCACCCATGAAGAGATTCTGCGGCTGCCCGGAATCGGCGTCTACACGGCGGCGGCGGTCGCCAGCATTTCCCTGAATCTTCCCTATGCCGCAGTCGACGGGAACGTGATCCGGGTGGTCAGCCGGCTAACGAATGACGCTTCGGAGAGTTCGGCGCCGGCGGCGAGGCGGCGATTCGCGGAGACGGCGCAGTTGCTGCTCGATGCGCGGCGTCCGGGTGATTTCAATCAGGCCATGATGGAACTCGGCGCAACCATCTGCAAACCGGCAAATCCGCTCTGCGGCGAGTGCCCGGTGGCGCGCTTCTGCGCCGCCCGCGAAGCAGGTACGGAACGCGAACTTCCCGTGAAGCTCCGGAAACAGCAGACCCGCGAGGTTCCTCTGCATTTGCTGCTGTTGCGCCGCGAGGGAGAACTTTTCCTCATCCAGCGCCAGAGCGCCGCGCGCCGCCTGGCTGACTTCTGGGAATTGCCGGAGCTCCCGGCGGCGCCCTCCACCCGCCGCCATCGCCTGGTTGCCGGCTTCTCCCACCAGATTGTGAATGATCGCTTCCGGGTGAGCGTCTGGGAACCTCCGTCGGACGCGCCGCCCGAAGGGGGCCGCTGGGTTCCGGAGGCGGAACTCGCCACCCTGCCTCTCACCACTATCACCCGCAAGGCCCTCTCGCTCAGCCAACGGAACCCGCAAAGCGTTGTTCCCGTCTGACACGCAGGATGGTCAACCCGTATGGGATCGTATCGGGCAAATCTGTTCCGACCCGGGCCGAACCGAAAACAGGATACAATCCAGAAACCAGCTACTTCCCGCAAGTAGCGGGAAGACTGCTCACATTTAAGGGATTTCAGCACAATGACAAAAAACAGATTTATAATCGGTCGGATCGCCCTGATTCTTGCCGCGCTCCCCTTTGTACTCTCCGCCTACGAAACGGGCCCCGACCCTTTCCGTACAGGAGCCCCCGGAGATTCCGGCACCTGTCTGGGAAGTGGCTGCCATTCCGGCTCGCTGAATCCCACCGTCGGGAGCGTGAAGATTATCATGCCAAACGGCAATACTTATACGCCGGGTGGCGGCAAGATCCGCATCATGGTCCAGATCCTCGACTCCACGCGCCAGAAATTCGGCTTCGAAATGACGGCGCGTCCGGCGAGCAATATCCAAAACGGCCAGGCTGGTGGTTTTACGAACTCGGACGGCTTTACCCAGGTGATCTGCGCCGATGGCGGCAACAAAACCGGTACGGGCTGCCCCGCGAAATTCGCCCAGGAGTTTGTGGAGCAGACCTTCTCCGGCTACCAGGCCTCCACTTCCGGCGGCTACACCTACCAGTTTGACTGGACACCCCCGGCGACCAACGTCGGCAACGTGAACCTTTATGTGGCGGCCAACGCCGGCCCCGCCGGTTCGCCCGTCCAGACCAATTCCGACGTCTACACGGCCAACCTGACCCTGACTCCCGCCGCGGCCAACCCGAACGCACCCGCGGTTTCACCGGGTGGGGTGGTTCCTGTTTACAGTTCCTCAACCACCGTCCAGCCGGGTTCCTGGTTTTCCATTTATGGGACGAACCTGGCCGCCGCCACCACGATCTGGAATGGTGACTTCCCCCAAACCCTGGGCGGAACCACCGTAACTGTCAACGGTAAGAATGCCTACCTCTGGTTTGTGAGCGCCGGCCAGATCAACGCGCAGGCCCCGGATGACACCGCGACCGGCACCGTTCCCGTGGTTGTGACCACCGCCAACGGCAGCAGTATGACAACCATCACTCTGGCGAAGGCTGGCCCCTCCTTCCTTCTGCTGGGCGACGCCAAACATGCCACCGGCATCATTCTGACCCCCGACGGTTCCGGTTCCCAGGCTGGCGGTGTCTATGATCTGCTGGGACCCTCCAGCACCGGCGCGGGTTTCCGTGCGGCGAAAAAGGGCGAAAATATCGCCATCTACGGCGTCGGTTTCGGTCCCACCGCCACCGCCGTGCCTGCCGGTAAAGTCTACTCCGGCGCGGCCGCGGTGACGACGCTGCCGACGGTGACGCTGGGCGGAGTTCCGGTTACCGTGGATTTTGCGGGCATCGTCGGCGCCGGTCTCTATCAGCTGAACTTCAAGATCCCGGCGAATGTGGGCAGCGGTGATCTGGCGCTGCAGGCGCTGGTGAACGGCGTGATGACGCAGGCCAACATCGTGATCCCTGTTCAGTAGTCACCCGTTACAAGCCGCTCAAACGCGAAAAAGGCGCCGGTCCCGTGAGGGGTTGGCGCCTTTTTTGCCGTGTTGCTTTCGGCGGCTGGATCGGTGCTTAGAAGGACAATCGAAGATTCGCTTCGATTCTCCGGTTACCGGCCGCCGAACCGCCGCCACCGAAGCCGCCACCACCGCCGTTCGCGATGTTCGTGGACTGGCCGAAGAACGTCGAGGTCAGATTGCCGTTGGGCGCACCGAGGTTCACGTGGTTCAGAGCGTTGCGGGCATTCAGGGAGAGCGTCAGGCTGTACTTCTTGCCGCTGGCTCCGCCGCCGCCCATACCGCCGCGACCGCCACCCATGCCGCCGGCGAAACCGCCACCGCCGCCACGACCGCCACCGCCGCCACCACCACGGGGGCCACCACCGCCGCCGCCCATACCGCCACGACCGCCGCCGTCAGGACCGCCCGGACCACCATCGGCGCCGGGAGGCAGGCCATTGGGAGATGCCTTTTCACCCCAGCCCCAGGTGCGGCTGACGCGAAGGTTCACCGTGAAATTGCCCGGTCCCTCACCGTAATTGACAGGGATCAGGGTCGCGCCGGCCGGAGGATTCAGATCGAAAGTGCCCCAGGGGGTGACCCGGGTTTTCGTTGAAGTGCTGGTGGCAAGCGCCGGTCGCAGGTTGAAGATGCCGTCGCCATTGTACTGGCCACCGGTGGTGATGTTGAAGGGTCCGCCCGAAGCGATTGTGACGAACGGAGAGGCGCTGATCGCATACGGCAGCGTGATCGAACCGCCCACAAAACCGCGATGGCGGGTGTCGAACTGTGCACGGCCCCAGTCGAGCCGCGTATTGTACTGATCCATCGGCAGGCCGTTCGCGTTGCTGTGAGCAAAGCCCAGCGCGTAGTAGCCTTGCAGGGAGAACCGGCGGTTAAACCGCGTGTTCATGTTGACGATTGCCTGCGTCTGCTTATAGATGCCCGTCGTTTCGTACTGATAAATCGGGCCAAGGCTCGGATAGGGGAGCTGACCTTTCGGATATGCGACCGTACCGAAAGTGCCTTCAAGCGGCGCGTTTACGTCGCGGGTGCGAAGCGTGTGGACGCCGCGCGAGTTCACCAGGTTGACGGAGAGCGAAGTCCGGGCCGGGAGCGCGCGTTCCACGCTGATGGCGGACTGCATCATGTAAGGTGCCCGCACCGCGGGGTCTACACGATACAGAATGTTCTGCTGCACAACACTGGCCGTCAGCACGGAGGGCGGCGCCACGTTCGGGTAGAACGTCAGCGGCACATTGGTGGAGGTCAGCTGATAGCTCTGCTGCAGTGTTCCGTTAAACCGCAGGGCCTGCAGTGAGTTGCTTTCGTCAAAGCGGTCATAGAACATGCCCCAACCGGTTCGAATCACGGTCTTGGAGGTGGCGCCCTTTTTCCCCGCGCCGGGCGCCCATGCGAGGGCGATACGAGGGGCCACGTCGTGCTTGTCGGAGATGTTGGTCTGTGCTTCCCAGCGGAGACCGGTACTGATCGTCAGGTTTGGCCGGAATCTCCAGTCGTCCTGCACGAACATGCCGATGTCGAACTGGCTGATTTTGGCGAGCGGCGTGCCGGCCGTCTGGGTGTACTGCGTCGGGCCGCAGCCCTGGGCCACAATCGTCGCGATCGGAACTCCCTGTGACAGTTCCAGTTGCGTCTGCTTGTACAGATCCAGTGAAGTGGGGTTCGTATAGCCGGCGAGGCAGGCCGGAGTTCCCTGCGCCGCGTTCAGGCTGAACGAGTACGAGCCGTTGTAGTTGGAGGTTGAGTAGCTGGTGACCTGACCTTCACGGAAACGGGCGCCGGCCTTGATGGCATGCGCGCCCTGCGACATGGTCACAACTTCGTGCAGTTCATACGCCTTGTTCCAGTTGTAGTTGGAAACGAACGGCGAGCCGCCGGAGTTGAAAGAACCGGAGACGTCGAGACCCGGGATGGAGGGGTCGCCAAACGCGCTCTGGTTGGTGTGCTGGTCGCGGAACTGGAAGCGGGTTTCCACCACGGCTTTGGTGCCCACGATCATGGTTTCGGTTGCCTGCACCTGATTGGTTTTGCCGAACGACTTGGTGGCCTGCGACGGCAGCGCAAAGTTGCCCACGCCGTTGACATTGCTCGAATCGGAGTGCTCGTAGCGCAAGACCAGGGTGTTGGTCGCGTTGATCTGATAATCGAGGCGCGGGTTGATTCTCCAGACCCGGTTCGGCGTCGCGAAAGCGTTCACATAGGGAACTTCCGCGAAGCTGCTGTTCAGGACGGTGGCGTTGATCAGGTTATTTTCGTTGATCTGACGCTTGTTGGCGTCCAGGAAGAACGACATCTTCTTCTTCATCAGCGGGCCGCCCACGTTGAACGAGAACATTTTCGTGCTGTAACCGGGAGGCGTGCCGGTCACAAACGGGTTGCGGGTATCCAGAACCCGGTCGCCGTAGTTGAACGATGCGCTGCCATGGTAGGCGTCCGTACCCGGCTTGGTGAGGATTTCAATGCGTCCAAAACCCGGGCGGTCAAACTCGGACGAGAAGGGGTTGGAGTTGATGCGGATTTCGCGGATCGAACTTTTCGGGGGCAACTGGCCGCCACTGAAGCCGTCGACAAAGAACTGCGCGCCGTTCGGACCCGCTGACGGACCCGCCATCGCCTGCAGGTCGGCCTGCAGATCGTCCGGATCGTCCGGAAGCTGTTCGAGGTCTTCGTTTTTCAGTACAAGAGCGCCGACGTTCTGGGAGGGATCTGTGTTCACCTGTCCGGCTGCCTGGTCGCTGACCTGCACTTCCTGCGCTTCGGCTGCAATCTGCAGCGCGATGTCGAGCGGTGTAACCTGCCCGGCGGAGACCGCCAGACCCTGCTGATTGAAGGTCACAAAACCTTTGGCGTCGGCCCGGACTACGTAGGTTCCGGGAGGTAACGTGGCGGTGAATTTTCCGGTACCGTCGGACTTCACGCTGCGTGTGACGCCGTTACCACTGATCTGAATCGTTGCGTTGGGAATCAGCGCGGCGGAAGGATCCGTAACCGTCCCGCGGACTGTACCCGCGTTCTGGGCGCTAACCTGTTGATTTGCCGACACTAAAAAGACAAAGAGCGCGGCGAGTGAGACTACAAACCTCATAAACCTGTTTTGCATAGACCTTATTGTTCCGTCTCTCAAAAGACGACCCCACGTCTTGATTGTTACCGTTCAGGTCCGGCGGGAAACGTGATTATGTGTAAAGAAGGCAACGCGTTGGGGCTATCCTCAATACATGCCCAGGTTACTCGACGAGCTATACAGGGTACAAACAGAATTCACGGAACTGGACCCGCACGAAAAGCTGATCCTGAAAATGTGTGCGAATCTTCTGGAAAGTCACCACGAGGTTCGCGATCCAAGGAATCGCCTGACCGAAGAAGAGTATTTTGCGGTTCCGGGGCGCTGGGAACTCTACGACGGAATGTTGCGGGATTGCTGAGCCGGGGCGGGCGAAACTGCCCCACCCCGGCTTTGTTCCGGGTTTACGCCTAGCCCTTGAGCAGGGACAGGACGGCCTGCGGGGCGGAATTCGCCTGTGCCAGCGCGGCGATGGAAGCCTGCTGGAGCACCTGCGCTTTGGTCAGATTGGCCGCTTCCGATGCCACGTCGGCATCACGAATACCGGCCTGAGCAGCGGAGTAGTTGGTGATCTGGGACTGCGCCAGGTTCACCGCGTAGTTCAGCTTGTTCACGCCGGCGCCGACCTTACCTTGCACCAGCCCCAGATTCGTGACTGCCGTCTGCAGAGAGGTAAGAGCGGCCAGAGCGTTACCGGTGTTCGAAGCGGTGTTCGAGGCAGCGGAAACGGCCTGCGAACCCGTCGCGCCGAAGACGCTGCCGGTGCCACCGCCGGAGCCGGCCGTGAACGCGGTTTCGTTCACGCTGAAGGCGCTGGTGCTTTGCAGCGAAATGTCGGTGCCATTTGCCGCCTTCACCGCCGTGATGCCGGAGCCCGAAAGCGCGGTATTCAACGTCGCCAGCGTGTTGGTCAGCGTATCGGCGTTCGCCGAGGTCAGAGCGATGTTGTACGAGTTGCCACCGTTCTGAATGGTGAAGTTTTCCGTTGCCGCGGTGCCGCCGCCCGCCGCGAAGCTAGCGAAGGTACCCGAAGTAATGGAGTAGTTGGCGCTGTTCACCGCGGTGCCGGTGCCGGTGGTGACGCCGTTGCCGCCCGATGCGGCCGCCGCGCTCACCGTGAACGCCGTCGCGCCGCCAAACTGCAGGGTGCCGGCGCTGCTGATGGAAGCGGTAATGCCGTAGGCCTGCAGCGAAGTGTTCAGATTGTCAATTACCTGCGTGCCGCTCAGTCCGTTGCTGCCACCGCTCAGGGTGGCGGTGACGTCCTGGTTGCCGGTGCCGGTGTTGAGGTGGAAAGTGAACGACTGTGTATTGCTGCCCGCCAGAAACGCGGTGGCCGCATTGTCCAGACGGACCGAGTTTCCGCTGATTCCGGTGCCGCCGCCCGCGATGCTGCTCGTCGCGATGCCCAAAGCGGTCGAGTCGATCGCATTGTTGGAGCCGCTCAGATCCACCGAAACCTGGGCGTTCGAAGCATTGCTGCCGCCACCGACGTAGGTGACCAGGTTCGTGTTGTAAGTGCCGCCGGTGTTCAGCTTGATGTTGGACGCCTGGCGATTGATTTCCGTCAGCAACCCCTGGTATTCCGTGTTCAGGGTGCCGCGGTCTCCCGTGAATGTCGCCGACGCCGACTCGGTAGCCAGCGTCCGAAGACGGTCGAGGATGTTGGATACGTTGTTCAGGCCGCCATCAACAATCTGCAATGCCGAGATGCCGTTGTTGGCGTTCAGGACGCCCTGCGTCAGTTCGGCCGTATCGCTCCGGTATTTGTTCGCAACGGCGAGACCGGCTGCGTCGTCGGCCGATGAGTTGATGCGGTAGCCGGAAGACAGCTTCTGGATGGTTTGGCTTTGAAAGTTACTGTTGACCCTGATGTTGTTCTGCGCCACAAGCGAGGCAACGTTGGTCTGGATCGATAACGACATTCTTTTTCGTCCTTTGGCCCCCCTCCGCTCCGGAGAGAGAACCTTCGATACCTGCCCGTCGTCATGCCGGGTGCCGGTTCTCGCGGTGGTTTTCCATAATGACTTCTCAGAATGGTTTCCCGCGATACCAGCTGTATCGTTCCGGGGATTGATCGGCATTCCTGGCCTGGAACATTAGGGCGGAAAATCGGGCTGTCCCGCTCCCAAACCCAACAAACTAATGACACGCGGCATTTGTATGAGTTTTGTCGCAAAGAAAAAACCCATGTAATCCTAAAGGGAAGTTGCGTCCGTGTCTTCGAACACGACTGGCGCAGATCCGAATTCGATACCTCAGGACTCCACGTTTTGCCGAAAAACGTTATGCCGGAAACCGTTCTGCCCGCCCTGGCAGAGACAGATGCTCTTTCCATGGCCAAATGGGCCATTGAGAACCCGTCTGTCGCCATCAATCTCATCCGTAAACCCAGCAACAGCAACGAAATCAGCGTCGCGCCCGCCGGGCAGCCCGACCCCGTGGCCATTCTGCCCGGATTCGGCCCCGCCAGCCTGGGCGATCCCTCGTTTCTGACCACCCACAACGTCCGCTTCCCCTATATCTGCGGCGAAATGGCGAACGGCATTGCCAGCGTTCCCATGGTCGTGGCGATGGCGAAAGCCGGAATGCTGGGCTTCTTCGGCGCAGCCGGGTTGCCGCTGGCCGAAATCGAGCGCGCCGTCGCCACGCTGAAGAAGGAGTGCGGCGACGCCTCCTGGGGCTCCAACCTGATCCACTCGCCGCAGGATCCGGAACTCGAAGAGCGTTCGGTGGATCTCTACCTGCGTGAGGGCGTGACCCGCGTTTCCGCTTCCGCGTTCATGGCGCTGCGGCCCAGCGTTGTCCGTTACGCCTTCACCGGCATCCGCACCGCGCCGGATGGTTCCATCATCCGCCGCAACCACGTTTTCGCCAAGATCTCGCGCGTGGAAGTCGCCAAACAGTTCCTTTCGCCCGCCCCGGACAACATGCTGGCGGCTCTGGGTGAAAAAGGTTTGCTCACGGCTGAGGAAATTGCTCTCGCGCGCCGCCTCCCGGTCGCGGAAGACTTCACCGTCGAGGCCGATTCCGGCGGGCATACCGACAACCGTCCGTTTACCGTCCTGCTCCCCGCCATCCTGCACCTTCGCGACGAAATGGCGCGGAAGTACGGCTGGACCCACCCGATCCGCATCGGCGCGGCCGGCGGCATCGGCACGCCCGGTTCGGTCGCCGCCGCGTTCTCCATCGGCGCGGCCTACGTGCTCACCGGTTCCGTGAACCAGTCCGCCATCGAAAGCGCGCTTTCGCCCGCCGGCAAAAAACTTCTCACACAGGCGGCCGCGACGGACGTCATGATGGCCCCCGCGGCCGACATGTTCGAACTGGGCGTCAAGGTGCAGGTTCTGAAACGCGCCACCTTCTTCGCCGCCCGCGCCTCGAAGCTGTACGAACTCTACATCCGGCACGATTCGCTGGAACAAATTCCGGCGGACACCATGAAGACCCTCGAACGCGACGTCTTCAAGCGGCCCGTGGCCGAAATCTGGGCGGAAACCGAGAAGTTTTTTCAGGTCCGCATGCCCCATGAAATGGAGCGCGCCGCCCGCGAGCCAAAACACCGCATGGCGCTCGTCTTCCGCTGGTACCTGCATTTTTCCAGCCGCTGGGCCATTTCCGGCGAGCCCACCCGTCAGGTCGATTACCAGATCTGGTGCGGCCCCGCCATGGGCGTTTTCAACCAGTGGGTGGCCGGAACCTTCCTCGAAAAGGCCGAAAACCGGACCGTTGTCCAAATCGCTTTAAATATGATGCACGGGGCGGCTTCCATCGTCCGTGCCAACCAGCTTCGTACTTTCGGCGTGAACGTTCCCGCCGAGCTCTTTAACTACGCCCCCCGCGTTCTCGACGAAAGCCGGGGTTAAGCAACAACGTGCGCAATTCCATTTACCGGACGGACTTCTATGCCCTCTGACTTCAAACCCATCGCCGTAACCGGTGTGAGCGCCATCTTTCCGGGCTCCACCGACGCTCACGGCTTCTGGCGCGATATTCTTGCCGGCCGCGATCTCATCACCGACGTCCCGGAGTCCCGCTGGCTGCTGGCCGATCATTACGATCCCGACCCCAGGGCCGACGACAAGACCTACTGTAAGCGGGGATCTTTCCTGGGTGACATCGACTTCGACCCGATCGAATTCGGTGTGCAGCCCGCCGCCATCGCCGCCACCGATACCTGCCAGTTGCTCGCTCTGATCGCCGCCCGCCAGGTGCTGGATGACGCGATGAAGAACCAGTTCCGCGAGATTGACCGGGAGCGCGCCAGCGTCATCCTGGGCGTCACCTCCGGCCAGCAGCTCTTCCTCAATGTGACCTGCCGCCTGCAGCGCGGCGTCTGGATGAAGGCGCTTCGGGAATCCGGTGTGGACGAGGCGCAGTCGGCTGAAATCTGCGACCGCATCACGAATTCCTACGTGCCGTGGCAGGAAAACACCTTCCCCGGCCTGCTGGGCAATGTGGTGGCCGGGCGCATCGCCAACCGCTTTAATCTGGGCGGCACCAACTGCGTGATCGACGCGGCCTGCGCCAGTTCCCTCTCCGCGCTCGCCATGGCCATCGACGAACTGCACCTGGGCCATTCCGATCTCGTGATCACCGGCGGCGCCGACACGTTTAACGACGCCCCGATGTTTGTGGCGTTCTCCAAAACCCCGGCGCTATCGAAATCCGGCGACTGCCGCCCGTTCTCCGATAAAGCCGACGGCACCATTCTCGGCGAAGGCGTGTCACTGTTCGCCCTGCGCCGCCTCGAAGACGCCGAGCGCGATGGCAACCGGATCTACGCGGTCATCCGCGGCCTCGGCAGTTCTTCCGATGGCCGTTCGAAGAGCATCTATGCGCCCGTGCCGGAAGGCCAGGCCAAGGCGCTGCGCCGCTGCTACCAGGCGGCCGGTTATGGTCCCGACACCGTTGGCATGGTGGAAGCGCACGGCACCGGCACGGTCGCCGGGGATGCCGCCGAGTTTGAAGGGCTTCGCCAGGTCTTCACCGAATCGCAGCACCTGAAGGCGGATGACGAGAAGCACCAGTGGTGCGCGCTCGGCTCCGTCAAGTCGCAGATCGGCCACGCGAAAGCGGCGGCGGGCGCGGCGAATCTCTTCAAGGCCACCATGGCCCTGCACCACAAGGTTCTGCCGCCCACCATTAAGGTGGACCGGCCGAATCCGAAGCTCAATATTGAGACCAGCCCGTTCTACCTGAACACGCAGGCGCGCCCGTGGGTCCGCCCGGCCAATGTCCCCCGCCGCGCGTCGCTCAGTTCGTTTGGCTTCGGCGGCACGAACTTCCACATTGCGATGGAAGAGTACGAAGGTTCCGGCGTGAAGCCGCCCCGGCACTGGAATGCCGCGAGCGAGCTGATTGTGCTCTCCGCCGCCACGCCGGAGGCGCTCAACACCCGCTGCGCCGAGCTGATCGGGCAGGCCGGCAAAGATAACCTGGCCGAACTGGCGCGCGACTCGCAGTTGCAGTTCGACGCCTCGCAGCCCTGCCGCCTCGCCGCCGTCTGCGATTCCCTCGCGGACCTGAAAAAGAAGCTCGACCCCGCCAATCGCGCCATGCCCGGCGTCTATTCCGGCACGGGCAAGGCCGAAGGTCGCACCGCGTTCATGTTCCCCGGCCAGGGCAGCCAGTACGTCGGCATGACCGCCGATGTCGCCATGGCCTTTGACGAAGCCCGCGAAGCCTGGGACAGCGCTCCCTGGGTGGCCGATGCCGTCTTCCCGAAACCTGTGTTCTCCGATGAGGACCGAAAGACCCAGGCCGCGCGCCTGACGCAGACCGAGTGGGCCCAGCCCGCCATCGGCGCGGCCAGCGTGGCACTGCTGAATATTCTGAAGCGCCTCGAAGTCTCGCCCGATTGCGTGGGTGGCCACAGCTTCGGTGAGATCACCGCGCTCTACGCCTCCGGCGGCGCGGATTTCGACACCATGGTGAACATCGCGCGCAGGCGCGGCGAACTCATGGCCGAAGCGTCCGACGTGCCGGGCGGTATGCTGTCCGTGCGCCACGGCGCTTCGCAGATTCAGGAGTGGATCTCTGAATCGGGCGTCGATGTCGCGGTGGCGAATCTGAACGGCCCGAACCAGACCGTGCTTTCGGGTTCACTCGTAGCGATTGAAGAAGCGGAAAACCTGCTCAAAAAGCGCGGGAACGGCGTGTTGCGCCTGCCCGTTTCGACAGCCTTCCACTCGCCTCTGGTGGCCGGCGCGGCCGGCGCCTTCCGGGAGCATCTGGAAGACTGCTACCTCACCGACAGCGCCCTGCCGTTCTATGCCAATTTCGATGGCGAACTGCACCCCGTTGATCCGGCCGCTCTGCGCGACCGCCTGGCCGATCAGGTTTCGAGCTCCGTCCGCTTCCACGAGATGGTGGACCGGATGTATGCCGATGGCGTCCGGACGTTCGTCGAAGTCGGTCCCTCCGCCGTTTTGAGCGGCCTGGTGAAGAGCATTCTGGGCGACCGTCCGTTTTCAGCCATCCCGCTCGACCGTCAGGGCGCCAACGGCGTGACCGCGCTCTGGCACGGCCTGGGACAACTGGCCGCGCAGGGCTTCCCCATGAACTGGGCCGCGCTTCGCGCCCAGCATGATATCCAGCCCGAACCGCGAGGCCAGGAAAAGAAGTTCATCGTCAAGATCAACGGCGGCAACTACGGTCGCCCGTATCCCGACCTGAGTGGTGCGCCGCCGAAGCCGGTGGCCGCGAAGGCGAAGGTGGCAGCGCCAAAGGTGGAAGCTCCGAAAGTGGAAGCGCCAAAGGCAGAAGCTCCGAAGGCAGTGGCCGCGGCTCCTGCCCCCGCGCCCGCGCCCGCACCGACACCGGCCCCCGCACCTGCGCCGGTGGCCGCAAAGCCCGTTGTTGTAGCCGTTCCCCCCACTCCCGTTACCGAAACTACTGTGAGCGAGACCACTGAACTTTACCGCGTCTTCCAGCAATCCATTGCCGAAGCGCACCAGGGCTGGCAGGCCAACCTTGCCAAGGGCCATGAAGACTATCTGAAGGCCATGGAAACGGCTTACTTCGCCGCGCTGGGCGCGCCCGCGCCGGCTGCCGCTCCGGTGGTCCGGACGCCAGCGCCCGCGCCGGCTTACACGCCGCCCCCGGCGCCGCCTGTGGTGGCCGCACCCGTGGCTGTCGCGGCGCCTGTGGCTGTCGCCGCTCCGACCCCCGCGCCGAAGCCCGCTCCCGTCGCCGTTGCGCCGCCACCTCCCCCGGTCGCAAAGCCGGCGGCTCCGTCGGTCAACGTGCATGACGTTCTCTGGAACCTCGTCGCCGATAAGACCGGCTATCCGGCGGACATGCTGGAACCCGGCATGGCGCTCGAAGCCGATCTCGGCATCGACTCCATCAAGCGCGTGGAAATCTTCGCCGCCGTGCAGGATGCTCTGCCCGGCCTTCCTGAACTGCCGCACTCCGATATCGGCCGTCTGCGCACCCTTGAAGACATCGCCGTCTACCTGCAGGGGCATCTGGGCGCGGCCCCGGCCGCTGCCGTCGCCGCCAAACCCGCGGCCCCCACTTCCAGTGCCCCGGCGGTCGACATCAACGCCATCCTGCTTGCCGTGATTGCCGAGAAGACCGGGTACCCGCCGGAGATGCTGGAACCCACCATGGCGCTCGAAGCCGATCTCGGCATCGACTCCATCAAGCGCGTCGAGATCTTCGCCGCTGTCCAGGATGCGATTCCCGGCCTTCCCGAGTTGCCGCATTCCGACATCGGCCGCCTTCGCACGCTCGAAGACATCGCCGTCTACCTGCAGGGGCACATGGGCGCGGCCGCTCCCGCCGCCTCCCCTTCTGCCGCAACTCCCGCGGGTCCCGCGGTCGACATCAACGCCATCCTGCTCGCCGTGATTGCCGATAAGACCGGCTACCCCGCCGAAATGCTCTCGCCGGGCATGGCGCTCGAAGCCGATCTCGGCATTGATTCCATCAAGCGCGTGGAAATCTTCGCCGCCGTGCAGGACGCCATCCCGGGCCTTCCCGAACTGCCGCACGCCGATATCGGACGTCTGCGCACGCTCGAAGAGATCGCCGACTATCTGCAGGGGCACATGGGTCCGGCTGTCGCCGCTCCCGCAACCCCTGCTTCAACCCCTGCTTCAACCCCCGGCGTCGATTTTCAGGCCATCCTGCTCGAAGTGATCGCCGAAAAGACCGGCTATCCGGTGGAGATGCTCACGCCCTCGATGGCGCTCGAAGCCGACCTCGGCATCGACTCCATTAAGCGCGTGGAAATCTTCGCCGCCATGAGCGAACGCGTTCCTGGTATGAAGGAACCGGACATGGCCGAACTCGGACCGCTCAAGAGCATTGCCGACGTGGCCGCGTATCTCGCCGGTGGCGAAGGGTCTGCCCCGGCCACCGCCGCACCCGCTGCCGCCACTGCCAAAGCCGCGCCGAAGCAGACCGGCCTGCGCCACGCCGTTACCGTGGTCCCGGCGCCTGCCACCTACAAATCCATCCTCAACGAAAACATCGGTTCCATTTCCATCACCGATGACGGGCTCGGCATTGCCGACGCGCTGAGCGAACTGCTCATCGTGCGTGGCTTTGAAGCCGCCGTTTCGTCGGATATTCCCGAAGGCGTCCACGCCGTCATCTGCCTCGCCGGGTTGCGGCAGTTCCCCACCCGGGCCGCCGCCGTCGCCGCCAATATCGCGGCCTTCGATGTGGCCCGCGCCGCCGCCAGCACCATTGCCGACAACGGCCTGTTCGTCACCGTGCAGGACACCGGCGGACGCTTTGAGCCGACCGACGAAATCCGCGCCTGGGCCGGCGGCCTGAGCGCCCTCGCCAAGACCGCGGCGCTCGAGTGGCCCCGGGCCGCCGTGAAAGCCATCGACATCGAGGTGGCCGGGCGCACGCCGCTGACCATCGCGCAGGCGATTCTCAACGAACTGCTGCAGGGCGGGCCGGAACTCGAAGTCGGTCTCAACGCCAAGGGGGACCGCGTGACGGTCCAAACCACCTCCGGCCCCGTGAACGGTACTCCGCTCACGCTCGGCCCGAACTCCGTAATTGTCGCCTCCGGCGGCGCGCGCGGCGTGACCGCGCAGTCGCTCATCAACCTCGCCAACCAGACCCACAGCCGCTTTGTTCTGCTGGGCCGCACGCCTCTCGCCGAGGAGCCCTCGTTCTGTCAGGGCGTTACCGGGGAGTCCGCTCTGCGCCAGGCGTTTATCGCGTTTGCGAAGGCGAAGGGCGAATCGGTGGCTCCGGCCGCGGTTGCGTCCCAGGCTGCGCAGGTGATTGCCACCCGCGAAGTGAATGACGTGCTCGCGCAGTTCCGGGCGGCGGGTTCGGAAGCCCGCTATGTGGCGGTCGATATCCGCAACCGGGAAGCCGTGGCCGCCGCGCTCACAGACGTTCGCTCGGTCTGGGGACCCATCGCCGGCATCGTGCACGGCGCCGGTGTGCTGGCCGATAAACTGATCGCCGAACTCACGCCCGGGAAGTTCGACGTGGTCTTCTCCACCAAGGTGGAAGGCCTCGAAGCGCTGCTCGAAGCCACGCAGGCGGACCCGCTGCAGTTCATCTGCCTGTTCTCTTCGGTCGCCGCGCGCAACGGCAATCCGGGTCAGGCGGCATACGCCATGGCCAATGAGGTGATGAACCGCGTGGCTCATGCCGAAGCGGCCCGCCGCCCGTCTGTCCGCGTGAAGAGCCTCAACTGGGGACCGTGGGACGGCGGCATGGTGACGGCCGCGCTGCGCCGCCACTTTGAATCGAACGGCATCGGCATGCTGGGAATTGAAGAGGGTACGAACCTCTTTACCGATGAAATTCTGCGCGGATCGGATAGCGAGATCGAAATCGTTCTCGGCCATCCCCTCACGGCTGCATGAGCACTTTCGAGCCGATTGCCATCGTAGGGCGTGGCTGCGTCTTTCCCGGCGCAGTCACCCCTGCTGAATTCTGGGACCTGATCGTTAACGGCCGCAATGCCGTCAGCAGCTGTCCGGAGGATCGCTGGCGGATTCCCGTCGCGAGCGTGCTGGGCAAAGGCCCGGAAAAGAGCTTCACCGATAAGGGCGGCTACGTCACCGGCTTTACGCCCGCAGCCGACTCCCGTCTCGACCAGTTAAACCAGTGGCTGCTTTACTGCGCGCGGGAAGCGCTCCAAGAGGCGGGCATCCGCCAGACGCCGCCTCGTACCGGCGCCGTAGCGGGCGTTCTGGGACTGCCTTCGGAAAGCCTCGCGCAATACGCTGAGAATATCTGGCTCGAAAAAGCGAACCCAATTGCCCCCGAAAATCGGTTTATGGCGGGCTATGCGGTGCACCATCTGGCCCGCGAACTGCAACTCGACCTCGGCGCTTACGCTCTCGACGGCGCCTGCGCTTCTTCCATCTACGCCATCAAACTCGCCTGCGACGCACTGCACGATCGTCGCGCCGATCTGATGCTGGCCGGCGCTGTCAATCGGTCTGACGATCTCTACCTCCACATCGGTTTCAGTACTCTCAAAGCCGTCAGCCCCACCGGCCAGAGCCGCCCGTTCCACACGGACGCCGATGGTCTGCTGCCCTGCGAAGGGGCGGGTTTCGTGGTGCTGAAACGCCTGGCGGATGCCGAAGCCGCGGGGGACCGCGTGCTGGCCGTGATCCGCGGCGTCGGAATCAGTAATGATGGCCGCACGGCCGGCTTGCTCACGCCCTCCGAACTCGGGCAGGAACAGGCGATCCGGGCCGCTTATGAAGTTTCGGGCGTCTCGCCCTCTCAGATTTCATTGCTCGAATGCCATGCGACCGGCACGCCGATTGGCGATGCGACGGAAATCCGCAGCACCGGGCGCGTCTACGCCGGTCTGCGGGATGTGCCGATTGGTTCGGTGAAATCGAACCTGGGCCATCCGATTACCGCTGCGGGCATGGCCGGGTTGTTCAAGATCATCGGCGCGATGCATGCGGGGATTCGCCCCGCGACCCTCCACGTGGATTCAGCCACGCTGAATCCGGCCATCGCCGCGTCGCCGTTCCGCGTGCTGCGGAAGAATGAACCCTGGGAATGCGAGGGTCCGCGCCGTGCTTCGCTGAGCGCGTTTGGTTTCGGCGGCAATAACGGGCACCTGATTGTGGAAGAGGCCGGACATGCGCTTCCGCCGGGCACCTCCGCCAAATCAGCGGTCAGGATCGCGGTCGTCGCCGCCCGGCAGGTGAAGGACGGCCCGATTACTCTCGAACTGCAGGGCCTGGGCTTCCCGCCCGCCGACCTGCAACAGAGCCTGCCGCAGCAGTTGATGGCGCTCGAAGCGGCGTCTGACGCCATCGCGCAGGTGCGCTCGCTGCCGCATGCCCGAACCGGGGTGTACGCCGGCATGGGCATCGATGCGGAAGTAGCGCGCTACGGGCTCCGCTGGCGCACGGGCAATCCGGTCTGCCCGGAACTCACTCCCGCGGCCGTCATCGGGCGGCTCGCCAACATCGTCGCGAACAGAATTTCCAGCCGCTTTGACCTGCGGGGACCCAGTTTTGCGGTCCTGTCCGAAGAGATTTCCGGTCTGGTCGCGCTGCGCCTCGCCGCCCGCGCTCTGCGCCATGGTGAGATTGATGCCGCCATCGCAGGAGCCGTGGAACTGGGTAATGAGCCGGTGAACCAGGCGGCGCGCAAGGCGCTCGGAATTAACGAACCGACTTCGGATTATGCCGCCTTCTTTGTGCTGAAACGTCTGGATGACGCGGTGGCGCAGGGGGAGACGATTCTCTCGGTGCTCGACGATGCCGACGCGCTGCCTTCGCAGCCCGCCGTCAACATGGAGCAGGTGGCGGAAGCGATTCTTGCGGGGAGCAAAGCCACGCTTCGTATGCAGGCCATCGGCGCGGCGCAGGCCGCGATTTCGGTCACGCCGTATCCGGCTCGAAATAAGATCAATAAATTCAATGGCTTAACGATCCGGAAGACGCCGCTCGCCGGCGAAATTGGCTTCGTTTTTGCGGGTGCGGCGGCCGCCTATCCTGGCATGGGCGAGACCTTCTTCCGTGCTTTTCCGGAACTGGTGGAAGCCGTCACGAAGCGCATGCCGCGCGTGGCGGCTTCCGCCCAATGGATCTTTGACGGCAGCAGGCCCAACCCTTACCAGACCCTCTGGGCGAGTTCGTTTCTCAGTCAGGTGCATGCCGAATTCACTCTCCGGCTGCTGGGGCTGAAGCCCGCCGCGGCCATCGGCATCAGTTCGGGCGAGACCAATGCCATCGCCGCCTTCGGCGCGTGGACCGATCTCGATGACTTCCACGAAGAGTTCGAGGCCGCGAATCTGTTCGGTCAGATGGAGGAATCCGGCTGGCAGACCTGGCGTCTGGCGGTGCCGGAACCCGAACTCCGCGAACTTCTCGCCGCCAACCCCGGTCTGCGTCTCACGGCGATTCACTCGCCAGGCGAATACATTGTGGCGGGCATCGCGGAAAATCTGCCGAAAGCCCGCGCCCAGCGGATTCATTACGATCTGGTGGTCCACTGCCCGGAATTCGCGCCGTGGAAGGACGAATGGCAGCGGCTGCACTCCCGCAAAACCTCCGCTCCCGCCGGCGTGCGGTTCTACTCGCTGGCCGGGAATAAGTCCGACAAGCTTTCGAAGAAGAGCATCGCCGAAGCCCTCACCAAACAGGCCCTGAACACGCTGGATTTCCCGGCGGTGATTGAGCAGGCTTACGCCGATGGCGTCCGGATCTTCGTGGAGCATGGCCCGCAGGGTGGTTGTACGGCGTCCATTCGCCGGATTCTGGGGGATCGCGAGCACCTCGCTGTCTCGCTCGATCTGCAGTCGGCCGATTCGCTGACTCAGGTTGCGAACGCGGTGGCGCAACTGATTGCGGCGGGCGTGGTCAACCCGGAAGCCGCCCGTGTATTTGAGCGTTTTGAACCGAAGCAGGAAGTACCGCAGGGGAAACGGCTGACATTTGCCACCCATGCGCCGCCCGTAGAGATAAAAAAACCAGTGACAACTCCTGTGCCAGAACCAAAACCGACGCCGGTGGCTGCCGCCGCTCCCGTCGCCACACCCGTTGCTGTTCCAGCCCCCGCGCCTGTGACGCCCCGCGCTTCCGCGTCGTCGCACCTGTTCCAGGAATACGCCGCCGCGCTCAGGCAGGCGCACGACACGTTCCTCGGCTCATCGGGAGCGGGCGTGCATGAGCGGTTCCTTGCTCTTTCGCAGCGCGCGTTCCTCTCGGCGATGCCGACCGGACAGGCTGTGACAGCACCTGTTCCACCGGCTTCCATCGCTCCTGTGCCGGCGCCAGTGCCCATGGCGGTTCCCGCACCTGCGCCCGTGGCGGCCCTGGCTCCGGCTCCGAAGAAAGCCTGGCTCTCCCGCGAAGATCTGGAGCGCATTGCCTCCGGCCCCATCTCCGCGCTGTTCGGCCCGGAATTCGCGCCCATCGACAACAACCGCCGGCTGGTACGCATGCCGATGCCGCCGCTGCTCCTCGCCGACCGCGCCATGTCCATCGACGCGACGCCGCGCAGCATGGGCATCGGCGCCATCCACACCGAAACCGACATCACGCGTGACTCCTGGTATGTCTTCCGCGACAAAATCCCGGCCGGGATTCTGGTGGAATCCGGCCAGGCTGATCTGCTGCTGATCTCCTGGCTTGGCGTCGATTTCGAGATGAAGGGCGAGCGCGTTTACCGCCTGCTCGGCTGCGAACTGACCTTTCATGGCGGCGCGCCCCAGGTGGGCGATACGCTCTGCCATGAGATCCATATCGACCGGCACGCCAAGCAGGGCCCGGTGCGCCTGTTCTTCTTCCACTCCGATACGCGGGTGAACGGCGAGGTCCGCCTGTCGGTCCGCAACGGTCAGGCAGGGTTCTTCACCGATGAGGAACTCGCCGGTTCGAACGGAGTTCTGTGGGATGCGCTCACCACGCCCGGTACGCCGGACATCAAAGCGCCGAAGCCGAAGGTTGCGAATGTTCCTGCCAGCTTCACGGCCGCGCAGATTCGCGAGGCCGCGCTCGGCGGCGCGTGGCAGTGCTTTGGCAAAGGTTTTGAATTCGCGGGCGCGCACCAGCGCGGACCCGGATTTGCGAAGCCCGACCTGGTTCTGTTTGACAGCGTTTCGAAGCTCGATCTCACCGGTGGTCCGTGGAAGCGCGGCTATCTGAAAGCGGAGCTTCCCATCAACCCGGCACAGTGGTTCTTCGCGCCGCACTTCAAAGACGACCCGTGCATGCCCGGCACGCTCATGGTGGATGGCTGCATCCAGACCATGGCTTTCTACATGCAGGCGCTGGGTCTGACGATCGACAAAGACGGCTGGCGTTTTGAAGTGGTGCAGGACACCACGTATCAGCTGCGCTGCCGCGGTCAGGTGATCCCGTCCTCGAAGCTGCTCGAATACGAGTTGTTTGTGGATGAACTGGTGGAGGGCGACGAGCCGATTCTCTGGGCCGACGTGCTCTGCACCGTCGATGGCCTGAAGGCGTTCCACTGCAAGCGTCTGGGCCTGAAGCTGGTTCCGGGCTTCCCTCATGACGACGATCCGGAATACATGAACATTCCGCCGGACCCGACGCCGGTGGCCTACATGAATGGCATCCGGCAGGACTACACGGCGCTGCTGCATTGCGCGGTGGGTCCGCCGAGCCTGGCGATGGGCGCTCCGTTTGCAAAGTTCGACGCGGGCAAGGGTCTGCCGCGCCTGCCCTCTCCGCCGTATCACCTGGTGACGCGCGTCACCAGCGTGGATGGCGAGTTCGGGGTGGAAAAGCCGGGCACGTCGTTCACTTCGGAGCTCGATATTGATGGTTCCGAGTGGTATTACAAACAGAACGGTTCGCCGGTGCTGCCGTTCGGTGTGCTGGTGGAATCGGTGCTGCAGCCCTGTGGCTGGCTCGGTTCGTATTGCGGCACGGCGCTGCGTTCGAATGTGCGGGTGTTCTTCCGCAATCTGGATGGCACGGCCACGATTCACGGGCCGATTCCGGCGGAAAAATGCACCCTCAAAACCCGGTCGACCATGACCAAGGTTTCCACCTCCGGCGGCATGACGATTCAGTTCTTCGAAGTGCACACCACGCTCAACGGCAAACCGCTGCTCGACGCTGTGACCAGCTTCGGGTACTTCCGTTCCGAACATCTGGCGCGCCAGGTGGGCCTGCCCGCCAACGAGCAGGAAATGGCCATCCACACCGCGCCCTCTGATTTCCAGCTGGACCTGCGCGCCGCCCGCACCCGCCTGCTGCCGTGGGGCGATCTGCTCATGATCGACCGCATTACGGGCCTGTGGGACAAACGCATCCGCGCCGAGAAGACTGTCAGCCCCACCGACTGGTTCTTCCGCGCGCACTTCTATCAGGACCCGGTGCAGCCGGGCTCGCTCGGCCTCGAAGCCATCATGCAGACGCTGCAGTATTACGCGGTGCACAACAACTTCGATGAGGGCCTGGTGAATCCGCATTTCGAGTACGTGGAAGAGATCGACTTTAAGTACCGCGGCATGGTGTTCCCCACCACGAAACGGATGGAGACGGAAGTCGAGATCAAAGAAGTGGTGCGGGATGCCAACGGCGTGACGATTCGCGCCGAGGCTTCGCTCTGGGCGGACGGGCTGCGGATTTATAAGATGGACCGGGTCGCGCTGCGCATCGCGGGTAGCTGATGGATTTCGAAGAGGCCTCCAGACGGTTCTTCGCCGGTGAGGTGAATCCGGACCTCGAACTGTATTACCGGTATTTGCCGGAAGGTCCGTCGCGGCATACGGCGAGGCCGTGGCTGGGCGCGCCGCCCCTTGCATCGCCGGCGGAACGCAACATTCGTTCCACGTTTCCGTTCCGGGCGCTGCAGCTGTATCCGTTCACGGGTGAAGGCGTGGCGGAAATTCTGGAAAAGCTGGATAAACCGGTGGATTTCGCGGTGGATTTCGCGGTGGATCCGGCCGCGCCTCTGGCGGCCTGCCTGCTGGCGCGTTCGCCGGAAGAACTGGAGCGCGAGATCGCGGCGGCAAAGGCGGACATTCCGCGGGCTGTAAAGGCAGGGGTGGAGTGGAAGACGCCCGGTGGCAGCAGCTTTGTTGCCACACCGCTGGGGGCGGACGGGGTGGCGTTTGTCTATCCTGGCATTGCGAGTCCGTATCCGGGGCTGGGGAGCGATCTTTTCACGCTGTCACCGCCGCTGCTGGATCGTTTTGAAACGCTCGCGCGGGGCAAAGCGGCGCACTATCTGCACGTGGATGAGATGTATCCGGTGACGCCCGTGGATGAAGCGCCGTTCTATCGCGACGTGGTGATGCTGGGGCAGTGCGCCATCAGCACGAGCCTGATTTTCACCTGGCTGCTGCGCGAGATGTTCGGCATCCAGCCTTCGGCGGCCTGCGGCTACAGCTTCGGCGAGGCGATCATGCTGACGTGCCTCGGCGTCTGGCCGGATCCGAACGAACTGGCGGATAACCTGGACCGCATTCCGACCTACCGGACGCGCTTGCAGGGTCCGATGGATTCGATTCGCGAGCAGTGGAATCTGCCGGTCGGCGTGCCGGTGGGCTGGGATTCCTGGACTGTGCGCACCACCGCCGCCGCCGCTTTTGCGGCTATTCGCCCGGAAAAGAACGTGTTTTTGTGCAATATCAACACTCCGGGGGAAGTGGTGATCGCCGGGGAACGCGAGGGCTGTAAGCGCGCGCTCGAACGCATCGGCGCGTCTGTGGCGAGCCCGGTGCCGATTCCCGTGACCATGCACTGCGAGGCCACGCGCGGCGAGTATCAGAATCTGGTGGACATTCATACGCTCACCACCGCGAGCGTGACAGACATACAGTTTTACTCTTCCGCCACGTGCCGGCCGATGGATTTCACGGTGGAATCCCCCGCGCACACCACGGCGGAGTCTTACTGCCGCGTGGTGGATTTCCCGCGCCTGATTCGCAATGTTTATGCGGGTGGCCCGAAGATTTTCATTGAAGCGGGCGGGCGGCGGAACTGCTGCACGTGGATTGAGAAGATTCTGCGCGACCGTCCCCATGCGGCGATTCCGTGTGACCTGAAGGGCCAGGGCAGTGACCGGGCGATGCTGCGGGCGCTGGCGCGCCTGGTTTCGCACCGTGTGCCGGTAAACCTGACGAGCCTCTCCGAAATCCGCTGAACGAAATCCCCGGAAGCGCTTAAGATCGCAGCCGGTCGAGTTCCGCGGCCATCCTGTCGCGGACGTTGTCGCGCAGTTCCGGCGCCTGTCTGGCATTCCAGCCTTCTGTGGACACGGGCGGCAGCACAGTCAGATACAACGGCTTTTTGGGCTGAAACAGGGCGGCGTTCTTCCCGAGGTTGATACCGGTTCCGTCGATGACGACCGGCAGCACGGGAACGCCCTGGCGGATGGCGAGCTGGAACGGGCCCTCGGCGAAGGGAAGCAGTGCGCCGTCCGCGCTGCGGGTCCCTTCGGCGTAAATCAGAATCGAACAGCCACCCTTCAGGAAACGCACGCATTGCAGCATGGCGCGGGCCGCGTTGCGGGGGTCTTTGCGGTCGATGGGGACCTCTTTCGAAAGCCGCAGCACCCAGCCGGCGAACGGGACGCGGAAGAGATTCTCGCGGGCCATGCACTTCATGTCGACCGGCACATAGGAAATCAGCGGGATGTCGATGAAAGACTGGTGATTGGCCACCAGGACGTAGGTCTGTCCGGCCTTGATATTCCCGAGTCCGGTGAGGTGCAGTTCGGGCAGATGCACCTGGATCAGCATGCGGCCGAAGACGCGCAGCATGCGACCGGTGCGCAGGGCGAGGGGGTCGCGATCAAAGAGACGGACTATTGCCAGAGTGGGTACCCAGACCAGAAAGAGCAGCGCCGAGATACTCCAGATCCAGATGGACCGCAGATAGCGGAGGATCATGCGATGTTGCTCAGACTGAGGTAGAGAGACATAGATCCTTACTGAGAAAGCCCCGGGCGGAGAAGGCCCTGGGCGATAATTAGATCACACACCCAACATCATGCGGGAAGTCAGTTATCAGACGCCTCACGGAATACACGTGTCGCGCGTCACCTCCAGGTTACCCTATCGCCAGGGTTTGAGCCGTTTCCTGCGCGAACTCGACAGGCATCGCGGCATCTATCTTTCTTCGGGATATGAGTTTCCGGGGCGGTATTCACGATGGGATATTGTGGCGGTGCGGCCTCCGGTGGAACTGGTCAGCTTTCAGGGTGACGTAACGTTTCGCCCGTTGAATGAGCGCGGTATCGCCATCAACCGGATGCTGGCGAACGCGCTGCGGGAGCATCCGCACTGGGAAGAATTCCGGGAAGAAAATGGCGTGATTCACGGGCGTCTGAAGCCCATGGCGGCCTTCTTTTCGGAAGAAGAACGCAGCAAGCAGCCCTCGGTATTTTCCGTGCTGCGCGCGCTGACACACGAATTCCGCAATGAAAACGACGACAAGCTGGCGCTGGCCGGCGCGTTCGGTTTCGACCTGATTTATCAGTTTGAGCCGATTCCCCTGCGCCTCGAACGCCGCATGAAGAAAGACCTGCACCTGTTCCTGTGCGATGAAATCATCTACATGGACCGCAAGCGGGAAGTGATTGAGCGGTTTTCCTACGAGTTTTCTCAGGGTGAGCTTTCCACGCGCGGTCTGCCACGCACCGCGGAAGCCGTGCCGCAGGCTCCGAAGCGCAAGCCCGGGCCGATTACTTCCGATCACACGGTGGAGGAGTACAAGGCCAACGTGGAGACTGTCCGCGAAGGTATGCGGCGGGGTGATTATTACGAAGTCGTGCTGCGGCAGACGTTCCAGACGCCGTATTCCGGCAAGGCCTCGGAGCTTTTCGAGAAAATGCAGCGGGCCAATCCGAGCCCGTATGAATTCCTGATCCAGTTTGGCGAGGAGCAATTGGTGGGCGCTTCGCCGGAAATGTTTGTGCGGGTGGAAGGGCCCCGCGTGGAAACCTGTCCGATCTCCGGCACGGCGCGGCGCACGGGCGACCCGCTGCAGGATGCGCGGAATATTCAGGACCTGCTGAATTCCACCAAGGAAGAGTCCGAGCTCACGATG
Organism: uncultured Acidobacteriia bacterium; assembly: GCA_903900705.1. Taxonomy (GTDB): domain Bacteria; phylum Acidobacteriota; class Terriglobia; order Bryobacterales; family Bryobacteraceae; genus BOG-234. The sequence continues at coordinate 28,970 of CAIUOG010000064.1, forward strand.
TGCACGGACGTGGACCGCAACGATAAGAGTCGCGTTTGTGTGCCGGGAACCGTGAAGGTGATCGGACGGCGGCTGATCGAGTCTTACGCGGGTCTGTTCCACACGGTGGACCACGTGGAGGGGATTCTCGAAGAGGGGTTCGATTCGCTCGACGCGTTTCTGAGTCACATGTGGGCGGTGACGCTGATTGGCGCGCCGAAGAAGGCCGCGTCGGTGGCGATTGAAGCGCTGGAGAAGACGGCGCGCGACTGGTACGGCGGGGCCATCGGGATGCTGTCGCTGAATGGCGATATCAACACCGGCATCGCGATCCGCACCACGTATCTGCGGGACGGGTACGCCACCTATCCGGCGGGAGCGACGCTGCTGTACGATTCCGACCCCGCGGCCGAGGAAGCGGAGACGAGGCTGAAGGCGACCGGGTTCTTCCGTTTGTTGGGCGAGCAGGGCAAAAAGCCCGCGGGCGAGGCGGAGGCCGAACCGCTGCGGATGAAGTTGCTGCTGGTGGACAACGACGATTGCTTCATTCACACGCTGGCGAATTATGCGCGGCAGGCGGGCGCCGAGGTGGTGACTTATCGCGCCGGGATGCCGCTGGAGATTCTGGCGCAGGTGAAGCCGGATCTGATTCTGATCTCGCCGGGCCCGGGGCGTCCGGAGGATTTCGGCGTGCCGGCGCTGGTTCGCCACGCGGCGCAGGCCGGGATTCCCGTGTTTGGCGTTTGCCTGGGGCTGCAGGGGATTGTGGAGGCGTTCGGCGGTGAGCTGGGCGTGCTGCCGTATCCGATGCACGGCAAGCCGTCGAAGATCGACCACTACGGTCTGGGCGCCTTCGAAGGACTCCCGGCGGAACTGACGGTGGGCCGCTACCATTCGCTCTACGCGATTCCGGAGAAGCTGCCGGCGGAGCTGGAAGTGACGGCGCGGACCGCGGACGGCGTGATTATGGGCGTGCGGCACCGGACGCTGCCGATTGAGGCGGTGCAGTTCCATCCGGAATCGATTCTGTCGGCGCAGGGCGAGACGGGCCTGAAGCTGATGCGGAATGCGATGCGGATTGCGAAATCGGCGGGCGTGAAGACCGCGGTTTAGTCCGGGGACTTTTCCGCGCGGACAGTTATTTTCCGCAACCAAACCCCCGCTGCGACTATCAGTTAAAGGTGTGGTCTGCGAGCAGGCCACCCGTGCGCCGTCCGGCCGCGATCCACTTTGCCCTACAATGGTACTTTAAACATGCGAACTCTGTTTCTGAACCCACCTTCTTTCGAAGGCTTTGACGGTGGTGCGAGCTCACGCTGGCCTGCCTCCCGGGAAATCGAGTCGTATTGGTATCCGGTCTGGCTTTGCTACCCCGCGGGAATGCTGCCGGACAGCAAGGTTGTCGATGCGCCTCCGCACAAAATCTCCATCGAACAGACGGTGGAGATGGCGAAGGATTTTGATCTTCTGGTGCTGTTCACGTCCACCCCTGGGTTTGACGTCGATTGCAAGATCTCGGAGATGATGAAGGCTTCGAATCCCGGCATGAAGGTCTGTTTCGTGGGGCCGCCGGTGACGGTGGAACCCGAGAAGTCCCTGAATGCCAGCCAGGCGATCGACTTCGTGATCCGCCGGGAGTTCGACCATCAGATTGTGGCCTACGCGAACGGCACGCCGCTCGAGGAAATCCCGGGCGCGAGCTTCCGCAAAGACGGAAAAATCGTCAACAACCCCGAAGCGCCGATGATCGAAGATCTGGATTCGTTGCCGTGGGTTTCGAAGATCTATAAGCGCGATCTCGACGTGCGGAACTACAACGTTCCGTTTCTGCTGAATCCGTTCATTTCGATGTACACCTCGCGCGGCTGTCCGGCGATGTGCACGTTCTGCCTGTGGCCCCAGACGCATTCCGGCCATCGCTGGCGTCTGCGTTCGAGCGACGACATCGTGGCCGAAGTGCAGTGGGTGATGGAGAACTTCCCGGAAGTGAAGGAAATCTTCTTCGACGACGATACCTTCAACTACCGCAAGGAACGCACCATCGAACTCTGTTCGAAGCTGAAGAAGCTCAACTTCACGTGGAGCTGCACGTCGCGCGTCACCACCGATTTCGACACGCTGAAGGCGATGAAGGAAGCGGGCTGCCGTCTGCTGATTGTCGGCTATGAATCGGGCGATCCGCAGATTCTGAAGAACATCAAGAAGGGCGCGACCATCGATATGGCCGAGCGCTTCACGGCCAACTGCAAGAAGCTGGGTCTGGTGATTCACGGCGACTTTATTGTGGGGCTGCCGGGCGAGACCCGCGAGAGCATCCGCAAGACCATCGATTTCGCGAAGAAGCTGGATAACGAAACCATTCAGGTTTCGATTGCTCATCCCTATCCCGGCACGGAGTTCTATTCGTACGCCGAGAAGAACAACCTGATCTCCATCGGCAACATTGTGGATGATCGCGGCAACCAGCTTCCGAAGGTGGTTTACGAGAACCTGAACGAAGCCGAGCTGATGGACTGGGTGGAGAAGTTCTACAGCGAGTATTATTTCCGTCCCAAGGTGGTGTGGCGCATGATCAGCAAGGTGCTGTTCAACTCTCACGAGCGCAAACGCCTGACCAAGGAAGCGAAGGAGTACATGGCTCTGCGCGCACGCCGCCGCAAGTTTATTGCGGAACAACGGCAGCAGGCCACTGTTTCCGCCAATGCCGGTGACTGACGTTCGCCGGAAGACGCAGCTTTTCGCGATCATTTCGGTACTGAGCAACGTCGCCGGGAATTCGGCGCTGACGCATGGGATGACGCAGCTGGGGCAGGTGGGCAATACGCCGCTCGATCTGATTCTGGCGCTGTTTCATCCATGGGTGGCGCTGGGCGTGGGTGGGCTGATTGTCTGGACCTTCGCGCACATGGCGCTGCTCAGCTGGGCTGACCTGAGTTATGTGATGCCGGTGACGGCTATCGGCTATGTGGTGACCGCGTTCGCGGGGAAGTTCTTCCTGGGAGAGACGGTGTCGCCGATGCGCTGGGTGGGAATTGTCCTCATCACCGCCGGCGTAACGCTGGTGGGCCGCACGGCGCCGGCATCCTCCACTCTCGACGGGAACCCGCACGAATGAAGTGGTTACTGGTGGGGCTGTGCGTGACTTCCACCGTGGTGGGAGATGTTTTCCGTTCGCTCGGCATGCGTCACCACGGCGCGATTAACGACTTCCGCCCCGGCGCGCTGGGCAGCGCGATGGGCGCAATTGCCCGCAACTGGATGGTGATCGTTTCCACCTGCGCGATGGCAGTCTCTTTCTTCAGCTTCATGAAACTGGTTTCCATTGTGCCGATGAGCTTCGCGGTGCCGGTTTCCGCCATTACCTTTATCCCCGAAACACTGCTCGCGAAGTTCCTGCTGAAGGAACAGGTGGACTGGCGGCGCTGGATCGGCATCGGGCTGATTCTGGCGGGCGTGATATTCATTTCTCAGTGATAACGACCGGGTCAGTTCTGTGCGGCGTGGTTGCCTGCGGCATCGCGTATAACCTGCTCGCGGTGGCGGGGGCGCTGCGTTTCCGCCGGCGGCGGAATCCGGATACGGGGTATCGCCCGCCGGTATCGATTCTGAAGCCGGTGAAGGGGCGGGATCCGGCTTTCTATGAGGCCATCCGTTCGCACGCCCTGCAGGCGTATCCGGAGTTCGAGATGTTATTTGCCGTGGCGGATGCGGATGACCCGGCGCTGCTTGATATTGCGCGACTTCAGGCCGAATTCCCGGCGCTCCCGATTCGGGTGATTCCTTCCGCCAATGACGCGCCGAACCGCAAGGCGGGCTCCCTCGAAATTCTGGCGCGGGAAGCAAAGTACGACGTGCTGCTGGTGAATGACGGCGACATTCTGGTGGAGCCGGATTACCTGGCGAGGGTGGTCGGGCTGCTGCGGGATGAAACTGTGGGGCTGGTGACCTGCCTGTACCGGGGGCGTGGCGGGTCTGTGGCGGCGAAGGCGGAGGCGCTGGGGATTGCGACGGAGTTCGCGCCGAGTGTGCTGGTGGCCCGGCTGCTTTCTTCGAGTGGGTTCGCGCTGGGGTCCACCATGGCGTTCCGACGGCGGGAACTGGAGGCGATTGGGGGATTTGCGGCCATCCGCGAGTATCTGGCGGACGACTTCCAGCTGGGCGCGCGGATTTCCGCACTGGGCCGGCGCGTTGCGATGGCGGATAGCGTGGTGGAGACGAATCTGGGTGCGGGTGACTGGGAGTCGGTGTGGAAACACCAGTTGCGGTGGTCGCGCACGATTCGGGTTTCACAGACGGCCGGGTATTTCGGTTATCTGGTCACACAGGCCACGTTTTGGTGTCTGGTAGTCGCGGTGGCCGGATACCCGGAGGTTGCGCTGCCAGGCCTGCTGGTGAGGCTGCTGGCGGCCGCGGCGGCGATGTGGGCGCTCGGTGGTGATGGTTATGGCGGATTGGTGTGGGTGCCGCTACGGGATCTGTTCGGTTTCGCGGTCTGGTGCGGGGCTTTGAGCGGGAATACGGTGGAGTGGCGGGGAGAGCGGTTCCGGCTGCTGAAAGATGGCCGGATCGTCAGTGCCGCGGAGACGGAACGCCTGCAACCATAGCGGCCAGATTTGCTTCCGTGATACTGCCGTGGGAGGCGGAAGTGAGCACCGCGCCATCGCGGATAATGATCACCTGCGGCGATTCGTGGCGGATGCCGGTGAGTTCGGCAATCTTCAGGGAGACCGGTCGGTCTTTGATGACGTTGACCATGTGGACGGGGACGTCTGGATAGCTGGCGCGGAAGCGGTTCACCTGCGAGTTTGCCGCCCAGCTGACCGGGCAGGCGGTGCTGTGTTTGAAGATCACCAGGAGGTCTTTGCGAAGCAGGCCGCGGAGGTCTGTACAGCCGCCAATTACCGGCATTTCGCTCCCGGCGGCGCACGCTGTCTTCCGTTTCAACCAGTCAAACATTCGCTTCTCTGAAATACCAGATTAACTCCGACGCGAATACGATTCGACAGTTGTATTAAAAGTTCTTAAACGTTATCGTCACGGCGCTTAAATTGGGGATCGGCGGTCCGACCGGGGCCAGTCGGCCGGTTTCGGGGGCCATCCTGAAGGCAGTTACCGTATCCCCCTGCTCGTTGGTGGAATAGAGGAAGCGGCCGCCGGGTTCAAAACCGATAGAGCGGGGGACTTTGCCCCTGGCGGGAGTCCAGCCCGCGGGCGCGAGCAGTCCTGTCCCGGGATGGATGCGAAAGGCGGCTATGCTGTCGTGTCCGCGGTTCGAAGCATAGACGAAGTGGGCGTAGGCGGAGACGGCAATTTCGGCGGCCGTACTGTTGCCGGTGAATTCCGGCGGCAGCGTGGGCAGGATCTGCAGGGGTTTCAGTGTTCCGGTTTGGTCATCCCACGCGCAGGTGGTGATGCTGCTGTTGAGTTCATTGACGATCCAGACGATGGGGAGCTTAGGGTGAAAGGCCAGATGCCGGGGACCGGCTGCCGAGCGTGTTTCGAGGGAAGAGGCGGGCGTCAGGTGGCCGGTCGCCGGGTCGAAGCGGAATACGAAGACGCGGTCAAGTCCTTTATCGGGAACCAGTACGAAATGGCCGGTGGGATCGAAAACGATGTGGTGGGGGTGGGAAGCAGCCTGTTCCACGCGATTCGGCCCCGGGGTACCTTCGAGGGGCACGAGTTGGATCTGATCTTCCAGTCTGCCATCTTCGCGAACGGGAAGAACGGCGACCGTCCCGGATCCGTAGTTGGCCACCACGAGGAATCTGCCATGGTTGCTGAGGGCCTGGTGGACGCCATTGGCGCCGCCGGTATCCGCCTGATTGATGACAGAAAGACGCCCGGTGGCGGGGTCCACGGAGAATGCGGTGGCGTAATGCTGATCGCCATGCACGGAATAGACGAAGTTTGCGGCAGGGTTCGCGATCAGAAAAGAAGGGTTTACCAAGCCGTCAAGAAGCTGAACGTGAGTCAACTCGCCGGTCTCAGGATGCACCCGATAGACGTGAATCCCTGCTCCCCGGCCGTGTCGCAGCTCCGTCGTATAGCAACCGACATACGCGTACAATGCGCGGACCCCGGGGGGCGTGGCCGCTGCCGGCCAGGCGAGCAACGCCGTCTGAAGAAAACTCCGGCGCCGCACCGTAACCTATTGATTCCGCTTGCTTACCAGGTATTCCGCCGCCGCGTCAATGCCCTGCGATTTGCGAATTTCGTGGAACTTATCGAGGGCATTACTTGCAGCTTTGGTGCGCTCGACAGTGGCGCTGGTTTTGCGCTTTTTCTCAGGAGCCGGCGTATTCTGCACGCGCTCATTGATCTCGCGATTCTTCGCAATGCGGGTTGCGAGTCTTTCCGCGGGGGTCATCTCATGGTACGGCTTGGTCATTTCTGACTCCTTCGGCATACTACCAGTCTAGCGGTTCGGTTGTTGTAACGCCGGAAATGTGTGGTTAGAATGCAAACATGCTCAAAACCGCGCTTCTTGCGATGACGATGGCGGGCGCTCTGTTCGGTGCGACAGGCGCTTATGACTTCACGATGAACTCGATTGACGGCAAAGCGACTCCGCTTGCGACCTTCCAGGGGAAAGTCACGCTGATTGTGAACGTTGCGAGTCAATGCGGTTACACGCCGCAGTATGCCGCGCTCGAAGCGGTGTACGAAAAGTATCGCGACAAGGGGTTTGTGATCGCCGGTTTCCCGGCCAACAATTTCGGCGGGCAAGAGCCGGGTTCGAACGAGGAGATCAAGCAGTTCTGCAGCCGGAAGTACAGCGTGAAGTTTCCGATGTTCTCCAAGATCTCCGTGGCGGGCGGGGATAAAGCTCCCCTGTACCAGTTCCTGACGGGCACCATGGGCGGCGAAGTGCAGTGGAATTTCACCAAGTTCCTGGTGGATAAGAACGGCAAGGTGATCCAGCGGTTCGATTCGGCTGTGGAGCCGGATGCGCCGGAGGTTCTGGCGGCCATTGAGGCGGCGCTGAAAAAGTAGAGGGGCGTCTATCCGGCCCGCGGGGTTCTTACCGCGGGACGGTTTTTTCGCAGTCGGCCCAGTGTTCGAGCAGATAATGGACGACCTTGCCGCCCACCAGCTGGGCGGCGTCGAGCGACGGCATGTAGGCGGAATACACCCCGCCCACCAGACCCTTGATGCTCTCGGCCGGCGTTGAGCCGGGGGCTTCGCGGTCGAAGTTGCTGACGGTGCGGAGCACCAGGACGCGGTTCAGGTCCACGCGGCCCGCGTTCTTCAGGAACGTGAGCGACTGCATGGTGCCGGTGTCTTCCATGGCGGAAATCATGTAGTTGCCGGCGCCCGCCGTGTAGTACTTCACCCAGTCGTTCGCCCACGCGTCCATGCGAGCACCGTGCCAGAAGGTGCTGCCGGAGATGGTGTCGCCTTTCGCCACGAAGGGCGGCTTCAGAGCATTCGGGAAGCCTTCGAAACGCGCGCGCGACCGGCGGATCTGCTCGGTATCGGCCAGCTTCATATCGCGGGTCAGGCGGTAGGCCCAATCAACGAACGGCAGGTTGAGGGTGTAGAGCTCGCCTTCGAGATCCTTCTTCAGCGGCTGCTCGTAAGGGGTCTCCTTGCGCAGCGGGATCATGCCAGTGGACCAGTCGCGGGGGATGTCGCGCGCGTCCACTTCATACGCCAGGTCGCCATCCAGCACGTGTTCGGCCCAGACCGCGGAGCCGAGCGAGACATCGGCCGGGTCGCCGCCGCCGATTCCCGCCACGAGGAAGTAGGCTTTCGAGAGGTCGAACCGGGGATCGAGCCCGAGCGCCATCACGGAGGCCGCGGCTTTGGCCGTGCCGACGCCGGTGACCATGCCCAGCACGCCATCCTTGTTCATCCGGACGTGGCGGTAGCCGGAGGGCATGGGGATGATCTGGTCGAGGTGTTCGCGCTCCACCCAGAGCTGGTACTCGCCGGGCGTGTCCCCGGTGTCCTCGCCGCGTTCGAACATGGCGATCACCACGACTTTCACGGGAATCGGCGCGGGTTTGGTCTGTGCGACGAGCGTCAGGGTAGAGGCGGCGAGCAGCAGGAGTGCTTTATTCATGGAATCCCCAGGTTCTTTCGGCGTAGCCCGAGACGACGGGCCGGAGGTGTTGCACGGCGGTCTTCCATTCGGGTGAGCTGAAGCGGCGTTCAAAGCCGGCCAGCGCGGCGTCGTATTCGCGGAGCATACGCTCTTTGAGCGGCGCTTCGGCAAAGGAATAGGTCAGGCTGTTGCGCCCCAGCTCCACCATCTCTTTCCAGGTCAGATGGAAGTTGGTGACGGCGGTGTAGTATTCGTCGGTCATGTCGGAATCCCAGGAGCCGCGGTCGTCGGTATTGAGGCAGACGGGAATGCCGAAGCGCAGGTATTCGGGAAACGGGTGCTTTGAGGTGTCCGGCACGTAATCGAGGACGCGGTTGGAGACCAGATTGATCTCGACCAGGTACTTGTTGTTGCGCATGAGCAGCATGGTGTCCGGATCGGTGATGAGGTTGACGCCGTGGCCGATGCGGGAAGCGCCCAGCAGCAGGGTGTCGCGCACCTCGTGGCCGGGGCTGTCCTTCTCGCCGGCGTGGATGGAAAGCGGAATGTTGCTATAGGTGCGCCGCATTTTCCGGTAGGTTTCGAGGAAGCGCAGCGCGTAGCCCTTGTCGTTATCTTCCCGGCCCGCCATGTTGATGCCCACCCAGCGGTCGCGGTGGGCGGCGACCCAGGCGTACATGCTTTCGAGGCTCTGCTCGGCAGTGGGCGTGTAGCGGATGATCACGCCCTGGAACCGGAGGTTGACGCCGGTGGCTGTGGCGTCGCCCTGCTTCAGGCGGTCATTGATGATCCTGAAGGCTTCTTCGGAGGTGAGGGCTTTCCCGGTGGCGTCGATGTAACCGTTGATGCCGGCCTGCGATTCGATGTAGCGGACGCCCTCCGCGCCGAAGAGCTTCATGTTTTCCACGATGACGTCGGCGGTGAGCCAGGGGTCGTGCGAGAGGTCTCCGAAACGGGGGACGATGCGCTCGAAGAACTCGTCGCGCGCCTCGCCGGGCTTATCGAGGATGAGGGAGGAGAGCCAGGCGGCTTTGGTTTCGGGGGAAAGGTCAGTGAGCGGCTGGTAGAGGGCCTTCCGGCAGTCACTGAGGGCTTCGAAATGGGCTTTCTGGATGGTGTAAAAGCGGGGCTGGGTGTCGATGGTGTCGGGGCAGTTGCCGAGGCGGGTCATCGTGTAAAACGAGTTGCGGGCCAGGGTTTTGGCGGAGGTCGCCTGGGCGTACCAGACTTTGGCCCAGGCGGCGAGGCCGTTGTGGTGGTGCAGGTCGCCACCCTTGGGCAGGGCGTAGAGGAAGGCGTAGAGTTCCGCAGGCGTGGCGGACTTCTTTATTTCCTCAAAGCGCGCGGAAAAGTCGGCGGCGGCGAGGCCGAGCGACGCCAATAACAGGAGGGTAATCGTCTTCATGGCGCAAAACACTATTAATGCACGGTGCGCCGGATGTTGCGGCGATCGCTCAGTTCCGGAGCGGCTTGCCGGTCTTGAGCATGTGCTGCATCCTGGCCTGCGTTTCCCGGCGTCCGCACAGGCTGAGGAAGGCCTCGCGCTCGAGGTCGAGCAGATACTGCTCGGAAACCTGGGGTGAGCCGGTGAGACGGCCGCCACTCAGAACGTGTGCCAGTTTCTCGCCAATCACGGCGTCGTACTCGGAAATATAGCCGCCCTGGCGGGCCATCCAGACGCCCATCTTCATGAGCGCGTAGCCTTCTTCGCCGGAGACGGTGACGTCGGTGCGGGGCGCGCCGGGAGCGTGGGTCGGCACAAGCGAAAGCGCGAGTTGTTTGGCGTCTTCGATGAGGCGCTCCGGGTTCATGGAAATGCCGTCGCCATCGCGCAGATAGTTGAACTGGCGGGCTTCCGCGGCGCTGGTGGAGACCTTGCCGAAGCCGATCTGCTCGAAGATGTTCTTCACGTCGCGCGTGCGGGCGAGCATCTCCTTACAACCGCCACCGCCCGGAATCACGCCCACGCCGACTTCCACCAGCCCCATGTAGAGTTCCGCCGAAGCCTGAATCCGCGTGCAGTGCAGGGGCGTTTCGCAGCCGCCGCCGAGGGACATGCCGAACGGCGCGGCGACCACGGGTTTCGGCGCATACTTCAGGGCCATGTTGAGCTGCTGGTAGCGATGGATGGCGAGATTCAGCTCATCCCACTCCTCTTCCTGGGCGGCCAGCAGCACCATCATCAGGTTTGCGCCCACGGAGAAGTTGTCGCCCTGGTTCCCGATCACCAGGGCGTCGAAATTGGTTTCGAGTTCGGCAAGCCCTGCGCGCATCATCTGCATGACGTCGTCACCCAGCGAATTCATTTTGCTGTGGAATTCGCAGCAGAGGACGCCGTCGCCGAGGTCGATCAGGGAAGCTCCGGGGTTTGTTTTCACCACGCCGCGGGCGCGCTTCAGGTTGGAAAGAACCGTGATGCCGGGGCGCGGCGCGAGTTCCGCGTAGCCCGCGCCGTTGAGGTCGAAATACTCGGTTTTCGGCTGGCCGCCGGAATCGGCATCCCGATAGAAAGATTTCGCGCCGGCCGAGCGCATCCGCTGGATATTTTCGGGCAGCGCGAAGCCATCCACTTCGAGGCGCTGCGCGGTCAGTTCGAAGCCCAGGGCGTCCCAAAGTTCAAACGGGCCCATCGTGTTGGCGTAGCCCCAGCGCATCGCCTGATCCACTTCCACGATGCGGTCTGAGATTTCCGGCACCCTGTGGGCGGCGTAGAGAACGTGGGTGCTGAGCAGCTGCCAGAGGAAGCGGCCCGCCTTGTCGTCGAGCGCGACCAGGGCTTTGAGCCGGTCGGCAAGTGGTTCGATTTTGCGGACGTGTTCGAGCGACGGGATGCGGGGCTTGTCTGCCGGGTGGTATTCCAGGGTCTTCCAGTTGAGCGCGTGAATCTCGCGATCCTTACCGACCCGTTTGTAGCAGCCCTGGCCACGCTTGTCGCCCAGCCAGCCGCGGCGGATCATGTCCATCAGGAAGGGCTGCATGGTGAAGTGGTGGCGGAACGGGTCGTCCGGCACGGCTTCGTAGAGGTTCTTCGTCACGTGGGCCCAGACGTCCAGGCCGACGATATCGAGCAGCCGGTAGCTGGCGCTCTTCGGGAGGCCGATCAGCTGGCCGGTGAGCAGATCCACTTCCTCAATCGTGAGGTCGTGTTCCACCGTCAGTTGCTGTACGCGCGAGCCGAAGAAGGAGCCAATGCGGTTGGCGATGAAGTTCGGCGTGTCTTTGCAGGGCACCACGCCCTTGCCAAGGTGCAGATCACAGAAGTGGCTGACGGCGGCGAGGATGTCCGGGCGTGTGGCCGGGCCGGGAATCACCTCGGCCAGGTGCAGGTAGCGGGGCGGATTGAAAAAGTGGGTGCCGAGGAAGTGCTCGCGGAATTCCGCGGGGAAGCCTTCCACAATCTGGCGGAGCGGGATGCCGCTGGTATTGCTGGAAACGATTGCGCCTGGGGCGCGGCGCCGCTGCACGCGTTCGTAGAGGGAGCGTTTGATTTCGAGGTTCTCGGAAACGGCCTCGATGATCCAGTCGCAGTCCTTGATCTTTTCGAGATCGGCGTCGAAGCTGCCGGGGGTAATGAGGCGAACTCCGTCGGCGACGAAGAAGCCGCCGGGCCGGCTTTTGAGCGCGGAGTCCACCCCGGCGCGGGCGGCCGCGAGGTCAAGATCCAGCAGGACGGACGGAATCCGGGCGTTGGCGAACTGGGCGGCGATGCGAGAACCCATGGTCCCCGCTCCGAGGACAGCGACACGGCGAATTGATTTCATCGGGAATCCCGTTTCGCAGTGTATCGAATCCCGCAGTATGAGCCCGGCGGTGTGAGAAGACTACTGCTGCATGCGGCGCAGAAGCCAGGCGTGGGCGACGCGGATCTCGCGACCGATGGTGGCGACGGAAATATCCATGAGGTCGGCGATCTCCTGCGCGGTCATGCCGCCGAAGTAACGCATTTCCACAATTTTGGCTTTGCGGGCGTCCTGGAGGGCGAGAGCCTCCAGCGCATCGTGCAGCATCAGGATCTCGACGGCGCTTTCGGGCGCGGCAGCGAGATCATCACGCAGGGTGACGGGGACGCCACCGCCGCCGCGCTTGGCGGCCGCCTTGCTGCGGGCGTGATCCACCAGAATGGTTCGCATCACCTGAGCAGCGAGGCCGAAGAACTGGGCGCGGTTCTGGAATTCAAGGCTTTCCTGGTCGGCGAGCTTGAGGTAGGCCTCGTGGACGAGGGCTGTCGGCTGGATGGTCTCTGAGCCGAAACCGCGCCGCAGGTGCGCGGCCGCGAGACGGCGCAGTTCGTCGTAAAGGATCGGGGTCAGGCTATCCAGCGCCGCCCGGTCGCCCTTGCTCCAGGACATCAACAACTGCGTGACTTCGTGTTTTTCCACCAGTAACATCCCGAGTTTACCCCCGACAGAATCTGTCCCACCATGTAAAACGAAAAGGCGGGAGCAAATTGCTCATTCGGTCAGGGGTCCCCGGGACGTTTTTTGGAGTTTAGCCTCAAAACCGGCGTCGTTTGTACGCAAAAGCACCGGCCAGAAGAGTTGTCAGGCCGAAGAGCACCAGGGTTCCGGGTTCCGGCGCCTGGCTACCGTTCACGACTTCCAGCTGGATGTTTGAGGCGTTCACGATTTCGAGGAACGTGAGTCCGTTGCCGAAGGTGGGAAAGACAAAAGTGCTGAAGTTCCCGGTCAGGTTGCCGCCCCACGACAGAATCGTGAACAGATCGCCGAGGGTGGGGATATAGCCGTTGATCAGATCGACTGCGAGAGTGCCGTCGAGCGAGACATTCCCGCCCACGGTGACCTGATCATATTGATCGGGCGCGAGGCCGGCGAACTGGAGTTCCATCATGCCGGCGAAGTGCTGGGTGAGGTCGCCGGTGATCTGGAGGATGGCCGGGTCGCCCGGGGCGATGGTGCCGGCGTCGTTCACCACATTGCCATCGTAGGCGCCGCCGCCGCTGATGGACCCGCCTTCCAGTTCGATGGTGGCGGCGGAAAGCGTTCCGCCGGTATCCACGAATGTGGTTCCCCCGGTTTGGGTGTAGGCAACGCCGAGACCGGCAAGGACAGCCCCGTTGGCCACCAGAACCTGGCCCTGATTGGTGAATTCTCCGCGCACAATCAGCGTGTCACCGCCGGTCAGATCGATGACGCCGGTGCTGCCGTTGGTGACGTCACCGGTGATATCCAGGGTGTTGCCCCCGTAGCCATCGCTGAAGATCAGGCCGTTGTTGACGAGGCCGGTACCGGTGGATATGGCGGAATAGGCCACGTAGTTCAGCAGGTTGTTGTTGGTGAGGCTGCCGGTGGTGGAGATGGAGGCGCTGCCGACAGAGGAGTCCATCCAGACAGAGCCGTTGTTCACCAGGGAGCCGGTCAGATAAATGGCGCCACCGCCCCAGTTCGTGTTGACGTTCAGGGCGCCGGTGTTGGCTACTGTCAGAATGCCGGAGAGCGGCGCGGCGTTCAGCACCGCGTTGCCCGCCACGCCGAAGGTGCCGCGAATGTCCTGCAACTGGCCCAGGGCGTCCGTGCCCGCCGCGCCGTAGGAGATCTGCGCGAAACTTGCTTCGAGGCTGATGCTCTGGCCCTCATTCACGAGGCGGATATGGCCGTCGCCGCCGCCGGGCGGGTCAAACAAAAGCTGGCCACCGATGTGGTAGTCGCCGCCGATGAGGGAACTCGTCGCAGCGTCGTAATTGGTGAGCGCGCCGCCGCGAAAATCCATGGTGGTTCCGAAGTCGGAGGTAATCACGCCGTAGTTGGTGAGGCCTTTCGCGGTGACGACGCCGCCGTAGAAAGAAGAGAGATAGACGTTGTTATCCGTGGGCGAGCCGAGCGTCATGGACCCGCCGATGGTGAGCGTGCTGCCGCCGTTGACGGTGGTGCTGGAACCGCTCCAGGAAGAACCGCCCTGCTGGTAGTTGCCGGTGACATTCAGGGTGCCGGAGTACAGTCCAACCGAACTGTAGGCGAACGGGGAGGCGGGCGCGGGGGCTGACAGGTTGCCGTTGATGGTGAGGGATGAATAGTCCTGCACCGTGATGCCGGTACTGGTGTTGCCGTCGGCGGTGGTCAGCGTCAGCGTGCCGCCGTCGGGCTGCACATAAAGGGTAGCCATGCCATCGAGCTTGAGCTGACTGCCATCAATGGAGGCGAGTTTCGTCAGCCCGTTGGTCGCGCCCGGGCCGTAGGACATGGATGCGGAACCGGTCAGGATGACGTCTGCGTTCTGCAGCCCCAGGATGTCTCCGCCGTGGACGCCGGCGCTCGGGTCATAAAGGAGGGCTCCATTCAGCTGCCAGGCTCCGCCGTTCAGAATGCCGGTTGCGGAGTCAAGATTTGTGAACGTACCTGTGCCACCGGAGCGGAAGTCAGCAATGCTGTTCGCCTCCACACTGATGTTGCCGTTGTTCGTGAGGCCCCGGGCTGTGATCGAGCCGCCGATGCCGGAGTCCTTAATGAACAGGTAGGAGTTGTCGATGTTGACAGTGCCGTCGACGGCGGCGGAGGCGCCGGAAACCGTTACAAACGTGCTGTTGGCCAGGGTCAGGACGCCGGCGTCCGGGTGCAGCGTGCGGGTTGCGATGCTGTCCAGAACAAGCTGGGAATGGGAGAGGCTGGAGAGTGTTCCGAGCGGGTCTGACTGAGCGCCGTTGGGTCCGTACAGCAATGCCGCGCCGCCGCCCGAAAGTGTCAGTTTGGTGTTGACGAAGTTATGAATATCGCCGCCGAAGCTGCCTGCGCCGGCGTCATAGAGCAACTGGCTGTTCGTGAGGTTGAGCAAGCCACCGGTCAGCGTGCCGTTGGTGCTGTCAAGATTCGTGAAGGCCCCGCCACGGAAATCGGCAACGCCGTTGGCGCCGTAGAGATAGCCGCCGGTGTTGTTGAAGCCTTTGGCGCTGAGCAGTGCGCCGCTGTAGACGGTGACGAAGCCGCCGCTGTTGTTGAAGCTGGAGGAGGCCGTCAGTTGCGACATGTTCTGCAGGCTCACGCTGCTGGAGTTGACCAGCGTGCCGCCGACGCTCACGACGGAACTGTTATCCAGACTGAGGAGCCGGGTATTGCTGAGGTTGCCACCAACGGAACCCATGGACTGGTTGCTGAACTGGAGGCGGCCCGCCGAGGTCACATCGCCTGCGACGGTGAGCGTTTTCCCGGCATTGGAATTCACAATGGATGAGGCGCCGAGGTTGAGAGTGTTGATGGAGGCGGTGACGTCGAGAGCCAGCACGTTGGATGAGCCGGGCCCGATGGTGACATCCTCGACGCCGGAACCGGGGTAATGGACGACGCCCGTCCAGTTGGAGTCGCTCCAGTTCCCCGCGCCTCCGTTCCACGTGACCGTCCCGGCAACAGCCGGTGGCGGGGCGGCAAGCAGGCTCACGAGCAGGCACAGCAGCGTCTGGCGCAGCGGGCGCGAAAGCCGGAAGCCGGCACTCGAATTCGATCGGAAAGTTGTCATGGTGGAAATCCTGGGATAGGGCTACCTGCACATGCGCGGAACAATCGTGAAACGGCTCACAGTTTTTTTGCGTATTTTCACTGAGGTCAGCAGGCGACCGGGCGGGAAGGGATTTCGCCCCCGTGTGATAACCTTGAGTTTCCATCCCATTTTCAGGAGTCGTCATCAGCATGTTTCGTTCTCTGGCAATCCGTGCGGGCTTACTTTGCCTCGCTCTCACCCCGTTTGTGACCACTGCGGCCGCGCAGGTCAAAGTCGCCGTCGTCAATACGCAGAAGGCAATGGCGGACACGGACGAGTTGAAGAAGGCCTCGGCCGCCGTGGAAGCGAAGTACAAGCCGAAGCAGGATGAGCTGGCCAAGCTGCAGGCGGATCTCCAGTCCATTGAACAGCAACTGAACAGCGGCAAGCTGAATCAGCAGGGCACGGCTGAGTTGCAGGCCCAGGGCCAGCGGAAGCAGCGCGATGCGCAGCGCATCTCGGACGACCTGCAGGCGGATTTCGAGCGGGACCGCACGGAAATCCTCGGCAAGGCTTCGCAGAAGATGCAGAGCGTGATCACCAAGCTGGCCGAAGAGAAGGGTGTGGACGTGATTATCGACGCCGCGCAGACCCTTTACTTCAAGCCCGCGCTGGAACTCACGGCGGAAGCGACCGCGGCATATAATAAAGCCAACCCCGCAAAGTAAGCTGTCGGGGTACTCCGGTATTCAATGCCGAACGAGGATCAAGACATGCGTCCGGGTTACCTCGATCAGTACGGCGCTGGCGAAGAACAGCGAAATAAGATCATTTTCCGGCTGGTAGTGGCTGCCCTCACCATCACGGTGGTGGGCAGCCTCTCCTGGTACCTCTTCAAAAATCACCACCAGGAAGGCGTCGTCAAGTCGTTCGTGGCCGCCGTGCGCGCTGGCGACTACCAGAGCGCCTACAAAATCTGGGGTTGCGCCTCCGATAAAGCCTGCTCAGGCTACTCCTACGAAAAATTCATGGGCGACTGGGGTCTGCAGAAGGGTCTCCCGCAGGCCAATCCGGACGGCCCGCCCGATTTGTCCGTGCTTTCCATTACCGACAGCGAATCCTGTAATAATGGCGTGCTGGTCACCGTCCATGTAAATCAGGCGCGAACGGAAAAGCTCTGGGTGGAGAAGTCGGGCGACGCGATTGCGTATGCCCCCTACCCCATTTGCCCCCATAAAAACCCGTGGGCGATCATGTTACATCGCACGGTGGGCAAGCTGCGCAAGCCATTTCTCAACTGACCCGTTTGTCAAAACAGGGTCTGAAATAGACTAGAGGTAACCACATGAGCACGACTACCACAACAGGCGCTGGACTGGAAGGCGTTGTCGCCGGCGAATCAGAGATTTGTTACATCGATGGGTACGAAGGAATACTCAGCTACCGTGGATACAACATCCACACTCTGGCTGAGAATGCCACCTTTGAGGAAGTGATCTGGCTCTTGTGGAAGGGTTCGCTTCCCAAGGCCGACGAACTGGCGCAGCTGAAGGCTGACCTGTTTGCCAACGCCGGGATTCCGGCGGATGTGGAGGCCTTCCTCGCCAGCCATCTGAAGTCGTCTCCCATGGACGTGCTGCGCACGGCGGTCTCGATGCTCAGCCTCTACGACGCGTCCGCGAAGGACATGTCGCCGGAAGCAAATCTGCTGAAGGCCATCAAGCTGATGGCGCAGACTTCCACCATCGTCAGCTCATTTGGCCGTCTCCGCACGGGCCAGGCTGTGCTTGCGCCGCTTGCCGAGCTCAGCTTTGCCGGCAACTTCCTCTATTGCCTGACCGGCAACAAGCCCGACCAGATCATGGAACACACGTTCGACGTCGCGCTGACGCTGCATGCCGACCACGAACTGAACGCTTCCACCTTTGCCGCCCGCGTGACCGCGGCGACGCTCTCCGATATTTACTCCGCCGTCACCTCCGGCATCGGCGCCCTCAAGGGACCGCTGCACGGCGGCGCGAACGAAGAAGTGATCCGCATGCTGCTCGAAGTCGGCACCTCCGATAAGGCGATTGAACGCGTGCATGAGATGTTGGCGAAGAAGATCAAGATCCCGGGCTTCGGCCATCGGGTGTACCGCACGGAAGATCCGCGCGCCACGCACCTCCGGATCATGTCTGAGGAACTGGGCAAGAGCACGGGGCACGAAGATCTGTACCTGATGTCGAGCCGCGTGGAAGAGACCGTGAAGGGCGAGAAGAAGCTCAATCCGAACGTGGATTTCTACTCGGCTTCCGCCTACTACTCGCTCGGGATTCCGATCGACCTGTTCACGCCGATTTTCGCGGTTTCGCGCATGTCCGGCTGGACGGCTCACGTTCTGGAGCAGTACCACAACAACCGCCTGATCCGTCCGCGCGCCGAATACAAGGGCAACCCCGACGGCATGGCCTGGATTCCGATGGCGGACCGGTAAAGCGGTACCGACGTGGACGAGCGCGATTATTACACGGAGTCAAAGGCCGTCAAACCGGCAATGCTGAATTGTCCGTCGTGCCGGACGCAGGATAGCTACGACCTGAACTGGGTGGTGCGGACCAAGAAGGCCGTGCTGCCGCGGGGCGGTGACGAGCGGGATCGCGCGAAGTTTGCCAAAGCCCAGAGCTACATGGTGCTGATGGACACGCAGGCAATGTGCAAGAACCTGCGGTGCCGAAAGCGGTTTGAGATTTCGGGCGTGAAGACGATGGCGTTTATTTAGGCGCCGGGAGTTGCATTGGAACAAAAACGGGCGGGATCGAGGAGATCCCGCCCGTTTTCTTTTTGAGGCCGATTAAAGGTAACTGAGCCACCAGTAGCGTCCGGTGGCCTTGACCTTCCCCCACCAGCGGCACAGCGGGTAGAGCGCGACCACCAGCGAGATCCAGACCAGGTAGGTCACCGGGAGGGGCCAGCCGAAGTCCGGAGGGAACAGTTCGGCGGGGCCGCCCAGAATCGGTGGCGGCACGAAGAAGTTTGCCAGCGCGGAATTGCCGTAGCGCGCCCAGGCCATCAGGTTCATGGTCAGGTGGATCAGGTAAAAGTGCACCACGAAGTAGAACAGGGGCACGCGCCCGAAGACGATCAGCGGATTGTTGTCGGACCATTTCCTGCTATCCAGCCAGCCCAGAAAAATCAGGGCGGGACCCAGCGTCATCAGCAGATAGTCGAGTGAGGGCGGGTATTTCCGGCAATTCAGGAACGAGAGCACCGTAAACAGAGGGGAATGCCGCGCGGTCCATGGCGCCGGGTCGCCATACATGTTCAGGGCGCGGATGAGGACGAAGGCCAACGTGCAGATCAGGCCGATCCGGAAGGCCGGTTTGCGATGGAAGTGCGGCGCAAAGCAGAAGCCCGCCGCCATGACGGCAATCCACGCGAGGAGCGGGTAGCCGATCACCATGACCACGCCGGGCAGCACAATCGCCCCGCGTTCATGCAGGATGGTCCAGAGCGGCGCGAGCGCCCCGAACTGCTTCGCCTGCAGGGGGTCCAGCAGATTGTGCAGGCAGATGGTGAGGAGGCTGAGGACCGCCAGCACGCGAGCCGGCACGTAGATGAGGCCGGCCAGCGCGACCATGCCCGCGCCCAGCGACCAGAAGACCAGCATGAGCACGGGATACTTCGCGTCCATCGTGAAGTAATAGCCGAAGCGCATGACGGTGACTTCGAGGAAGATCAGCCACAGACCGCGGGTGAGCAGGAAGCGGGAGAGTTCGGGTTTGGTGCGGCCAGGGCGCAGCAGCCAGAAGCCCGCGCCCATGCCGGCGGTGAGGGCGAAGACCGGGGCGCAGAAGTGGGTGATCCAGCGGGTGAAGAAGAAGAGGGCGTTGGTCTTTGTGAGGTCGTCCGGGGCGAAGAGCATGGCATCGTGGTTCATGAAGTCGCGCACGTGGTCGAGCGCCATGATGATCATGATTGCGCCGCGCAGGGCATCCACGGATTGCAGCCGGTTTCGCAGGCTTCCATTGTAGATGCAACCGGTGTGGATGGCACACCACTACAATCAAGTCATGGCGGCGGCAGCGGGCCAATTTCCTTACACGCGCGGCATTCACGAAGGCATGTACCGGGACCGGCTCTGGACGATGCGCCAGTTTTCCGGTTTCTCCACGCCGGAAGAAACGAATCGCCGCTATCGCTATCTTCTGGAACAGGGGCAGACCGGACTTTCCGTCGCTTTCGACCTGCCGACGCTGATGGGCTACGATTCCGACGATCCGCTGGCGGCGGGCGAGGTGGGCAAGTGTGGCGCGCCCGTTTCGTCGCTCGAAGATATGGAGACGCTCTTTGCGGGGATTCCGCTGGGCGATGTGACGGTCTCCATGACCATCAATTCTCCGGCCGCCGTGATCTGGGCGATGTATCTGGTGGCGGCGGAAAAGCAGGGCGCGGACATCAGCCGGCTTTCGGGAACGTTGCAGAACGACATTCTGAAGGAATACATCGCGCAGAAGGAATATATCTTTCCGCCGCGGCCCTCGCTGCGTCTGGTGACCGACACAATTGAGTTCGGCGCGCGCCACACGCCGCGGTTTAATCCGATTTCGATCAGCGGGTATCACATCCGCGAGGCGGGGTCGACGGCGCTGCAGGAACTGGCGTTCACCCTGCGGGATGGTCTGGAATACGCGGACTGCGCTCTGGAACGCGGGCTCGGCATCGACGAATTCGCCCCCCGGTTCAGCTTCTTCTTTAATGCCCACAACGATTTCTTTGAAGAGATCGCCAAGTATCGCGCGGCGCGGCAACTCTGGGCCACGCTGCTGCGGGACCGCTATGGCGCGAAGGACGAGCGCAGTCTGAAATTGCGGTTCCATGCGCAGACGGCGGGTTGTTCGCTCACCTGGCAGCAGCCCTATAACAACGTGATCCGGACCACGCTGCAGGCCATGGCGGCGGTGCTGGGCGGCGCACAGTCGCTGCATACGAATTCTCTCGATGAGGCCTTCGCGTTGCCGAGTGAGGATGCGGTGACGCTGGCGCTGCGCACGCAGCAGGTGATCGCGTATGAGAGCGGCATTACGGCGGAGCCCGATCCGTTCGGCGGCAGCTATCACGTGGAGGAACTGACGGCGAAGCTGGATGCCGGCGCGCGGGAGTACATTCGGAAGATCGACGCGATGGGCGGGATGGTCCCGGCCATTGAAGCCGGTTACCCGCAGGCGGAGATCGCGCAGGCCAGCTACGAGTTCCAGAAGAAGGTTGAGAGCGGCGAGGCCGTTGTGGTGGGCGTGAACCGGTTCCGGTCTGAAGAGGAACGGCCGCTTGAACTGCTGCGCATCGATGCCGCGGCGGAGGCGGCGCAGTGCGCGAAGCTCCGCCGTCTGCGCGGCAGCCGGAACAATGCCGCCGTGAGCAAGGCGCTGTCAGATCTCGCGCGGGAGGCGGAAGGCAGCGCGAATCTGATGCCCGCGTTGCTTGGCGCGGTGCGCGCCTATGCGACGGTGGGAGAGATCTGCGCCACGGTGCGAAGCGTCTTCGGCTGCTGGCAGGAACGTCCAAATATTTGATATGAAGCCACCAATCAGAGTCCTTGTAGCGAAGCCCGGACTGGACGGTCACGACCGCGGCGCAAAGGTGATCGCGAGGGCCCTGCGCGACGCGGGCATGGAAGTCATTTATACTGGTTTACGTCAGACTCCGGAAATGATTGTCAATGCGGCCCTGCAGGAAGATGTGCAGGTGATTGGACTGTCAATCCTCTCCGGCGCGCATAACGCCATCGTGCCTCGCGTGATGGAACTCCTGCGTGAAAAAGAGATGGCCGACGTAAAAGTCGTAGTGGGCGGTATCATCCCGGACGATGACGCCCGGGAACTGGAGCGTCAAGGCGTTACCAGGGTTTTTCAGCCAGGCGCGTCGCTGGACACGATCGTTGCATGCGTCCGCGAGGCGGCCGGCCTGCAGTAAAGGTGCACAGGAAAATTTGATCAACAGAAATGCGAGAGCCAATGCGTCGTTTTACGATGAAGTGGGCATCGCGAAGGTGAACATGGAAAAGCACCTCAAAATCGCGGTTTTTATAGATTTTGACAATATTGAAATCGGCGTGAAGTCCACGCTGCAGCGTGAATTCGACGTTTCCGTGGTTCTGGAAGCGCTGAAGGAGCGCGGTGAGATTATCACCAAGATCGCCTACGCCAACTGGGGCAAGCTGGAGAATTCCACCCGCCAGCTTTCGGAATACGCGGTGCAGATGGTGCAGCGCGACCCGTCCCCGCGCGGCGACAAGAACGGCGCGGATATCAACCTGGCGCTGGATGCGCTCGAACTCGCCTTTACTCACGACCACATCAATGCCTTCTGCATTGTGAGCGGCGACAGCGACTTCATCGCGCTGGTGAACAAGCTGAAGCAGTACGACAAGACGGTGTTCGTGGTGGGCGGCAAGGCCTTCACCAGCACAATTCTGCAGAAGAACTGTCATGAGTTCATCAGCTATGAATCGATGCTGGACGACAATTCGCGTCCCACGCGCCCGCAGCATCAACGGCACGACCGGCAAAAAGAGCACCAGGCCGCCGCGGCCGCGCTCAATCTGCCCACGGGTGATCAGATTCCTCCCGCCACGCCGCGCCAGGAACGTCCGCCGCGCGAACAGGGTGGTGGTGGCCAGCAGCAGCGCCGTCCGGTGCTCGATCTGCATCAGGCGATGCCTCTTGTGGAGCGCGCGCTGCAGGTGCTGGAGCGCCGCGAAGTGCGTCCGCAGCTGGGTCTGCTGAAATCGACCATGCTGCAGCTGGATTCGAGCTTCAGCGAACGCGCTTATGGCGCGGGTTCGTTCACCGATTTCATTGAGCGCCTCCGCAAGGCGGATCTCATTCTGGTGACCGGCGGCGAAGGCCGCTACATGATCCAGCGGAAGCGCAACGGCGCTCCGGAAAAGACGATCAAGCAGGAAGAGGCGCTGCCGTATCTGCGCGACGTGCTGGAAAACCATCGTCTGGAGATGGAAGAGAGCGTGTCCGCCGAGGAACTGATGAACTGGGTGAAGGAAGAGTCGCCCGCGTTCGACTGGAAGAATTACGGTTTCCAGGAGTTCAGCGAGTTCCTCAACTACGCACAGGACAAGACGGTTGTGCGGGTGGAGCCGGATGAAACGCAGGGCCTGATTGTGCATCTGGGCGCTGAATTCCATCCGCCGGCCATTCCGGAACCGGAGCCGCCGCCCATGCCGGAGATTTCGGACGAAGAGGAGATCGAAGAACCGCAGCCCGTGGTTCCCGGTCAGCCGACGGCCGGGTCGCCGCGGGTGAAGAAGGGTGGCCGCAAGACCGCCGCGACGCCGGGCCACGAGCCCAACGGCAACGTGGTGACCTCCGCCAAGCGAGCGCCCCGAAAAGCCGCCGCTCCGCGCAAGCGGAAGCCGGCTGCCTCCGCGAGCTAAATCCCGGTCATTCCCGTGGATGTGACGACCGCTCCCTGATCTTCAGGGAGCGGTTTTCTTTTGCCGCTAAAGTTCGAAAACGAAAGTACCGATACTAGCCATGTGGTGGGAACTACCGAAGAGATTCTGGATCCGTCGCGATGTTCCACCGAAGAGGCGATTCGCGCCGCGCGTCAAAGAGCCGGCGAGGATCTTTCCTACGATCTTCAGATTGCCCAGTTCCTGAATACGCAGTGGATGAGCCGCCGGATCAATATGCCGGTGATTGAGCGCGGTATGGAGGTCCTGGGGGCGATCGGCTCGCCCGGGCGGGTTTTCGGCGTATTGCGGACTGCGCTGGCTCAGACAGATCCGGAACTGCGTTCCAAGGCGGCGCTGGCGTTAGGACGGAATGTCGACAGCATCCAGGTCCTGGAAAAACTGACGATTGACGAAGACTCCCGGGTTCGGGCCAACACCATTGAAGCGGTCTGGGGCCGGAAGGGGCCGGAGGTGGAGGCCCTGCTGCGGCGGGCACTCGACGACTGTCACCATCGCGTGGTTGCGAATGCGGCTTATGGGTTGTACCTGATTGATCCGGCGCGCCATGTGACGCAACTCGAAATGCTGATTCAGCATGCGGACCCGGCCCACCGGATGGCCGCAGCCTGGCTACTCCGAAAAATCGGAGACGGGCAGCATCTCTGCCTGCTGAAGCCGCTGGTGCGCGATCCGGATCCGGATGTCCGCAAAGCCGCCTTCCGAACATTAGGTGAGTTGCGCGGTACCGCTAAAGCTGCCTCTCCGTGATGGCGACCCGGTTCGCCAGGCGGAAGCGGATGATGGTTTCGCTCGCGATGCCGCCGGTCTTCGGTCGTGTGGCTGCGGCAGTGCCCGCTCCGAGGACGCCGCCCGCCCCGGCGCCGATCGCAGCGCCCTTCCCGCCCCCCGCGATGGCGCCAATGATGGCTCCCAGTGCCACGCCGCCGCCTACCTTTGCGATGTCCTGATTCCGGGAGGAGGTGTTCTGTTTGAGCCAGGGCTCGGTGGAGATCGCGATCTTCTGGCCATCGGCGGTTTCAAAGCTGGTCAGTGCCAGTTGAAGCTCTGAGGCTCCGCCCAGACGTCCCGCCGGGCGGGAATCGATAACGCGTCCCGAAGCGCGCGCGCCGCGTTCGCCGATGATGAAGCCGTCGACCACCAGAGGTTCCGCGAGCGAGGCCTGGAACGTATCGCCAGGGGACATGCGATCAGAGATGGTCTGATCAAGTCTCACTGCGATGAGGGTTCCCGGGCGGAGAGTAACCTGGGCGGGGGGGATCGCTGGGGTGAGGGCGGGCGCGGGGGCATCGGCCGTTTGCACAGGCTGCGGCGCCGGCACTGGTTGGGATTCCGGTACGGGCTGATAGGGAACGGGCGGTTTCACCGAAAGTTCCGACGGCGCAGGCTCGGCTTTCGGAGGCTCCACTTTGGTACCCGCCACCTCAATGGGAGCGGCGGGCGACTGTGGGGCTGGCTTTACCTGCACCCAGCGCGCGGCCACAACCGGTTTGGCCGGGCTGTGCTTTGGCGCCTCCTCCTGATAGACCGGCGGGGGAGCTGTGGTCGCGACGGGTTCCGTCACTGACGGTGGTGCGGAAACAGTGGGTATCGTGGCCGCGACAGGCGTCGCCGCCACCGGGTGCGCCATTTCATGAACGAACGGAGTCAACACCGGAGGTTGGGACATTTTCACCGCCAGGCCACCCGCGAGAGCGGCGCCAATCACCAGAAATCCGACATGCAAAGGTTTCATCGCACTATCTGGACGCTAAACTGGTAACGTGAGTTTCCCCGCGCAATTCAACATCGGAAACGTCACGATCGCGCCCGCGACTGTTCTCGCGCCCATGGCCGGCGTGACGGACACCGTTTTTCGCCGCTTTATCCGTAATCTGGGTGGCTGTGGTCTGATCATGACCGAGTTCACCAGTTCCCATGGCGTCAGCGCCCATCTGCGCGCCGAGGGCAAGGTGGCGAAGAAGCCCAATCGCACGTTGGCTCGCTACCTCGCTTTCGATCCGTCCGAACACCCCATTTCCGCTCAGCTCTTTGGCGCGGACCCGGAGATTATGGCCGATGCCGCGCGCGTCTGCCAGGATCTTGGCTTCGATATTCTCGACATCAATTTCGGCTGTCCGGTGAACAAGGTTGTCAAATGCAATGGCGGTTCCGGCTTGCTGCGCGACCTGCCGCTGGTTGAAACGCTGCTGCGAACCGTCCGCAAGGCCATCACGATTCCGTTCACCTGCAAGTTCCGCGCCGGCTGGAGCGACCAGGAACTCGTGATGGTGGAGATGGCAAAGCTCGCCGAAGACTGCGGTTTGCAGGCCATCGCGCTGCATCCGCGGACGCGGGAGCAGGGCTATAGCGGCAAAGCCGACTGGAACCGTATTGCGGCCGTGAAGGACGCGGTGAAGATTCCGGTGATTGGCAATGGCGACATTATCACGCCACAGGATGCGGTCAAGATGATTGAACTGACGAAGTGCGATGCGGTGATGGTGGGGCGCACAGCGTCGTCAAATCCCTGGATTTTCCGGCAGATTGAGCAGTATCTTGCTACTGGCCGTTACGATGAACCGGCGCATCAGGACCGCTATCACATGATGCGGACGTATTACGAGATGCTGCTGGCCCGCAGTGAAGACGATTCCATCGGCAAAATGAAGCAGTTTGCGACTTACTTCACGCACGGAATCCGGGGCGGCGCGCCCCTGCGCGTCTCGATCTATCGCGCGAAAGAACCAAACGAGATTCTCGATCTGGTGGACAATTTCTTTGCCGAGCCGGAGCCGGAACCCGAACTCACCACCGCCTGACATTTCCCGTAAAAATTCCGGATGAGTATATTTCCGCCCCGTTTTCGTTCATACGGGTGAGGAAGCATTTTCATGAGCGAAGAGCGAATCCGGGTAACCGATCAGGAAGGTGGAAACCCACTGGAACTGACGGAAGCGGAGCTGGATATCATCTCCGGCGGCGTCCTGGAGCAGTTGCACAAAGGGTTTAACGAGGAACAGGAGCAGAAATGAGCGAAGAAAGAATCGGTACGGAAGAAGAAGTGCGTGACGAAGTGGTTCTGACCCCGGAAGAGACCGAGCAGATCACCGGCGGCGTTGCCAGTAAAGAAGAGGCAAGGAAGTAACACTCACCCGCAGGCGCAGGTTCAGCGAAAAAGGAGTTGCCAAATGAGCGAAGAAAGAATCAACACCAAAGACAACGAAGTACGTGAAGAAGTGGTTCTGACCCCGGAAGAGACCGAACAGATCGCCGGCGGCACCACGCACAACGAAGAGATGACCAAGCGCACGAACTAATGAAATTCTGTCTGGTTTCCGAGCAGAGCGTGCCGGAAGAAACCGTCCGCCTGCTTCGGGAGGCCTGCGCCCGCCGCAGTATTCCTTTTGAGCTGGTGACCGGTAAGACCTTCGAGTTCAATCCGGATCAGCGGCTGCGGGCGGGGGACATGCTTTACCGGGCGGCCGTGTCTATGGCGGCGACGCGCGCTGAGCAGTTTCTGGCTGCTCCGGGCGTCGCCACGTTTTACGCGCGCGAAGACCTGCTGTACTTCGCGGTGAATTCGCAGACGCTGTTGGTGCAGTCGGCGGGAGTTGCCACGCCCGCGACGGTGTATCTGGGCTCGGCCGATTCCTCGATGCTGCGGCGGCAGGTGGAGCGACTGGGCGGATTCCCGGTGGTGGTGAAGGTGCTCGGGCGGTCGTCGGGAGTCGGCGTGATGCTCGCCGAGTCGATGCTTTCGCTGAAGCCGATGGTCGATTTCGTGCTGGCGCAGGGACACAATCCGTTGCTGTGCCAGTTTATCGCCGATGCCCTTCACTGGCGCGTCATCGTGTTGGGCGACAGGGCGATTGCCTCGTACCGGAATAAACGGGTTCCGGATGATTTCCGCAGTACCGGCAGCAGCAGCCGTGAAGACTTCGACGCCGTTCCGCCGTCCGCCGTGGTCGACGCCGCGATTCGCGCCACGCGGGCAAGCGGACTCGAATTTGCCGGTGTGGACGTGCTGGAAGATCCGGCGGGCAATGCGTGGTTTCTGGAAGCAAACTTTCCCACCTACTATCCGCAGGCGCAGTTATACGGAGGCGTGGATATTGCGGGGCAGATGGTGGACTACCTGGCGGCGAAGGCGGGCGCTTTGGCGATGAAGAAGGCCTTCGAGCCATCTTCGCCGGAAGCGAGTTCGGTCCAGCCGGAAAACGCAGCGCGGTAATTGGCGAGCGAGGTGGCAAAACGCCCGCTGGTTTTGCCGGCCAGCGCGACCAGGCCCCCGGGTTTGACGCCGCGCGCGATGGCCGGCAACAGATCCTGCTGCCAGTAGAGCCAGCAGACAATCAGGTCCCAGGCGGCAGGTGTGACCTGCCACGTATGTTGTTCCAGATCCACCTGCACGAAGGTGACGCCGTTCAGTTGTTGCGGCAGCAGGTCGACCGCGGTCACTTCCCAGCCCCTCTCCGCCAGCCAGAGCGCATGACGGCCTGACCCACACGCGAGATCGAGAGCGCAGCCCGGCGGCAAGCCACCGGACGACAAATCTTCAAACAGCAGCGTCAGTTCCGTCATGCGGGTTTCGTGGGTTCGAGGAGCACTGTGTGCGTGGGGTAAGGCAGCCCGATCCCCTCCTTCTGCAGCCGCTTATAGAGCAGTTTTCGCATCTCGCTCTGCACCAGAAACTGGTCAGAATACTTCGCCACGTTGAAGTTGATCTGGAAGACAAGCGACCAGTCGCCCGGGCCTGGGTTGAAGCGAATGGTGGGCTCCGGTTCGGCGATCAGCCCGGGAATCTTCCCCACAGCTAGTTTCGCTTCTTCCAGCAGCACGGCTTCCACGTGGTCAATGTCAGAGGAATAGCTGACGCCAAACGACACCGACATGCCCATGCGGGGCTCCGGCAGGAAATAGTTGGTGTAAATCGCCTGGCCGAGCTTGCTGTTGGGGACCACGACCAGGTTGTAGCCGACGGTCCGCATGGTGGTGCACCGCCAGTTGATGTCGGTGACGTAGCCCTCTTCGCCCGAATTCAGCTTGATGTAGTCGCCAATCGACACCAGTCCGGAGATCGAAACCCAGAATCCGGCGAAAAGGTTGGAAAGCGTATCTTGCAATGCCAGGGCGACCGCGATGCCGCCGACGCCGAGAGTGGTCAGGATGGGCGTGAGGTTCAGGTCGAAAACCACCTTCATCATCCAGATGACGCCGATCACCACCACCACGGCCTGCGCCAGTTTCTCCGTCAGGCTGGTAACGGATTGCCTGCCGGTGACGCGTTCGCCATACAAATGAATGGCCCGGCCCAGAAACCGGCTGGCGGCGGAGATCAGAGACCAGAGCCAGAGGACTTCGAGCGCGGTGTGGATGGGGCTCTGCAGTTTTACCGGAAGCGAAGAGTTCCCGGTGGCGACATGCAGGGCGAAGATGATGACCCAGAAAAGCGCCGGCCCGCGCAGGGTGGACGTCAGCAATTCGCCGAGTTTGCTGTCTGTGCGGCGGGACCAGCCCTGCAACGCGTGGAAAACGATCCGGCGGAGTAGCAGGCCGGCGGCCACCACTCCGAGGAACAGGAGCAGTGGGAGGACCAGCACCAGTGGATCGGCCGAAAGCTGCGTCAGCAGATGCATACGATAAAGATGTTCTCACAGGGTTGGCGGACGGACTGCACGCGTGAGCCTCGCCGGGCGTCAGACAGTTTTGATCGTGCCTCGCCTTTTTCGCGCTGCAATGCCGGCTTTGCTGCTGCTGGTTGGGGCGGTTTGCGCGCAGGCGTCAGTCAATACCGCCGCGGATTCGCCCAAAGAGCTGGCTATGGCGCTGGCGCGGAAGGCCGCGCGTTCAGAAAAAGCCGGCAAGAACGCCGAAGCGTACATTTTTTATTCCGAGGCCGCCGCGCTGCAACCCCGGAATCGCCGCTACAAGTCGAAGATGACGCTGCTGCAGACGCGAGCGGCCCAGGAGTCGAAGCCGCGACCACGCCCGGAAAAGGCTGAGGTGGAAAAGAAAGTCGACACCACAGCCCCCGCCGATCAGCCCGGCCTGGGCATCGGCCCCGACGATGTTTTCGACAGCATGACTGAGCGGGAAATGGCCGACGCCCGCGAACTGAAAGGTCTGCCAACCCTGGCCGCCCGGCGCGGACCGCAGGATTTTGACCTGAATGCCGACGCCCGAACCCTTTTCGACACCGTGGCCGAGCGGTTCGGCCTGCAGATCGTGTACGACGGCGATTACCCGAAGGAAGCGCAGAAGATCGCCTTCCGGCTGAGCGGCGTGGATTACCGCGAGGCTCTGCATGGCCTCGAAGCGGCAACCGGCTCTTTTCTGATTCCGCTCTCCGCCCGCGTTCTGATGGTCGCGAAGGACACGCTGCAGAAACGGACTGACCTGGAGCAGACCATGGCCATCGCCATTCCGGTGCCCCAGGCGGTGACGACGCAGGAGCTGACGGAACTGGCACAGGTGCTGCGGCAAACGTCGGGCATCGAAAAGATCGCGTGGGACACCTCGCAGGCGAAGATTGTGATGCGCGACCGCGTTTCCCGGGTGCTGCCCGCCGCGGCGTTGCTGCAGCAGTTGTTGTCCTACCGGCCGGAGGTGATGATCGAGCTGGAGTTCATTCAGGTGGCCACGTCGGACCTGGCGAACTACGGCCTCAGCGTGACGAACACGTTTTCCGGTGTCTACCTGGGCCACATTCTGAACAATGTGATTGCGACGCCGTCCGGGGTGACGAACCTGCTTACGTTCGGGGGCGGCAGGACGCTGATCGGGATCGGGATTGCGCAGGCGCAGGCGATGTTCAACGACTCGTTCACGAGTTCGAAGTCGCTCTACCAGGCGCAGATCCGTTCGGTGGCGGGTCAGCCGGCCAGCCTGCATGTGGGGGAGAAGTACCCGGTGATCACGGGCGGCTATTTTGGCAATACCTCCGGCCAGACCGGCACGGTCTATTCCCCGCCGCCATCCTTTCAGTTCGAAGATCTGGGGCTGACCATGAAGGTGACGCCGTTCGTGCACGGCTTGGGCGAGGTCACGCTGACGCTGGATACCAGTTTCGAAGTACTGACCGGTCAGGCGATCAATAATATCCCCGTGATCGGGAGGAGAAACCTGGTGTCCCAGGTGCGGCTGCGGAACGACGAGTGGGCCGTGATCGGCGGGCTGCTGAACACGACGAATTCGAAGGCGACGAGTGGTTTTTTGGGGCTGGCGGGTATTCCTTACTTCGGCTACCTGTTTCGGCAGATTTCGACGGATAAGGAAGAGAGCAATGTGCTGATCGGGATCCGGCCGCATCTGCTGTCGCTGCCGCCGGACCAGGTGGTTTCGAAGGCGCTGCGGGTGGGTACGGACCTGCGGCCCTATACGCCGCTTTAGTCCCCGAGTCTTCCGTGAAAGACTTTGGTGCGGTAATCGAACCGCACTTCCCCGCTGTTTTCGTAGCGGTGAAAGATGGCTTCAAGGTCCCGCGACATCTGGTCGTAGCGTGGGTCCCCCGCGTTCGGCAGGAACGAGCAGGAGGCGATCCGGCCGGTGAGCCCTTCGAGGCCAAACCGCTGGGAGTTCGGAAATTCGTCCAGCCGGAAGGCGGAGGGGGCGAAAAACGCGGGGATGCGGGAGCGGCCGGCTTCCCGGATGGAGCCGTCGCTATCCATCTCAGCGGCGTAGTGGTCGATGAGCGCTTCCACGTCGCGCATGAACGGGGTTTCGACATACCGTTCATTCCAGATGAGTGCCGCGACGCCGCCCGGCTGCAGAATCCGGACCCATTCCGCGCGGGCGCTCGGCACGTCAAACCAGTGGAAGGCCTGGCCCGCGACGGCGAGCCGGAAGGTGTCACCCGGCAGATTGGTGGCTTCAGCGGCGCCTTCCACGCTGCGAAAGGCCGGGAACGCGGAAAGCAGTTGGTCGCCGGCCTGCCGCATTTCCCGGTTGGGCTCAACGCCGGTGACGGAGTACCCGGCTTCCAGAAAGACTTTGGCGAGAAGGCCGGTGCCGGAACCGATATCAGCAATGGCTGCGGCGGGGGTGAGGCCGGCTTCGCGGGCCAGAAGTTCCACGAGCGCGGGCGGATAGCCGGGGCGGAAGCGGACGTAGTTGGCGACGCGGGAACTGAAGCGGGTGGTGGAATTTGCGGGCACGCCACTATTCTCTACCGGCGCGTGTCTCTACCGGCGCGTGTCTCTACCGGCGGGCGGCAGGGAGGTCGGAACCCTTTTGTCATATTCCGCATCTGAAGAACTGATAGACTGAAGTTCTCCAAGGGTTTGGGGGCGCATTGGATTCGACGGGAATGAATCGCGATGCGGAGGCGTGCCGGGTTCCGAGCTCCCGTTAAACGATCGGAAAAACAAAACTGCCAATAACACGCAGTTTGCATACGCTGCTTAATTAAAAATTAAGTCAGTGCGCTCCGGCCAGTCAGCCCATGGGCTGGTTAGTGAGCGTCATATAGTGGGATAGGGAGCAGGCTTCTGTTCGGAGCCGAGACCCGAGATCAATCGGACTGGTCCTTTACCATCTTGCCGGCTCTTCGGTAGAGGATAAGAAACAGAGTCAGGCTACGCACGTAGTCTCTTCATTTCGGGCTTTTTCGGACGGGGGTTCAACTCCCCCCGCCTCCACCAAATTTAACGATTGTATAGTCACTCGCTTTTTCGGAGCCGAGAATAAGCTCGCTCTGCCAGTACGTGACCCATCCCCTGGTGCCAAATGATCTCGGGGTTTTGCATAGCCTCAGATCATGGCGTTTGCCATCCAGAAGCAATCAGCCTGGGCGCACTATCGAAATGGCAGCGACATGATGGATTGCGATGGCGTCATGGCGTTCGTGAGTCGCGAAGGCAGTGTTCATAACCGATAAGGAATTTCGCACCCGGAAACCGTCACTTCTGGATATCCGTATTTCTCCAGCATCCATTTGACGACCGTTTGGGTTTCGGGGCGAACCGTTGGGCCGCATCTTACCGTCTTCAGGGGGAGTTTCCCCGAACGATGTCTAATCTGGACCGATGCCTTGATGCCTGAATAGCTGCTGTGAAAGGACATCTGGGAAACTGGCGGGGCAGGCACAAGCACTCGCCATTCTTTTTCTTCGGCGAATCCACCATGCTTGATCATGTTTTCGAAGGCCCATTCAGCCCACATGTGGGCACCTGTCGCCATTGACTCGCCAAGCGACTTCGATCCTGCCTCTCCATAAAAGACCTTCACCGGTCGCGCGGCGTACTCGCCCGCCTTCATCTCGCTTCGGTCAAGCTCTGCCACTTGGGGGCCGTCAAATCCCAGGCAGTATCCGCCGCCCTGCGCCGAGTAGCACCGCCACATACTCAAGAGGTCACCGTCTTCGCAAAAACAGGTTACGAACATGGATTCTGGAGCAGGCAAGGTCATGTAAAGAGGCGGGCGATGCCGCTCCCTTGACACGGCATCAGCATACTTCGAAACTATGGTCTTTCCAAACTCCCCTTCAGAAGAATCATTGAGACTCTTGCCAAAGGTAGCCCGCAAAGCGTTTTCTTTCGCGATACCCTGTAGACCCTCGAATGTGGTGTAGTGATACAGGGTCGCAGGAATAAGCTGAGGGTCGAAGACTTTCTCCCATTCTGATAGGCTGGCAAGTAGCTGTTCCAAACCACCGAGATCAGCGGAGGGCGTGGGAGTTTCGGGCATGGGGTTTCAGAAGAAGCCTGCCATATTTCCGGCTGCGGCCCGGACAGATCCGCCGCTTACGGCCCGGTCGTACGGCTGCGCTCGAGAATACGTCTGACTGACCGGCCCATGAAGGTTTGAGGGCTCCGAGATTCAACCATTTTCGATTGTGTACAATGTGTACACAATATGGAAGCGGAAAAGATCGGCATCCGCGAGTTTCGTGAGAACCTCGCAGGCTACCTCGAAGGCGGTCGCTCGCTGGCAATCACCCGTCACGGCGAAACCCTGGGATTCTTCATTCCGACCCAAAAGCGAGATCGGAAGGTGGAAGTGGAGGCGATGCGTGCTGCCGCCAGAGAACTCGACGCTATGATCGCTTCGTGGGGTGCTTCGGAAGACCAACTCATGGTTGAACTGAAGGAAATTCGGCAGGCATCCCGCGAGAAGAAACGGAATGCAAAATAGAGCACTTGTGCTCGATGCCAATATCCTGATTCGCGCGGTATTGGGCGTCCGGACCCGGCAGATCCTCGAACACTATGCTGCCGGCGCTTCGTTCTTTGTTCCTGAAGTAGCTCTGTCTGAAGCACAGGAACATCTCGCCACACTTGTCGCGAGGCGCGGAGGGGAGCCGGCAAAGGCCCTTCGCCTGCTAGCCGCTTTGGTGGGCCTTGTAGAAATGGTCGGCCCGGACATCTACGGTCACCACGAGACGGAAGCCAGAAAGCGGCTCGGAACCCGCGATCCGGATGATTGGCCGATTCTTGCATCGGCTCTCGCCCTCGGCTGCCCGATCTGGACTGAAGACACCGACTTCTTCGGATGTGGGGTTGCGACCTGGACATCGAAGAATGTCGAAATCTTTCTGGACTGAAGTTCAAATCCCCCGCCTTCAAAGCGCCGGGTAATCGATGTACCCCGCCGGACCCGGCATATAAAACGTCGACGCGTCCGCTTCCGCCAACGCCGCCCCGTTTTCGAACCGCGCCACCAGGTCCGGGTTCGAGATATAGAACCGGCCGTAGGCCACGAAATCCGCGCCGCCTTCCCTCAGAATTTCATTGCCGGAGGCGAGGTCGAAGCCGCCGCCCGCGATGAAAGGACCGTTGAAGAGAGGCCGCAGAAGCCCCAGGATATTCGCCGGCTCCGCTGACCGCATCACATGCAGGTACGCCAGGCCCAGCGGGGAAATCGCCTTCACCAGCTCGGTGTAGGTTTCCACCGGGTTGTCGTCCTGAATATCGTTGAACGCCATTCCCGGGCTCAGCTTGATTCCCACTTTCGACGCGCCGCCCGCCGCCGCGCTCATCGCCTGCAGCGTCTCCACCACGAAACGAATGCGATTTTCCACGCTGCCGCCGTACTGATCGGTGCGGTGATTGCTGCCGGTGGAGAGGAACTGCATCGGCAGATAGCCTGAAGCGGCGTGCAGTTCCACGCCATCGAACCCGGCTTCGAGCGCATTGCGCGTGGCCTGCGCGTACTCGGCGATCACGCCCGGAATCTCGGCCGTTTCGAGCGCCCGCGGCAGGTCGTTGTCCTGCATCATCTGCGTGTCCGTCCACATCTTGCCGGCGGCCCGGATGGCGGAAGGGGCCACGGGCGCGTCCGGGATCGACCGGTTCGCCGAGTGCGCAATGCGGCCCACATGCATGATCTGAAGAAAAATTCGTCCGCCTTTGGCATGCACGCCGTCCGTGATTTTCTTCCACGCGGCAATCTGCTCCGCCGTGTAAATGCCCGGTGTACGCGCATAGCCAATGCCCATGGCGGATGGCGCGGTGCCTTCGGAAATAATGAGTCCCGCCGTCGCCCGCTGGCTGTAGTACTCAATCGCCAGTTCGGAGGGGACTTCGTTTGATGCGCGGCTGCGCGTCATGGGGGCCATCACGATCCGGTTCGGGGTTGCAAAGCCGTCAATCCGGCCAGCGCTGAAGAGATTGGTTGAGGACATTCGTTTTGGTTGGATGTCCGGAGCGCCAGCCGGATTCATGTAACAAAGCTCTGGCCCGCCTGTAACGCGGTTCTAACATTGCGTTGCTACCGTGAGGGTTCAATCCGGATTCCGGACCTTCCAAACACTTATGCAAAAAAGACGAATCATCGCGGTGCTGGGCCTGGCGATGCTGCTGCCCGGCTTTGCCCCCGCACAGGGCTTACTTGGCACCATTCTCGGTAATGTGAGCGACGCTTCGGGCGCAGCGGTCGGCGACGTCAGCGTCACGGCAAAGAACCTGGCGACCAACCTCCAGGTGAACGCAACCACGCAGAGCAACGGACTCTACCAGATTCCGAACCTGCCGATCGGCGCCTACTCGGTCTCCTTCAAAAAGACGGGTTTCGAAGTCGAAACGCACCCGCAGATTCTGGTGCAGGCCGAACGCGCCGCGACGGTGAATGGCGCGCTGCGCGTGGGCGCGGTCAGCACAACCGTGGAAGTGACGGGAACCCCGCTGCTGAACGAAACCGATCCCACCAACGGGTACATTCTGGACAAGAAAACGATTACCGAAACCCCGCTCGGAACCGGCAGCTTTACGCAGTTGGCGCTGCTCTCGCCCGGTGTGAATGCCGATTTTCTGGGCGGCACCGGTTCCAACACCGGCCTGGGCAACCAGGCGATCTGGGCCAACGGCCAGCGCGATTCCTCGAACAGCTTCGTGATCAACGGCGTGAACTCGGACAACCTGTTTAACGGGAAGTCGACCAGCCAGGTGGATTCGAGCCGCTATACGTCGAACACGGGCCAGGGGAACAGCGTGGCGGGCGAAGTCCGGACCAATACTTCGGTGTTTGACGGTATCGGCCAGGCGCTGCCCACGCCGCCGCAGGAAACGCTGGAAGAAATCCGCGTGAATACCGCGATGTACGATTCCACGCAGGGTTCCAAATCCGGCGCGCATATTGCCGTGATCACGAAATCCGGCAGCAACGCGTTCCACGGCGAAGTCTACGAGTATCTGCAGAACAATATCTTTAATGCCGCGCCGTTTTTCCGCAACGCGTCGCCGTCGATTCCCGCCGGCCAGAAGGTTCCGCCACTGCACTACAACCGCCCGGGCGGCACGTTTGGCGGTCCGGTCATCAAGGACAAGCTGTTCTTTTTCGGTTCCTACCAGTCGCTCCGCATCAGTGATAACCTCGCCGGAACGCAGACCGCGACGGTTCCGCAGAGTCTGACGGACGACCGCAGCGCCGCGGCGCTCTCCGCCGTCGCGCAGGCCAACCTGAATGTGAACGTTCCGCAGAGCATGATCGACCCCGCCGCGTTGAAGTTGCTGAACGCGAAGGTCAACGGAACCTATTTCATCCCGAGCGCGACCGTGAAAGATCCCGTTGCCGCCAAACAGCTGGGTTACAACGTGAGCGTCACCGGCAAGCCCAGCAAGTCCACCGCGGACATCGCCACCGGCAGCGTGGATTACAACTGGTCTGAGCGCGAACGCCTGAGCATGAAGCTGCTCTATCAGGATTCGCCCAACTACAACCCCTACGGCGGCGGCACCGCGATCAACGGTTTCGGCAAGTCGCTCGACTCCGGTTCCGAACTGGCTTCCATCGACAACACGACCGTTCTGACGCCGAACCTGACCTGGGAAAATAAGGTGGGCTACGTCCGGATGCGTTCGTATGCGAATACCCAGCAGCCGTTTACGCCGGGCGACCAGGGCATCAACCTCTGGGGTATTTCCACCTTCCCGGGCATCTCGCTCGGTACCACCGACCTTGCCCTGAACAAGACAATGAGCTTCGGCCCGAGCGGCAACTTCGCCAACGTGGGCATGTTCCAGAACAAGTGGGACCTCAGCTCCACCGGCAGCTGGGTGAAGGGTCGCCATACGCTTTCCTTCGGCGTCTCCTGGAACCACACGCAGCTGAATATCATCAACCACAACACGCAGGCGGCGTCGATTGCATTCACGAATTTCGCGCAGTTCCTGCTGGGCGCTGAGAACACTTCCTCCTCCACGTTCTACAACGGCGCGGCCAACCGTTACTATCGCGCCGACCAGATTGGCACCTACATCCAGGACAGCTATAAGCTGAAGAGCAACCTGACGCTCAGCCTGGGTCTGCGTTATGACTTTGATGGTCCGCTGAGCGAAAAGAACGGCACGCTGGTCAACTTTGACTCGAACGCCTACGCTTACAACGCCCAGACCGACACCATTACGAACAGCGGTCTGGTCTTTGCGGGCAATTCGAAGTACGCGACGCCCGGCACCTCGAATTCGACTCTGAAGAACACGCAGCAGGGCTTCGGCCCGCGCATCGGCGTGGCGTGGAGCCCGAAGTTCATCAACCACCTGACCCTCCGCAGCGGCTTCGGTCTCTACTATGACCGCGGCGAACTCTTCACCTACTTCTCGCCGGGAGCGGGCCGTGGCTTCAGCGGCCCCTTCGGTGTGACCATGCAACTTCCCTTCACGGTGCCCCTGAGTGCGCCAACCAACGGCACGCTTTCCAACCCCTTTGGTCCCACCGCTCCGGGCACCCCGGGCGACCCCAGTATTCTCGCGAGACAGTTGCCCAACATGGCCCAGTTGATTGCGGGCTCCGCCCCTTACATCTTCGGCGGCTATGATTCGCACAACAAGCTGCCGTACACCTCGAACTGGAGTTTTGACGTGCAGTATCAGCCGCTCGACAGCGTGGTGATCACGGTGGGCTATGTGGGCAACCATGGCGCCAATCAGGTGTTGCCGATTCCCTTCAACCAGGGCGGCATCGCCACCGCCGGCAGCCCCATCAATGGCCAGACTTCCAGCTACGGCTTCAACATCGTGCCTGCTGAAAACATTGCCACCTTCGAAGGCGGCAACAGTGATCTGCGCGTTCCGTACCTCGGTTACTCCACCAACTCGGTGCTCTATCAGGCAACCGGCACGTCGAACTACGACGCGCTGCAGATGAGCGTGAAGAAGCGGCTGAGCCACCGCCTGCAGGCTTCGGCATCGTATACGTGGTCGCACGCGCTCGACATTCAGTCGAACCTGGGCCTCTTCTTCAACGGCAACAATCCGCTGCAGCAGAACACGTCCTACGGCACGGCGACCTTCGACCGCACGCATGTCTTCAACGGGACCTACAGCTACGAAATCCCCGGCGTGCAGGCCAAGACCGGTCTCCTCGCGATGGTCGCCAATGGCTGGACGCTAAATGGCCTGGTTGGCCTGCAGAGTGGGCAGCCCTATAACTTCATCGACTACTCGGGCGCGTTGGCCAGCGTGTACAACAGCACCACGGTCAATATTTCCGATCCGATTATCGGCTTCACGCCGGGCCTCACTATTAACCAGGTGAAGCTCCAGGGCACCACCGGCATCAACGTCAATAACCTGCTGGTGGATTCGTCGAAGCTCTACATTCCCACGGTTGCTCCCGGTACGTTTGGCGTGCCGCCCTGCGCCACGGTCAGCGGCGCGCAGGTCTGCGACACGTACGAGAGTTCGTTCTCCAGCGCCGGCCGGAACACCTTCCGCGCTCCGTTCCAGACGCGCTTCGATACGTCTTTCTCGAAGAACACGCGCATCACGGAGCGGATGATGCTGAACCTCCGGTTCGACATCTTCAACGTGTTCAACCACCCGGATTTTGACGCGCCCAACGGGAATAACAGCCTGTACAGCGTGACGCGTTCGGGCAACTCGATCACGAAGGTGACGGTGCGCGCGCCGTCCGCTTCGATCGGTCTGGTCCAGAACACCCTGGGCGGGCCGCGCGTGATGATGCTTTCGGCTCACTTCCGGTTCTGAGGCGTAAGTCCGGTTGAACGCGAAAAGGGGCTGCGGAAGCAGCCCCTTTTTTCATGATTCCAGCGTATGTCAGACTACCGGCCCAGATACATCACGTGCACATACGTCCCGAGGCGGACGTTGTAAGCCAGGTACCAGCCGTCATGATCGGGATCTTCATAGATCACGATCTCATCGCGGTCCCGGAACCAGCCGTCACAGAATGGGTAGTCGCTAGGCGACACGGAGAAGTAGTAG
Organism: uncultured Acidobacteriia bacterium; assembly: GCA_903900705.1. Classification (GTDB taxonomy): domain Bacteria; phylum Acidobacteriota; class Terriglobia; order Bryobacterales; family Bryobacteraceae; genus BOG-234. Next base: position 67,530 of record CAIUOG010000064.1, read on the forward strand.
CCGCCGAACCAGAAGCGCTCTCGGCCGCCGCCTTCCACCCGGAAGACGTGTCCGCGTCCGAAGCCACCATCAAAGCGTCCATGCTCCCAGGGGTGATCCAGATGGAACCGCGCGTCGTTGCGACCGGTGTCATGGCCGATCCACTTGTTGTTCGGGTGGACGTGCGGCGCTTCGGGGTGTCCGTTCCTATCCGCATAGCCATGCGGCTGAGCCGGGGCCACGCGTGGCTGTCTGGCGGGCGGTGGACCGTGCGAGGGTACGTGGCCCGCACTGCGCTGTTCCTTTTGTGCCTGCGCCACACCCTGCGTCAGGCCGACGAACCACAGGGTCGCCAGCACCGCACAAAAACCAATCAGCTTTTTCATAAAAAGCCTCCGCTTTATGCGACGTAAATACGGCGTGACGGGTTGCGGGGAGCACGCGGTCGCCGGTTTGAGATATTACGGGTGTGGACATTTACGGAATCACCACGGGCGACCCAAGCGGCGTCGGCCCGGAGATCCTGCTGAAGGCCTGGGCGGCAGGCGAAGTTCAGTTTCCCGTGGTCGCTTATGGCGATCAGGAGGTGCTGGCGCATTACAACGCGGCGCTGGGCTATGGAGTGGAACTGCTCGGCATTGCATCGCCCGCCGAATACCAGCCGGGCCCCGCACTCAACGTCCTGGACCATCGCCTGATGACGCGGGCGGACGTCACGCCGGGCGAACTCAGTGCGAAATCCGGCGCGGCGGCGCGCGCTTACGTCGTTTCGGCAACGAAAGCCGCACTCGCCGGTGAGATCGCCGCCATGGTCACGCTGCCCATGAACAAAGAGGCCACGCAGCTGACGGACCCCGTCTTCTGCGGCCACACCGAACTGATTGGTGAACTCTGCGGCGTGGAAGACGTCACCATCATGCTGGCGTCAGACCAGTTGATTGTCACCCACGTCAGCACCCACATGTCTTTGCAGAATGCCATTCACGCCGCGAAGAAGACGCGCATCTGTACGATTCTCGAAATGACGTGGAATGCGGTGCGGCGAATTATTCCGAATGCGCGAATCGCGGTGGCCGGGCTAAATCCCCATGCCGGGGAAAATGGGTTGTTCGGGCGCGAAGAGATCGAGGAAATTATTCCCGCAGTTGAATGGGCGCAGCGGCAGGGGATGGCGATTGAAGGCCCGTTTCCGCCGGACACGCTGTTCTACATGGCCGTGCGAAAGAAGAAATTCGACGCCATCGTGTGCATGTATCACGATCAGGGCCACATCCCGCTGAAGCTCCTGGATTTCGAGGCAGGCGTGAACGTGGCGCTCGGACTGCCGATTATCCGTACCTCGGTTGACCACGGCACGGCTTTTGATATTGCGGGGAAGGGGCTCGCGTCCACGGTGAGTCTGATCCGGGCGCTGGAATTCGCGGTGAAGCTGCGGGCTTTGTAGAACGCGCCTGGCCCGGACCCCGGCTCATTCTGAGCCTCAGGATCCGGGCAGGTCGGACCTGTCGGACGTTACGGGAACGAAAGCCAGTTAGCTGGCGGAAACGGCGGCGTTCGAGAGCTGGTTGCTGGCGTTCTTCCAGATGGAGTTGACGCTGGAACCGGCGTTGATGAAGATGGCGGCGGAGGCGAGGGCGATGAACGCCATCAGCAGGGTGTATTCGATCAGATCCTGGCCCTGTTCGTCTTTCACGAAACGCATGATCATGTTTTTCATTTCTTTGTGTCCTTATATTCTGAATTGTGGGCAGGATTAAGTCCGGCAGGCGCGGCCGATATTGCTCTGCTCACGATTGAATTGTGTCAGGAATTGTTTTGGATTTATAGCGGATGAGTACTGGCCGCCAAAGTTAACACTCGTTACCAGGAGGTGTGCGGGCGGCGTAACAATACCCGGGGTCAGCGTGCCGGCTTCTAAAGCGCGAATTCCTGATTCTCGTGCAGCGCGTGGCGCAGTGCGTACCGGATCCGGCGATGCTTCAGTAGTCCCATGATCTGTACGAACCGGTGGATCACGCCGGGAAAACGGCCTTTCCAGAAGTCTTCCAGTGACTTGGGCACGCCATCGTCTGTGAGGTAGAAACAGCGGTCGCTCCAGCGCGTCCAGCCGAGGGCGTGATTGGGGTCGTCTTCGAGGATGTCCGCCATGTTTTCGAGGATGCGCACCTTGAGCGGCTCACGGTACTGCGGCATGAAGAGCACGTTGCTCCATCCGTCTTTGCGGACTTCTTCCACGAATTCGCTGAAAGTCGCGGCGTTGGTCAGATTCAGGCAGGCGTTCGGCTCACGGCCATGGCGGTCGCCGCCGGAAATGACGGGGAGCGAGTACTGCGCGGCCAGTTGGATGGCCTTCTGGTTTTCTTTCCAGGGGCGCAGTCCGTTAAGTTCCGCCGCGTGGATGTAGGGGCGGTAGAGGCCGAGAAACGCCGTCACGCATTCCCGGTGCAGAGTTTCCCCGATGTGATTCTCGTCCCAGGCCGGGTGGTTCAGAATCACCAGCGTTTCGGGGCAGCGCGCGAACCATTCGAGCAGGGGAGCGATTTCCGCTTCAAGCGGATTGGCGGTGAACTTTTCCATGGCGGCCATGATCGTGGTGGCCTGATCGACCGGCAGGTTGTGAACGCCGATGTGGAAGAAGGTCTGGCGGAAGGGAACGGTCCATTCCACCGAAATGGGGCAGTCCCGCATGGCTTCGAGCACATGGAGATGCAGAGGGCCATCGATGGTGTCGTGATCGGACAGAGACACCAGGGCGGCGAGCCCGAGTTGTTTTTCGATCTGACCCTTTTCGAGATCCCAGGCTTGGCGGGCAGACATTGGCGGAGTCCACCAGGCGCGCCGGAGATCGAGATCTTTGCCTTTGATGGCACGGTACTTTGCCTGCTGTTTCCGGATAGCGCCGGAGAGCCACGGAGTGTCTTTGGTGGCGCGACCGATGAAGTCCAGGCACTCGTGGGAGTGCAGGGTATGGCTGTGCAGAGAGACGCCGGTGCGGTAAGAGGCGGCGTTGTGATTCTGCCAGCGAAACTGAATGGTGTTCAAGCGTTCTCCTTAGAGCCGGCGAGGGCGAGGCGGATGGGCGGGACGGGGGCGGCGGTATCGGCTTCAAAAGTCAGCCGCAGGAACGATTTGGCCTGGTAATCGAAACGGAGGGGAGGCATTTGCTCCGCCCCCGCTTCGTACCAGAGATGGAACGGGGTCTTCTCACCGGTGTGGCGCTCGGTGAGAGTGGCGGAGAGCTTCATCACCTTGTCGGCATTTGCGACAATTTTCCGGCCTGCGAAGTGGGCGCCAACGGCGGGGTCCTGCTCCTTATCGGTTTCAAGCAGGAACTGTTTGCTGTTGAAGAACAGGTGGCCTTTCGTGTGTTTGGCGGGGCTGCGCAGCGCCGCCCGTACCACGTAGAGGAAGGTCGCGGGCGTACCGGGAGTGCCGGGGGCAACGGGCAGGTCCTTCTTCGGCTGGGAATCGGCGGCCATTTCGCCGCGGGCCCGGCTGACCAGAACAGGGATGTCGCGCCAGGTGAGCTTCGAAGGAAACTGCAGGCGATCCACGCGGGAGGCGATATGGCCATGGCCGCTGTAGCCCTGGGCGGCGCTGTAGGGAACGATGGCGCCAGAGGTTTCCAGCGCCTTCTTCGCCTGGTCGAGACTCTTCTCCTGCGAGGTGGTCATGAACGCGACATAGGCGCATTCGGCGGGTTTTCCGGCGCTCTCTTCCAGAATGGCCTCCTGAATGAAGCCGAGACGATTCAGGCCGCGGGCGCTTTCCGGCCAGGAACCGGCGCCAAACTGGATCGAGATGGTGTTGCCGGACGGGCAGGCGGCCTCTTCAATGACGGTGTACCCGCTGCCGACGCCGCTCTTCGTCACCAGAGGCAAAGAGAAAAGGGTCACGGTGGCGTTGCAGATGTATTTACGGCTGAAGGTATTCGGGTGGTCCGCGCTGTTAGCGTCGAGCAGGCGATCGACGTCGAATTTCGGCGCCGGCGTGGGCAGCGCACCGAGCAGTCTGAAAGCAAACGCGTTTCCGGCGAATGCCAGGATATACCGTCTTGTTTTCAACATAACTCAAGATATCGGGGTCACTTTACAGTCGCGTGAGATCAGGAAAACAATTCGCGCATGATTTGTTTACAGTTCGATCAACTCCCGGCCAAAGGCGTCGCCGGGTGTGGAGAAGCTGCGCGGTTTGATCGTCAAATGCAATTGTTCGCCCTGAGTGAGGGCATGAATCTCGCGGTAGAGCCGCAGGTAGTTGCTGGTGACGTTCGGCCAGCTGTACCGTTCGGCAGTGCGGCGGCCGGTGGCGGTGCGCAGTTTTCGCGCGGCCGGGTCGCGCCGGATCGCACGGATGGAATCGGCGAAGTCCGCACCTTCCGGACGCGAGAGCCAGGCGTTGGTTTCGTCGGCGTAAGACGTCACGCCGCCGGAATTCGGAGCCACGAGTGCGAGGCCTGCCGACATGGCTTCGAGGGGTGCGATTCCAAAGGGTTCGCGCGGGTTGGGATGCACGAAGACATCAGCGCTGGCATAGTAGCGGGCCAGCAGATCCCGGTCTTTCACCTGCCCCAGAAACGCGACATTCCGCAGCCCGCGGTGCGCTGCCGCGCTCCGGAGTCGTTCGAGTTCGATTCCATCGCCCGCGATGGCGAGGCGGTAATCGGCATCGAGATGCCGCATGGTGTCGAGCAACAGACCAAGGTTCTTCTCCGGCGCCAGACGTCCGGCATAGAAGAGCAGAGTGGTCGACGAATCGCCGCCGGTTCGTTCCAGAAGCTCACGCCGGGCATCGGCGGACTGGCGGGCCGGAGTAAAGCGATCGCAATCGACGCCCATGGGGCTGATCCAGATGCCGCGACGGACTTTGTGGCCTTTGGAAGCGTCGATCAGTTCCGCCGCCGTGTGCTCGGAAACCGTAATGTGGTGATCGAAGAGCGGAAAGTAAATCGCCTTCATGTACCATGCGCAGAAACGTTGGGCCCACGGGTGCCCGGAAACGTAGGCGACCATGCTTTCGCTCATCCGTTCGTGGCTCAGACCCACCACGGTGGGCCGATACGAGACGCCCGGCAGGCGACGCGTGCGCAGTAACCCGGCGAGATAAGGCGTGGTGTACTTTTCCGAGACTTCAATCAGATCCGGCCGCTCGTCATTGAGAATCCGCTGGACGGCGGTGCGGGGAAACAGGTACCGGTAGGGATAGAGCATCCGGTATTCCGGATAGAGGGGCGCGCGGGGCGATTCGATGTGGTGGACGCGGCCGAATTCGCCGACCAGTTCGACGCGCGAGGTCTCCCCCGGCACCACCAGCCGCATCTGCTGCCGCTCCCGGTTGGCGGCTTCGAACAGCGCCTTGTAAAAAGTTCCGATACCGCCTGAAGTTCCGTGCCAGGAGTTGGTGAAGTGAAGCGTCTTCAAGCTTCACGGCTCCGCAGCGAGCGCCACGCCCAAAGCGGTGCGAAGGCAAGAAAGCCCCCGATCACTTTCGGCATATTCTTCATGTCCTGCACTAGCGTCGGCGAGTTCGCGCCCACGACCATCGTGCCGCGGCGCATGGCGTAGAAATTAAACAGCGTCGAAATCACCGTAAAGCTCATGGAGGCGATGATGCTGGCCTTGAGATGGGGAGTGTGGCGCAGCCAGTGCACCACGAATTCCAGAGAGTGGGATGACAACGGCAGCAGAATCATGGCCGCGATGGCCGCCTGCCAGGCAGGTTCGGCCTCACCCAGAACCTGGGTCATGGAGCCGTAAAACCCGGAAGTGAAGGCGCGATAGGTCCACTCCGCCAACATGGCTCCCACTGCGGCATGCCAGCCGGAGCGCAGGTTGGCCAGCAGGAAAATAATGCCCCGAATCAGAGAGCTGCAGACGGCGGCTTTCCAGTTCCAGCGGCGAATCAGCAGTTCGCCAGGCCGTTTCACAAGGCTGAGAAGCGCATCGGAGAGCGTCATTTCAGAGTCTTTGTGACTAATGGTACTGGCGGAACCTTTGCAATTCGATGTCAGGTTCCGCTGGAGTTTGTGAAGGTTGGTTACCGGGTTTTCATGAACGCCGGAGGATGAGACTTCCAGTGGCATCACGGGTCATGCTCCAGCCTGGCGGGACCAGCGTGGTGGAGCCGTAGTCGGTGACGAGCAGGGGGCCTTTTCCGGCTTTCGCGTCAAAGGCTTCGCGCGGCGCGGCGGGCAGATTGCGCCAGCGGCCGGCGAGCCAGACCTTTCTTTTCCCCGGAACCGCGGAGGAGATTTGGGGCTGCCGGGGCTGCCGGAGCGATGGCCGCTCCACCCGGACAATCGCCCGAACGCGGAGCGTGACGATTTCGGTGGCGCGTTGGGAGTCCGAATAGCCGTAGACGCGCTGGTGTTCGGCGTGAAAATCGCCGCCGAAACGCACCGTGAGTTCGTAGCTTTGGCCCGCATAACGGACATCGGCAAAACGCGTCAGCTCAGCGGCGCGCACGTCTTTCCGAGCCTGCTTTTCGAGGCGGCGGAAACGAGCTTCATAATCGGAAGCGCCCAGTGCGCCGATGGAATAATCGCGCGTCCGGTCCGCCAGCAGCATGCCAAGCGCGGAGAGCGCTCCGGCCAGCTTCGGGACGATGACGGTGCGGACTCCGAGCTCTTCCGCCAGTTCACAGGCATGCAGGCCGCCACCACCGCCGAAGGCCACCAACGGGAATTCGCGGGGATCTTCGCCGCGCTCCACGGACACGGCGCGAATGGCCCGTTCCATGTTCGAATTCGCCACGCGCACAATGGCGGCCGCGGTCTCGATCACACCCAGGCCCAGCTGCTCCCCCACGGCGGCCACGGCCCGCGTGGCGCGATCGGCGTCCAGATGCATTTCGCCACCCACCAGCTGGTCGGCCCCGATTCTGCCCAGCACGACATGCGCATCGGTAACGGTAGCCGCTTCGCCAATGCCGTAGCAGGCCGGACCCGGCACCGCGCCGGCGCTTTGCGGGCCCACGCGCAGGCTGCCGCCCGCATCCACCGTGGCAATGGACCCGCCACCCGCGCCAACCGTATGGATGTCGAGCATGGGCACACGGACGGGGAAGGTCTCGATGCGGGCTTCGGTGGTGAGACGGGGCTGTTCGCCGGCGAGCGCAACGTCTGTGGAAGTGCCGCCCATGTCGAAAGTGAGCGCCTTTTTGAAGCCGGCCAGACGGGCAATCTCGACCGCGCCGACGATGCCGCCGGCCGGTCCCGAGAGAATCGTGCGCACCGCTTGCTTCCGGGCTTCAGCAGCCGTCAGCAGGCCGCCGTTGGACTGCATAATGGCGACCGGGTGAGGGCAGGCCGCTTCCAGCTGACCCAGATAGCGGTCCATCAGCGGCCCCACATAGGCGTTGATGAGAGTGGTGCTGGCGCGTTCAAACTCACGGAATTCCGGGGAGATATCGCAGGATGCGCAGACGTAGCCCACGCCTTCCAGAGCTTCCAGAAGCGCGCGCTCATGCACGTCGTTCTGGCAGGAGTGCAGCAGACAGATCGCCACAGACTCGACGCCGGTGAGACGTTGCCGCAGGTTGCCCGGATTGAGCGGCGTGTCGACGGAGCCATCGAAAAGAATCCGTTCTTCGACTCCGAAACAGAGTTCGCGCGGTACCAGCGGCCGGGCGGGCAGAGGCGTCAGATTGTAGAGCTCCGGGCGGTTCTGGCGGCCGATGGCTATCAGGTCTTCAAAGCCGCGCGTGGTGACGAAAGCCGTCTTCGCACCCTTGCGCTCCAGCAGGGCATTGGTGGCGACGGTGGAGCCGTGGACGACGTCGGCTTTGGTCTTTGGGGGAAGCGCGCGGGCGATCCCGGCCAGAATAACGCTCGCGGGAGAGGCGGGGTTGGAGCGCAGTTTGAACGACTCCAGACGGCCATCGTCCTGAAGAACCGCAAAGTCTGTAAAGGTGCCGCCCGAATCGATGCCAATCCGCATGGGAAAATAAAAGTTCGTTACCCTCTAAGGTACCTCTACCCATTGAAACTACTCTTCATCGGCGACATCTTCGGTCATGCGGGACGGCATATTGTGGCGGATCATCTGGCGGACATCCGCAAATCTCAGGGGATCGATGTGGTGATCGCCAACGGAGAGAACTCTGCGGCGGGCTTCGGCATTACGCCGAATATTGCCGAGGAGCTCTACCGTTACGGCATTGATGTGATGACGTCCGGCAACCACATCTGGGACAAGCGGGATATCTACGACTACCTGAGCCGGCAGCCGCGCCTGCTTCGTCCCGCAAACTACCCGGACACGTCTCCAGGCGCGGGATTGTATATCCACACCACGCCCTCCGGCGCGCGTTGCGCCGTGATGAATATCCAGGGGCGCGTTTATATGGCGCAGACCGATTGCCCCTTCCGGAAGATGGATGAGCTGCTGAAATCCATCCCGGACGACGTGAAGGTGCGGTTCGTGGATTTCCACGCGGAAGTGACCAGCGAGAAGATGGCGATGGGATGGTATCTGGACGGGCGGGTTTCGGCGATGGTGGGAACGCACACGCATATCCCGACCGCGGATACGCGCATTCTTCCCGGCGGCACTGCCTACCAGACGGATTGCGGGATGACGGGGCCCTATGATTCCATCATCGGGGTGGAAAAAGATCCGGTGGTGCAGAAGTTTCTGACGGCGATGCCGGTCAAGATGGAAGCGGCCAAGGGGTGCGTGGAACTGCACTCGGTGATTGTGGAAGTGGACGACAACACCGGGAAGGCGCTTCACGTCCGCCGCCACACCGTCAAGGGCGACTAAAGTCGCGCCTTTACGGTTTTTTCACGTAGATCAGGACCGGCCGTCCCAGCGCGCCACCACCGCTCGGATGGCTATTCTGCAGGATGACGACCTGCGTGGGATTCGTCGGCAGCGTGATCACGTCGGCCGGAATTTTCACGTTCACCTGCCAGACCCCGACGAGGCCGGGGGCCAGGCCGGCATACTGCACGTCCGGTCCGGTGATGATCGGCTCCAGCACCGAAGGGGAGATGATCACAGTCGGCGGACGCGAGGAGGGCAATGCCTGGTTTGACACGTCTCCATCCGGCGGGGCGCCGTTGACCACGCCCTGACCGGTTCCGTACAGCGTGATGATGTGGCCGGCGGTGGCGGGGTTGGTCTGGGTATTGAGTGTTCCGTCTTCGTTGACCGCGATTGCAGCGCCGCTGCCATTGGCGGCCTGCGTAAAGATGCCCGGCGCCGCGTCGAGCAATGCCACGGTGGTGTCCCCCAGCAGGCGGCCCGTCGCGGTTTCAATCACCTGAAGGTTCGCCGTACCGCTCTGGGCGGTGCTCATGGGGACCTGGAAATTGATCTGGTCTGTTCCCGCAAAGAAAAGAGGTACCGGCGAGCCGTTGAGCAGGACCTGAAGCCCGTTCAGCGTACGGGGCAGCGGGAATTTGTAGGCGGGAGCGGACTGGGAAACGGTTCCGAACTGGTGGAAGTTGCCGGTGGAAAACAGCGAAGCGATCATCCCCGGCGCGACTTGGTTGCCGTAAAGAAAATTCGCGGAGTTGAGGGTCGAGAGTCCCGGGTAGTGGATGACGACGCGGTTGGCGGAATCGGCGATAAAGATATTACCCCAGGCGTCTTCCGCGAGTGCCCTCGGTCCAAACGCCTGGAGAGTCGCGTTGGAGGAGAAGTTGGGACTCGCGGCCAGCACGTTGAACTGGGGGAAACGAATGGCGGTACTGTTGCCCGCGTCTCCGACCCAGATATCGCCCGTCACCTGATTCACATGCATTCCGCGCGGGCTGCTCAGCCCTGTGGTGAGAAGGATCGCCGCGTGCGCGCCATTGCTTGCCGATGGCGAATGGTCAAAGATGGCGACACGGGAATTACCAGTATCGGCCACATAAAGGCGGTCATCCGAATCCGTGGCAATATGGTGCGGCCCACTGAGCTGGTTATCTGAAGTTCCCGTGCCGAACGAAGTGAAGTTCGGCTGGCCAAATACGATGGTGGCCGATTCTCCGTTGGTAAACGTAGCGGAGGTGCCGGGAAAGAAGAGCACCCGGCTGTGGGCACTATCGGAAACCAGCAGGCCATGCTCGCTCGCCTGCGCAATCCCGTAGGGCGCGGCCATGGTGCGGGCGGTGGCGTCTGTGATCTTAGTGGTGAAATTCACCTGCCCGAGAACCAGATCGGCCGATTCCATGACGCCGGGCTTGTAGTTATCGAAGGGTTTCGGGAACCGCAAAACGCGGCCGTTCCCGGTGTCGGCGACGTAGAGGTTCCCACTCGCATCCACATAAAGGCCGGTAGGCAGCGACAGGCTGGAAGCGGTGGGCCGATTTGTATCGTTGAAAGGATAGTTGGTGCGGGAGTGCTGAAAGTCGGGCTGACCGATCACGATATCGGCCTTCGCGCCGGGCTGAAGATTGCGGAGGTCAGAGAAGCCGAGGATGCGGTTGTTGTAGGTATCGGCCACGTAGAGATGCGGCGGCGTGGAGTTCAGATCAATCGCGATCCCGGCATCACCACCCGAAGAGAAGTTAAATTCCCGCCCTTCGATGAGATTGAGAGTGTTGAGATCGAGAGCATCCTGGCCAAGGACTCTGGTGGCGGGGCCGAAGCCGCCGCTCGTTTTTGGTAGAACGACCACTCGCTGATTCACGGTGTCCGCGACGAAGAGTTCGGCGCCGGAAAAGGCGGCCGCCGAGGGATGAGCGAAGGTGTCGGGTCCGGCGGCGGGCTGGGCCTTGTTGGTGCCGCCGGAGTTGAAATCGTTCTGCCCGATCACCTGTACGGCGGCCTGATTCAGCGTGTTGGCCGTCCAGTTCTGATAAGGCGGATAGACAAGAATCCGATTGCTGGCCGCGTCCGCCACGGCGAGTTGATTGCCGATCATGACTAAGGCGCCGACACCCCCATTGAGCTGAAACTCACTCACACTCGGAGGTTGCGGTGAATCAAGATCCACGCCAAGCAGGCGGGAGGCGGGCTGACCGCTGACAAATGGGGGATTCCATACCAGAATCCGCCCCCGGGAATTGGAGGGAGCTTCAGAAACGTAGAGCCTGCCGGCGGAATCAAGAACGATTCCGGACGGGGCGAAAAAGGCGGAAACGCTGGTAACGAGATTCGAGGTGGAAAAGCCGCCACTCACAAAATCCTGTTGCCCAAGAACGATGTCGGCGGCAGGCCCGGAGGGCGACTGGGGGCCGAGGCTGGCAACATTGTAACGAAGGACCCGGTTATTTCCGGGATCTGCCACCCAGAGGTCGCCGGCGGAATCGAAATTCAGATAGCTGATCTGAACACCGGTGGTACTGGCGAAGCCGAGAGTCGAGGCCGAGATTCCGCCCTGATTGAAGCCGTTTGTGGAAAAAGACTGCTGACCGATCACGAAGTCCGGGATCTGATCGCCTGTCTGGGTGAGAGGCTTGGGAAAACGCAAAATCCGGTTATTGCCGGAGTCAACTACATAGAGGTTACCGGATCCATCCACGGCGAGGCCGGTTGGGGTGGTCAGACCGGCGGTCCGGGCTCTGCCGGGTCCCTGTTGAGAAGTTGTGGCGAAATCCGGCTGCCCGAGAACGATGTCTGCCTTCTGTCCGTTCGAGAACGTGGCCGCGTTGCGGAAGCCAAGAACGCGGTTATTGGCGGAATCTGCGACGTAGAGGCCCGGTGGATTTGTCGTGAGATCCAGCGCAAGGCCGAAGGGATTGAACATCTCACGGCCTTCAACGAGATTGGGATTCGTGTTGGTAATGGTGAGGGAGTTCTGTCCGATCACGCGCGTTGGTACGGGATTCAGTGTGATCTGAGCAAATGCCGGGGCAAGCAGAAGGGAACAGGTAGAAATGAGGGCGAGAGGGGATCGCATTAGTTATTGGTGGACGTGGATCGCCTAATGGCAACATAGCACGATGGCGGGAGGGTCCACTCTATCTCCTTCGAGGGAAAGGGGCAGTCCGGGAGGGACGGGGTCGTTCACGTGGGTCTCGTAACATGGAGTTTGCGCGTTTCCGCTGTCAGTTATCTCAACACCTGGCCTCTGATGTGGGGGTTCGAACATGGCCCGCAGCAGGGGATGTTTGATTTCCGATACGATCTTCCGGCGCTGTGCGCGGCGGCGGTTGAGTCCGGGGCCGCCGATGTGGGGCTGGTTCCCTGCGCCCAACTGGATCCGCTGGGTATTGATTTCCTGCCGGAACTGGGCATCGCGTGCAGCGGAGCGGTTCGCAGTATCTTCCTGATTTCAAAGGTGCCGTTCGGGGAAATCCGCACCCTGTCGGCCGATTCCAGTTCCCGCACGTCGGTCGCGCTGACCCGGGTGGTGCTGCGCGAACGATACAGATGCCGCCCGTTGGTGACCCGGCACCGGCCGAATCTGGAGCAGATGCTGGAGGAGTGTGACGCGGCGCTGATCATCGGGGACCCGGCGCTTCATCTGGACCCCGCGACTCTGCCTTATCGCACGCTTGACATGGGGACGGCGTGGACAGAATGGACGGGGCTTCCGATGGTATTCGCGGTGTGGGCAGGCCGAAAGAAGTTCCTGACTCCGGAGGTCGCGGCGGCATTTCGAGGTTCGTGGGACTGGGGGAAGTCGCACCTGGACGAGATCGTGCGTCGGGCCGAGGTGGAACGAGGCTTCCCGGAAGCGCTGGCCAGGGAGTACCTGACACGGCACATCGATTTTGAACTAACCGCCAAGCATCTGGAAGGATTGGAGTTATACCGCCAATACGTACGGACTCTGGAATAAAAATCGCTCAAAAGTTTGATCTGGGCGAGGGGTTGCGGTAATATTAAAGAGACCTTCCTGTACTTGCTCCTGAGTAGCTCAACGGTAGAGCATTCGGCTGTTAACCGAAGGGTTGTAGGTTCGAATCCTACCTCAGGAGCCAAATTTTTCATAGACATACACGCCTTTCAACCCCAGTAGAACCGCCCTTCTTTCACGACTGTGGGGACTTTTGTGGGGATGCTCCTTCAATACTGTGGGGATTCGTTAGCAACGCTGAGAGGAAGACCCTCTGATTTTCGCTCTTCCGCTAACGGAGCAACGACGCAACTGGCGTGGTAAGCGTTACAAGCTTGCCGCCGTCTCTCACGAAGACGTCGTCGAGATTGGGCACCAAGAACACGGCGTTATTTCGAACAGAATCAATTGCCTTCAGATGAACTGGAAGGTGACCGAGGTGCAGCCAAAACACCAGACCGGGAAGCGCCATGCGATATTGCCAGGTACCTGCGATTCGCCCCCCGCAGTACGGGAACATGGCACAGATCAACGGCTTTGGATTCCCCGAAACATTGATTAGCAAAGCGGCCCTCTCGGGAAACGCATCCTCCCCCAGCAGGTAGCGTCTAAAGCGGTCCTCGTACGGACCGAATCCGAGCTGCGTGTCGTGGTCAACCGACCACCACTGGCGCGCGGCGGCTTTCCAGAATATCCCCGCGGCAAAGTAGACAAGTTTGGACAATTGGAATTCCGGGACAGTCGATACATCGAGGAATCCGGAATCTCTGAGGCGAAAGATTAGTTGGGCTTGAGCAAGGGCGTCTCGCATCGGGAAAGAATCACCTCCTCTATAGGCATTGCGAAGTACCCAAGTTTCTCCCCCGATATTTAGGCGTTCTTCACAGGCCGGACACAGAAAATATTCCGCCACGCGGAAGTTGGTCTGAACTGCTTTGCTTTTAGTGATGACAACCGGATTCGGATTGGGGTCACCTTCCATCGATAGGCGAACCCACCGCGGAATCGCTTTTGGAATCAGGTCACTATAGCAAAGCGGAGTGTCAGTCGTTTTGCATAGCCCACAGGTTCCCACAACCGATGACGGCTTCGCTGGCATCCCTCAATTATCTGCGTTCTGCCTGGCCAAACAGAATCATCCCGCAAACAACCGCCCCTACCGCCCTGAGCAATCTTTGAATGCCGGTTGCGGCGCGTGGCAATGATTCAACAGCCTCTCACAACGGCGACCGCCCACTGCTTCGGCTTTGAGAACATCCCCCGCACTCTTGAAACCAAGATTCCCAACGCTACGGTTTCAGACGAATCTGCATCGCCGCGCGAGAGACCTTGAAAATGGGAGCCAATACGTCGACTTCGGAACCCCACTGGATAATGTACGACGCGAGTAAGGTGCGCGGCATCAAAATTTCCGCTGCCAAGTGATTTGCTTCGACTTCTTCCCACGTGGATAGCCCGCTTCGATACATAGCGTCATCTGTTAATCCGTTGCCGATCTTATCCCGGTGTAGTAGAAAGTGCGCGATCTCATGAGCCACGGTAAATCGTCGTCTCACGTACGCATCCGAGGAACGAACGGAGATGCTGTACCCTGACGTGGCGGAACTGTCTTTGAAGATTTTACCGGAAACACTTTCTGGAAGGTCGTCCTCCTCCCACACGTGCAATCCTAACGCTTCAGCGAGGGCAGTAACGTCCACTGGCGCAGTATGCTGGAAGCGATGTACAACTCCCTCATATCCGTGCGTCAAATTCATTGCGTGTCCTTTTCTTTTAAGGGCTTGCCGACTTTCGCCGCATCTTCCCCAATTCCTATTGTAGGTGCATTCGGATCAAATTGAAAGGCCGACGAGAGAGCTACACCCTCTTCCATCTTCTTGGATTCTTCAGCCATTAATCTTCTGGCCTCCGATTTCAATATGTCGCTAACTGCTTTACTTCTCATGTGCTTAAGCGTAGTTCTATGGGCCTGATCTTTCGCTTGCCTGGTCGCTTCGGCGCGAATAGCATAATAGCCCCAAATTGCCAAGCCAGCCACAACCAAGGCGAGCATTGCGACCGAAACCGTTAGCCCGGCCAAGACCGTTGTTACGAGATCGCTATGTGTTGTCGTCGGCTGGGAGGGCAGAGATGCTGAAGCCGTATACACGTCTGTGACGCGAACAACCACCCATAGGAAAACAGGGAAGGTCACGCAAAACGCCACCACGGACACTGCGACCCAGACATTGCGCCAGCTGAAGGGCGATTCTTTCTCTTCTGGTGCCACCCATGAAAACTATCACAAAGCCACCCAGCTTGTCACGTTCGCGCGTCCGGCCGTCCGGCCTGGTCAATGACGGACTTAACTCTCTGCCCGCGGGCGAGTTCAAGGTGTTCGCGTGCCCCCAGCCGATCTGGCGAAAGTGCGGACACTGGGGACAAATCAGAACGATCCTGCAAATAACCGCCCCTACCGCCCCTACCGCCACCCGCGCGCCGCAACTCTTGCTTGGTCAGGGATATGCGGAGGCGAAGCCCTAACGGCGGTTGCCCGCTCGGAGAAGGTTCAACCGCCGCTCCCGACGCAACCGCCCACTGCCTCCGCTTCGAACTCACCGCGCTGTTCAGGCCGAAATTAGCACCGCTTAGCAATGGATAACTCGCTTTAATACATGGCTTTACAAAGCCGCCCACGACCCCTATAATCGTGCTGTGAATCCGCCCTTTTGTTCGGGTTCTCACGAGGGCCGGGACTCTCGATAATCCACCTCTCGCATCTGTACTTCTGTTCTACACGTGCGCCCGGAACGACAATGAATCCTTCAATACCCGTCTACCGTCCTGACGGCATTCTCTATGCCTGCGTCAGCGAAGCGCGGCTTCAGGATCTTGAATCCCTAGGTTTGATTGCGCGAACGGTCCGGCGCAGGAAGGGGCAGATCAGTCGCGCAATTCTCTTCGGGCTACCAGACGATCCGACGTTGCCACAGCCCGGCACCTACCAGGGCACTCGCTACAGTTACGCGGAGAAATTCGAAAGCGGTCTCCAGTGCTGGCGGCACAGGAAGCTGCTTGTGAAGGCTGACGATGGGACGGCGTTCGATGCCCGGAGCGTGTTTCTGCAAGTAGTACAGGATTGCACCAAACAGTGAGAAGTCAGCGGCGGCAGGTCGGTGCTCGCTTCGTCGCTCGCGCGCGGGGCGCGTTCGGTTTCGACTGTGCGAATGGTACGCGGAATGGTGCCACCCTCGGGCGCACGCCGCGACGTGGGCCGAACGTGGCGCAACACGGGCCAACCCTGACAGAGAACGTAGATGCCAAGTGCGCCCAAACAGTCGTGCAAGTCAACGGGGTGCCCGACGCCCTGTGATGGGGAGCCGTACTGCCCGGACCACAGACGGCAGACACGGCGCCAACGGGATGAAGAGCGCGGAACGCCGACAGCGCGTGGCTATGACGCCGATCACCGAAAGCTCCGGGTCCTTTGCTTCCAACGTGACCAATGGCGATGTGTGGATTGCGGTTGGGAGCCGGATGTCGTGGCCGACTGCCGACGCTTCGAGTTGGGCGACCCGCCGGTCGAGAAGGTTTTGGATGAACTGCGGCAGCAGCAGAAGCGTGGCGAGAGACACCTGCACGCCGACCATGAGCTTCCGATTGCGGTTCGGCCAGACCTGAGGCTGGAATTGGACAACCTGAGAACCCGGTGCGACCGATGCCACAACCGGAAGACGCGGCTCGAAACAGCAGCGGGCAGGGGGAGGGGCGGGTCAAATCCCTACAGATCCCGGCCCGATACCATCGCGGCCCTTTCTGTGAAAATCCGCGAATTAGAAATTTTCGTTTTTTGAGATGCGACCGGGCAGAAAACCAAAGCCGCTCAGGGCGCAGATCGCCGCCGGGGACCCCCGAAAGAAGGGCGTTCACAAGTTGGCGCAGCAACTGGAGGCCGAGCCGAAAGCGTCGCGTGGACTACCACCGTGCCCCGAACACCTGAAGGGGCGGGCGCGAGAAGCCTGGAAGTTCTGGTCCGAAGAGCTGGAGTCGATGGATCTGGACCGGAGACCTGACGCGCACATGTTGGAAGGTTGCTGCGTTGCTTACGATGCGGCGGTTGACGCCTACGAGACGATCCTGAAGCAGGGTCGGCTGATCGCCAAGAAAGCTCTGGACCCGGCCACGAACAAGCTGGTCGTCGTGGATGTGAAACCGCACCCGGCAGTTCGGCAGGGAAACCAGGCATGGGCACTGATGCGGTCCTTCTGCTCCGAGTTCGGGTTGTCGCCGGTCAGCAGAATCCGGCTGTCGATTGAGAAGGAAGACGCAGGCGACGCCGACCTGCTCGAACTGCTTGGACGCCCGCGAGAGAAGCGAACGCCACCCATGATGCTGAATTGATGAGAGTTACCCCAAGGGCCGGAGTTACCCAGGTAACTCGGGGTAACAGGAATAGCGGTCGGGACCGTGTGCAACTTGATCGCTTGAACGAATGCAGACCATGAAAATCGAGCTCTGGCCTATCGACAAGCTGATCCCTTACGCGCGGAATGCGCGGAAGATCCCGCAGGCCGCTATCGACAAGGTCGCGGCGTCGATCCGCGAATTTGGTTGGCGTCAGCCAATCGTCGTGGATGGGGACCGGGTGATTGTTGCCGGCCATGTTCGGCTCCTGGCTGCAAAACAACTCGGGGAGAAGAAGGTCCCGGTGCACGTAGCGACCGGGCTTACTCCGGGACAAATCAAAGCTTTCCGGCTGATGGACAACCGCAGCCACCAGGAGAGCGGCTGGGACATGGAGTTGCTCGCACCCGAGATGGCCGAGTTGCAGGCGTTGAGTATCGATGCCGCGCTGACCGGGTTCGACGCGGACGAGATCTCAAAGTTTCTCGAGCCGGGAACTTCGGATGAACAGCCACCGGAGTCGTTCAAGGAATACGACGAGACGATCCCAACTGAGCACCAGTGCCCGAAGTGCGGCTATACCTGGAGCGGGGCGGCTGCGCCGAAGCCGGAAGCCGCAGAGGAAGCGGCCTGACGCCATGGCAACGCGAGTCATGCACCAGACGAACGGCCAGCACCGCAACCAGGGCGACGTGCTGAACAAGGCGTGTCCGTCGATCAAGAGTCGCCCTGCGGATCTGTCGGTCCAGACCGACGACCAGCCAGAGTTGCCGCGTCAGGCCACAGCGGACAAGCCGCCCTATCGCGTGCCATCGATGGTCGAAGTCGCGGCGATCCCATGGAACGGTTTCACGGTGGCGTCGACGTTTTCGGGATGCGGCGGATCGTGCCTCGGCTACCGAATGGCTGGCTTCAAGGTCGTCTGGGCTAACGAGTTCGTGCCAGCGGCTCAGGATTCGTATCGGGCGAATATGAGCGCCGATGCGATCCTCGATGGCCGGGACATACGGATCGTTCCGCCGGAAGAGATTCTTCAGGCGACCGGCCTCGCCCATGGGGAGCTGGACCTGCTCGACGGTTCCCCACCCTGTCAGGCGTTTTCAATGGCAGGCCACCGCGAAAAGGGATGGGGCCAGAAGAAGACTTACGAACACGGCGCGCAGCAGTGCAACGAGACGTTGTTCGATGAATACATCCGGCTTCTGCGGGGGCTTCAGCCCAAGACTTTTGTCGCGGAGAACGTGAGCGGGCTCGTCAAAGGCACGGCCAAAGGCTGGTTCATCGAAGTGCTGCGCGCGCTGAAGGCTTCGGGCTATCGCGTATCGGCCCGGCTGCTCGATGCTCAGTGGCTCGGCGTTCCGCAAATGCGCCAGCGGATCATCTTCGTCGGGGTACGCGAGGATCTTCGATTGGAGCCTGCACACCCGGAGCCGCTCCCATATCGATACTCGGTTCGCGATGCGCTGCCACACCTGACAGCCTGCAAGACGGTCGCGCACGGCTACACGCGCGAGGACACCCTGAGCCTTAAGAAGCCCGCCCCTTCGCTCACCATGACGAACGGAGCCTCCTACCAGCAGCACCACGTGCAATCGGAAACGATGCTGCCGGGTGACGCAGACTTTCCGGTCACCGAACTGACGGGCCGAGTTGGCGGGCAGTTCAAGAGGAAACGAATCAGTCTCGACGGGCCGCTCAA